>NZ_QPJQ01000019.1 GCF_003337275.1 Marinomonas foliarum | reverse complement strand
CGGTATCGGCGAAGGAAAGCTGATTCATGTCATTCGGTCTTGAGGTAATGGTCAGATCGGCATTGTCTCATATTGGGGACTTAATCGCAGTTTCCTTAACCATATGCAGCGTATCACTACTCAGCGCCTCTAAATCGGCTCGGCTAACAGGTCGTAACGGAATATTAATATCTGGTGTGGTGTCGACTTTTTTCTCAGTAAAAAAACGGACCCATAACGCCGCAGTATCAGAAAAAGACATAGGGTTACGTGGTGCAGTATTATGAAACTTCAAGCCTTCATAAGGAGCAGACGTGACTTCCTCAATAGGGCTCACTTTTGCCTTAATACTATTATTTACGATATAAATCGCCAGACCCAGCATAACGATCAAGGCAGCAACAAGCTTGATGAAAAACATAGAACACCACTTTTAAATTAGATAGTTGATTATAATTTGGGCTAATGGAATAAAAACAACACAATAAAAAAGAAAAGAATTAGAAGGATGGATATGGTTACTATTGAAAAGATGACGACTCAACACCTAGCAGAGGTTATTACACTGGGTGTTGTGGAAGCGCAGAAGCAGTTTGTTGGTAGCATTGATGACATTCTAAAAAATGCCAATGCGCAAATACGTCCCCATGTTATTTTCGCAGAGGATCAAATAGTTGGCTTCTTTTTGATCGATACCACGTACGCAGAAAAATATGACTTTGTCAGTCAATCTCATTCAATCGGCCTGCGTAGCTTCTTTATTGACAAAAAGTATCAGGGAAAAGGTTATGCAAAACAGGCGATCTTGGCGTTATCAAACTACCTAAGCGAAGCTTATCCTAATCATTCAACAATCTACCTCACGGTAAATTGTCAAAATCCTATCGCCAAGGGACTGTATTTAAAGGGTGGGTTTGAAGACACCAACACCCTTTACCATGGCGGTGCTGCGGGCCCACAGCACATTATGGTCAAGGCGTTGGTGTGAGGCGTGTGTTGCTTATAGAACCATGGCGGCAATCCAAGCAAAAATAACCATGCCAAAGTTAGCGTGCATAAAAGTAGGAATCACCGAGTCACGCACGTGATCGTGTTGGCCATCTGCATTGAGGCCAGAGGTCGCGCCAAGAGTGATAGTCGACGCAGGAGAGCCAGCATCACCCAATGCTGCAGAAGCGCCTAACAAGGCGACGGCTGCCATTGGCGAAAAGCCTAGCGTCAGAGCAAGGGGAATATAAATGGGCGCTAGAATCGGCACACTGGCAAAGGAGTCACCAAAGCCGATGGTAATGAACAAGCCAACAATCAACATTATCGCAGCGGCTAGCGCTTTGTGATCACCAATCAGTTCAGCCGAGGCTTGTACCAAAGGCTTAATTTCCCCAGTTGCTTCCAAAACGCCAGCAAAGCCAGACGCGATGGTAATAATCACTGCAATCTGCACCATCATGCGCATGCCTTGCGTGAAGACATCGTCTTGCTGGTCCCAACGGAAAATACCGGCAAGGGATAAAATCATAAAGCCAAGCATGGCGCCAACAAGCAATGAATCAAAAGTGACTTGAAACACCAAAGTGACCGCAACCGCAATCAGCGTCATCACCAATTGAAATGGTTTGATTACCGTGTCTTTGGTTTTCTCTAGATGTTCTAAGGCAACGTCATTCGTCGTGTAGTCGCGCGGTTTGCGGTATGAGAAAAACACCGCTACCAACATACCCGCAAGAATCCCCATCACCGGCAAAAACATCGCCTTTGGAACCATGTCAGCCGTCACCGCTAAACCGTAGGCAGAACCAACGTCGTTAACGTTTGCTAGCAGGATTTCATTTAAGAAAATTGCCCCAAAGCCAGTTGGTAACAACAAATAACTCGAACTGATAGAGCACGCTAATACACAGGCAATGGCGCGGCGATCTATGCGTAATTTATTAAAAATCACCAACAGTGGGGGAATCATCACAGGAATAAACGCAATATGAACAGGCACCGCGTTTTGCGACAAAATCGAAGCAACCATGAAAATTCCATAAAGCAGCCACTTCACCTTACTTTGGTGTTTTGTATCTTCATTGCCCAGCATGCTCACCAGCTTTCTAGCGAGTAAATCGAGCACACCGCTGCGAGCAAGGGCAACCGCAAGCGCACCAACCATAATGTAGGTCATACCAACTTGTGAGCCGACCAACAAATTGTCATTGATCGCGGCAATGGCTTCTTCAGTAGACAATCCGCTGTGCAAACCGCCCACTAAAGCGGAAGCGATCAAAGCAATCGTAACGGGGACTCGCGCAACACAAAGGAAAATCATCAGTCCAATCGCCAACACCACAGAGTTAATTGGCAAACTACCAGGATTCAGAATTCCAAAACCTAAGATTAAACAAACCACACAGGCAATAGCCATCACCTTGAATGGTGGCTTATTAGGCACATTCATAACGTTTTCGTTCATAGCATCCACATTTTGTATTTGGGGAGAAGAGATAGGCAGCGCCGTTAGCACGGCAGAAGGATTGAGCAAAGACCTATTCACAGAAAATAACGCGACTAATTTAATTTTTAATCGATCAACTGTAAACGGATTTATCGAGGAAATGTTTTGAAAGTGCCTCTGCTAGTTGAAGAGGCACCAGAAGTGAACACAAAACGGCGGATGTCTATTAATTCACTCGCCCATAAAAGGTTTTGCTTGCCGCTTCAGACAGTGCAATGCCAGGTTGTGAGTTATAGGCGAGCACAGCCAACATACGAGTGGTATCACCTCCTGTTGGCGTGACTCGGTGAATGGCATTTCGACCACGAAAAAGCACCAAAGCGCCGGGCTCTATTGCCAATTCTTTGACTTTTTTCTGTCCCGCGAGAACTTCACTGACACCGCTATAGTTCATCTCGCTAGCATCGGCATCACGCATATTTTCAATGTATTCAAACACACCGCCGCCCTCAGGCTTTTGAATTAACAAAGTAATGGCAAATGACGAGTTATCGAAATGCCAACCTAACTCTTGGCCTTCGCTGGCGTAATGCAAATTGATAGAAGAAAGGTTATCGGCGTAGTTATATAGCGCCTCTTCGTCTAACACACTGGCAAGAAAGGCTCGAAATACAGCCGAATCATAAAGCTGTCGTAGTGGCGAATCGCCATCAATCTGATCGTCCGTGATGCAACCTTTAGACGAAATGACCTGCTTGTTTCTCGCATGATCAGCGTCATAACTTGGATCTATATTCGTTAAGTAAACGTTATGAGTGGACTTGGTATACCAAGCGAGCTCTTTCTTCGCCTCGCCTTCCTCAATAATGGCTTGAACTGCCTTATGACTGAGGAAATCAGGCAAAACCAAAGCTCCATTTTCTGCCAAAGTCTTTTTACAATCTGCTCTAAAGTCATTATCTTCAATAGGATAAGTTGTATCATTAATAATATTGGATAACGACATTAGTGTTCCCCTTTAGGTTTTGATCTTTTATATTGGCAACGATATCGTCCAGATTAATGACGTTAGCAAAATATTTAAATCAATATTTTATATATATATCATTAATTTTTGCTTAACAATAAAGGGTATAAATTGAACGGTAGGATGACGCTGTCATGTAAAAAGGCACAGTGTTTGAAAGTATCACCTTGAGAGTATTATGTTAAAACTGCCTAATCTAAACAGCTTAATCACGTTCATAAATGCCGCGCACACAGGCAACTTTGCGAAAACGGCAAAAGCCTTGTGCATAACGCCAGCGGCCGTCAGCCAACAAATAAAACAGCTAGAATCTCACCTAGACGCAACACTGTTTGAGCGCTCTAAACTAGGTGTCGAGCTGACTCAAGCGGGTCAGCAATACCTATACTTTGCCAACCAAGCGATTGAAAGCCTGCAACGTGGACAAGCCAGCTTAGACCAATTAAAGCAGCAAACGATTTTTACGCTGCACACATTACCTTCAGTGGCGAGCTTGTGGTTAATGCCCAAAGTACTACACATCATGGAAAAGCATCCAGGCCTAGAAATACGAGTCGAAGCCAGCCATACAGCGGTCGACTTCAACCTTAGTCGCTGTGATGCAAGCATCAGCTTTGGTAAACAAGACAAATCACTAAACCACGATTTTCTATTCCAAGACGAAGTACACCTAGTCGCCAGTCCATCACTCGTTAACGGAATAGCACAGGGGGATTTAGATACCTTACTTGAAAAACCAATGATCCATATCGACTGGGGCAACGAGAATCCATACCTACCAAACTGGCAAGACTGGCTAACAGTCGCAGGCTATCAAAAACGAAAACCCAACAAAGGTCCACAATTTAACCTCTCCAGCATGGCCATCGACGCCGCCATACAAGGTAAAGGCCTACTACTCGGCCAAGGACTCTTCATCCAAAACGCCCTGAAAACAGGGCAACTCATCACCCTCAGCCCAATCACAATTTCACTAAGAAAAGCCTACTACCTCGTTTATCCAGATAGAACCAAAAATAAAGACGGAGCGATGGGGCTTATAGAGAGGTTGAAGAGTGATTGGTCTTCCCCTTACGATTGCAGTATTTAGACAATCTCAACTTTCTCATAAACATTTTAATTACTTTTATGCCTTAGTTTTGAACGAGTTTTTTGGTTGATAAACTAAGGATTGTTAGCTTATGGTTTCCTATATTGCTAGTTACTCTTTTCTAATCGTGTTAACGACCGATATCAGTATCACAAAAAGAATGACTGCTAGTGAGGCAAATGCGAATGCGGATAGCCCTGTAAACCAATCTACCCAATCAGGGTGTGTTGCTTTCAATAATGGCTGAACAACCAGATCAGCTAGTCCTGCTGCACCCACGATGCCGAATACTGCAGTCAGCCATCGGTCCACTTGGGATCGCCGTTTTTCTGCTTTATAACGTCGTTCATCTAGATGCCATTGAGCTTGTTCTTTCCCTGATGTTATTAGCCCCATTGTACCAGCAGAGTTCATTAAAAATTCAAGTGCATCAGTAATCTCCCCAGCTTGGCTTGATTGGTGAATCATAGTATTAGCTTTAGCCAATGTTTCGTAGGCGTACATTAGGTTTTCATCGGATTGGGGGGATCCAGCCATAGCACATGCACGTGCAATACACATGTTGTGGTACTCGAAGTGTTCAGCCCTAGCTTGTCTCTAGAAGATAGGTTCTGGTGTGTGGGTCATTCCAGGCATCGTCAGATGAATTGTGTGGCCGCAGCCAAGTCCAAAGCAGAATTGCTCTGTTACCATGGAAGCAATAGTCATCAAACAGACGAAGGTCAGGTGGTAGTTGCGGAGGATTACTCATTCCGACAGAGCGTAATAGGATCCGAGAGATCGACTGGCTATACTTGTTGAATAACTGTTTTTTGGATTGGGGTTGGTCAGAGAATCGCATTAGAGAAATTGAGGGTCGGCCTTGCCACAACTGTACCCTTGCCCCCCGACTATTTTTTCTGCGGTTGATTGAGACTATTTGTGATACTACGGCGTTTGAGTAAATGGATCTGCAAAGGTCAATAGTCCCTTCCCACTCAGATTGATCTTCCGCCCCTGCGATTTGATGGAGCAACCATGACTCACCATGTAAATCAAAGTGTCGCCCTTCCTTGCTGAGGGAGTTGTCGAGTGTCGTTCTTGCCGTCCCTCGCATCTTCTTGATGAGCTTGCGGGTCTTTCGGTTAATTATGTCTTGGCCGCCAATGGAGATTTTTCCTTCGAATGCGTCAGGCAGGAGCTGTTCGCCATCTATTCTTTGAAGTGTCGCTTGCACCCAAACAAATTTAAAGTAGCGTTGAAACAAGTTGACGATGTCGTTTATGAAGTCATCTTCGCCAAGATTATTCCATGTTGTGTCGAGTTGGAAGCAAATGGACATTAATCCGTCAGAATGAAGCTTGAGCCAAGGGTAGATAGGCAGAGTCAAGTCATCATTTTCAAGTACTATTGGGGGTAAAGCTGCTCGAAAATGTGGAGGCATTTGTCGAACTTCATCGCCTTCGATGCGTTGCTCATGGAAGGACAGCTCTAGACAAAAAGTAAGATCTTCAGCAGTATGCTTTGGCAAAGATTCGCTGAATTTTATCGTCCAGTTTTTATCCCATCGGCGACCTTGTGTATCAAGTAATTCGAGTTGAATTTTACCATGTTCGTCGATGTATACGGCCTTCATATCTGAGAAGCAAACTGTTCTTGCTAAGCCTGACTTTAAAAGCCTACTGGCAGTCTTAAGGAGATCTACTTTGGTGACATCAAGACCAATTGTGTAATTATAGAAACAGTTGGCCTGTTGTATTTTCAAGGTTCTCGGTTTAGCTACCATGGAAAGCTCTTTGTGGTGTTTATTTTAAATAGTTAGCGACAGCACATTAACAATGAAGTATCTATCAAACAACGTTGATTTCTTACTTTCCTTAACGATTAAGACAATGTTGTTTTTATGTACTTGACTGCTTTTTCTTGTTATATGAGTTTTGTCGCTGTTCAGAATTCTGGACATACTGAACAGAACGATATAGGTCTAACTTCCAGTTAATTGGATGTCTTAATGTTACGCTTTTATGCGTTAGGTGGTAGGGAATCAAACCCAACTGCAAAAAGCTTATAGTTCCAAGTGATGCTGCTAGATTAGCGAATAGCTGTTCAAAATCTTCTGACAATTGCAGCATTTTTTTCCCATGTTCGGCTTCCATCGAAAGCTGCTCAAACCAATCTTCATCAGCTATTTGAACGGTCGCCTTCGCGGACACTTCGATTGCAGATAAAAGGCGAGTGCAATATTTTTTCCATAATATAATATCTGTGGAATGCTTAAGCTCATACCACGCCTTTCGACCGAATATATTTTCGAAAAGGTTTTTCAGACTGAAACCATCTTCCATGTTGTATCGCATATTTTCACCAGTTTGCATGATTTTATTGTGTATATGTGCGCTATAGCTTGTCTCGGTAGAGCGATATTTGTTAGGTGTAGATATTTATAGATTGATACTAAAAGACTTCCCAATTAGCTGCCAGTGTTTAGTTTACAAATCTTGATGTCGCTCTAAAGGGCTATTTACCTTAGAAAATGAAAGCTTTGCTTTCAATGGCGGATCACGGTCGTACCTCCCTCATCGCAATGGTATGGACTCCTCCCCAATTCAGCGGAATTCCGATAAATTGGGGGGCGACCAAACCAAAGGAGCCATACCATGAATAATAATACGACAATTTGTATTGATTTAGCGAAAGAAGTCTTCCAAGTAGCTGTCTTCAATCAGGCCGGTAAAGCTAAGCTAAATAAAGAAGTCACAGCGTAAAAGATGTGTCTCATCATTGCTCAATATCCAAATGCAGCGATCTATATGGAAGCGTGTGGCTCAGCACATTATTGGGCTAGGCGCTTTACATCATCAGGTCATAAAGTTGGCCTTATTCCCCCGCATCTTGCGGCAAAATATCGAGAGGGTAATAAGAATGATAAAAATGATGCCATTAGTATTTATGAGGCGAGTAGAAGCCAGCAGTTACACTGTGTTCAGATCCGTACATTAGAGCAGCAAGATATTGCTACTTTACATAAATTCCGCGAAGGCTATAAGAAAGAACGCAACCAAATTGCCAACCGACTTCGAGGTTTTGGTCGCGAGTATGGCGTTAATTTTGCTTTAGGGATTAATAAGCTTCTTAAGCAGGTACCCATTGCGCTTGAAGATGCTGAAAATGAAATGACGGTTGTTGCACGCAGAGTAATATTTAGACTGTTAGAACAACTTAGACATGTGATCATGCTGATGAAAGAGGTGTCTGATGAGATCGAAGAAATAGCAAAGCAAATAGATGCCTGCCAACGATTGGTTCAATTACCCGGTATTGGCTGGCTTGGAGCCAGCATGATATATGCTAAGTTCGGTTCGGCTGAGTGCTTCAGGCACGGCCGAGATGCCAGTGCCAGCATTGGTCTTGTACCTGCGCACAGTGGTAGTGGCGGTAAAGTTACCATCGGCAGGATTACCAAACGAGGTGATACATATCTGCGTACACTGATCATCAATGGGGCCCGATCTTTGGTCATTCATGTTAAAGAAAAGACAGACAGCTTGAGTTGTTGGGTAAGGCAATTACTCAGCACGAAAGGGTTTAATAAAACCATTGTAGCTGTCGCCAACAAACTGGTCAGAATGGCGACAGCCATGCTGAAAAGTGGGCTTGAATATCGTCAACCTGTCGCACAGTGATGACGGTCTTTAAAAGCCAGTAAATAAAGAAAGTACCAACCGAGATAGTTAGCAATATAGATTAAACGGAATGAACAGCTAGCAAGCAAACCAAATGAAACCTGTGTAGGGCATAGGCTTTTAAAGCCGTCATCGCGATAAAGGCGTTTGGTTCACGGCGAATAAAGCCGTTAAGGTCTGGAGTAGCTCTCCATAATAAGACCGAATATACGAAAGCTAACGCAAGTTTGTTATGACCGCTGATAAGTATTGTTAATAATCAAGTGGAGTACGCATGATTTTTTATTAAAAAATAGGGACACTATTGTTGCATCCCCAGAGGAGTCCATATACGCCCTACGAAAGAGCAGCATCACCGAAGAAGTTAGTTCGACGCAACGAAGTTGCGCGACCTTATGGAGTCTCAGAGTCAGTTAAAAATATCCTTGCTCACAACAGCGAAAACAATCTATGCCTTCTGTGCGTTAGGTCAGAAGACAAATATCTATACAAAAGGGTTTACGAGGCAATCTACCTTAAAGCGAATTTTTGCTTTTCTTTAAACTGAAGTTTTTGGGCGCTAGCAAAAAAGTTACCCGTTTAGCCTTTTTCTGAATTGAAGAGCGGAATAAAGGCTGGGAATACAAAGCGTTCGAATGGAGCTTAAATTCCTCGTCGGGCTAAAGCCGCGACCTACCTTACAATTGGCAAGGCCGGGGTGAAAAGGGGTATGACGACCTCTTTGCTTGAAGAAAGGGGAGGGAACAAAACCGCCCTATACGTCATTTGACGTATAGGGCTAAGTCATTTCGCGCATACCTTTCTTTCAGTGATTTTTTAATACTGGCTCTACGGATTTGAGGTGTTCATACCTAGTCTAAAAAACCAAAAATATTATAAATCACAATAGGACGGCTCCAACTATGAAAATCAAAACGCTTACTTCTGCGATTGTGCTCTCTGGTGCAACGCTTATTGCGCTTCCTTCGCTAGCAGCAGACACAATCAAGGTCGGTGTGTTGCACTCCTTGTCTGGCACCATGGCGATTTCTGAAACCACGCTGAAAGACACTGTCTTGATGATGGTGGATGAACAAAACAAAAAGGGTGGTTTGCTTGGTAAAAAGGTCGAAGCTGTGGTGGTTGACCCAGCGTCAAACTGGCCATTGTTTGCAGAGAAAGGACGCGAGTTATTAACCAAAGACAAAGTGGATGTGATTTTTGGTAGTTGGACATCGGTTTCTCGTAAATCGGTGTTGCCAGTATTGGAAGAGTTGAACGGTTTGATGTTCTACCCAGTTCAGTACGAAGGCGAAGAGTCGTCTAAAAACGTGTTTTACACAGGGGCTGCGCCAAACCAACAGGCGATTCCTGCGGTGGATTATTTGATGAACGATCTTGGTGTGGAGCGCTTTGTGCTTGCCGGAACCGATTACGTTTATCCTCGTACGACTAACAAAATTCTTGAGGCGTACTTAAAAGCCAAAGGCGTTGCGGCAAAAGACATCATGATCAACTACACGCCATTCGGTCATTCTGATTGGCAGTCTATTGTCTCTGATATCAATAAATTCGGTAGCGAAGGTATGAAAACTGCTGTGGTTTCTACCATCAACGGTGACGCTAACGTACCTTTCTACAAAGAGTTAGGCAACCAAGGTATTTCTTCTGAAGACATTCCTGTTGTGGCTTTCTCTGTTGGTGAAGAAGAGCTTTCTGGTTTAGATACAAAACCATTGGTTGGTCATTTGGCGGCTTGGAACTATTTCCAAAGTGTTGAAACACCAGAAAACGAAGCCTTTATTAAAGCGTGGCATGCCTACACTAAAAACTCTGATCGTGTAACCAACGACCCAATGGAAGCGACTTATATCGGTTTCAAAATGTGGGCGAACGCAGTAACGAAAGCGGGCACAACGGATGTTGATGCGGTTGAGCAAGCCATGATCGGCCAAACAACGCCAAATCTAACCGGTGGTGTTGCGGTAATGAACAAAAACCATCACTTGAGCAAACCTGTGCTAATTGGCGAAATCCAAGATAATGGTCAGTTTGAAGTGGTTTGGGAAACCGATGGCGTGGTGGCGGGTGATGCGTGGTCTGACTTCTTACCAGGTTCTAAAGATCTGATTTCAGATTGGACGGCGCCGATTAAGTGCGGTAACTACAACACCAAAACCAAGTCGTGTTCTGGTCAGAATTATTAATTTGACCCATCCCCAGGGGTAACCTCGACTCTCTGTCTAGCGGCTGAATAGCTTGTCTAGTCAGAGAGTCATTTTTCTCTTCAAATCGAGTTCTGATTTAAAAACCTTCCGATACATGGAGTATGACCTTGAGACGTATCACCGTGAAATATTGCATCGCACTTTGCTGCTGTCTTTTTGGGCTTTTATCCTTTCCCAGCTATGGCGCGGAGTCGACGTCTTTGGACCCTCTTTTAGTCGAGTTGGGTGAAGCCAAAATGAAAGACGTAGAGCCGATTCTGGTCAGAATTGAGGCCGCATCTGACGACAGTGTTTTGCCTCTTTTCCGTACTTTATTAGAGGGCAATTTGTATTATATCGAAGCGGAAGGTCAGGTTGTTGGTCAGTCCGATGTGAATGGTGAAACTGTTTATAAAGATGTATTTACTCAACAAACTCGAACCGATCTTCAGAAAGGAGATGTGGATAAAATTCGAGTAAACAATAAATTACGTGGTTATTTACGCAATGCCATGGCCCGAATTCAACTCACTGCAAAGTCACCTAGTGTGCGTGAAAATGCGGTTAGAGAGCTCTTGTCTAAATTAGATGACGACACGGTCGAGGTTTTAGAAGGCCTTTACCCGAATGAGACGAACAAAAAAGTTAAAGAAGCCATGGGATTGGCGCTTGCTATGAATACGGCATCACAAACGGGGTTGGCACCTTCTAATCGCATTGCGGCGATTGAAAAAATGTCTACAAGCTTAGAAAGTGATGTACGAAACCTGCTGACTCGACTTACCCGTGACGACAGCGCCGCTGTTGTGAGTGCTGCCAATGCGGCATTAGAAAAAATCGCGCAACGAGTGAACCGTTTTGCCTTTGTCGACCAGTTGTTTTTTGGTTTGAGCCTTGGCTCAGTATTGTTGTTGGCATCTATTGGCTTGGCGATTACTTTTGGTGTGATGGGCGTTATCAATATGGCCCATGGCGAAATGATCATGTTGGGTGCTTACACCACATATGTGGTGCAGTTGATTATGCCGAATTACATCGATTACTCGATTTGGGTAGCGATTCCTGCTGCCTTTTTAGTATCTGGCTTGATGGGCGTATTGATAGAGCGCTTAGTTATTTGTCGTTTGCATGGCCGCCCATTGGAAACCTTGCTGGCCACTTTTGGTATTAGTTTGATCTTGCAGCAATTGGTACGGACGATTTTCTCACCGCTTAACCGTCAAGTATCCACGCCTAGCTGGATGAGTGGCTCTTGGGAAATTAACCCCGTTTTATCTTTAACGCTAAACCGTTTGTATATTTTAGCCTTTGCCTTGTTGGTGTTCATCGTCTTGGTGATTGTATTGAAGAAAACCTCTTTGGGTCTAAACGTTCGTGCTGTCTCGCAAAATCGCAACATGGCAAAAGCCATGGGTGTAAAAACCAATTGGGTCGATGCGATGACCTTTGGTTTGGGGTCTGGTATCGCGGGTATTGCTGGGGTGGCGTTAAGTCAGCTAACCAATGTTGGACCAAACTTGGGTCAGTCTTACATTATCGATTCTTTCATGGTGGTGGTGTTCGGTGGCGTGGGCAACTTGCTTGGCACCTTGGTCGCGGCGTTCACTTTGGGCATTGCAACGAAATTTCTTGAACCAACCACGGGCGCAGTTCTCGCGGCGATTCTGGTGTTGGTGTTTATTATTCTCTTTATTCAAAAACGTCCTAAGGGACTCTTTCCACAAAAAGGGAGGGCGGCAGAATGAAACGTCTTACAGCTTGGTTTTCTGAAGGGCGCTCGACGGGCAAACACACTCTGCCATTTGTGGTGATTTTATTGAGTGTGACTATTTTGGCCTCGGCGGCGAATCTATTGTTACCCGCTGACTCAGTTTTCTATGTCAGTACTTACACCATCACGCTTTTGGGTAAGTATTTGTGCTACGCCATGCTGGCGTTAGCGGTGGATATTATCTGGGGCTATTGCGGTATTTTGAGTTTAGGTCACGGGGCGTTTTTCGCCTTGGGCGGTTACGCGATGGGCATGTATTTAATGCGCCAAATTGGTGATCGTGGCGTTTACGGCAATCCATTACTGCCCGACTTTATGGTGTTTTTGGATTGGAAAGAATTGCCTTGGTTTTGGCTGGGCATGGATCAGTTCTGGTTCGCCATGTTAATGGCAGTGCTAGTGCCTGGTTTGTTGGCCTTTGTGTTTGGTTGGTTAGCGTTCCGTTCTCGCGTAACTGGAGTGTATCTTTCCATCATGACGCAAGCCTTAACCTATGCCTTGCTGTTGGCGTTCTTCCGTAACGAAATGGGCTTTGGTGGCAACAATGGCTTGACCGACTTTAAAGAAATTCTTGGCTTCAGTTTACAAGCCGACAGCACGCGGGTCGCCTTGTTCTTGATCACTGCGATCTTGCTGGCTGTGGTGTTTGTTGTAAGCCAAAAGATTTTGTCTTCTCGTCTTGGTAAGGTGGTGTTGGCGATTCGTGATTCAGAATCCCGTTCACGTTTTATCGGCTATCGTACTGATAGATACAAGGTGTGGTTGTTTGTTTATTCCGCTGTCATCGCTGGCATTGCTGGCGCTTTGTATGTGCCGCAAGTGGGCATTATTAACCCAGGTGAATTCTCCCCGATTAACTCGATCGAGATGGTGATTTGGGTTGCCGTAGGTGGTCGTGGCACCTTGATTGGTGCGGTGATCGGTGCCTTGTTAGTGAACTACGCGAAAACCCGTTTTACTGCCATCATGCCCGATGCTTGGTTGTTCGCCTTAGGTGCTATGTTTGTGCTGGTTACCTTGTATTTACCAAAGGGTTTGATGGGGTTGTATGGGCAGTTAAAGGCTAAGCGAAACAGTGTAATGAATAAGGAGTCACAAGCATGAGTACGTTAGATAGCACCCGTGAACTCTTCCGTCGAGATCAAGTTTGGCCATTTTTGGCTCCAGCGCAGGCCGAGGTAAATGTCGGTAATCAGATGATTCTGTACGTGGAAGATTTGAATTTGAGCTTCGACGGCTTCAAAGCGCTAAACAATCTTAATCTTTATATTAACGATGGCGAATTACGCTGTTTGATCGGTGCCAATGGCGCGGGTAAAACCACTTTGATGGATGTAATTACCGGCAAAACTCAGTGCGATTCTGGCACGGTTTTTTTTGGGCAGAATCACAACTTATTAAACAAAGACGAAGCGGAAATTGCTCAGCTTGGTATTGGTCGTAAATTCCAAAAGCCAACTGTGTTTGAAGAGCAAACCGTGTTTGACAATTTAGAGTTGTCTCTTAAAACTGACAAACGTGTCTTGCCGACCTTGTTCTCGCGTTTAACACCGACACAAATCGACCGCATTGATGAAGTGTTAAAAACCATTGGTTTGGCTAAGCATAGATTCATGTTGGCGGGTGCCTTGTCTCATGGTCAAAAACAATGGTTAGAAATCGGTATGTTGTTGGTGGCAGAGCCAAGACTTTTGTTGATCGATGAGCCTGTAGCTGGCATGACAGCACAAGAGACAGAACGCACGGCGGAGCTACTAACCTCTCTGGCTGGAGAGCGAACTGTGATTGTGGTCGAACACGATATGGAATTTGTGCGCAGTATTGCTCGCACAGTCACCGTATTGCATCAAGGCTCTGTATTGGCGGAAGGTACGATGGATCAGATTCAAAGTAATAAAGACGTGATTGAAGTGTACCTTGGTGAAGAGGCTGCGGCAGGAGAACAGGCATGATATCCATTAACAAGGTTGATCAACTTTACGGCGGCACACAGATTCTTTGGGGCTTGGATTTAGAGATAGTCCCCGGCTCGATTACTTGCATCATGGGTCGTAATGGCGTGGGCAAAACGACCTTGCTGAAAGCCATTATGGGGTTGCTGCCGATCAAAAGTGGCGACATCACCATGGAAGGCGAAACGCTAAACAAGCAAAGCGCAGAAAAGCGAGCTTACTCAGGCATTGGTTACGTTCCACAAGGTCGAGACATTTTCCCCATGCTTACTGTGGAAGAAAACCTGCGTATCGGTTTGCCTGTTCGTGGTAAGCGCACGAAAGACTCTCCAAAGGATATTCCAGAGAAAATCTTCGAGCTTTTTCCGGTATTGAAAGACATGCTGCATCGTCGTGGTGGTGATTTATCTGGTGGACAACAGCAGCAATTAGCCATTGGCCGTGCCTTGGTATTAGAACCAAAAGTCTTGATCTTGGACGAGCCTAACGAAGGCATTCAGCCCAACATTGTTAAGCAAATTGGCGATGTGATTTTAAAGCTGAACGAAGAAGAAGGATTGACCGTCATCTTGGTAGAGCAAAAGCTCGGTTTCGCTCGTCGCGTAGGTAAAGAGTTTCGTCTGATGGAAAAGGGACGCATTGTTGCGGCAGATAAAATGGAGAACCTTAACGATACTTTGATAAAGCAGTATTTGGCGGTCTGATTTTTGCATTGGTTGGAATCAGCAGCCACGCGAAAGACGCTTATAGGGCATCAATGAATAATAAACATAATCTTGCTTTAGCAGAAAAATTTGAACAAAAGCCGCTGATAGAAACGTCCATGTTGCCCGAAGTTGGTGCTTCGCAGTGGCATGCGTTTCTGACGTTGGGTTTTGATAAGACCACTCGCGGAACCGTGTTGAAAACCTGTGACCATAAAGGGCCTTTGTACGTGCAAAAGCCTTTTTACCCTGAGGGTCGAGATACGGCACACGTCTATTTATTGCATCCACCGGGCGGTTTGGTTTCGGGGGATCGCCTCACGATTACAGCAAACTTATCTCAAAATACACACGTTTTAATCACCACGCCTGGGGCAGGTCGTGTTTATCGTGCTCGTAAAGACAAAACCTTACAGCATCAAATTACCCAGTTAAACGTCGCTGAAAACAGCTTAATGGAATGGTTGCCACAAGAAACCATTTTGTATCCCAATGCCCACACACGCCTTGAAAACCGTATCGAGCTTGCTGATAACGCCAAGTTCATAGGCTGGGAAATTACCTGTTTTGGTTTGCCAGCCAACAAAGAGGATTTTGGCGAAGGCCACGCAGAACAAGGCTTTCAGATTCGTCAGAACGGTCGTCTTAAGATGCGTGAACGATTGGTTATTGATGATAGTAGCCGTGCTGTTTTTTCAGCCAAAGCGGGATTAGATGGTAAGCCAATTAATGGTTTGATGATCGCAGGGCCGTTTGATTTAAAGGAACCTTCTAATTCAGTCAACCATGACGAATTGATCGACTCCCTACGCCAGCACTGTACCCAACATGGGTCATTAAGTGGCGTAAGTTTGGTAGGCGAGTACATTTTAGTTCGCAGTCTTCATCATGATTCCGAACAAGTTAAAGAGCTATTTATTCAGTGCTGGCGAGATATTCGTCCCGCATTAATGAACAAAGAATCCAATGAACCGAGAATTTGGTCGACCTAAAAAGGTGCAGGCGCTCTTTTTTGGTTCAACGAAAACAATCATAAAGATAAGTAACGGAGCATAAAAATGGAACTCCTCCCAAGAGAAAAAGACAAGCTGTTGGTATTTACCGCTGCCTTACTAGCCGAACGACGTTTGAATCGCGGCCTTAAATTGAATTACCCCGAATCCATGGCGTACATCACTATGGAAATTATCGAAGGTGCTCGCGATGGTAAAACCGTGGCGGAATTAATGGCCTATGGCAAAACTTTATTGAGTGCGGAACAAGTAATGGACGGCGTGGTTGAGTTGATCCATGAAGTGCAGGTGGAAGCGACGTTCCCAGATGGGACCAAGCTAGTTACCGTTCACAATCCAATTAATTAATGACTACTCGTTACGTCATTAAACGTGTGTGTCAGGTTCTTTTTTTTAAAAGGAAAACATCATGATTCCAGGTGAAATACAGGTAGCCGCTGGCGATATTGAGCTCAATGTGGGCCGTAAAACGGTGAAAATTCGCGTCGAAAATACCGGTGATCGCCCTGTACAAATTGGCTCCCATTATCATTTTTTTGAAGTGAATCCCGCTTTGTCTTTTGATCGTGCAGTGACTAAGGGCTTTCGCTTGAATATTGCTTCTGGTACCGCAGTGCGATTTGAACCCGGCCAAGGCCGTGAAGTAGAGCTGGTCGAATACGCTGGCACGAAAACTATTTATGGTTTTCGTGGTGAAGTCATGGGCAAATTGGTAGGAGCAGAATAATGGCGACGATGGACAGACAAAGTTACGCGCAGATGTTCGGTCCGACCACTGGTGACCGTGTGCGTTTAGGCGATACCGATATTTGGATTCAGGTGGAAAAAGATTTCACCGTGTATGGCGACGAAGTGAAATTCGGCGGCGGCAAGGTCATCCGAGACGGCATGGGACAAAGCCAAGTGACCAATGATATTGCCGTAGATTTGGTGATTACCAATGCCTTGGTGCTGGATCATTGGGGGATTGTGAAAGGCGATGTTGGCATCAAAGACGGTCGCATTTTTAAAGTCGGTAAAGCCGGCAACCCAGACGTGCAAGATAACGTCGATATTGTGGTTGGGCCGGGAACGGAAGTCATCGCTGGTGAAGGCTCTATTTTGACTGCCGGTGGCATTGATGCACACATTCATTTTATTTGTCCGCAACAAATTGAAGAAGCCTTAACCTCTGGCGTCACCACCATGATTGGCGGCGGCACAGGGCCTGCAACGGGAACTAAAGCAACGACTTGTACGCCTGGGCCTTGGTATCTTGGCAAGATGTTACAAGCCACCGACAGTCTGCCGATGAACTTGGGCTTTTTGGGCAAAGGCAACGCCAGTTTGCCAGAAGCTTTAGAAGAGCAACTGGAAGCAGGTGCTTGTGGACTGAAACTGCACGAAGATTGGGGCACCACGCCAGCGTCGATTGATTGCTGTTTGAGTGTCGCTGAAGCCTACGACGTGCAAGTGGCGATTCACACTGACACCTTGAACGAATCTGGCTTCGTCGACAGCACCATTGATGCCTTTAAAGATCGAGTGATTCACACTTATCACACCGAAGGCGCAGGTGGTGGTCATGCCCCTGATATTATTCAAGCCTGTTCCAATCCGAATGTCTTGCCATCCTCAACTAATCCAACGCGCCCTTATACTCACAACACGGTCGATGAGCATTTAGACATGCTGATGGTGTGTCACCATCTGGACAGCAATATTGCAGAAGATGTGGCGTTTGCAGATTCACGTATTCGCAAAGAAACCATTGCCGCGGAAGACATTCTTCATGACCGTGGTGCCTTCAGCATGATTTCGTCTGATTCTCAAGCTATGGGACGAGTAGGCGAAGTGGTGACTCGTACATGGCAAACCGCCCACAAAATGAAGCAGCAGTTTGGTTTGTTGGCAGAAGATCAAGAATTGGGCGCGGATAACTTTCGGGCTCGTCGCTATATTGCCAAGTACACCATCAACCCTGCCATTGCTCATGGTATTAGCCATGAAGTCGGATCGATTGAGCCGGGAAAAATGGCGGATTTAGTCTTATGGAAGCCAGCCTTTTTTGCTGTAAAACCTTCGATGATTATTAAAGGCGGCATGATTGCCAGCGCGCCAATGGGTGACCCAAATGCCTCAATTCCGACGCCACAGCCGGTGCATTATCGCCCTATGTTTGGTTCATTCGGTAAAGCGGCAGCAGCAACGTCTGTGACCTTTGTTTCTCAGGCGGCGTTGAATAATGGCTTGAAAGAATCACTCGGTTTGGACCGTACCTTGGTGGCCTGTAAAAACACTCGCAATATTTCCAAGCTCGATATGATTCACAACGATTGGTTGCCGAACATTACCGTTGATCCGCAAACCTATGAAGTGCGAGCGGATGGGGAATTATTAACCTGTGAGCCAGCTGAAGTATTGCCCTTGGCTCAGCTTTATACTCTCTTTTAGGGGCGTTTTTTTAGGAACAGCATATGCTAGATATTTACGAAAGGTTAGGCACCCATTGTCACGATCCAGTCCACACCACAGTGACGCTAACCCATGAACAGCGTGATCGTGGTAGATTGAAACTTATAGGTGACAATGACGAAGAGGTTCGAGTTTTTCTTGAGCGTGGTAAGCCGCTGTTAGTCGGTGAATTTTTAAAGTCCGAATGCGGCAGGATAGTTCAAGTGACTGGCGCAGTAGAAGACGTCGCTCATGCTAGCTGTGAAGATTGGGAAGCCTTCTCCAAAGCCTGCTACCACTTGGGCAATCGTCACACCAAAATTCAAATTGGCGAACGCTGGCTACGCATCAAACCTGACCACGTTTTAGAAGACATGTTGCACATGCTTGGCTTGATCGTTACCCATGAAGAGGGCGTTTTTGTCCCAGAATCTGGAGCTTATAGTCATGGGCACAGTCACCACTAACATTGATACCACTGATATTAGCTTGCTGCGGCTTTTGCAGTTAAGCAGCGTCGGTTTGCCTGTGGGCGGCTTTGCTTTTTCTCAAAGCATGGAATACGCCATTGATCAAGGCTGGGTAAAAAACAAAGCTGAGGTGTCTGACTGGATTAGCTTGCAGTTGCAACAGTCGGTAGCACGTGTGGATTTACCTGTGCTGCGGTTATGTATGGATGCCGCTAAGCGGCAAGACACAGAAAGATTATTTGAACTGAATGATTTAGTACTGGCCTGCCGAGAAACCAAAGAGCTGCGACTGAATGATACTGCGATGGGTGAAGCCTTGTTTCGTCTAATGGGCAGCCTGCAAATAGACACTCCGTTTAAGCGTTTAGACGAGATGAGCTTTGTCACCTTATTTGCTATTGCAGCCAATTATTGGGGGGTGAAAATAGATCTTGCTTCACTCGGTTTTGCTTGGTCTTGGTTGGAGAACCAAATTGCCGCCGCTACCAAGCTGGTTCCCCTTGGGCAAACCCAAGCACAAGAATTGTTAGGAGAATTACAGACAGACATTCGACACGCCATTGCCATGTCATTAACCATTGAAGAAGACCGTGTTGGCGCAGGCCTACCGGCCATTGCCATAGCCAGTGCTCAGCATGAAACACAATACTCACGGCTATTTCGGTCTTAGGTGTATTTTATTTTGTAGGCCTGATGAGGGAGGTACGACCGTAATCAGGCGTTGTATGGTGTGCCTTGCGCTTTAACCACCTCTAAACGCCGGATTACATCTTCGTCCCTCGATTCATCCGGCCTACGTGTTTGGTTCATGTATGTATTTTGGTTTTGTAGTTTTGCGAGTGGAAATAACAACCATAAGATTTCGAATTTATTTTTAAAAGGAACCTAGTATGAAAAAACAAACCTTACGAATTGGTGTGGGTGGTCCAGTAGGATCAGGTAAAACCGCGTTGCTGCGTTCTTTATGTAGCGCGATGCGTGACTATTACAACATTGCCGTGGTGACCAATGATATTTATACCCAAGAAGATGCGAAGTTCTTAACCCAGCATGAAGCCTTGGATGCGGACCGTATCTTGGGAGTGGAGACAGGTGGTTGTCCGCACACGGCGATTCGTGAAGATGCATCAATGAACTTGGCGGCGATTGATCAATTGCTAGAGCGTCATGGCGAATTGGATGTGGTGTTTGTGGAAAGTGGTGGCGACAACTTGAGTGCGACCTTTAGCCCAGAGTTATCCGATTTTACCATTTATGTTATTGACGTTTCTGCAGGTGACAAGATTCCTCGTAAAGGCGGTCCTGGTATTACGAAATCGGATTTGTTGATTATTAATAAAACTGATTTAGCGCCTTTGGTTGGTGCGTCTTTGGATGTGATGGCGCACGACGCCAAGACTCAACGAGGTGATCGTCCGTTTATCTTTTCGAATCTCAAAAAAGCCCAAGGCTTGGATGAGATTATTCAGATCATTGTGTCTGAAGGGATGTTGGAAGCAAAAGAAATACCTGCAGCGAAAGCTGTCGTTTAAATGGCTACTGTGCTCGTAACGTCGTTGGGAAGTATTAAGTTCAGGTTTACGAAATATTAGGAGAAAAATTATGAATGCGTTGAAAGAAAGAGCATTGAAAACAAAAGGTTTGTTGGTAGCGGCTTCAGTATTGGCTTCTGGTTCCGTGTTTGCTCATCCGGGGCATGAACAAGCTTCTAGCTTTATGACGGGATTTGCTCACCCAATGGGCGGTTTGGATCATCTTTTGGCCATGGTGGCGATTGGTCTTTGGGCGGCGAGCATCGGTGGCCGCGCTTTGTGGGCGATCCCTGCGGCGTTTGTCGTGACTATGTTGTTGGGTGGTGGCTTAGCCGTGGCCGGTTTGAACGTACCATTCGTTGAGCAAGGAATTCTATTGTCCGTTATCGTTTTGGGTGTCTTGGTATTGTTTGCTAAACGTTTGCCAACCTTAGTTTGTGCTGCGATTGCTGGTGGTTTTGCGTTATTCCACGGTGCCGCTCACGGTATGGAAATGCCTTTGAATGCCAATGGTCTGCAATATGCGTTGGGCTTTGCTTTGGCTACGGCTGGCTTACATGCGGTTGGTCTGGGTTTTGGTCAGCTGATGACGAAAATTGGTACGCCTTTAGCGACGCGCATTAGTGGCTCTGCTATTGCGCTAGCGGGTTTGGTACTTGCTTTTGCCTAACTCATTTTTGTCTCCTAAGCTAAAAAGCGTCATTTTATCGTCTAAGCACGAGATTCTATGACGGCGGCACAAAAGATCTTTAAAGTGCGACGCCACTACAATAAGTGGGTCGCCGATCAAACCATGGAAGATTACGCTCTACGCTACACTTCTCGGCATGACAACGGCTCCAAGCAGGGCCATGCGATGAGTATTGAGCGTGTTGGTCATACTGCGCTCGGTGCTACCGCGTTTTTGGCTCTGGAGGGATTGGCTGCGGTTATTACTCTGGCGTATGGTTTTACCAACGCGGTGGCAGCTATTCTCACTGTGTTGGCGGTGTTTTTCGTCACGGGTTTCCCCATTGCTTATTATTCCGCTAAGCATGGTTTGGACATAGATTTATTGACCCGAGGCGCTGGTTTTGGCTATCTCGGATCGACCATTACTTCTCTGATTTACGCGACCTTCACCTTTATATTTTTTGCCATTGAGGCGGCTATTTTGGCCTCTGCAATGGAGGTTCTATTAGGCATTCCTTTGGCTTTGGGTTATGCGCTCTCGGCCATATTTGTTATTCCCATTGTAACACACGGTATTCGTGCTATTAGTCGCTTTCAAAACGGTACCCAGTGGATTTGGTTGGTGTTACAAGTAGCGGCGATTGGCGTAGTGGTGACGCAGGAATACCAAAACTTCGAAGGCTGGACACAATATGCACCAGCTGATTTGCCGCAAAGCACGCACTTTGACTGGGTTCTGTTTGGCGCAGCAGCGTCTGTCTTGTTTGCCTTAATGGCGCAGATTGGCGAGCAAGTCGACTACTTACGTTTTTTTCCCATTAAAACCAAGCAAAACCGCCGACGCTGGTGGTTTTGGCTGGTATTAGCGGGCCCGGGTTGGGTATTTATTGGTGCCATCAAAATGCTATTGGGTTCGTTTTTGGCTTATTTGGCGATTTCCGATGGCGCTTCAGCGATACAAGCCACCGATCCAACCTATTTGTATCAGCGCATCTTTTTCTTTTTAACCACATCGCCTACCACCGCTTTGCTTTTGGCGGCGGTGTTTGTGTTTATCTGCCAGATGAAAATCAATTTAACCAACGCCTATGCGGGTTCTATTGCTTGGTCGAATTTTTTCTCACGCTTAACTCACTCTCACCCCGGTCGTGTTGTCTGGTTGGTATTCAACGTAACTATTGCATTATTGCTGATGGAATTGGGGATTTATCAGGCTTTGAGCGCTATTTTAGGCGTGTTTGCCATCGCTGCGGTGAGTTGGTTAGGTAGCTTGTCAGCGGATTTATTAATCAACAAACCGTTGGGTTTAAGCCCTAATTATGTCGAGTTTAAACGCGCGCATTTATACGACATTAACCCTGTCGGAACGGGCTCGATGTTGATTGCGACCACGTTAGGTTTAGTGAGTTATTTAGGTGTCTTTGGTGAAGTGGCGAAAAGCTTGTGTCACTTTATATCCTTAGGTTCGTGTTTTGTGTTTGTGCCGCTGATTGCGTGGCTCACCAAGGGTAAATATTACCTAGCGCGCCAAAGCCCTGAATTGATTCCGATGATTGAGCTGGCAAAACAACACAGCCCTAAGTATGTCACTCTGACTTGTGGGATTTGTGAGAATGCGTTCGAAACGGAAGACATGAGTTTTTGCTCTGCCTACATGCAGCCGATTTGTTCTTTGTGTTGCTCCTTAGATGTACGCTGTTTAGATAGCTGTAAACCACAGGCAAGCATTGGGCAGCAGAGTGACTATTTCTTAAAGCTTTTTTTACCTAAGAGACTCGTTAAGGCGCTGAGCTCTCGCTTTGGTCGTTTTGCCTCTTTGTTGCTAATAATCAATATTATCAATGCCGCACTGATGATGTTGATTTATACGCAAATGGCACCGACATCGCTGAATGAAGAAGTCTTGTTAAAAGAGACTATGTTGGCACTGTTCTTTACTCTGTTGATCGTTTCTGGCGTCTTATCATGGTTGTTTGTTCTCGCTCATGAAAGTCGTGTGGTGGCGCAGAAGGAGTCTAATAGGCAAACGAGAAAATTGATTCGTGAAGTTGATGCTCACCAAGAAACCGACCGTGCCTTGCAAGGGGCAAAAGAACAAGCCGAGCGTGCAAATGAAGCGAAAAGTCGTTATCTCACCGGGATTAGTCATGAGTTACGCACACCGCTGCAGTCTATTATTGGCTATGCACAGCTCTTATCTGAGAAGGCCAATACGCCTTCTGGGCACCAGAATGGCTTGGATATTATTCATCGCAGTGGTCTGTATTTGGCAGATTTGATCGAAGGTTTATTGGATATTTCCAAGATCGAAGCAGGGCGTTTTGATCTATATCGCAATACGGTGGATTTACCGAAATTAATCGATCAGCTAAACAGCATGTTTGCTATGCAGGCGCGTGACAAAGGCATTCAATTGCAGTCAAAAATTCTCGCACCATTGCCACAACATGTCATAACGGATGAAAAGCGTTTGCGGCAAATTTTGATCAATCTGTTGTCAAATGCCGTGAAATACACGCCAAAAGGTTCGGTATTGTTCGAAGTTAATTATCGTAATCAAGTGGCCGAGTTTGTTATCCGAGATACGGGTGTAGGCATTAAAGAAGGCCATTTAAAGCGCATATTTGATCCATTCGAGCGAGTACGTGACATCAGTACTGGCAATTTACCTGGCACAGGCTTGGGCTTGACCATAGTGAAACTGCTAACGGACATTATGGGTGGTGATTTGCAGGCGCATTCAGTGGTGGGTGAAGGCAGTGAATTTCGCGTTAGCTTGATGCTACCTTGGGTGAGCCAAGGAGATGCTTCTGCTTATGAATACAAACGCATCGTAAGTTACCGTGGCTATCAGCGTACTCTGATGGTAGTGGAAGATGATCCTGTGGTACGTGGTTTGCTATCTGATATTCTCGTCCCGTTGGGTTTTAATGTATTAGAAGCCTCCGACGCTGAAGCTTGCTTGGATGAGCTGGATTCCTGCTCGCCAGATTTATTCGTATTAGATGTCTCCATGCCCGGTATGAATGGGTTGAGTTTAGCTAAGTTGCTACGTGACCGAGCTTACAGTACGCCAATTATTATGTTGTCGGCTGATGCCAAAGAGAACCAACGTAAGCCAGATGAGCAAGCAGCGTTTAATCAATATTTGGTTAAGCCTGTGAACAATAGTGATTTGTTGGATGCCATTAAAAACTGGCTAGTGCTGGAGTGGGTGTATCAAGAAACGGAAGTTGATGTGGTGGCACCTGTTGTTGAAAGGGGTACAGACCACTGTGAAGAAAATATACTGGAAGCGTTAGATCTGCAGACAGTTGCTATACCAGACCATGAAAGTGTCCGCGAGCTGATGGCATTTGCTGAAATGGGGTACAAAAAAGGCGTCGGCGGTTTGCTGAATCAGCTGGCTAAAACAGATGTCATTGACCCGAGCCATTTACAGCAACTGGAGAGCTTGTACAAAAGTTTTCAGTTTGATGCGATTGTGCTTTATATACAGAAATATTCACGCGTCACTAGCGACGTAAATGAGAAGCCTAATTATGAATCCGAGTAATAAAAGTGACATTGTTTTAGTGGTCGACGACTCGCCAGATGCGTTGAGCCTAATTCATGACACCTTGGAAGCGGCTAATATGGATGTGCTTGTCGCACTTGAAGGAAAACAAGCCTTAACCATTGCCCGACGGATTCGTCCTGACATTATTTTGCTGGATGCCATGATGCCAAATATGGATGGTTTTGAAACTTGCAGAGCTTTAAAAGCTGAGCAAAGCTTGGCATCGATTCCGGTTATTTTTATGACGGGGTTGAGCGACACTGATGACATTGTGCGTGGCTTAGAAGCCGGCGGCGTGGATTATCTCACCAAGCCAATTCAACCCAATGAACTGATTGCTCGCATGCGTGTGCATTTGTCGAATGCGCGTTTGAGTAACAACGCGCAATCGGCCCTTGATAGCATGGGGCAATATTTAATGACAACCAATTACGCCGGTGAAATTACTTGGGCCACACCGCAAACGTACGCGTTACTTGCGAAAGCACGGGCCAATAGTGAGTGGCAAAGCACACAATTGGCGTTGCAAATACGCCTTTGGTTGGCTCATCAGCCCCCTTTGCCTGTTGGAAAGTTGGGAAATGTCTTGAAACTCAGTGGTTTGGACTATCCTCTGGCGCTGAAAATGATGGGCGTCACCGAGCAAAAAGAAGTGCTTTTAAGGCTGGAAGACGGCGATAAACTCTCAGGGCCAGCATTACTAAAGCAGGCACTGGATTTGACTGATAGAGAATCGGAAGTATTGCACTGGATTGCCAATGGCAAAACCAACCGCGAAATCGCGGAAATTCTCGAAATGAGCCCGCGCACGGTTAATAAACACCTCGAGCAAATCTTCCCCAAGCTCGGTGTCGAAAACCGCACTTCCGCTGCTGGTGTAGCATTGCGGGTTTTATCCGCAGAGCGCTGAGATAAGCATGGTAAGGGTGAGGTTTTCCTGAAGAAAGTAATAAATCAGGAAATAATAACTTGGCTTGATTGCCAAGCCACTCCCCAATCAAAGGGCGCTTTAGTAAATAGAGTATTTATTTTGGATTCATAGGCTAAGTGCCCATTTTCAAAAGCACGAATTTCCCCGCGTCCCATGGGGTACCAAGCTTCTCCTTTAGTTAAGGGCTTGGTTGCAATAACTATCATGGTTTCCTTTTTATCATTAAGTTCCGAAAGGTCAATAGAAAGTTGAGTATCTAACAATTCAAGGCGACCGTAAGGGAAGGCTCGTTGCGTCCAATAAAGCTCGGTCGTGCAATGGGCTAAAAGAATGGTTCCATTACTCAGAAGAAAATTGAACGTACCATGTTGGCTGATCTCTTTGCTAAGCATTTTAATATATTCAGCTAATATGCCAATTGCAGGCTTATGCTCAAAACGTGATTTTAGGCAATTAAATAAATAACAAAAAGCACGCTCACTGTCTGTTTGACCAAATGTTTTATAAATCGATTGATTTTCTGGATGGTAGTTTTTTAAGTCACCATTATGCGCAAACGCCCATGTTTCCCCCCACAATTCACGTACAAAAGGGTGGGTATTTTCTGGTGATATGTGACCTTCTGTGGCTTTGCGAATATGAGCTATTACTGTGGTTGCCTTAGGCTTTGTCTCTAAAAGGTAACTTGCTCGTTGGCAATTATAGGCGGCTGATTGATGCGTTTGTATATCGGCTTTACCTCGACTAAATAAGGCAAGTCCCCAGCCATCTTTGTGTTCTCCTGTCTTACCGCCTCGCTGAAAAAAGCCTCTTAATGAGAAATCCGCAGATACAGGCGATGAGCTAGTGAGGGCAAATAACTGGCACATAAAACCTCCTAAAAATTAAATAGAGTAAGAGTGGAATACACTAGATGAATCTTGGGAGTTTTTTAACCAATATTATCGTATAAGCTATTCGTAATTAATAATGAACGGGTAAAGGTAGCACTGCTTAAATATCACCACTATGCTGGAAATTATTATTTATTAGATGGTTAAAAAACAAATTAACATTATAAGTTTTTGATTTTAAAGAATTAATTTTTTTGGCACAAAGACTGCAATAACATGACTTAGTTCTTAGTTGAATGATATTTATAACGTATTTTATGAGGAATTAGGTCTTATTATGAGTAAAAAAATTGTATTGCTGCTAGGGAGCCCAAACAGCAAATCCCGTTCGACAGCTTTAGCACATGAAGTCGTGCAACACCTGACATCTGCGCATTATAGTGTAGAACAAATATCCATTGATGATATCAGTGAAAAAGCGTTATTGAGAGCAGACTTTAAAGATAAAAGCATACAAGACTTGACTCGTAAGATTGTTGAGGCTGATGGAATCATTACCGCCACGCCAGTTTACAAGGCATCTATATCTGCCTTTTTGAAATCCTTAATTGATGTGCTTCCAGAAAATGCTTTGAAGGGAAAAACAGTATTATCAGTAGCGTCTGGTGGGAGTGCAGCTCATCTTCTCGCTGTCGATAACGCTCTACATCCCATCATATCTAGCCTTAAGGCAGAACGATTTATCCCCACTGTTTACGCCACGGATAGCGAGATCCAAAAACGCGAAGATGGTAGTTACCATATTGAGTCCGTAGAACTAAAAACACGACTCAAGCAAGCGGCGACAGCAATTGAACAGTCTTTTAGCTCTGGGTTGAGCGCGGCATCTGAAACCTACCATTTCCGTTTGGCATTATTATAAGGAGTTAATCATGAATAATTCAGCACTACAAATAAGCCCTCACTTTAAATTTTTAGCGACAGGAAGTGCCTTAGGCGCTGTGGTGAATGGCATTGATTTGAGACTGCCGCTAAGTTCAAGTCAGTTTAAAACATTAAGCCAGATTTGGAATGAGCATCATATTTTGATTTTTAAAGGTCAGAATCTAACAGATGAACAGTTATTTAACTTTGCTACTTATTTTGGTGATGTTTTTCATCCGCCATTAGACGTTCCTGTTTTAGCTTCTAATACGCAAGGTGTTGCACCTGCCGTTGTTCCTGTTTCAAATCAGGCTGGTGGTTACACAGGGTCTGGTGAATTATCTCCACACATAGATCATCAATGGACACCGCGTCCTTCTAAAGCATCGTTTTTATATGCATTACAAGTTCCCAGTATTGGCGGCGATACCTCTTGGTACAATTTAAATCGTGCTTGGGAAACGCTTGATGAGGAAACCAAAGAGCGTATCAGCAAGTTAACTTTGATTACTTATAATCCGTTTTTACGTCAAGGTGAGCCTGTGCGTCCTCGTTACCGAGATCCTGCCAATCCGCCTAAAGGTTTGTCTTTTGCCCATCCAGTTGTGACGACCCATCCTGAGAGCGGAAAAAAGATTTTGTACATTAGTAAAGATACTGAAGTTGAGATACCTGAGCTATCGTTGGAAGAAGGTCGTATTTTAATTGAAAAACTGCGTGCCCATACTTTTAAGGATGAATATCGTTATGAGCATCAGTGGCAAGTTGGCGACATTGTTCTTTGGGATAATCGTTCAACGGCACATTCTCGTACCGCCTTTCCAGAAACCGAAGTTCGCGACTTACATCGTGTGAGCCTAGCTGGACAACGACCATTATAAATTATGATCAAACTTCTTTGATCATAATAGAAAAAATCCCCTCACATGATCTTACTATGTGAAGGGATTTTTCTATATAACCAATAAGTTATTTCACGCTAATGCAATCCGAACTCTGTCATAAGTTTTTGTCTAATGGCGACAAAATCTTGGTGAGATCTATCTCTAGGTCTTGGTAGATCGATGTCCAAAAGTCTTGGAGACGTACCATTTAATTTAGACATGACAAGTACTTGGTCTGCCAAATAAATCGCTTCTTCTAGATCATGGGTCACTAGAATCATGGTGACATTTTGTTCTTGCCAGATACGCGTTAATTCTTCTTGCATACTGATTTTGCTCATAGCATCCAAAGCGCCTAAGGGTTCATCCAGTAACAAAATTTCAGGTTGCACTGCTAAGGCCCTTGCAATACCAACTCGTTGCGCCATACCTCCTGACAATTGTTTTGGCCAAGCTTGTTCAAACTGCGATAGTCGAACCAGTTTGAGCATTTTTTTTGCTGAGGCTCTTGCTGTTTCTTTTGGTGTCCCTTGAACTTCTAGGCCAAAGCTGACGTTATCGAGTACTGAGAGCCAAGGTAACAACCTTGGCTCCTGAAAAATGACCGCTCGTTCACGGCTTAATCCCTGCACCTCTTTACTATCGATAGTGACATCACCACTGTCAGGGTTTTCTAAGCCTGCGAGTACACGTAATAAGGTTGTTTTTCCACAACCGCTTGGCCCAACTATGGCAAGAACTTTTCCACCTTCTAGAGTGATATTTAGTTTTTTTAAGACGTCTAATCGTTCACCATTTAACTGAAAAGACTTACTTAAGTTACGAACCGACACGGTTCCGCGTTCTGTTTTTGTTAAAGTGGTCATCGCACAGCCTCAAATTTTCAGTAAGATATCGTCAACATTTAGTTGGCCTTTACGCAAACTGCCTTCACGCACTAATACATCAATCCAAAATTGAAGATCTCTTGGCACCGCTAAACCACCAGCACGCACACCGTACCCCGCAAAGTACTGTGCGATTTCAGGGTTCTCTCCACGTTCTTGGAGTATTTTTGCCAATACTTTTTTGACTTCTTCTGGGTTTTCACGGGCATAATCGAGCGCACGCGCGGATTGTTGTACAAATTGTTTTGCGGCTATTGGATGCTTTTTCACAAAGTCCTTACGTAGCACGGTAAAGCCTCCGGCTATGTCACCCAATATATCGGTATCGCCAAATACAGTACGAATACCACCTTTTGATTGAGCGGCGCCCGCAAAGGTTGTTTGCCAATAACCGAAAGCTGCAATATCTACCTGACCAGAGCGTAGTACTTGCTCTAGCTGTGGACCTGGAACCACGACAAGATTTGCTGAGTTTTGCGGTAAACCTAGCGAATGTAGTGCTTCTCTCACCGTATAATCTAAATGGGCGCCTAAAGTATTTACGGCAATGGTTTTGCCCTTGATATCTTTGAGTTCTTTGATTGGGCTGGATTCTAATACGGCAAATAGAGATTGTGTGGTGCTGTCGATACCGTTAGTTGGGTAAGCGGCGATAAATTGATTTCCACTGGCGATGGCGTTGATTACTGCAGATGTCGCTGCAGAACCGACGTCAACACTGCCAGAAGCCAGTGCAAACAATGACTCTGGCCCACCACCTGCGTAACCTACTTCTTTAATTTCTACCTCAGTGTTTTTAAAGTACCCCAATTCACTCGCCAGTTCGTGTGCAGATACACCACCATGGCTGGTTAAAACGCGAAGGGTAACCTTTTCTTCAGCAACTGCGTAACTAGGTAGTGCCGTTAATGTGGCTAAAGTAAGACCAAAAAGAGAGGAGACTAATTTTTTCATTTTAATGCCTATAAAAAAGTAGGTGAATTTTATGTATGTTTAATCGCGTGTTAATTTTTTGAGCTAGCCCTGAAGTCTGTCTTTTATCCTAGTTATGCACTCCAGCGACATAATCTACGTTGTAATTTGACAAGTATCAGATTGGCTAAAATTCCCCAGAAGGCGAGCAGAAAAATAGCGGCATACATCATTGGAATTTGAAAATTATATTGTGCGTTCATAACTTGAAAGCCCATACCTTTATTGGCTCCAATCATTTCCGCTGCAATTAAAAGTAGCAGTGCGGTGGTCGCTGAAATACGTAACCCAACGAAAATGGATGGAATGGATGCAGGCAGTACCACTCGACGAAATATCGTCAGGGGAGAGGCACCATAGGTGCGAGCCATTTCGAGCAGCTTAGCGTCAACTTCCTTGACTCCCCCTATTGTTGCTAGCAGTACTGGAAACAATGCAGCCCAGAAAATAACGAAGACTTTAGAAGCTTCCCCCAATCCCAGCAGAAGAATGAAAATGGGATAAAGCGCCAAGGCCGAAGTCTGTCTGAATAATTGCAGAATAGGATCCAGCGCACGTTCCAATGGGCGAATTCTACCCATAATGAGCCCTAAGGGGATTCCAATTCCTGCTGATGCGAGAAAAGCAATGCCTGCTCTTTGGAGACTGATGGCGATGTCATCCAACAGTGCTCCAGAGGTAATCCCAAGCCACAATGCAGACAGAATTCTGTCAAGTGGCGGAATGACAGCTGAATTTATCCAGCCTTGGGTGCTGGCGATTTGCCAGCTAGAAAAGAACACAATCAGCAGTCCATAAACGGCCAAAAAGTTTAGGATACGATGACGCCAGAGACCATTTTGAGCGGCTAACGTTCCTGTCTTATACCACCGTAATCGTACGGTATTTTTTATTGCAGTAGACATGGTAATTTCCTCCTGAATCAAGCTTCTTGCTCAGCTTTTGATTTGATTCGAGTATGGCTATTAACAGGAAAAGGTAGCCCCAAATTCTCTCTTAATGTACTGGACTCATAGGCGGTGCGAAACAAGCCTCGCTTTTGTAATTCAGGGATCACCAGGTCCACAAAGTCCTCAAGCCCCGTTGGCAGATAAGGTGGCAAAATATTAAATCCATCAGCCGCATCATTTTCAAACCACTCTTGTAGTTTGTCTGCGACCTGCTCAGCTGTTCCGACAATGGTGTAGTGGCCACGAGCGGTGGCAACCCATTGATAAAGTTCACGGATGGTGAAGTTGTGCTCATCGGCAATTTGACGCAGTAAGGCTTGGCGCGACTTCATGCCTTCAGTGAGAGGCGCTTCTGGTAACGGGCCATCAAGGTCGTAGTTACTTAAATCTAGCGTTCCTCCTGTTAGTCCATTTAATAGAGAGATACCGTCTGACTCTAGAATCAAGGAGGTCAGTTGTTGGTATTTTTCCTGAGCTTCCTGTTCAGTACGACCGATAAATGGAGCGACACCTGGCATAACCAAAATATGATCTGGGTTTCTTCCTAATGCTTTTGCACGGCTTTTAATGTCTCGATAAAATTCTTGTGCGGTAGAAAGATGCTGCTGAGCAGTAAAAATGACTTCGGCTGTTTCAGCCGCTAAAGCTCGTCCATCATCGGATTGTCCTGCCTGGACAATAACGGGATGGCCTTGTGGGGAGCGAGGAATATTAAGCGGTCCTTTCACTTTAAAATGCTCGCCCTGATGTTCGGTTAAATGTACTTTTTGTGAGTCATAAAACACACCAGATTCTTTGTCACGAATAAAGGCATCGTCTTCGAAGCTTTCCCACAGTTTTTTCACCACGGAGACATGTTCTTTTGCCCGTTCATATCGGAAGGCATGGGGGTGTTGTTGCTCTAAGTTAAAATTATGTGCGGCCGCTTCTGTTGCAGTTGTTACTACATTCCAGCCTGCTCTTCCTGCTGAGATTAGGTCCAACGAAGCAAACTTTCTGGCTAAGTTGTATGGTTCCTCATAAGTGGTAGAAGCCGTCGCAATAAAGCCAAGGTGTGTTGTAAGCGGCGCCAGCGCAGAGAAAAGAGTTACAGGCTCAAATCCTGCCACTTTTGCAAAACCGCCTTCCGTAACGCCACCAAGAGACACCGCTAAACCATCAGCCAAAAAATACGCATCAAACAGGCCTCTTTCCGCTGTTAATGCTAGTTGTTTGTGAAACTCAAAACTGGTTGCGCCATCAGCAGGCTGATCAGGATGTCTCCATGATGCAATATGCTGACCGCCACCTGGTAAGAATGCGCCTAATTTTATTTTCTTTGTCATAACTAACTCCTTTCTTGATAATGTTTGATGAAAAGAGAATAGCGGTTTTTTTATTGTCTGATAAATAACAAATTATGGAATGCTTATTTTTTTAAGAGAGATAGAGTTATTATATTTTTTATAAATAGATCGATATTTTTTAGGAAATAAAACCATATTTCTTTAATTTATAACGAATGACATTTCTCGTTAAGCCAAGAAATTCACCTGTTCGGATTTGATTGTAGTGGCAATGCTCATAAGCAAATTTTACTAGTTGTTTTTCTATCTGGTTAAGTGATATTTTATTTCCAGAACTGACTTCGTTTTTTATGAATTCTAAAAGAAGATCATTATTTTCGGTTTTATGTTTTTTTTCGTTTGATATGTTTTTGGGTAAGGTAGGAGTTGTTTCGCTCACTTCTTCATAATGAAAAAAATCAGGCAAATTAAGATCATTTTCTTCTATGGTATTTTTGTTCATGACCAGTAATGCCCGATGAATGACATTCTCAAGTTCTCTTATATTGCCTGGCCAAGAATAATGCAGTAGTTTTTCACGGCTATGATTCGACAGTAAAGGCTTAGGCATGCCGAGTTGCTTTGCATAGCGATCAATGAAATGACTAACCAGCGGTAAAATATCACCTTGGCGTTTGCATAGAGGAAGCAGCTCAACGGGCGCAACATTTAATCGGTAAAAAAGATCTTTTCTAAAACGACCATTTTCAACCGCTCTATGTAATGCAACGTTCGTTGCGGCAATAATACGGACATCAATATGAATAGAGTCACGGCTTCCCACTCGGACAATTTCTTGTTCCTGTAGGACACGTAAGAGTTTAACTTGGTCAGCTAATGGTAAGTCACCAATTTCATCGAGAAATAATGTGCCATGATTGGCTGCTTCAAACCAACCTTTTTTTTGGCTTGTAGCGCCGGTAAACGCGCCTTTTTCATGTCCAAATAATTCACTGTCTATTAATGATTCAGCAATGGCACCACAGTTAATAGCCACGAATGGCTTGTCAGCGCGGTTGCTTAGGCGATGTATTTCCCGTGCGACCAATTCTTTACCAGTTCCTGTTTCTCCACGAATCAGGACGGTGGCATTACTTGGCGCTATCCGTTCAATAAACCGGCATAACTGGCGCGATGATTTGTCTTGAAAAACCAGTGCTGAGGCACGAATGCTTGTTTTATAGGCCAATACATTGCTGAACGTAATAACACTGCTACTGTACTGTTCTGAATGATGAAGACCTCTGTCCAAAGATGTGTTGTAGTCTGTATTATCCATACTTGTTTACCTATAATTGCAAAAAAAAGACCTCCTAAGAGGCCAAAATGAATAATAAGAAGGAAGTCATCCTTTCACCTTGGTCAGACGAAGGTATGGTTTCACGGCACGGTAACCTTGAGGGAAGCGTTGTTTCAATTCATCTTCGTCTTGTAATGAAGGTAAAATCACTACATCGTCACCCTTCTGCCAATTCCCCGGTGTAGCCACTTTTTCGTTGTCGGTTAGTTGTAACGAATCCAGTACTCGAAGCACTTCGTTGAAGTTACGTCCAGTACTCGCGGGATAGGTAATAATTAAACGTACCTTCTTTTGAGGATCGATAATGAACAAGGAACGAACCGTTGTCGTGGCATTAGCGTTCGGATGAATCATGTCATAAAGCTCAGATACTTTACGATCTTCGTCCGCCAAGATCGGAAAATTTACTTTGGTATTTTGGGTTTCATCAATGTCACTAATCCAACGTAAATGTGACGCTATTGAATCAACTGATAGGGCAATAGCTTTAGTGTTGCGTTTAGCAAATTCGTCTTTCAATTTTGCCGTTAACCCCAGTTCCGTTGTGCATACGGGGGTGAAGTCTGCTGGGTGAGAAAATAGAATTCCCCATTGATTCCCTAGCCACTCATGAAATTGGATTCGACCTTCGGTTGAGTCTTGCTCAAAATCGGGGGCGGTGTCGTTTAATCTTATGGTCATTTTTTGCTCCTTGTTAGTGGTTGTATTGTTGATACTTATGCATACAAAAGATGTGGCTGATTAAGTGTAAAAGCGGGGATACAACAGATTTTGATTTATGCGCTGCAATCACTTCTGCTGGATGCCACGATCTTTTTTTCTCTACATTTATACGCAAAGAGTCGGTTATTAACTTAATCAATGGCCAAGGACCAAATCCGGACTCTACGTTTATGTGTCCTGCATTACCTGCGTCGTGAAAAATTAAATCCCAACGCTTTGACCAAGCATAGGCATGTTGAAGCTCCATCCAAGGGTCATCACGACTGCCGATAAGAATGCCTGTTGTCTTTAGTGAGTGATCTGGTAAGTGTCCAGCGATACTAGGCAGATCTGTAAAGTCTGGTTGACGAGCTCCGAATACACTAAATCGCTGAGGGTCAGCAGGCGCGACTAATATAACGCCTGCGACTTTCTCTGGTCTCTTGGCAATGGCCATGGCACTTGCTAAGCAGCCAAAGCTATGAGCAACGATTACGGTTTTATGAATGCTAGCATTCAGTTCATGCACAATGGCATCAGCCCACTTGTGAATGATAGGTTGTTCCCAATCAATACCTGAAACGCGTTTGGCACTTGGAATTTGTTGCTCTAGCCATGTTTGCCAGTGGTCTTTGTCGCTACCGTGATAACCTGGGACGATTAATGTATTCATTAGCGTATATCCTTCTGAACTCTTATTGCTTTTGTTATGCCGGAACAAAACTTGCTAGAGCAACTTCGGTTGACTTGAATAAAGCAATGACAGGGCTGCCTGGTTTTAAACTGAGATTGTCAATTGAAGTCGTCGAAACGATAGAAGTGATTAGGCCATTACCAATATCCACTTCTACTTCAGACACCACATCACCGCGTTTAATTTGAGTGACAGTACCTTGAAATTGATTGCGAGCGTTAATTGCTTTGATTGTCATAGAAAACTCCTTTTTTGCGAGTCAATGCTCTGCATTATGTATAGATATGGTTTTATCATTTTTGCTGACGCTAAATTAATGATATTCACGCTTTTTTGATTGCATAATGTTTTATGCGATGCGCTTCAAAAACAACATAAATGATTACGGTATATCGTATTCATAACGTCGTTGCTGTGTATGTCGCTGGCGTATAGTTAATGTAGCAATAGTTGTAATGAAGCCAAACTAAGAAAAAATGCAATGCTTATCAGTATTTTTTATTTGAGAGAGGGAGAAGGTAATTGATCTATAAAATATAAGGTGGTTAGCGAATATAGTATTTTGATTATTACTGCCAAACTACTCTATATCGAAGCATTCGATTTAGAGTAGTTTTAGTGAAATAAATATTATTCTGGTTTTATTTCTTTATTTATAACATCAGCGGTTAAGTTGTTGGCACATAAATGGATAAAGTCGTAGGCGTATTGGCGTAAATAATGTCCTCGGCGTAAGCCGATTTTACTCCAGCTGGGGTCGAATAAATGTTGTGACGGTAAGATAACCAGATCTGTGTCACGTTTTTCATCGTAGGCGACGGACGCAATAATTCCCACGCCCATGCCCAATTCCACATACGATTTGATGACGTCCGCATCCAAGGCCGACATGTCGATATTCGGTTTTTCTCCCGCATTCCGAAAGGCTTTTTCGATATTGGCTCGGCCAGTGAATCCATCGTGATAGGTCACTATCGGATAGGCGTTGATGGCTTTTAATGTCAGCGGTTGAGGATGCTGATTCAATGGGTGATCCTTGGGCACGACGACGGTGTGCGTCCATTGATAATAAGGGAAGCTTGCCAATTCGGCGATGTCACCCAGTGTCTCTGTGGCAATGCCAATGTCGGCTTCGCCAGCGAGTAGCAGCTTGGCAATTTCACTTGGACTACCTTGATGTAACTTCAAATGGACTTTTGGGTACCTTTGTTTGAACAAGGTGATTACTGCTGGCAGGATGTATCGCGCCTGAGTGTGAGTAGTGGCGATGGTGAGTTCGCCACTGTCGTTGTCGCGATAGTGGTCGGCTAGGTTTTTGATGTTGTTTGCATCCAACAAAATCCGCTCGGCAATTTTGATTAATTCTTTGCCCGGCTCGGTGAGTCCGAGCAGCCGTTTGCCTTTTCTAACAAACAGTTCAACCCCTAGCTCGTCTTCTAAATCTTTGATGTGTTTAGACACACCGGACTGCGACGTGAAAAGGTGGTTAGCCGCCTCCGTCAGATTGAAATCCTGTCTGACGGTTTCTCGCAAAATACGCAATTGCTGAAAGTTCACCGGTTATTATCCTTCTTTTTCGCTGGGTTGTAGGGCTACTGCTTCTCGAGGAAAAAGCGCTAAGGTGGATGGCACCAGCTTGATTTCCTGTCCGACGAGTAATGATTGAGCTTCTCGTTGTTGTTGAGACAAATGTACCTCGTAATGTTGCCCCGAATTTTCATTGAGGCCGTCTAGCTCTACCTTGGTTTCGATACCAAAGGATAATATACGGCTTATTCGTGCGGACACGCCTTCGTGATGGCTATTATCGACGATTTTTAATTCATGGGGTCTGGCAAAGGCAAACACCTCTTTGGCATGACCGTAAGACTCATTATGGTGACGTAATTGTTCACTGCCAACCTTTAAATACTCTTGTTCTGCGCGGCCATGAAACACGTTAACTGAACCTAAGAAGCTGTAGACAAACGGCGTTTGAGGGTGATTATAAACTGCTTCTGGTGTGCCGACTTGTTCTACTTTGCCGTGATCCATTAATACTACTCGGTCGGCGACTTCTAGTGCTTCTTCTTGATCGTGCGTGACAAAAATAGAGGTGATATGCAGCTCGTCATGGAGTTTGCGCAACCAACGGCGTAGCTCTTTTCGTACTTTTGCATCTAAGGCGCCAAAGGGTTCATCCAGTAACAAAACACGTGGTTCGACCGCTAAAGCTCTGGCCAAGGCGATACGCTGACGCTGGCCGCCAGAGAGTTGTGCAGGAAATCGATCTGCCAACCAATCTAATTGCACAAGCTGCAATAAGCTGAATACTTTTTCTCTGATTTTTGACTCAGATGGACGTTGTGCTTTGGGTTTCATTCTCAAACCAAAAGCAACATTGTCGAAAATTGTCATGTGCTTGAATAGGGCGTAATGCTGAAAAACAAAGCCGACCTGACGATCTCTAACATGCGTGTTTGAGGCGTTTTCGCCATCTAAAATAATGTCACCATGATCGGCCTGCTCTAATCCGGCAATGATTCGTAACAACGTGGTTTTTCCGCAGCCCGATGGGCCAAGTAGCGCCACTAGTTCCCCTGATGGAAAATCCAGTGATATATTGTCAAGAGCGGTAAACTCGCCAAATTGCTTGTGTATGTTTTTTACGTTAATGCTCATATATCACCTATTATGCGTTCGATTTCTTGCTTATTTTATGTTCGACATAGCTTTTGATGACCAAGGTCAGTAGGGCCAATAAAGCCAATAAAGACGCCACAGCAAAGGCTGCCGAGAAGTTGTACTCGTTGTAAAGAATTTCCACATGCAAGGGCAGGGTGTTGGTTTCGCCACGAATATGACCAGACACAACCGATACCGCGCCGAACTCGCCCATGGCTCTGGCGTTACAGAGAATCACGCCATACAAAAGGCCCCATTTGATATTCGGTAAGGTCACGTACCAAAAGGTTTGCCAGCCTTTTGCACCCAGTACAATGGACGCTTCTTCTTCCTCTTTGCCTTGTGCTTGCATGAGTGGGATCAGTTCCCGTGCGACAAATGGAAAGGTCACAAAAATGGTCGCTAGAACAATACCTGGTAAGGCAAAAATCACTTTAATGTCGTTGGCGACTAACCATTCGCCAAACCAGCCATGAACACCAAATACCAGTACCAAACTTAAGCCAACAATGACTGGCGAGATGGAAAAAGGCAGATCAATAAAGGTGATTAAAATCTGTTTACCTTTGAACTCAAATTTTGTGATGGCCCATGCGGCAGCAACACCAAAAATCAGATTTAGCGGCACAGATATCAGCGCGGCGGTTAGTGTTAGAGCAATAGCGGACAGGGCATCGGCATCGGTAAACGCGAGCCAATAGGTTTCTAATCCTTTGCGTAAGGCTTCGGTGAAGACAGCAATTAATGGCAATAACAAAAACAGCGCAAAGAAACTTAATGAGATTCCTAAGAGTAAATATTTTACCCAGTTGGGCTCTCGTGTTGCGGTATTTTTCTCAAAGCGAGTTGTTTGTGACGCGTTAGTTTGTATAGCAAGTGTGCTCATTTAGGCGTTCCTTCCTGTCAGCTTAGCTGCCCATGACTGCAATAGGTTAATCAGTAGCAATAAAATGAATGAGACGATCAACATGACGGAAGCGATGGCCGTCGCGCCTGTGTAGTCGTATTGTTCTAGTTTGCTGATGATCATTAACGGTGTGATTTCAGATACCATGGGGATATTACCGGCAATAAAAATAACCGAGCCGTATTCGCCCACCGCACGGGCAAAAGCTAGGGCAAAGCCCGTCATGATGGCGGGTAGCAAAACAGGTAAAACCACATAACGACAAGCTTGCCAACGACTCGCGCCTAGACTTGTAGCGGCTTCTTCCAGTTCGGTATCAATTTCTTCCAACACGGGTTGTACGGTTCGCACCACAAAAGGCAGGCCGATAAACACCAACGCAATCAAAATACCAATAGGCGTAAAAGCCACCTTAATGCCAAAATACCCTTCGATGATTTGCCCAAGCCAACCGTTTTGTGCGTATAAAGCGGTTAAGGCGATACCAGCAACTGCGGTAGGTAAAGCGAAAGGTAAATCAATTAATGCATCAACAATTTTTTTCCCAGGAAAAGAATAGCGAACCAAGCACCAAGCTAGTAGAACACCAAAGATTGCATTAATACCCGCCGCGAGCAATGAGGCTCCAAATGACAACTGATAAGAGGCCATGACGCGTGGAGAGGTGACCACTTGCCAATACTCAGACAGACTTAGTTGGCTAGTGAAAACAAAAACAGCACTGATGGGTACCAGCACAATTAACGATAAATAGATTAGAGTGTAACCCAGAGATAACCCAAATCCGGGTAACACCGAAAATTGACGAAGCGTGTTCATTACTGACTCCAGAATATCGAAAGTCTGTAGTGTATGGACAGGGCTTATGCAGAAGAACTAAGAATAAATGGGAAGCTTATGAGGAAAAATGATATAAGAAGGCGAGTAAAAAACCGAGCGCAGTAGAAATGCACTCGGTTTATTTGGTGTAATGCTTTATTTAACCGTATAGATTTGGTCGAATTCTCCACCATCACTAAAATGCGTTTCCTGTGCGTGCTGCCAGTTGCCGAATTTTTCTTTAATGGTAAACGTTCTAACGTTTGGAAAACGTGCTACATCTGCAGGGTCAGCAAGTGCTGGCAGTACAGGTCTATAATAGTGTTTTGCCGCTAAGCGTTGACCTTCTGGTGAATATAAATAAGCTAGATAAGCTTCAGCCACGTCTGTTGTACCGTGCTTTTCAGCGATTTTATCCACCACGGTAACGGGCGGTTCCGCCAAAATAGACACAGAAGGCACGACAATTTCAAATTGGTCTGGGCCTAGTTCATTAATGGCAAGAAAGGCTTCATTTTCCCATGCTAGCAAGACATCGCCTATGCCGCGTTGGACAAAGGTATTGGTGGCGCCTCGGGCACCGCTGTCCAATACAGGGACATTGTTAAACAGCTGCTTAATATAGTCTTTGGCTTTTTCTTTGCTGCCGTATTTTTCTTCTGCATAACCCCAAGCCGCTAAATAATTCCAACGAGCCCCGCCAGAGGATTTCGGGTTCGGTGTGATGACTTGGATGTCAGGTTTGACTAGATCGTCCCAGTCTTTGATGTTTTTAGGATTGCCTTTTCGAACCAAGAAAACAATGGTCGATGTATAAGGCGCGCTGTTGTTGGGGAGTTTTTCCTCCCAATTTGAATCTATGTTGCCAGTTTTTTCGGCAATCGCGTCGATGTCGTAGGCCAAGGCTAACGTCACTACATCGGCTTGCAAACCATCAATCACCGCACGGGCTTGTTTGCCTGCGCCACCATGGGATTGTTTGATCGTGACGTCGTCACCAGTGCGCAGCTTCCAATAGTCGATAAACAGCGGGTTAAGCGCCTGATAAAGCTCCCGTGTTGGGTCATAAGATACATTGAGCAAGGTGATGTCTTTTGCTATGAGTTGTTGGCTAGTCACGGCAGCACTAATAATAAAAGGCAATAAACTGAGTCGCTTTTTAAAGGTCATTTTCTGTTTTCCTTGGTGAAATGGGGTTGGCCTGAGGTGTTAAAGACAAGGAAAGGTTAAGTAAACACTTGTGCGAACAAAACCAATTTAAAATGGATTGTTTATACGAAAAAATGCTAAATGATAACTTCGCCACAGCTCTAGCTAACGTTAAAGGAGTCCGCATTATGTCCATTGAACAATCCACTGAACTGGCTATTACATACAAGGTAAATCAGGCTATTACGGCGGCTCAGTTTATTGAGCTGCTGTCGAAAACCACACTCGGTGCGCGTCGTCCTATTGATAATATAGAGACAGTGAATGCGATGTTAGCAAATGCCAACTTGTTGATTACGGCATGGCAGGGTGAAGCTTTGGTGGGGGTGTCTCGCTCGGTGACGGATTTTGCTTTTTGCTGTTATTTATCGGACTTGGCGGTAGATGAAACCGTACAGGCATCAGGGATTGGTAAAACCTTGGTACGAATGACAAAAGAAGCCTTACAGCCAAAGTGTTCTTTGATCCTTTTGTCTGCTCCTCAGGCGGTAGATTATTATCCTAAAATTGGTTTTACCCAGCATAACAGTGCGTGGGTTTTGACGGATATCCAGTCTTTGAAATAAGTAAAAAAGGGGGGCAGATTCGGTGGTTACATAAAGAATGATAGATATGCTTTATGTAATCTTTTTTTATATTTTTATGACAGTTTATTGCAAATTGTCATGAATTTACGTCAAAAGGCTTGAACGAGACAAGAATGTTCATGATGTCTTTGAAGCATTGTTTCGCGCCAAATTTCTTCTTATCATGACCACATCTTGAAGGCAGCTAGATCTTAGATTTTTCTATTTACTCCATGTAATGACAGTTTTCAACGCTTTTGAATTTTCGCGAGTTTGATAAGACTTTATCCGCTCGACAACGAATCTGTTCTCTATGCTATTTTGTGTTTTTTCTGCTTTATAGGTTGAGGCAGTAGCCCTTTTTTAAGGGTGATGATTCTTTAAATCGCTAAAGATTCATTCTGTACTTCCCTTTTTTTTGGTGATGTCTCATTTATGAGCCATCACTTTTTTTTGCTTAAATTTTGAGAAAACTCTTGTTTCAGAAAGCGGCTGACAGTGTCGATTGTCGTTTTTTTGTTGCAATGAAAAAGCCCCGCTGGTTTTGCCAGCGGGGCTTTTTTTAGCTGATGAATGAGCGTTGTTAAATTAGATCTGGAACTGGCCAACTTCGGTATCAACTTGCTTGGCAAGTTGGCTAAGTCGTTTAGATTGCTCAACACCAATTTTGCTTTCATCTGCTAAATCGGCGGCCACTTGACGAATGATTTCGCTGTTTTGGCTGATCTCATTAGTTACTGCAGTTTGCTCTTCTGCAGCGGTAGCAATTTGTGTTGCCATGTCTGCAATGCTGATGATGGCATTAGCAATCTCTTCAAGGCTTTCTGTTGCTGCATCCGCATCGGCCACACTGGTTTGCGCTTTACTGCTGCTGTTTTGCATCGAAGTAACGGCTTTTGATGTTTGCTCTTGTAACAATTCAATCATCTTTTGAATTTCTTCTGTAGAAGAATGAGTGCGTTGAGAAAGCGTGCGAACTTCGTCGGCTACCACTGCAAAACCACGACCATGTTCTCCTGCACGAGCGGCTTCTATAGCTGCGTTTAGTGCGAGTAAGTTGGTTTGCTCTGCGATGCCTGTAATGGTCGATAAAATACCGCTGATTTGCTGTGCATGGTGATCCAAAGCAGAAATTTGCTCAGTAGCAAGGCTCACTTCGTTGGCCAACTGGTAAGTAGAGTTACGGCTCTTTTGTACTTGTGTACTGCCTTTTTGACCAAGTTCCACCGAGTGGCTAGCCGCTTTGGCAGTTTGTTCTGCATTGCCCGCGATTTCGTGAGTTGCTGCCGCCATTTCAGTAACTGCGGAAGCAACCATATCGATTTCTTGTTGCTGTGTGGCAACACGGGAAGCACTCTGTGTTGAAGAGTTTGATACGTTCTGTGCTTCATCCGCAACGTCTTTAGAAAGTACTTTTAGACGTTCAACAACGCCGTGCATGTGGCTAACAAAGTCATTAAAACCTTGGGCCAATACACCGATTTCATCGTCACGTTTTACTTCAATGCGAGCGCGTAAATCGCCTTTGCCCTTAGATATATCTTGCAAGGCTTTGGAGACACGAGTTAGGTCGCTAAAGAGTACTTTAAATAGCCAGTACAATAAGCAGATAAACACCACTAACAAAATAACAGCGGTTGTTATTTGACGAACTAAGACCTTGTAAACCGGTGCCATAAGTTCGCTTTTATCCATAGTGAATACTAAAGACCAATCTGTTCCTGGAATGGCTTGAGCGTAGGCAAAAACGTCTTTGCCATTCAGTGTTTCTTCAGCCAATTTATCTTCTTTGACTAGGTTGGATAACAACTTAGGTGTGAAAATTGGAGATATAGACTCGGCTTTTTGCATCACCATGTCTTTGTCTGCATGGGCAATAATATCGTTGTTGGATGCCACCATCATGACAGAGCCAGAACCTGGAATATCAAGTTCTGCTACCTGTTTAGATAATTGATCCAAACTTAGGTTTGCACCAACCATACCGAATTTTTGGCCATTTTTAGTCACAGGATTAGTTAAGATAATAACCAGTTCTTTTGTGGTGGAACTTAGATTTGGACCGAGGATGCTGGCTTTACCAATGCTCATGGCTTCTGTGTACCAGCTTTTTTTGCGTGGATCGTAATCAGGTCGCTTGGCGTCTAATGCTGGATCTTGACGGTACATCTTACCGTCATTATTGCCGAAATAAGTTAAGGCAAATTGGCCACTGTCATAAGCTTGTTTAATGGCAATATAAGGTGATTGATCAGGTGCTCGTTCTAATGTGCTCGCAAGAGAGGCCGCAATGACTTTTCGGCTATTCAACCACTCACTAGTATTGTCGCCATAGGCACTGGAAAAGTGGCGAATATCTTTTAATAAAGAATCACGCATTTGCTGAGTGAGGGACAAGGTTGTTTCAGTGACAAGGTAAGTCGTCGTTATGACGACAGCGAGAATGCTGACGCTCAGGATCCGAGCGCGCAATGAAAGAGTCATGCGTGTATCTCCATATAAAAAAAGGGCGCAGCACCTTAGTGATGACTACGCCCAAAGAGGTTTAGGGTTCGCTAAAAGACAAAAGTGATTAGCAAATTAAAGAGTAGGGCCGCAGCAAAGCCCAGTGGGGCAGCGCGAAACAGAAGTTGAGGGAACAGTTTCGTTCGACTTTCTTCTGTTGGGCAAGCCCCTAGAATCAAACTTCCTCCAGAAGAGAAAGGCGATATAGCTGTGGCCTGAGCACCGACTACGATACAGATGAATAGCATCATCGGATCCAATGACAGACTTTGTGCAATTGACGGTACGATTGGGAAAAGCGCTGGCGTAACCACGCCCAATGTACTGGCAAAAAGGGACATGAAAGCAGCAACAATACCGAATACAACGGGTACTAGCGCAGCTGGGATTGAAGTACCAATCCAAGAGGCAAGGTCATTTATTGTACCGGCTTTTATCGCTACCGAAATCAACATACCTACGCCACAGATCATAATAAGCGTCGACCAAGGCACTGAGGCAATGGCTTTTCGCTCGTCTCCAAGTTTCAATAATAAAGCGATGACAGAGAACACGCTGGCGATTAGGCCTATGTTCATCTTGGAATTAATAAAGCTAATCGTCTCATTATCAGGTAATAGAAGATGTGAAATGGGAGCAAGTAGTACTAAGCCCATCATGATAAGAGTGAGAGTTAAGGTTTGTGCTTGCTCTTTATTGAATGGCGTAGGGCGTTCTACTTGGAAGTCATTTTTGGCGACATTAGCACGGTGTTTAGTGAAAAACACCAATGCGGTAATCACAATTAAAGGAATAATAGCCGTGCTTAAGAAAATGCCAATAGAGTTGATGAAGGCTTGGTTTTCGGTAACTCCAGCGCTGGCCATTATACCGCGGAAGATAATGCCGCTTTGGCTAGACATGAAATTCGCGCCAGTTAATGCGCCGTAACCAACCGACATAGAACCAATTACCATGCTCATGCCTGTACGTTGGCAAAGCAATAGCGTGATAGGTGCCATAAAAGCTAAAACTGTGTAGTAGCCTGCTCCAAGTGCTGAAATGATAGTCGTCGTGATGTAAATGGCGTATGGCAACAAATGAGGAAAGCGGCGGCAACGATACATAAGATGCTCGGCGAGCTTTTCTAACGTACCATTGATAATGGCAAAACTGTAAAACAAGGACACCGAAAAAATGATGAAGAAGATCTTCAATGGCCACATTTTGATAATGTCATTAGGGCTTAGTCCAAGCGCAAAGCTGCCGATTAAATAGGCGAAAGCGATAGCGAAAAGACCAATATTTATACGGGTTTTGTACCCTAAAATAATGGAAAGAAGGATCGCTCCTACAACAAGTGAACTCATCATGATTATTTCTCTTCTTTGTTTTTATCTAAGGTTGGAATTTAAACAATTTGCTTGGGTTCGAAATTAGAATTTTGTCCCGTTCATCCATGTTGGGTAGTAGCGCTTCCATGAAGTTATATTGACTTGTGTAGTCTGTTTGCGCTTCAAATTGCGTATTTGGCCAATCACTGCCCCATAAAAAGTAATCTGAATGACCATAGGCCGAACGCAGGGTTGCTAGCATTTCTTTTGCTTGCTCTATGTCAGCATTGCAGCGGTAAGCCGCCGACACTTTTGTCCAGACTGGCGCGCCACTGCTCAATAAATCTAAAAAGTCTTGGTGAGCTGAGTTAGATGGGTCAATTCCTTCATTTGTACGAGCAAAATGATCAATGACCACTTCGACACCAGATTCTAGAATTGCAGGCAGAAAAGTTGCTAAATCGTCGATTTCGCGCTGGATCTCCACGACCCATTTACGTTGTGCCAATTTGCTTAAGAAGGTTTGCCATAGGGGAGATGTGTAATTCTCTAACGGCTTTTTAATTAAGTTGAGGCGAATACCAACCACTCCATTAGCATCTAACGCATCCAATTCACTATCGCTAATAGTGGGATCAACAACAGCAATGCCTTTTAGTTTTTCAGGGTGTTGACGCAATGCTCGCACCATAAAGCTGTTGTCAGTTCCTAAAAAACTGGGCTGAACCAATACACCATGAGAAATACGATGACCTACTAAATGCGTTAAGAAGTCTTCAGGCAGCGCATTATAGTCTGGCGCGTACCTGCGTTCAGCAGTCATAGGCAAATCAGTGCGAAAAATATGCGCATGAGTATCTATGCCTTTTATTGTTTTTTTTGTGTCCGAAATCATCAAGAGACCTTTATGTACATGCATCAAATCAATTTACAGTAAAGTAAATGTATATTTATGTAATTCATATATATGAATATATGTATTTATGTATTTATGGTTAATAAGTCAACAATCGTAGACAGCTTTGCTGTGCGGGCATTAGAATGACTTTCTTTAAAAGTGAGGGAGTAAAATGTCGCTCTTTAAGCCTGGTCACGATCATCGATTACCGCTTTATCAGCGTGTGCGTGATGAACTGCTAGAAAATATTAGTGCTGGGAATTGGCTGCCGGATAATCCAATTCCTACAGAAAATGAGCTGACGAAAATTTATGGCGTCGCTATCGGTACTATTCGAAAGGCCGTTGATACCTTAGTTAATGATGGTTTGCTCTATCGTAGCCAGGGGCGTGGTACTTTTGTTCGTCGTCCAGACTTTAATGCTTCGTTATTTCGCTTTTTCCGTCAAATGTCTTCTGATGGGCGCTTTGTTATGCCCAAAAGCCAACTGCTGTCTAGGACTCTCAAAAAGCCACCGCAATATGCTACCGAAGCACTAAAGATAGGAGGAAATGACGAGGCTATTTGCCTTGAGCGTTTACGCTTCTTGGAAGATCGAGTGGTATTAACGGAAGAGATTTGGCTGCCCGCATCACTTTTTACCAGCCTGATTGATTTAGAACTATCTGAGTTTGGTAATTTGCTATACCCATTTTATGAACAACAATGCGGGCAGCTTATTGCTTCAGCGAAAGAAACCTTAACGATTAAATCTGCAAATACGCGTATTGCTGAAGCACTCAAAACTACTGAAAACAGCCCTGTAGCCGTCATTGAACGAGTGGCTTATGGCTATGATAAAACGCCCTTGGAATACCGAATTTCGCATGGTGCAGCAGAGACGTTTTGTTACCAAATAGAGATTGCTTAACATTCAAGATAGTACTTGACCTTAATCTTCTGCTAACGCTTACTACATCTCATGTTATGCCGCTCAAATGAAGCGGCATTGTCTTGTAAATAGAAGGATTTTAAGGCGTTTTTATGAAGATTACAGATTTACCCTTTGGCATTACCGATTGGCAAGGCGTCGAAAAAACGACCCACAAAGGCGAAAGTGGATTCGCCTATTGGCAGACCAAACAATTTGGTGAAATTCGAGTTCGAATAGTGACTTATTCTGCTGGGTATTTGGCGGATCATTGGTGTACCAAAGGGCATATTCTTTTTTGCATGAGTGGCGAGTTAAAAACCGTATTAAAAGACGGTCGCACTTTTGTGTTATCCGCAGGTATGAGTTACCAAGTGGCTGATGATGCCGAACCACATCGCTCTTCTACTTCTGATGGTGCAACCTTGTTTATTGTTGATTGAGTTGCGTCGATTCCATAGTAATGATTAATAAAAAGCAAAATCATCCAGTGGTTTTGCTTTAGCTAATCCTTGATTAGATTATGATTTACTTACGATACAAAACGCTGGCGAAAGGCGCTGGGCGTTAACCCCATAATCTTTTGAAAGGCTTTACGGCAACTGCCAACATCTTCATATCCTACTTGCAGGGCGATGCTCTCGAACGGCAGCGTTGTTTGTTCTAAGACATCGCAAGTCGTTTGAATACGGATACGCTGCAAATATTCATTTGGGTTGAATCCAGTGCATTTAGCGAAGCGTCTTAAAAAGGTTCTCGGCGTTAATTTAGCGAGAGCGGCCATGCTTTCAGTGCGTTGCAGTTCGGCAAAATGGCCTTGTAAATGATGTTGAACCGCCAGAATCGCCGCATCGCCATGGTCGAAATTTGGCTGGAACTGCTGATAATAGCGCTGTTCTCTGTTGCCTGTATCAATTACCAAGGTTTTGCCTAGCTGACGAACGATGCGAGCATTGGTGAGAGCTTGTACTAATTCCAGCGCCAAATCCATCCAAGACATCATGCCACCGGCGCTTATCACATCGCCTTGGTTAATCAATATCTTCGAAGTATCTATGGCTTGCTGAGGGAAGCGTTCCTTAAATAGGCCTTCTAGCGCCCAGTGTGTTGTCATTAAGCGTTTGTCGGTAAGACCAGTGTAAGCTAAGAAAAACGCCCCAGCGCAGGCGCTACAAAGCATGGCGCCTTGTTGATGTTGTGCGATTAAAAAATCATTGATGCTGACATTTTTCTCGCTGTAACTGGCTTTATGTAAGCTAGGCGGCAACAAGACTGCGTGATAGTGAGATTGCGTGTCCAAGTCTTTCTTTAAGTCTGCCTCGTGTAAAATATGCGTAGTGATACGAATTTCCAAACCTATTTCTTTGCAGGCTTCATTGGCTAGCTCGAATGTTTCAGCAAAACCATAAACCGCCGACAAGAGACAATGAGGATAAGCAAGTACAGCGATTTGATAATGTTTCAAGGAATCACCTGTTTGTCATTTTAGGCCTCTAATATGTCAAATTTGACACTGTAATGGAATCCATAGTTTTGCGATTCTAGATAGAGGTTTTTGCACGACGACTGTGCTTGCCAATACTTTGTTTAATAGGAGCCAATTTATGAGCCGCACTGCATTATTAGTGATTGATCCACAAAACGACTACTTCGCTAATGGTAGCTTTCCTCTATGGAATGCCGATGAAGCCCTAAAAGAAATACTTAATGCCATTCAATCCGCGAAAGAGCAAGATGCAGCTGTGATACTTGTGCAACATGTGGCTGCAAGCGAATCACCGTTATTTGCTGAAGGCAGCGAAGGGGTGAAAATACACCAAACGATTCTAGACGCCGCACCAGATGCACCTATCGTAACAAAAGCACATGCCGATGCGTTTCAAGAGACAAACCTAACGCAACTGCTAGAAGAACTGGAAGTCGACCGCTTGGTTATCTGCGGCATGATGACGCAAAACTGCGTAACTCATACCGCCATTTCTGATGCCGCTGATCCTTATCAAGTCAGCATCTTGCCCGATGCTTGTACTACTCGTGAACAGCTACTGCACCTAATTGCCTTAGAAGCGATTAAGACCAAAGTGACCTATACCGAAATAAGGTACGCTTTTGAACGAGTTTAAATTTGCTTGTAGCGATAAATCGAAAGCGCGAAAAGGCAGAAAACAAAAGGGCTAGGCAAGTGGTTGATTGAAAAACAGCCTGTTTATCAACCACTTTCGAAAATTTATTACACATAAATTGCATCGACTTCTTGGCAAGAGGCAAGCATATCGCTATAATCTGCAACGCTTTTAGGGCCTGTAGCTCAGTTGGTTAGAGCATCCGACTCATAATCGGCAGGTCCCCAGTTCAAGTCTGGGCAGGCCCACCATATAAAATAAGCCTCTAGAGGGTTAGTTAACGCTAACTTCTAGGGGCTTTTTTATTGCCTACGATTTTTGGGTGTTCTAATAGATGGCCTACACTAAACTGTGTAAGCCATTACCCTCACTTTCATATCGACTGATATGTCATTAATGCTTTCTCGACATTAAGTTTTTTACTTCTTCTCGTTGGTTTATCTGATGATGTTTTTTAATACCATGGGTATTAAAATTGTCTTTAATATAAACTGGTTAGTAAGATTTTAGATGCGATTAGCACACAGGTTTTTATGACGGATAAGAAAACAGCGTTGGCTGGGTTGAAGGGAGAGGTTTTCCTGTTAACCGAGCAGCATAAACCTTTTGCGTCGGCGCAGATCGAGTTGTTGGCGGCGATTGATGCGTGTGGTTCTATTTCTAAGGCGGCGAAGCAGGTGGGGATCAGTTATAAAACCGCTTGGGATCGTATTGATGCGATGAATAATATGTCGGCTCAGCCTTTGGTTGTTCGTTCTACAGGTGGCGCGCAAGGTGGCGGAACTCTGTTAACCGAGTTGGGCCATAGGGTGATTTTAGGTTTCCAAGCTTTGCAAGATGAACATCAAAAATTCATTGAACGCTTAGGCGATAAGCTGCATAACCTGAATGATGTAGCGAGTTTTATGAGGAGTGAGAGTGTGAAAACCAGTGCAAGAAATCAATTTAGAGGCACGGTTAGCAATATTACTCTTGGGTCGGTGAATACTGAGGTTGAGCTGGATATTGGTACTAATCAATCCATTATTGCGATGATCACTCAGGAAAGCGTTGAGCAGCTTGGGTTAGAGAAGAACAGTGATGTGATGGCTTTGATTAAGGCGTCTTCGGTGATTTTAAGTACGAATACCAAGGTGGTCACCAGCGCTCGAAATAAGCTGGTCGGTACGATTTCTCGTTTGTTGCCTGGTGCGGTGAATACGGATGTGACATTGGATATTGGTGGAGGCAAGTCTGTGTCTGCTGTTATTACGAATATAAGCGCAATAGAGCTAGAGCTGGAAGTAGGGCAAGCAGCCTGCGCCTTGTTCAAAGCGCCAAGCGTTATTCTACTGAAAGACGCGTGACGCTGGTTCAGTTATCTGACCAGCGCCACACTTTTAATCTGCGCCCAGAGTACCTTTCCTGCCACCAATGCTAAGTGATCAACGGATAGATAGGTCAGCCTTGCAATAAGCGTGTTTTTCTCTGTCTGTAAGCGGACTAACGCCATGGCTGGGTCTTTGTCGGCAACAATATCTAGCACGGTGACGGACAGTCGATTCAATATGCTTGAATCTTCATGGCGCGTAAGCGTTAGACTCACATCGGTGGCGAGTATTCTGACTCGAACCTGTTGTCCAATACTGTCGCCGTTGTTACGAATCCATAAGTCACTGCCAGCACAAGATACTTTTGATAAGTGCCATTTCTCATCTTGTTCGACAATCTGGCCTTGCCAGATGACGCCAGTGTTATTATTAAACAGCAATGGTGATGTTAGTTGTGAGAAAACCTCTTCTACCTGTCCTTGAGTGGCGACTTCGCCATCTTCCATCAGTACAACATGATCCGCTAGGCGCATCACTTCTTCGACTGAGTGACTGACATACAAAATGGGCGTGTTGAGTGTGGACTTCAGCTTTTCTAGGTACGGTAAAATCTCTTGTTTTCTTGCATTATCCAGTGAGGCTAAGGGCTCATCCATCAGTAATAATTTGGGTTGAATCAATAAGGCACGTGCGATAGCAACACGTTGTTTTTCACCGCCAGAAAGCTGCTGCGAATTATTCTTTAGTATGGATTCAATGCCCATTAAGTCGATGACTTGGTCATATAAATCAGCGGGTAAGGGAATGCCGCTGCGTTTAATGGCGTAATCTAAATTGCCTTTTGCGGTTAAATGGGGGAAAAGGCTGGGTTCTTGGAAGACATAACCTAATGGCCGTTTGTGTGTCGCTAGGAAAAAACTATCGCTTTGCCATGTTTCCCCCTTCATCACAAAATGCCCTTGTTGCGCTTTTTCTAATCCGGCAATACAGCGCAATAGCGTGGTTTTTCCTGAACCTGATTGCCCAAAAATAGCGGTGACGCCGTTGTCTGGTAACGTGAGATCAACATTTAAAGCAAAGCGAGATGTTGGATGCTGTAGGTGAAATTTGGCGTGTAGGCCTTGTTCTGTATTTTCCCCTACAATCTTGTTGGTTGGCATGGCTATTTCGCTCCCCACAGGGTGTTTTTTCGTTGGAAGCTATAAAGGCTGAGTAACACCACAAAAGAAAATATGATCATGATGGCAGCGAGCTTGTGAGCTTGGTCGTATTCCAAGGCTTCAACATGGTCATAAATTTGTACGGATACTACGCGAGTTTGTCCGGGAATGTTGCCACCTATCATTAAGACAACGCCAAATTCGCCGACCGTGTGCGTAAAGCCCAAAATAGCGGCGGTAATAAAGCCGGGTTTTGCTAATGGTAAAACAACAGTGAAAAATCGATCCCAGCTTCCTGCTCGCAAGGTGGCGGCCACTTCTAATGGTCGTTCTCCAATGGCTTCAATGGCATTTTGTATGGGCTGAACAACAAAGGGTAGAGAATAAAATACTGACGCCACGATTAATCCCCAAAAGGTAAAGGGCAGTGTTCCTATACCTAATTCTTGGGTCAATTGACCAATAAAGCCATTGGGACCCATGGCGATGAGAAGATAAAACCCTAGCACGGTTGGCGGTAACACCAGTGGTAAGGCAACGATGGCGCTGATTGGCCCTTTTAGGCGTGAGCGGGTACGAGCAAGCCACCATGCGATTGGGGTTCCGATGAGTAGTAGAATCACCGTAACTGTGGTTGCTACTTTAAAGGTTAGCCAAATGGCTTCTAGGTCTGACGCAGAAAGCATATTGGCTGTTATTCCGTTTTATAACCGTATGAATGAATGATGTTACGGGCTTTGTCGCTGCGTAGATAGTCAATCAGGCCTTTTGCTGCGGCGTTATTGTCTGCCTTTTTCAATAGCACGGCATCTTGGCGTATTGGGCTGTATCGATCCGAGGGAATGATCCAGCTTGATCCTGATTTAATGTGTCCTTTGCTCATTATTTGTGACAGCGCGACGAATCCTAAGTCGGTATTCCCCGTGCTGACAAATTGATAGGTTTGCGAGATGTTTTCGCCCATTACCCATTTTGATCGTGTCTTTTCTGTAACTCTTAACCCTTTTAATACTTCCATTGCTGCCACACCATAAGGCGCAAGTTTTGGGTTGGCTAAGGCCAGTTTATTAAAATCTCCGTTTTTTAAACGAGCGGCATTGTTGTCGATGAAATCGGCTTTAGACGACCACAAAGCCAAGGCGCCAATGGCATAGGTGAAGCGACTGTTTGGGATTATGGCGCCGGCTTTTTCTAAGGCATCGGGTTTGTTTTGATCCGCGGATAGAAAGACATCAAAAGGTGCGCCATGTTGGATTTGAGCAAAGAACTTACCGGAAGATCCGAAGGATAAAATAACTTTATTTCCAGATTCTTCCTCGTATTGTTTGGCGATGTCTTTCATGGCAGCAGTGAAGTTAGATGCAACGGCAACGTGGACTTCTTCGGCATAGCTCGAAGGGCTAAACATCAAAAAACTGAGTAGTATGATGCTGAGAGAGTTAAATAATCGCATGGTTTTACCCTGATCTACCTGTTTGGAAATAGGATGAATATCGATGCGTTATATATTGCGTTATATAGCGAGGTGGCGCAAGAAGGATTGTGCTCTGTTGACGTTCTCAGTCAGCTTTCTGTTTTCTCTGTCATTCTTCTAAGTAAGGTGTGATATCCACTTTATCTATTTGACTCTCGGGTAAGAATTTTTCGGCGTATGCTAAGTAAGTGCCGCTGGTGAGAAAAAAGCGGAATAGTTGTAGATCTAGGTGACCTTCTTGGCACATGTTAAACATGATGTTGATGGCAACGCTGATTAGCTTGGCCTTTTTATAAGGCCGATCTGCAGCGGTGAGCGCTTCAAATACATCGGCGATCATTAGGATTCTGTCGGGAATGCTGAGCTGTTCGGCATTGAGTTTTCGTGGGTAACCTTTGCCATCCATTCTTTCGTGGTGAGTGGAGGCGTAAAGCGGTACTCGACTTAATTCTGGCGGGAACGGCAAGCTGTCTAGCATGGTAATGGTGCTGATCATGTGTTCGTTGATCTTGAATCTGTCTTCTGTGGTCAGTGTGCCTCTTTGTATGGTGAGGTTGTAGATTTCACCTTGGTTATACTGGTGTTCGGGGATTGTCATTTTGATACCTAACGATGCGTCAAACTTGATCTCTTTATGCCGTGGAATGATGTGCTCTGGTTTGTCTGACAATAGGGGTTCTATGGCGCTAGGTTGGTCGCTGTCTAGCTTGTTATTTTGCTCTTGTTTGGCAAACATCATTTCTTCTGCAGGAGATAATCCTAGGCGATTATTAAAATTTCGAGCCCACTCTTGCGCGCCAATGGTTTTGATTCTTTCCCGGTCTTTTTCGCTCATAAATTCACTGCCAACGTTGGCTTTGGCTACGAAAGCAAATTCTTCTTGAAGCCTTGTTTGGTTTTCTTGCCATGTTGTTAAAGCGGCCGCTGGATCTTGTTTTTCAATGTGCACGGCGCGTAAATACTCTATTTCGGCATCACGCCATAAGACTTCAAAGCGCATGCGAACTTCATGAATGCGATTATAAATACATTCCAGCTTGGAACCTTTGTCTATGATGTGTTCTGGCATGGTGATTTTGCCGCAGTCGTGCAACCAAGCAGCAACGCGGAATTCTAAGCGTTCATTATCATTGGCAAAGTGAAAGTCTTTATACGGCCCTTCTTTGGCTTTTTCTAAAGCGTCAGAGATCATCAGACCAAGTTCTGGAACACGATAGCAGTGACCGCCAGTATGAGCGGATTTGTCATCGATGGCGGTAGCGATAAGACGTATTAATGCCTCCATAAACTCTTTTTGGCTGGCTTCGTGCTGTTTAATGTCTTCCGTCATAGAAACAAAGGAGTTAGACAGTTGCCAAATTTCTTTAATGTGTGAGTCAGTAAAGCTCACATCATCAAATTGACGTTGCTTGATTTTCTCTGTTTCGAGCTGTAAATGTCGAATTGGGCGCACGATAGGGGCACTGAAAAGCCAGACAATGGGTAATAGGATTATCATTGCCAAGGCATTTAATAATGTAGAACGAAGCGCTTCCTTGGTTGCTTGCTGAAACAGTGTCTCTTTTGGTAGGGCGACAGCGATATATTGCTGGTTGAGTATGTCATTGCCGATGGCGGTGACAAAGGCATAGTATCGGGACGAGTCCTCTTTTTCGATAAGGGTTGGCTGTTTTGCCTTTGGATTGTGTGCAATATCGATTAACTTTTTAGGGGTTATGCTGAGGTGATCTTGTATATATTGGGACTGTGTCAGTTTGTCTAAGTCATTATGTTTGGTGTTTGATGCAATGATGTTGCCACTTTGATTGAATAAAAAGGCTTGCTCTTGGCCATTTATAATCTTTGAAGAAGACATGGACAGTTGGTCTGATAAAGAAGACAGCAGAATGTCCAAGCCAATTACTTGTTCTGTATTGCGAATTCTCTTGGCGTAGGTTTGTCCGGATACTTGTAAGTGCTCAAAAAGGTAAGGTGGTGTTTTATAAATATTATTCTGCACGGATGCTGCAAACCATGGCCGTTTAGTCGGAGTAAAATCGCTGCGTTCTGTTTTTTGGTGGTTCAGGTGAAAGGTGCTGGAATAATAATAAGTCTTGCGTAAGCGGTTTTCTCCTCGACCGGAAATATCGATAGCAGCCCAGCGGTCATCTGCTTGTGCTTTCATTAATTGTCTTGTGTCTTTGGCGGAATCTAGGTTGATAAGCTGAAAGAAGTTTTCTTGTATGTCACCAATATAAAGGCTGTATAGCTCGGGACGCTTTTGTAGAAACTGAGCAAATAGACTGCTTTTTTGTTCTATGCTGGTGCTGGATAAATCTGAGCTGATTAGCTCGGCAAGTAGATTAACGGTTTGTTTGGCATCGTTGTCGAGATGAGAAACACTTTCGCTAATATGATCAGAAAGTAAGTTAATACTTGATAGCATGTGATCAACAGCGGCTTTTTTGCTAGCGTTGTATTGCAGCGTAATCGCAATGCTAGCGGTAATTATTATGGCGAGAAGAAACATGTTAGTGACAAGGATTCTTATAGGGAATCGCCACGATTCTTGTCTAGTCACTGTTTACTTCCTTGTAATATGTTTTGTTGGTTAGCTATTTTTAGTGCCTCTAATAAAAGTCGAATTTATGCATTTTGGCAAATGGATAAGTGTAGTGATTTGTGATTTCTGAATGTATTTATAAGACGTTCAAGTTTCTTCCTTATTCGTTTTTCTTATATAAGGTAATGATTTTTCCTTCTTATCCATTTAGTCAGCATTTTGTTAACATTGCTGCAACTTATCGGTTTTCGGTGTTTATTGATGTTTAGATAAGCAAGGAGCCGGTGTTCAATGACTAATTTGTTAAGGTTTTTTCTCCATGTTGTATCCCATTATTAACTTAGCGGTGTTCGCTTTGTTAATCGCGTTGTTGTTCAAACTGCAAAAAGCGAAAAAGACGTTATCGACTCAAGTATTTACAGGTTTGGGTCTTGGTGTGGCGTTTGGTGCTGCGTTGCAGTTTATCTATGGTGTTGGCAGTGCTGAAACCAATGAAACGTTAGAGTATGTGAATATCGTTGGTTATGGCTATGTTAGCTTGCTGAAGATGATCATTATGCCGTTGATTTTAGTGTCTATTATTGGCGCGATAATCAAGGTGAAAGACACGGGCTCTTTGGGCAAGATGTCTGGCGGTATTATCGGTATCTTGTTGGCGACCACTGCGGTTTCTGCTTTGATCGGCGTTTTTGTTAGTAACCTATTTGGCTTGTCAGCTGACGGTATCGTGCAAGGTGCGCGCGAAATGGCACGTGGTGCGGCATTGGAAACACGTCTTGATGGTCTGGCTAGTGTTTCTTTTGCTGACATGATCACATCGTTCTTCCCTGGCAACCCTTTCGCTGACTTAGCGGGTAGCCGTCCAACTTCAACCATTGCTGTGGTTATCTTTGCTGCGTTTGTTGGTGTGGCTGGTGTAACAGTTGCTCGTAAAGAGCCAGAATTAGGCGCTAGTTTTGAGCGTTTTGTTGATGTAGCTCAATCTATTGTTAGAACCTTGGTTCGTATGGTGTTAAGCCTTACGCCATATGGTATTTTGGCGTTGATGACTAAGGTGGTTGCTGGTTCTAATGTCGATGACATACTGACGTTGCTGAACTTCGTTGTGGCTTCTTATGTGGGTCTAGCACTGATTCTTGTCATGCATTTATGTTTGTTGGCATTTAACGGTATTTCACCACTACGTTACTTCAAGAAAGTATTGCCTGTGTTGTTGTTTGCTTTTACGTCTCGCTCCAGCGCAGGAACGATTCCATTGAATATCGATACTCAGGTCAAACGCCTTGGTAACGGTGAAGGTGAGTCAAACTTTTCGGCATCTTTTGGTGCGACGATGGGGCAAAATGGTTGTGCTGGTTTGTACCCAGCCATGTTGGCCGTGATGATTGCACCAACCGTGGGCATTAATCCATTGGACCCTAGCTTTATTATTTCACTGATTGCCATCGTTACCATTAGTTCATTTGGTATTGCAGGCATTGGTGGTGGCGCGACGTTCGCGGCTTTGATTGTGTTGTCGGCGTTGGATATGCCTGTTGCATTAGCTGGCTTACTGATCTCTATTGAGCCTTTGATAGATATGGGGCGTACCGCTGTGAACGTTAATGGTGCCATGACCGCAGGCAGTATCACCTCGAAATGGCTTGGTCATACTGACTCGAAAGTGTTTGAACAAGATGAAGTGCCAGAAGCAGAGCTGAGAAACAGTTAACTCTATTGGGTAGTGAAATTTTGTTTATATAAAACCACCTTCGGGTGGTTTTTTTGTTTCCAACATATCGAATTAAATAGACATTTAGGAAGTAAGAAAAATATTTGAAATCTAGATAATGTAAAAAAATAAGTACTGGGCATGCAAAGTGCATAATTTAATCTAAGCTTTCTTAAAACAACGACAAGGAGAGGCTAGTGTCCTTATTCTCAAACCTAAAAGTGTCTCAATCGGTAGCCATTGTTGGTATTTTACCATCGCTGTTTGCAATTATTATTGTTGGCTTTTTAGTTAACGATTTAAACGAACGTGTTCATGAAGGGCGTATCGCAGAGGACATGGTGAAGTTGTCATCTATTTTAGATGGTGTGGCTCATAATTTTGCGGTTGAACGGGGTTTGAGTGCGGGCTTTTTAGGCAGTAAAGGTAATAACGGAAGAGATGCTTTATTGGCCCAGCGTAAAATTGCGGACAATGCGGAAGCCGCATTGAAAAATCTAGAGAGTCGTTCTTTTGAAGTTCTTACAGTAGAGCGCCTAGAACGCTTAAGAGCGCCTATTTTAGCGATGTTGAAAGATAAGAATCAAGTTCGACAAAAAGTTGATGCTTTAGCGGCCGATAATGGCGCGTTTGATTTTTATTCGGAGGTGAACCGCCAAGCATTAAATTCCATTCAACGCGTGATTTTGGATATTAGTAACCGAGATATTGCCAAAGCACTAGAGGCTCGCTTAAGTCTATTGTGGATGAAGGAGCGTGCAGGTCAATATCGTGGTGCTTTAAATGGTGTGTATGCAGCTAAGTCGACAACATTAAAGCGTCAGTCTCAGATCGCGGCTTTCATTGAAGATGAGAATCATCAGTTAGAACACTTTATGGTGACGGCGTCAGATAAAGAAGAAGCATTACTGAGTGCAGAGATGAAAAATGATAATTGGAAGGCTGTCACACAGGCTACAAATGCTTTTTTGGCGATGAAGGATGTTTCTACTGTGAATGGCCCAGCAGATTGGTTTGGACTTGCTACGGCGAAAATAGGTTTGATAAAAGGAGTTGCAGATAAAATTAGCTCCGAAATTAATAATCTCAGTGCTGCGTTAACGTCTCGCAGTGAACTTTATCGTAATGGTTTGATTATTGGTTTTATTGTACTGATTACACCGGTGATTTTCTTGGCGTTCTCGTTGACACGTTCTCTGTCCAAACGGGTGGAGCGTATTAGCCAAGCGTTATCAAATGTCTCTTCAAAGCGTAATTTGGTGGGACGAATTGAAAATACGTCAAAAGATGAGTTGGGCGAGATTATTCAATATTTAAACATGCATCTGGACCATTTGAGTGAATCTTTTCATTTGATGGTGGATATGGCGTCAGAATCAAAGGAAAGTATGAATGTGCTAAGTGGCTATTCTAAAACCGCACTACAAGAAACCAAAGACCAGTTTAATCAAACGGATCTGATGGCATCCGCAGTAGAAGAAATGTCGCTGACCAGTAATACGATTTCCCAAGATATGCTGTCTTCAGCAGACGCTACTGAGAGTATTCGAGAGCAAAGTACCCAAGGGTCAGCGCGTATGCAGACGATTCTACAATCCATTGCTAATTTGTCTTCAGAAGTGAATGGTGGATATAAAGCGGTGCAGTCTGTTACGAGTCATACAGAGCAAATTAGCAGTATTTTGCAAACCATTGAATCCATCGCTGAGCAAACCAATTTATTGGCATTAAATGCTGCTATTGAAGCCGCCCGTGCTGGTGAACAAGGGCGAGGTTTTGCGGTAGTGGCGGATGAAGTAAGAACGCTTGCTCAGCGCACGCAGAACTCTACAGAAGAAATTCGTTCTATGATTGAAGCCTTGGTCGGTTCTGGTAAGAGTGCGCTACAATCCATGGATCAGTGTGCCAGCATGGCTACGCAAACTTCTGATGTTGTCAGCGAAAACGTCACCATGATGCAGGGCTTGTTTGATGCGATTGAGCAATTAGCTCAAACAATTGAGCGTGTTGCTACCGCGTCAGAAGAACAATCTCAGGTATCGGAAGAAATTAATAAGAATATTCAGAATGTCAGCGAACGTTCGGAGCGAATTCTGGATATGGTGAACAAAACTGATGAAGGTTCTGTTCAGGCTGGAGAGCGTTTTGAAAGTGTATTGAAAGAAATTAGCTCTTATAAATTGAGTTAGTGATTGCTAAGGATGGCATCAGGTTTTGTAATTGAGAACCTGATGCCATCCTCTTCTAATAAGTCTGCTCAATATTGTTTTTTTCCATAAAAGCTTCGCTACCAAAAGCGCCAAGTAAAGTGCCTAAAGAAATAGATAATGCGATGATGAAAATAAGAGATTTGATCGATGGATTTTTTATTCGATTTCTTAGGGTGAAGTAAGACAGCAGCGCAGCTAAGTATAGAACGGCAGCATTTAGGTTAAATAAGAAGTAAGACATAATTTCGAATGCCCAAAGAGATTCGCTGTTTTTATACTGGTTTAGAGACAGTGTTGTATAGGCGAAGGCGAGGAATATGGATGTAATGGCTGGCAGGATTTTATAGACAAATAGCTTTTCTTCTTTCAATAAAACATAGCCTATTCGAAGAGAGAAAAGGAAGCAGATTGCCCAAAATAAAAACAGAGGAAGAAGAATGATTCCCATGACACATCCTTGAAATAAGTTAGTTGTTATCTAATTTTATGCATTGTCCAAAGAAAAGCCACAGTGGCGAGTGCTCACTGTGGCTTTAATTATTGTAGCAGATGTGTCAAAAATTAATCAGGCTTACGATTACGACGCGCTGGCGCTAGAGGCTTGCTACGCAGACCTTGGCCTGGTGTCATTTCTGCTTTTGGTGCTGCTGGGCGACGGTTACCAGATTTAGGTGCATTACCTTTCGCTGGATTGCCACCCTGTTTCGCGCCATTGCCTTGTCTTGCTGCACCCTGTTGATCACGTGGTGCTTTTGGCTTTTTAGGTTTGTTTGGTTTGATTGGACGCGTATCCAGAGTGGTATCAGGCAACATGTGTGTTGGCATGAAGTCATCTTCGTAGCGACGCTCAATGAGCTTCTGAGTTAAACGTTCAATAGCGCGTAGCTGGTCTAATTCATCTGCAGCAACCAATGAAATTGCTTTGCCTGTTGCACCCGCACGGCCAGTACGACCAATACGGTGAACGTAATCTTCAGCCACGTCTGGTAAGTCAAAGTTGACCACGTGAGGTAGCTGTTCGATATCTAGTCCACGAGCGGCGATGTCGGTTGCCACAAGGATTCGAATGCGGCCTTCTTTAAAGTCTGCTAAGGCACGAGTACGTGCGCCTTGGCTTTTATTGCCGTGAATCGCGCTGGCACGAATACCGGCGTCTTCTAGCTGTTTGGTGATTTTATTAGCGCCGTGCTTGGTGCGAGAAAATACTAAGGCTTGATCCCAGCGACCTTGGGCAATCAGTTGAATTAACAATTCCGTTTTACGTTTTTTGTCGACAGGATGTAACCATTGCTCAACAGAAACGGCTGTCGCGTTGCGCGGCGTAACTGAAATTTCAACAGGGTTGTTTACTAAACCTTTTGCTAGCTGGCGTATTTCTGGAGAGAAGGTTGCAGAGAACAATAAGTTCTGACGTTTCTTTGGAAGTATCGCTAAGATTTTTTTGATGTCATGGATAAAACCCATGTCCAACATGCGGTCGGCTTCGTCTAGAACAAGGACTTCTAGCTTATCGAAACGTACGGCTTTTTGATTGTACAAATCCATCATGCGGCCAGGCGTGGCGATAAGAATATCAGCGCCGCGGCGAAGGGCCATCATTTGAGGATTGATTTTTACGCCACCAAATACAACAGTCGATTTAAGACCTAAATGCTGACCATAGTTTTTTACGTTTTCAGCAACTTGAGCCGCTAGTTCACGTGTTGGCGTTAATACCAATGCACGGACTTGATTGCTTTGCGCGTGTTCGCCTTTACTTAGAATTTCAAGCAAGGGTAGGGTAAAACCGGCTGTTTTGCCTGTCCCTGTTTGAGCCGCGGCCATCACATCTTGGCCTTCAAGAATGGCTGGTATTGCCTGAGCTTGAATTGCAGACGGCTCAGTATAGCCTTGATCTTCAATGGCTTTTAGGATGGGGGCAGAAAGCCCAAGTTTGTCGAAACTCATAGATGTTCTCATGTTTTATAAAGGCAGGTGCAAAGCTGAAAAGTCAGGTTATGCAAGAATTTCGCGAAGCTTACCTTATATCGTCTCTACATGCTATGTAGTATGGCTTTTGCTCGATAATTGTACATATTTAAACAGCACAGAAACTGTGAAATATGTACCTGATTATAACGAGCAAAGGGCGGTTTCTCGTTAGACCCGCTTTACATCTACCGAAACTGCTAATTGCTGAGAGCCACCACCTTCAAATATGACGCCTTGCAATGGAGTGACATCGGCATAATCTCGACCCCATGCGGTGACTATGTGTTGGTCGCTTGGCATCAAATCATTAGTTGGATCAAATTCTACCCAGCCTAATTCTGGAATAAGTACGGCGAACCAAGCGTGAGACGCATCAGCACCAACAAGCTTTTCTTGCCCCGGTGGTGGCAAGGTTTCTAGGTAGCCGCTCATATAGCGTGCTGGAATGCCAACCGAGCGCAAGCAGCCAATCGCTAAGTGAGCGAAATCCTGACACACGCCACTGCGTTGTTTAAGTACTTGTTCAAGTGGTGTCGCAACGGTTGTCGTTGTTGGGTCGAATTTGAACTCGGAGAAGATCTTATGGGTGAAAGCCAGCGCCGCCTGCAAGACTGGTTTGTCGTCAGCAAAAGTACTTTGCGCATAAGCTTTTAGATCTTCTGAACAGCGTATTTGCGGCGAATCTAGTAAGTATTCTTTTGCCATACGTAATTCAGGTGTGTTTGGATTAGCTAATTGCTCACGTAACTGACCACAGGTAAGCGAGCTCTGCGTTTGCCATTGCAGCACATCTAATGGCGAGATTTCGAAATCGGTAGTGACATCAATCACGAGTTTTTTGTGCGCTTCTTGAATCGAAAAATAAAACGTCTGATTACCGAAATAATCTTCGCCATCATTTTGATAAACTGGTGGCGGATTGATTTGTACTTTTTGATGTAAGCAGCGCTGATTACGCGTGTCTCGTGGTAACAGGTGAGCCATGTTGTAACATAAGCTCACCGGTGCTCCATAAGTATATTCTGTTATATGGCGAACGCGGTATCTCATAGACTTATCCCTATGGCGACTTCAGTCAATGACTGCGGTCCAGCGGTATGGTCAAAATACTTATCACTAATGAGGACAGTGAATTGCTCAAGCTGATCTAAAAGCTCGGTCATGAGTTGTTCTAACTTCAGACGGCTTTGGCTGTCTATGTCGACTTCGGCAAGCTCTTCCAAATCGGCAAGCTGAATATCATTGAGCGACTTTAAGATGATCTTGTTTTCTGGGCTTAAGCCTGCGGTTTTTGTTTCATTTCTTGGTAGTTCTTTAATGCATTTACGCAGCTGCTCTACTTGGTAGAGTAAAGAGCGAGGATTACTGCCATCAATCATTAATAGATCCAGTCCGTAAGCAACACGAGCGCGATTACGATAACGGCGACGGAAAGAAATCAACGCTTCTACGCTTAACAAAACGGATTCTAAAATTTGTTGCTGTGGTCCTGATGAAAGCGGTGTAGTTAACGCGGAACGTAGCAAAGTTGCCGTTTGCAGAGCCCGTTCGGTACGTCTGCCAATTTCCTGAAATGTCCAATCTAAACCGCGTAACATGCTTTCATGGTTTAATCCGGAGAGCGCCAACAAGGAAGTAACTAGGCTGTCTAATGACTCTTCTGGCGCAGAAGGCAGGCCGTTCGTGTAAGCGCGGTCTAGCTCATGGATATGGTCGCGCAGTTCATTAATGATGATGCGAGTATCTGCAGACAGCATCTCTTTGACTTGTTCGCTGCAACTTAACATGGCTTGTAAATTGGCTTTGATTGACCCAGCACGGCTGCCATCGGTAATCATAGAGATTAGTTCAGCTTCTGGGTTCTCTAGCAAATTTTCGTCGGCTTCTAAGAAGCCGGGCAAGCAACCAGTTTGTGTCGATGCCATTTCAAGGAGCATGCGTCGGCTTTCTTCTGGCAGTGGATCGATACCATTCATCTGTTTAAAAATAGTCCGTAATAAACGCATGCTAATTTCAGCTCGTTCTGCATAGCGCCCCATCCAAAATAGGTTCTCTACCACTCGGCTTGGTAAGTTTGCTTGTAAGGCTTCGTCTTGCAGTAATACTTGATCGTTAAGTAACGTTTTTGGTGCTTCTGGCTCTGCCGCAATAACCCAGGTGTCTTTGCTTTTTGAGTTAGAAATGCTGGAAACAATAGCTTCTTCTGTTGATTCGCCAACACGCGATAAACCACCAGGCATGACTGTGTAACCGGTCGGATTAGCAATGGTGAAGGCTCGTAACAAGCTTGGTCTCGATTGTAAGTTTCCGTCTAACCAAGTGGGAGATATGGAGCCCGGAATATAGTTTTGTGCGGTGAAAAGGTGCGGTGCTTTTTTAATTTTTTCTACGATGTTGAGCTTTTTTTTCTCAGTCAGTGTATGACCATAAATGCTCTTACTGCTATGGCTGCGAATCGCAGGTTTGATAATAAGATTTCCAATATTGGCGATCACATAATCGAGATCATCTTTATCACCACACCACCATGTTGTAACTGATGGCAAAGTGAGTTGTTCACCTGTTAAAAATTCGCTAATAGCAGGTAAGAATTTAATCAAAGCGGGCGCTTCTAAAATACCGCTGCCCAATGGGTTAGCAAGTACAACATTGCCTGCTCGAACTACTTCTAATAAGCCTGGAACACCAAGGAAAGAGTCCGCTCTTAGTTCAGCTTGATCGCAATAGGTATCATCGACACGACGTAAAATCACATCAACACGAGCTAAACCGTTTAAGGATTTCATCCAAACAGCGCCATTACGTACTGTTAAATCACTGCCTTGCACCAATGGAAAGCCAAGGTAGTTTGATAAGTAAGCTTGCTCAAAATAGGTACTGCTGTAGGCGCCGGGTGATAGCATGACGATACGAGGCGTGTCCGTCCATTGGCTGGCAAGTGAAGACAGCATGTTTTTGAAGGCTTGAAAGAATCCTGCCAGACGACGTACTTGGCTATCACGGAAACTGTTTGGAATAACGCGAGATACAACTGTACGATTTTCCAACGCATAGCCTGCGCCATTTGGTGCTTGGGTCCGATCGCCAATGACTTGAAATTGGCCTGTATGGTCACGCACGAGATCGACGGCATGATGTAATAATTGATGGGCACCAGGAACCATAACACCGTGGCATTGGCGTAAAAAACCTGGATGACTAAAAATAATCTCTGAAGGAATAATGCCGTTTTTTAGTAACTCTTGTGGACCATAAAGGTCTTTTAAAATGAGGTCGAATAAGTTTGAGCGTTGCGATAAACCTTGTTCGATGGCAAGCCATTCATCGGTTGGGATAATATTAGGAATAAGATCCAGCGACCAAACACTGGGTGTGAGTGGGTCACTGGTTAAATTATAGGTAGCGCCGTCTTCGCGTAAAATACGCTGTGCACGGCGCTGTCTGTCGAGCATTTCTTCGTCCGATAGATTGCTTATACTACGCAGCAAATCGTGCCAATGTGCGCGTGGTTGGCGATCTTCCGTGAAGGCCTCATCATAAGCATTTATCGGTTTATCATAGGCGAAAGATAACGTCGGTTTTTCATCTATTACCGACGTTACAAAGTTACCTGTTTGAAGTTGCATAATGAGCTTGAGCCTAAAAGATTAATTATTAGAGAACATTATACTGCTTCCTTAGATCTAATGTATGAGGATATTCATTTATTGGCTCTTCTGCTGGTGGCGACATAGCGCGAGGCTTGTCTCCATTCGGGTAAAAAGAGCGCAGTGCACTAAAGGCTGGCGGTGGGGATAATGTGCCTTGAGTGAAGCCATGATCCCAAAAACGGTTAACTCGGCGTGCTTCTGCTTCGTTGCTGTTGACCGGTACATTATCGTAGGTTCGTCCACCAGGATGAGACACATGATAGGTACAACCGCCAACAGATAAGCCGTTCCAAGTATCAATCAAATCAAATACTAACGGCGCATCAATGCCCAAAGTGGGGTGCAACGCAGATGGTGGCGCCCAAGCTTTATAGCGAACCGCACCCACGTATTCGCCTTTACGGCCAGTGGAACGAATCGGCACGCGGCGACCATTACAGCTCAGCACGTAACGTCCATCGGTTAAACCAGATAGTTTTACCTGCAAGCGTTCGACGGAAGAGTCCACATAACGAGCGGTGCCCGATCCGGTAATTTCTTCACCTAATACATGCCAGGGCTCAATTGCCCAACGAAGTTCAATTTCCATGTCATCAATTTGCTGACGACCGTAATGAGGGAAGCGGAATTCTTCAAACGGAGCTAGCCATTCAAGTTTGAATGGGAAGCCATGGCGCTGAAGGTCTTCGACCACTTCTTTGACATCTTGCCAAACAAAATGCGGCAGCATGAATTTGTCATGAAGGCTTGTGCCCCAACGTACCAAAGGTTTTTTGTAGGGGGCTTTCCAAAAGCGTGCCACTAAGCAGCGCAACAGCAGCATTTGTACCAGAGACATGTGCGGATGCGGTGGCATTTCAAAACCACGGAATTCTAATAAACCTTGTCGACCACTGGCGCTGCCAGCTGCGTAAAGCTTATCGATACAGAATTCAGAGCGATGGGTGTTGCCAGTGATGTCGACCAGCAAGTTACGCATCAAACGATCGGCTAACCAAGGTTCATCGACTAAGCCTTCCGGCATGTTTTGGAAAGCGATTTCCATTTCATACAAAGCTTCATCTCGTCCTTCGTCTGGACGTGGCGCTTGGCTGGTTGGGCCAATGAACATGCCAGAGAAAAGGTAAGACAAACCAGGGTGATGCTGCCAGAAAGTCACTAAGCTTTGTAGTAATTCAGGGCGACGCAACAGCGGGCTGTCTGCTGGTGTGCGGCCACCTAGGGTCACGTGGTTACCGCCACCTGTTCCTGTGTGGCGACCATCCAGCATGAATTTCTCGGCGCCAAGACGAGAAAGATAAGCTTGGTGATACAAGGTTTCAGTATTGTGAACCAGTTCTTTCCAGCTCGCCGCAGGGTGAATGTTAACCTCAATAACCCCTGGATCTGGCGTGATCAAAAACTTTTGCAAACGTGGGTCTTTTGGTGGTTCGTAACCTTCGACAACAATAGGTTTATCAAGGGCTTTTGCCACCGCTTCAAGATGCTCAAGAACCTCGACAAAATGTTCAAGATGCGTCATGGGTGGCATGAACACATGCAAGCGCCCATCACGTGGTTCGATACACAATGTGGTACGAATTACGTTTTTAAGTGTATTCTCAGGTGCTAACGCTGGTTTTGATGGTGCTGCTTTTTTAGCGAAGTGCTGTTTGGCGACGCTGTCTAACACGGCGTTGTCTTTTTTGTTTGCCAAAGGTTGGCGAGGATCGAACGGGTCACGCTCAGGAATACGATCTTCTTCGGCTTGCGCTGGCAAAGAATTCAGTGGCAAACGATAACCCATCGGGCTGTCGCCCGGAATCAAGGTGATAACGTCACTGCGCATAGGCCAAAGGGAGCTGCTCCAACGATTATTTACCGTATCGAACTCTAACGGTAAAACGTAGCCTGTTGTAGTGCTTAAACCACGGCTAAGCAGTTTCGCTAGACGGCGGCGTTCTAAGTCGTCTTTTAAGTCCGCTTTGGTTGGGTCGGCATCCGCAGGAAGGGATTGTTCCATCCACAAATAATACAGGGTGTCTTCGTAAGTGCTTTGAAGGTATTGCTTATCCAGCGCGAGCTTATCACACAAGAGTTCACCAAAGGCTTGTGCGTCTTTGATGGTGTGTTTGTAGTCTTTGTCTACGCGTGCTAAATATTTCGGATCATTCCACAGGGCTTCGCCGTCGGTACGCCAGAAACAACCCAGTGCCCAACGCGGTACTTCTTCACCCGGATACCATTTGCCTTGGCCATAATGAAGTAGGCCGTTAGCACCGAATTCTTGCTTCATTTTGATTAGCAAGTCTTTGGCTAATTTGAGTTTTTCTGCACCCAATGCTCCGGTGTTCCACTGTTCTGAATCCATGTCGTCGATGGATACGAACGTTGGCTCACCACCCATTGTCAGACGGACGTCACCGTCTTCAAGCTGTTTGTCGACCGCAAAACCTAGGGCTTTGATGGTGTCCCATTCGCCTTCGGCATAGGGTTTGGTTACACGAGGATCTTCATGAATACGAGTCACAATGTTGCTGTAACTAAATTCGCATTCACATTCGTCAATTAAGCCTGTGATCGGCGCTGCGGAGGCAGGTTCTGGGGTACAAGCTAATGGGATGTGGCCTTCGCCAGCGAATAGCCCTGAAGTTGGGTCTAATCCAACCCAGCCTGCGCCTGGTAAAAAGACTTCACACCATGCGTGTAAGTCGGTGAAATCTTCTTCAGGACCTGATGGGCCGTCGAGAGCTTTCACATCAGAGGTTAGCTGGACAAGATAGCCAGATGCGAAGCGTGCTGCTAAACCAAGGCTACGAAGAATTTGTACCAATAGCCAAGAGGTGTCTCGGCAAGAGCCTTTTTTCAGGGTCAGGGTTTCTTCGCAGGTCTGAACACCTGGCTCTAGGCGGATTCCGTATCCAATATCGCCCGCTAAACGACTATTTATTGCCACGAGAAAATCGTTGATTGGTGTGTTTTTACGATCAACAGTTGATAGCCATTTATCTAATAAAGAACAAGATTCGGTGACTTGTAAATAAGGTTCTAGCTCCTTTTTCAGGGCTTTGTCGTAGGCAAAAGGATACTCTTCCGCGTAGCTTTCCACGAAGAAATCAAATGGATTGATCACCGTCATATCAGCAATAACTTCTACGTAAAACTCTAGCTTATTGGTCTTTTCAGGAAATACTAAGCGAGTTTGGAAGTTACCAAATGGGTCTTGTTGCACATTAAGAAAATGCGTTTCAGGCAATACTTTGAGCGAGTAAGCATGGATTTTTGTACGTGAGTGCGCCGCCGGTTGCAGTCTTAAAACGTGGGGAGCCACATTGATAAAACGATCAAACTCGTAGGTAGTCTTGTGCTGTATTGCGACTCTAATGGTCATGCAGCGTCTCCTTGCCGAAAATGAAACCAGTTTTCGGTGATCTGGTGGTTTATTTCGATAATGGCAATCTGTATATCATTGAGATGGTTATGGAAATCTTCATCCAAATCTTCTGAACTATGGATTGGGTAATCAAACTCTAAAAGTTTATCTACTTGAGCGGTAATCAAACCTGCGCGGGGTAATTTTGTCGCCGCTTCGCCTATTTGTCCCAAGCAATACTTTAAGCTGCGAGGAAAGCATGGGTCGTTCATCAAGAATGTCGTTGCTTTGGCTCCGTTGATAGAGGTTCGAACGGTGCGACGATAATCCAAATACGCACTTTGTGATTTTAATACTTTTGACCAAGTCACTTGGCCAAGTTGGATTCTGGCTTCGAGCTCTGACTTCAACATCAAGGATACGGCAGCATCAAGAATACGAGTGCCCATATCTGCACGCTCTAAATAACGCCCCATAATCAAGAAGTGCCAACCTGAATCTCGACTCATGGCGCCAGCAAACAAACCGATGATTTTCTGACAGCCTTCAATAATGGTGTTTAAGAACAGATGACGCTCTGAGCGATTAATGCCTTGTTTAATATTCTGTTGAGCATATAAGTCCAGCTCATTGATTAGCTCCCATGTTTCTTTAGGAACCGCATCACGTGTTGTACGAATGTTTTCTCGAACCATCTTTAATGACGACAACATGGAGCTGGAGTTGGTGTCATCGGCTAGGAGAAATTTAACAACATTGCGTTCGTCTTTGACCTTGTATCTTTGCTCAAAGGTTTCTTCGCCACTTAAAATTTCGATTAAATTGTACCAAGACACTTCAATACTTTTAGGTAGGTCAAATAGCAGCTCGTCATAAACGCTGACTAAACGGGCTGTGTTCTCAACGCGCTCCAAATACCGTGCGCTCCAATATAAGCGTTCTGCGACTCTAGATAACATGATTACTGCCCCTTTGTTTCAACAATCCAAGTGTCTTTACTACCACCACCTTGTGACGAATTAACGACCAAGGAGCCTTTTTTCATTGCAACGCGCGTTAATCCACCGGTGGTGACATAGGTGTCTTTGGCTTGCAAAATGAACGGGCGAAGATCTAAGTGCCGTGGCTCTAAGATACCTTTGGAAATAAGTGTTGGTGCGGTGGATAATTTTAGCGTTGGTTGAGCAATGTAGTTGCGAGGGTTTTTGGTGATTAACTCTGCAAACAGTGCTTGATCTTTTTTGGTCGAATGTGGTCCAACCAGCATGCCATAACCGCCTGACTCATTAGCGGGTTTGACTACTAATTTGTCGAGGTTTTCGAGTACGTAGGCGCGTTGTTCTGGGTCATCACACAAGAAAGTCTCAACGTTTTTAAGAATAGGTTCTTCTTTTAGGAAGTAGCGAATGATGTCTGGAACATAAGCGTAAACGACTTTGTCGTCGGCAACGCCTGCACCTGGTGCATTTGCCAAGGCCACATTGCCCGCACGCCATGCTCGCATTAATCCTGCAACACCCAGCACGGATTCTGGATCAAAGGCTTCTGGATCGATGAATAAGTCGTCAATACGACGATAAATAACATCGACACGTTCTGGGCCATCGATGGTTTTCATATAAACACAGTCGTCGCTGTCGACAAACAAATCGCTACCTTCGACCAGCTCTGCACCCATTTGCTGTGCTAAAAATGCGTGTTCAAAATAGGCAGAATTATAGATACCGGGTGTTAATACCACAATTTCAGGGTTTTCTATGTCGCGAGGTGAAAGCGCGGCTAAGGTGTCGAAGAGCTGAGATGTGTAAGAGTCGACAGGTAAGATAGATTCGTTTTCAAACATCTCGGGCAAGACTCGTTTGGTTATAGCACGGTTTTCTAGCATGTATGATACGCCAGAGGGCACACGTAGGTTATCTTCTAAGACAAAGAAATCGCCGTTTTCATCTCGCACTAAATCGGTACCACAAATATGTGCCCATACGCCGTATGCTGGCGATACACCGACGCATTCTGGTCTAAAGTTTTTTGAGTCTTTGATGATATGTTCTGGGATGATGCCATCTTTGATGACGTTTTGGTCGTGGTAGAGGTCGTTGATGAAAAGGTTGAGGGCTTTTAGGCGTTGTTTGAGACCCGCTTCAGCGACTTTCCAATCTGATGCTTCTATGGTTCGAGGGACAATATCGAAAGGCCATGCTCTGTCTATATTGCCTTCTTCTGTATAAACGGTGAAGCTGATGCCCATTTCTTGGATTGTTGCTTCTGCGGCAAGGCGTCTTTTTTCTAATTCATCTTCTGACAGGCTGTCTAAATATCCCAAAAGTTGTTTTGCAGGGGATCTTGGTGTGCCTTTGTTATCGATTAACTCATCAAAAAAAACAGATGTTTGGTACTGGCTTGTTAGTTTTTCCATGTATACCTCGTTCTCTTAATAAAGCCGGAGGTGAGTGCTTCAAACTAGCACACATTCACGTATTATTTTTGTGTCCTCGCCCTATATTGGGCTGGGCCTATACTTTCTAAAACTAAATCTAGTTATATCATTACCTTAATTACATGCTTAATGCAGATTTTTTTTGTAACGCTTATTAAACATAGCAAGGATCGAGCCACTGTATTTTAAAAATAGTAGCGTTATTTAATTTCTTGGTATGTGACATGGGTCGGTTTTATTACCTTTAAAATTCGATACTATTGGTGGTATGTGTTGTTGTTAAAATTCCCTCAGAAAAGGATAGAAAAGTGGCTTTGGTTAGTCGTGTTTTGGTGGCTGGTGCAGGCATTGGTGGATTGTGTGCTGCGTTGGCATTGGCTAAACAGGGTGTGCATGTCGTCGTACTTGAGCAAGCTCAAGCGCTTGGTGAAGTTGGCGCCGGTTTACAAATGAGTCCGAATGCCATGAAGGTGCTGCGTGAGCTCGGTTTAGAGCCTGAACTTAGTGCGTTCGCTTTTGTGCCACAGCATGCGGCTATTCGGCATTATAAAACGGGAGAGTATTATCTTAAATCTCCATTAGGCGAGCAGGCAGAAGCACGATATGGCGCGCCTTATTGGCATTTGCATCGAGCTGATTTACATCAAGTATTGGCACAAGCGTGCTCCCAAGCTGGTGTTGAGTTGGTACTAAATTCAATGGTGACAGCTTATCGCGAGGATGCGGAGCTAAATCAAGTCTATGTGCTACTCGAAGATGGACGAGAGTTTTATGGTGACATACTGATCGGGGCGGATGGTCTTCGTTCAAAAGTGCGTGAGCAAATGCTTGGCGAAGAACGTCCCACTTTTATGGGCCAGGTGGCATGGCGTGGTGTTATTTCTGCGAGCGACCTGACTGTCGATGTGAAACCTGATGCTTGTGTTTGGGCGGGGCCTGGTCGACATTTCGTTAGTTATTACCTGCGTGGTGGTGATTACGTTAACTTTGTCGCGGTAGAAGAACGCAGTGATTGGCAATCTGAATCATGGCGTGAAGAAGGGGATGTTGAAGAGTTAAGGCAAGCTTTTGCTGATTGGCATCCAGAAGTTAGTCAGTTGGTTGCTGCCGCCAGCAGTACTTTTTTATGGGCATTGAATGGCCGTGATGAGTTGCCTACTTGGCGCCATGGGCGAGTGGTTTTGATAGGCGATGCCTGTCATCCAATGCTGCCCTTTATGGCACAAGGAGCGGCTATGGCGATTGAAGATGGGTATGTTTTGGCTGAATATTTGTTGCGCTATGAATGGAGTGTCGCATTGACTAAGTATGAGCAAATCCGAAAGCCAAGAGCAACTAAAGTACAGCAAATGTCGAAAGCCAATGCTGGTTTATATCATATGCATGGTGGTGTGTTTGGTAAGGCGAAATTAAGGGCGCTTCAAGCAGCAGGGTGCTTTGCACCACAGGTGATTCAGTCTAAGTTGGATGGTGTCTATGGTCATGATGTGATCACTAGGTGGGCAAAAGAGTGAATTGTGCCCAAGTTTGCATTGTAAATATGTAAGAAAAGAGTCTATTTTGTCATTTTGTACTCTACACTTTTTCTTTGGGTTGTCATTATCTAAGGTATATATAGGAGTAGTGGCTGTGCTACGGCCAATTTTCTCCTAACTTATAAACTAAATGAATTAAACACAAAGGGATTAGGTTATATGATAATTCTCTCGGTACTTTTCTTAGCAATAGGGCTGGCGTTGCTATTAGGTGGCGGCTGGTTAGTTGCTCTTGATGGTAGCTTTTATTACGTTGCTGCTGGCGTTGCATTTATTGCCGTTGCTCTATTGCTAAGAAAACGTAATAAAATAGCGAATCTTATTTATGCGATGTTGTTAGTGGGGACCTTGATTTGGTCGATTATGGAATCTGGCTTAAGCTGGTGGCCGTTGGCGACTCGAATGGGGCTTTTCTTAGTTCTAGCTATTCCTCTTCTGTTATTTGCATTCTTCAAACGACCTGCAGGCGGACGTTTGTTATTTCCAGTTTGGTTAGCAACAGCCTTGGTGACTATCTCGCCTTTATTTATGACATCGCCTACCACGATCGAAGGTCAAATGACTCGTTCGGTGAGTATTCCTGATGCCGACATTGGCGATGTTGCTCAAGGTGACTGGGACGCATATGGACGTAGTAATCTAGGTCAGCGCTTTTCGCCTTTGGCACAGATAACCCCTGATAATGCTGATCAACTTCAAGTGGCTTGGCAATATCAAACAGGCGATAAGAAAGGACCAAAAGATGTAGGTGAAACAACCTATGAGGCAACTCCTTTAAAACTGGGTAATGCACTTTATATTTGTACTCCACACAATTGGATTGTGGCATTGGATGCAGATAGTGGTGAAGAGCAGTGGGTTTATGATGCGAAAGTGCCAGCTGAGAGTCAGCGACAACATCAAACCTGTCGCGGCGTGTCATATTTGCCGCCATCTGATAACGCAAAACTCCCGCCTGTTCAAAAACTGACTGTGCCAGCGCAAAGTCTAACTAGCATGCAATGTGATGCGCAGTTGTTTTTGCCGACCTCTGATGCACGTTTGTTGGCGGTAGACCCTACTACGGGTGCGCGTTGCGCTAATTTTGCGGATAACGGCGAATTAGACCTAATGCACAACATGCCATTTACTCAATCTGGCTATTATTATTCGACATCTCCACCGCTTGTTGCTGGTGATGTGGTTATAGTTGCAGGTTCTGTGAATGATAACTACGCGGTGAACTCTCCTTCAGGTGTGATTCGTGCTTACGATGTTAAAACGGGAGAATTAAAGTGGAACTGGGATTCTGGCTACCCAGATGATACTGCGCCAATTGGTCCTGATGAGACTTACGCGACAAGCTCTCCAAATAGCTGGTCTGTTGCCAGTGCAGATGAAGAGCTTGGTTTGGTGTACTTCCCTATGGGGAACCGCACACCTGATCAACTAGGTATGTATCGTTCACCAGCAGAGGAAAAATACGCGACTTCTGTTGTGGCTTTGAGCCTTGAAACCGGTCAGGTTGCTTGGGTTCAACAGTTTGTTCACCATGATTTATGGGATATGGATACACCAGCTCAACCTGCTTTGCTGGATTTAGATACACCAACAGGTAGACAGCCAGCTTTGGTTGTACCAACCAAGCAAGGTGATGTGTATGTGTTGAACAGAAAAACAGGCGAACCTATTTTCCCTATTACTGAAGAGCCAGCACCACAGGGCACTATTCCTGGTGATTATGCGGCAGAAACTCAACCTACTTCGGCTTTGTCTTTTAAGCCAGCTAAGTTGACAGAAGCGGATATGTGGGGTGGAACACCTTTGGATCAGTTAATGTGCCGAATTCAATTTAAGCAGTTGCGCTATGAAGGCCGATACACGCCACCATCAGTCGGGTAAGGACAGTGTGTTACCACACCATCCTCCCCTAAGAACCGTACTTGAGAGTCACCCCTCATACGGCTCAAGCCTCTCAACAGCCTTG
>NZ_QPJQ01000018.1 GCF_003337275.1 Marinomonas foliarum | reverse complement strand
CAAATATGTTTTGGTGTTGTTAAGAATCAAACAGAATATCAGCCTCAAGTTAGTTAAATAAAAACTTGAGGCTGATTAGGAGAGATGGTATCTACCAAATCAGCTTTTGGTCTGAAGACGCCGTTCCTGTCACAGAAGTACAAACCGCGTTTAACGATACCCTTGCTCAAATAGACAAAGAGCTTTCCACTTATCGTCCAGATTCCTTTATTTCAGAATTTAACCGCAGCCCTTCTGTGGCTTGGCAACCCGTCTCTCAGGATTTTGTAGAGCTTGTTCAAATCGCCCAAGACATACATGCAAAATCAGAAGGTTGCTACGATCCAACCATTGGGCCTTTGTTTGATTTATGGGGTTTCAAAACCGACAAACTTCATGTGCCAACACCAGAGGAATTAACCGCTCTAAAATCTGAACTTGGGGTAGAAAAGATAGAAGTCGACGAAGAAAATATGCGCGTACGCAAAACTCGCCCTTTTTTGCAGCTTGATTTTTCTTCCATGGGCGAAGGCTACACCATTGGCAAGTTAAGTCATGTATTAGAATCCAAAGGCTACGATAATTACATGGTGCAATTTGGTGGCGACATGAAGATCAAAGGGCACAAGCCAAATGGCGACAAATGGAGAGTAGCAATCCAAAGCCCTATTCCTTCTGCTGACGGCGCACCAAAAGTCTATAAGGTCATCACAGTGAAAAACGAAGATGGCGTCACGCTTGATACATCAGGTACTTATAACCGCCACTTCGACGATAATGGTGTGGAATATTCGCACATTATTAACCCAAGTACAGGCAAACCAATCACTCACGACCTTGTCTCAGCGTCGGTATTTGGTACTGATCCAAGAATCAGCGATGCATGGGCAACCACCATGTTGTGCCTTGGCCCTATAGAAGGCGCAAAAATCGCCAAAAAGGAAAACTTAGACGTTTTCTTTATCGAAAGAAAGAACGACAAGTTGGTGAACTCCAGTAGTGCCGCTTTGCTAAAAACAGACAAAGTGGAATTTGATTAAAAAGCAAGCAGGCGTAATGCTTGTTACTACTGCTCGCCTTATGCGAGACTATTTTAATCCCATTTAGAACTATCACGATCGTAAGGAGAAAAGCGCTATGGAAAAGCTTGTATTAGTAAGCCTAGTTTCTGTACTAATGGCTGGCTGCGTAGGCAATGAAAGCTATACCAAAATTGGGAATTATTTCAAAGGCGGCGACGAAAGCCCTGTTACAGAAATCGAGGATACCGAGAGCGAAGGTAACGACACAGAAAACAATCCTAAAGATACCGAAAAAGTATATAACGCCACCGTGACGACCAGTGACCTTGAAGGCTCTTGGAGAAAACCATGTGGGCATGTAGAAGGTGAAGCGCACTATGATATCGTGATCGTATCCTTCAGTCGTAGTGAATTCACCACAGATATCAAAAACTACATTGATGCTGGCTGCACTAGCCCCTTACCAGGGGCCCCGAACCCTACATCACTTAGCAAATTTACATTGGGGAACGGCGTTATGCTGAGTGATGGCATAATCGTCACCGAATTCGATAGTCGCACTATGCGATATGATGGCGCCCACTTCTACCCTGAAGAACACAGTATCGTTTATATCAAGAACGACACTCTCTACACTGGAGCCGACGATCAAGATACGTTACAGAGACCAACCAGACTCGACTATAACCGTCCTTTCCATAAAATAAAATAGCCTACAAGCAGCCATTCTTGCTGCTTGCCTTTATTAATTCGTTAATACTTAGGTAAAACAAAAAGACCGAATAGCAAACTACTCGGTCTTTTTTTACCCATTCTGTTCAGCTTAAATTAAAGCGTGCTCTTAAGACCTAACTCTAAACCACGAACTTCCGCCAAACCTTTCATTCGGCCTAGTTTCGAGTAACCCGGTTTCGAGTTTTTATCTAGGTCATTCAGGATTTGATGGCCATGATCTGGTCGCATTGGGATCAGGCTCGGTGCATTGTTGTCGTTACGTTTTTTCTCTTCTACAAGCAATGCGCGAACTACGCCAACCATGTCTACATCACCACCAAGGTGGGACGCTTCATGAAAGCTACCTGCCACTTCTTCACGTTTAGTAGAACGTAAATGCGTGAAGAAGATGTTAGAACCAAAGCGTTGCACCATGTCGACCAAGTCGTTGTCTGCGCGAACACCGTAAGATCCAGTACAAAGAGTAATGCCATTTACAGGGCTTGGCACAGCGCCAAGCAACCATTCAATGTCGTCTTTGACAGAAACAACCCGTGGTAAACCAAGAATTGGGCGTGGTGGATCATCTGGGTGAATCGCTAGTCGCAAACCGCCCTGCTCTGCTGCTGGTACAATTTCTTCTAAGAACAGCTTCAGGTGTTCGCGAAGTTTGTCTTTATCAATGCCAGCGTATTCGTCTAATTTAGAACGGAACTGCTCAATCGTATAGCTCTCTTCTGAACCAGGAAGACCGGCAATGATGTTCGCTACCAAGCGGTTTTTATCGTCTTCTTTTAAGTTTTCCATGAAAACTTTCGCTTGCGCTTTTTCTTCATCACTGTAGTCAGATTCTGCGCCTTTGCGCTCTAGAATATAGAGTTCAAATGCAGCAAACGCCGTTTGATCAAAACGCAATGCACGAGAACCATCAGGAAGTTCATAATCCAAATCCGTGCGCGTCCAATCCAACACAGGCATGAAGTTGTAGCACACCGTATCGATACCACATTCCGCTAAGTTCAGCAGGGTTTGCTTGTAGTTTTGAATGTACTCTTGATAATTACCAGTACGCTTTTTGATGTCTTCGTGCACTGGCACACTTTCAACCACAGACCAACGCAGTGAATGCGATTCGATCATGGCTTTACGTGCTTTAATCACTTCTACTGGCCAAACGTCACCGTTAGGGATTTCATGCAACGCGGTCACAACACCCGTCGCACCTGTTTGACGAATGTCCGTCAACGTCGTTTCATCATTTGGTCCAAACCAACGCCAAGTATGTTCCATTCTATCCTCCGAAATTCGCTGTGTTGTTATTTAATAGTCTGCTATTGAATGACAAACATTCCGCAACACCGCTTGAAATAATTGTTTGATATGCGCTCAGCACAGCATTAGAAAAAATCTCGCTTTGGCTGATTTCTGTTGAGAAAATATCGTTGAGTTTTAGGGCTTCGCTAACCAAGCTTTCTGGGTCAGAGCAACGAGCATGGAGTTCGCTTAGTGTTTGCGCCATTGGGTCATCAACCTTGTGCTGATTACCTTCTAGATCTTCGCCGCGAACATAAAATAACCATGCCGCTATACCTAGTGCTGTCGCATTAAGCCCCCCCTGTTTCGCCCCTTTCGCTAAACGTTCTTCTGCGCCATTTAACCAACGCTGAGGAATTTTCTGTGAGCCATCCATCGCAATTTGTGACAACTGATGCTGCAGACTGTCATTAGCAAAGCGGCTCACTAGACTTTCAATGTAGGTTTGTACTTGAACCTCTTGTGGTAGATCCAAGGTAGGCGAGGCTTCAACGCTCATGTAGTGACGAATTAAGTTCGCAAATTTTTCATCCGCAACGGCTTGTGCCACGGTTTTATGCTTAGCGGCTAAGCCAACATACGCCAACAAGGAATGACTGCCGTTTAATAAACGAAGCTTCATGGTTTCAAATGGATGAACGTCTTCCACCATTTGTACGCCATCGTTTTCCCAATCTGGACGACCTTGTGGGAAGTTGTCCTCTACTACCCATTGGCTGAAAGCTTCACACATGACCGCATTTTGATCGTCGCATTGCAGCTCTTTCTGTAAACGGTCACGAGAATCATCCGACATAGCTGGTACGATTCTGTCGACCATGGAGCTAGGAAACGCCACATTATCTTGAATCCATTGCGCGAGTTCAGTCGAACGCAGAGCGGCTAGATCACAAACGGCTTGGCGAGTTAAACGACCATTCTCTGGCATGTTGTCACAAGACAAGATGGTGAACGGCTCTAAACCAGACTCTTTTCGGCGATACAAAGCTTCAACCAAGATTCCCGGTGCGGTTTTTGGCGCAGTTGGGTTCTGTATATCGTGCTGAATGCTTGGATCATCTTGGCGCAGAGTTTTGTCCGCTGGTGACAAGTAATAGCCTTTTTCTGTGACGGTTAAAGTCACGATCTTTGTCTTTGGCGACACAAGCTTGGTAAACAAAGGCTCTTTATCAGCGCCAGCAAATAGAGCATCACGAATCGCGTTGATCTCGCGCAACTCGACGTTCTGGCTGTCTTGATATTCGGCAATATGATAACGGCAACCATTGCTTTTTAACTCGTCGACCAACTGGCTATTCGAGCGAATATTTACCGCACAAATCCCCCAATCGCCTCCTTGGTGACGATTGAGGTTTTTCTCGATATATACGGCTTGATGTGCACGATGAAAAGCACCTAAACCGATATGAACAATGCCAACATCTACCTTATCTGGAGCATATAAAGTATCTGTGGTTTTTATGCTAATCATTATGATTCCTTATGTTTTTAGAGACCAATACCTTAAAAACCAAAGTACTTCTTGGCATTTTCCGAACAAATCCCTTTTACCATCTCGCCTAATAACGCCATGTCTGCTGGCGCTTCACCACGCTCAACCCAACCACCAATCATCTCGCACAATAAGCGGCGGAAGTATTCATGACGTGTGTAGGATAAGAAACTGCGAGAGTCTGTTAGCATTCCGACAAACTGACTAAGCAAGCCCATTTGCGCCACGCTGGTTAGTTGACGTTGCATGCCATCTAATTGATCGTTGAACCACCAGCCAGAGCCGAATTGCACCTTGCCTGCTATACCACCACCTTGGAAGTTACCCGCCATGGTCGCTAACATTTCGTTATGAATTGGATTCAAGCAATACAAAATGGTTTTAGGTAGTTCATCAGTTTGGTCTAACGCATCTAAGAATCCTGACAATGGCTCGGCAAACGCACCATCGTCCATTGAATCAAAGCCAGAATCACCGCCAACCAGCTTAAACATACGAGATGAGTTATTGCGGCGGGCACCAATGTGCAGCTGCATGACCCAACCTCTTTTCGCGTATTGCTTGCCTAGCCAAACTTGTACAGCGCTGGAGAATTGCGCGATTTCAAGCTCGGTTAACGGCTGCTCATTAATACGTTTGGACAAAATCGCATCTAATTCTGTTTCACTTGGCTCGTTGGCGAAGCGCATGATTTCAATACCGTGGTCAGCACTGCGGCAACCGTGAGCATCAAACACGTCTAAGCGTTGTGCCAAGGCATCGATCAAATCACTAAAGCGTGCAATATTGATGTCTGCCGCTTTACCAAGTTTGTTTAGATAATCTTTGAAGCCAACATGATCAACTTTAAAGGCGCGATCAGGACGCCAGCTTGGTGTGACAGCAATATCAAAACTGCTGTCATTGGCAATGAATTTATGATGTTCAAGGCTGTCTGCAGGGTCATCTGTGGTGCCGACCATCTTCACGTTCATTTGGTGCATGATGCCGCGCGCTGAAAACTCAGGTTGCTGCAGCATGTCATTGCATTGGTCCCAAATGGCATCGGCCGTTTTTGGAGAAAACAACACATCAGTGACACCAAAAGGACGACGTAACTCTAGGTGCGTCCAGTGATAAATTGGGTTACCAATACACTGAGGTACGGTTTTCGACCAAGCGTGGTATTTCTCTTTAAAGCTAGCGTCACCTGTGACTAAACGTTCTTCAATGCCTGCGGCACGCATCGCGCGCCACTTGTAATGATCGCCTTCCAGCCATATTTCACCAAGGTCACTAAAACGACGGTTTTCGGCGATTTCTTGAGGACTCAAATGGCAATGGTAGTCGTAGATTGGTTGCTCGGCCGCGTACTCATGGTAAAGGCGCTTAGCCGTTTCTGTGGTAAGCAAAAAATCTTCTGTCATAAAGTTTTTCATGTCATTTCCTCGGCTTAGGCCATTTCGCTTAGTGCAACAGCTTGAGACGCATCGACTCGCTTGCCGTTGACATAGAAAGGACGCAGCTCATTTTCTGGCAAGGCAAAACGTACTTCGTTGTAAGCCGGTTGCCATTCACCTTCACGAGATACTGTTAGATCGATACGTTCAAGATCGGATTTCAACGTCATGTTTAGCTGTAAGTATTTGCCGTCTAAATAACCCGTTGATAGCCCGTCGTCATCAAACACAGACATATCACGCTGCCCCGCTCCTTTAAATGGGAATACTAGGAACTGTCTTTGCGTGTCTTTTTCTGCATCCACATGAGCAATACGACAACTAGTAGGAATCACACTACCAGCGCGAGCAAGCAGAGGAATCTCTTCTAATGCGGCTGGCAAAGTGATTTCTTGTCCGCCGGCGTACCAGGTTTTGCGATGGAAGTCGTACCAACCTTCGCCATTATCAGGCAAATACACAGGACGAGTTCGTTGGCCTTGCTCTACGACAGACGCAACCAATAGATCCTTACCTAACATGAAGTCATCGCTTTCTTCATAAGTACGAGCATCATCTTCGTGATCTAAGAAGGTTGCACGCAGCATAGGCTCATGATGTTTATGCGCTTGCCAAAGTAGGTTGTACAAATACGGCATCAAACGGTAACGAAGCGTCATAGCTTCTCGAATGATCGGCGTGACTTCTGGGTACATCCAAGGCTCGTTAACCGTTTTATCATCGTTCCAAGAGTGAATAGTGAAACGAGGATGCATAACGCCATTTTGAACCCAACGCACGAACAATTCTGGATCTGGACGATCACCAGAAAATCCTCCTACATCATGGCCCATGTTGTACAAGCCAGAAAGGTTCATACCAACACCCATGCGTGTGTTGTAACGCAAAGTTTGCCAGTTAGTACGGTTGTCACCACTCCATGTTTGCACATAGCGCTGCATGCCTGGGCAACCAGAACGGGAGATCAAATACGGGCGCAAGGTCGGTGCAAATTCCGTTTGGGCTTCGAAAGACGCACGCATCATTAGCAATGGCTGCAATGGACGAATCAACTTGATTGGTGTTTGTTTACCAAAACCAACACAACGAGCATTGCTGTCCCAAACCTCGTATTCGTTGTTGTCATTCCAAGTGGAATCAATGCCCTTTTCAAGCAATTGCTCGGTGACATTCGTTTTCCACCATTGGATGGTTTTTGGATTAGTGAAATCTAGGTGCGAGCCGGAGTCATCCCAAAACTGGGAAGATTCAGGTGCGTCGAATTCAGAGTCTTGAATGAATAAATTTTGTAACGCAACTTCATCAAAGCGCGGGTGATCTTGAAGCAGACAAGGCTTGATGTTGGCCGCTAGCTTAAGACCCGCTTGATGAAAGTCTTCACTCAATTTAAGTGGAGTTGGCACCTTACTTGTGTTCCAGTTAAATACGTAGCGTTTGTTACCAATCGAGGTATAACCAGACGAAAGCTGGAAAGAATCACAAGGCATGCTGTGATTGTCACAATGCTTAATAAAGTCGCCTAATTGCTCTTGAGCGTTTTCTGCATCCGTATAAAGCATGGTGGAACCACTGTAACCAAGACTCCACTTAGGACCAAAAATAGTACGTCCCGTTAGGTTCACATAGGTTTTGGTTACATCGACGACTTTCTCACCGTACATGAAGTAAAAATCCAGATCGCCTTCATCTGCATGGTAACTACGATAATAGCCATGATAGTTATCTAGCTCATTACCCAAATCGAACCAACTGGTTGACAAGTTATCGTAGAAAATACCGAAGCTTGCTTGCTCGGTTTTCGTGATGTAGAAAGGAATGTGCTTGTACAAAGGGTCCGTATTTTTCGCATCGTAACCCATGGCATCAATATTTCGCATTTGATAACGAGAACCATGGCGATTCAAATCACCCGCCTTCTCACCTAAGCCGTAATATTTTTCAGACAAATCACGTGCCATATAGTGATGAATGTCGTTGCTTTGTACGCCCAACATGTAAGCACCACTGTGGCGGTCTGCCGCAAGATAATGCCACTCGCCAGAAGCGTCAGCGTATTCCCATGTGAGTTTTAATGGTTTCGATAGCGTGACGCGAAGGGTCGCTGAGGCAATGCTCAGCTGATCATTCTGCTCTGACACGTTAAATTCTGGGCAAGTAAAGCCTTCCGTACTCATACGGTCGCGCCCTTCCCAGCCTGTTTCACTGTCATTAGGAGAAACACACCAGCTATTTTCAAGCTGCAATGTATCGTTCTTTTTCAGTAATACACGAATCACGTTGGATTCTAGAACGAAAAAATGCAGCACGTGGCGATCATCACACTGAACGTCTACGCGATTATCTTTAACACCTAGAAGCTTCCAATTATTAATCGGCTTCATAAATACATATCTCCAAATATCGTTAAAATTCGCAAGTTTCTAAACTAGTACCCAAGTAAAAGAGAAGGTAAAAACAGGGTAATCTCTGGGATGAAAGTCACCGCTAGCAGCGCCAATAAAAGCAAACCAAAGATAGGCAACAATGGCTTAATAACTTGGTCGATCTTCACACCGCTTACTGAGCAACCTACAAACAAGGCACTGCCGACAGGAGGCGTACAAATACCAATACATAAATTGAATGTAATGATGATGCCGAAGTGAACTGGGTCGATTCCAAGCTCTTGTGCAATAGGTAAGAAAATAGGAGTGAAGATTAGCAAGGCCGGCGTCATGTCCATGAAAATACCGACAACAAGCAGAATTAAGTTAATAATCAACAAGATAATGATTGGATTATCAGACAGGGCCAGTAGCACATCACTTACCGCATAAGGAATGTCACCATTCGCCATCGCCCAAGCCATCGCCATAGACGCCCCGATCAACAACATGATCATAGAAGCAGTCATGATGGAGCCTAGAATAATGCTAGGCATATCCTTGATGGTTACTTCACGATAAATCAGTGCCAATAATAAAGAGTAAACAACCGCGACAGCAGAGGCTTCTGTCGCCGTAAAAACACCACCAATAATTCCGCCCATGATTACAACAATGAGACCTAAGCTAGGCAAGGCTCGAAGCGTAATCTTACCGGCTTCTCCCACGGAAACAGGCTCAGAAACTGGGTAGTTTTTCTTTTTAGATACGACAGCAACAGCCAACATCACACATGCGCCCATTAATAGACCTGGCAAATAACCACCAAGAAATAGCGCGCTGATAGAAGTACCGCCAGAAATAAGGGAGTAAACAATTAAGGCATTACTAGGTGGAATCAATAGACCCGCTGGGCTAGAAGAAATGTTGACAGCCGTTGAAAATACAGGGTCGTAGCCACTCTTTTTCTGCAATGGTGCCATGGTGCCACCCACTGCGGCTGCGGCAGCAACCGCTGAACCTGAAATAGAACCAAAAAGCATATTAGCAATAACATTCACATGCCCTAAGGAGCCAGGTAAACGTCCAGCTAACAACTTAGAAAATTCAATCAACCTTAACGCTAAGCCGCCTCGATTCATTATATTGCCAGCAAGAATGAAAAATGGGATCGCCAACAAGGTAAAACTGTCCATGCCTGAAGCAAGCTTTTGCGAAACAACAGATAAGGCCGCATCAAACGGCAGAGAGACCATAATGGAGAGAAGCGAAGCAATCGCAATAGAAAAAGAAATGGGTACACCAAGTACCAACATTGTGAAAAAACTACCAAATAAAACAAGTGCAATTAACCATTCCACGTTTTTTATCCTTATTATCAGAATTCTTTAAACCGCGAAAACATTACAAAAAGAGCGGCATTATCTAATCTGTAAATTATTTTAATCTTGCGCTGGCGTGAGCAAATCTCTTACCAAATACAAGATCATGCATACGCCACTAATTGGAATTGCGGAATAAACCCAGCCCATTTGAAGCCCCAAAACAGGTGATAACTGACCATTACTCAGCGTTTTCATCATCAATGATCCACCGCCATATACCATGATGACAGCAGCGAAAAACAAACCTATAAATGTAATAACCAATTGCAAGGTGGCTTTTTTGTTGCCATCCAACATCAGCAAAACAAAGTCCATCGCCAAATGTTTCTTCTGCCCCAAAGTGAAAGCGGCGCCTAACAATGCAACCCAAATAAACAAGAACCTAGCTAACTCATCTGTTGATGTACTTGGCGCACCAAGGACATAACGAGAGAATACTTGCCAGACTACACACGACACCAACACCACCATCAAAGTGACACAAATTGTCGATAATATGCGGTCAACCACATGAATAAATTTCGCCATTTATTACCCCCAAATGAGACTAAAGACACACAACAGCGCCTATTAACCGACGACATATTGAACCAAACATCAAATTTGGTCAACTAATCAAGGGGATTGGTTGACCAAAATCAGTCTGCGTGCAATTATTCGAACTTGAAACAACACACTTTGATAATCTGATACCTTATAAAAATATCAACACGGAGATTTACAAAATGTTAAATATTAAAAAAACTAAGTTACATCTTGCCACTGCGGTAATTGTTGGCAGTTTAATGGGCGCTTCATCTATGAGTTTCGCTCAGACCATAAAACTTAGTCATAATGGAGATACCAAATCGCCTATCCATAAGGCGCTAAAATTCTTTGCTGATGAAGTTAAAGAGAAGTCTGATGGAGATCTAAAAGTACGAGTTTACCCAAATGGTCAATTAGGTACACAACGTGAGTCTTTGGAGTTATTACAAAGTGGTGCGCTAGACATGGCGAAATCAAACGCCAGTGAACTTGAGTCATTCGACCCAGCCTACGGTGCTTTCAATATTCCCTATATCTTTAGAGACCGCGAACACTTCTATCGCGCTTTAGAAAGCGACGATGTTGGTCAGAAAATCTTACGCTCTTCTGAGAAATATGGTTTCGTCGGTGTGGCTTATTTTGACGCAGGCTCTCGTAACTTCTATACAACGAAACCTGTTCGCACCCCTGCTGATTTGAAAGGCATGAAAATTCGCGTTCAACCAAGCCCAAGCGCTATTAAGATGATGGAACTAATGGGTGCATCTCCAACACCACTTCCATTTGGTGAGTTATACACAGCGCTACAACAGCGCGTGGTTGATGGTGCGGAAAACAACATAGGTGCTGTAACGACTTACCGCCATGGTGAAGTGGCTAAATATTACACCCAAGATGAGCATGCTATGATCCCTGATGTATTGGTAATTAGTGCCACTACATGGGAAAAGTTGTCTGCTGATAACAAAGAAGCCGTGATTGCTGCGGGTAAAGACGCAACAGCCTTCATGAAAACACTTTGGGCTGAGTACACAGCAGAAGAAATGAAAAAAGCCACTAAAATGGGCGTAGAAGTTCTTGAAGTAAATAAAGATGCCTTTATCAACGCCGTTGCTCCAATGCACAAAGAAGCAGCAGAGAATCCGGTAATTTCGTCTTATGTTAAGGCGATAAAAGCACTCGACAAATAAGCAAAATCCAGCGACTCTTATTAGGCATTAAAACCAGATGAGAGTCGCTTACTTTTTACAGCCTCATCTTTTCAATCTATCGACCTCTAATCTCACACTGTATTAGAAAAACTAAAGTAGAACGCCATGATAAACAGTCTTGTAAAACCAAAGCGCCTTTACCAAGAGGTAGGACTTAAGTTATACGAGGAACTTAGGAAAGGCAGATATCAGATTGGAGACCGTTTACCACCCGAACGCGATATCGCTGAGCAATTAGGCGTGAGCAGAACCTTACTCCGCGAAGCATTGATTATGCTTGAACTGATGGAGGTGGTTGAAGTTCGTAAAGGTAGCGGTGTTTATCTCTTAAAACAGCCTACCAGTATTAAATCGACCGATCGATTTGAAGAATCCTTAGATAAGGATGATGTTGGTCCGTTTGAAATGATGCAAGCAAGGCAGTTGCTTGAAAGTCATGTAGCAGAATTTGCAGCTACCCAGGCAACCAAGAAAGACATTCTCAAAATGCGCGACGCGCTAGAGCTGGAAAAACAGAGTATAGATACTGCCGACGAAAATCATGTTGCAGATAAGCTGTTTCATTTGGCCATTGCCGAAGCAACACAAAATAGCGTGTTAGTCGACTTAGTAGAAACACTCTGGGAACGCCGTGAAAATAGCCCGATGTGGAAGCAACTTCATTCCCACATCATCGATCAGGCATATCGAAAGAAGTGGCTTATTGATCATGAGAATATCCTTCTTGCGATTCAACAAAAGAAGCCTGATGTTGCTCGTATGGCAATGTGGCGACACTTAGAGAATGTTAAAGACACCTTAATGCTATTGTCTGAGCATCAAGATCCTAATTTTGATGGCTACCTTTTTAGCACTAACCCAGTACAACTACCTATCAACGAGTAGAGCTTCTAGCCGCTTCCTTATTAAACAATAAGGAAGCGCTTTTCAAGATGTTTTTTTGTCTTCGCCAGGCACTGCCCCTACCGTTATAGAAAGCAACAAAAACCACCTAACTCCTTCCCACACTTACAAAAATCAATGCTTACTTAATTGCCGTCCTATCAATTTTAGTCTATCAATATAAAGAGCACCTTCTTGATATATGGAATACATGATGGATCATACTGAAGTTGAAGATGGTAGAACCGATCTACCAAATAGCCCGTTAAGGGATGAAGTTTTTTTAAAACAATTAGTTACTTGTTTACCTATGGGAGCCATGGTTGTAAATACCGACGCACGCATCCTTTTTGTCAATGACTCCCTTATTGATATTCTCGGTTATTCCTACGACGAACTACTTAACGTAGACATTAATATGTTGCTGCCTGCGGAATTCAGAAAAAAGCACAAAGATTTTATGCGGCAGTTTTTCGAGCATCCTCGTAAGCGCCAAATGGGCGTTGGGCAAGCTTTATACGCTCGCAAGAAAGACGGAGAACACATCCCAATAGAAATTGGACTGAACCCAATAATACAAAATGGACAAACTGTTGTTTTAGCCACCCTGATCGACTTAACAACGAGACAACGAGCAAGTCATATGTTCCAAAGCTCAATTCAGGGTGCGCCTCATGGAGTATTGCTCATTGATGCTAAAGGCATTATTCGCTTAACAAACAGCGCACTTTGCCAGTCTTTTGGCTATACATCAGAGGAGCTCATTAACCAATCGATGGACATGCTTCTACCGCAGCGTTATCGCGAACATCACGGTCATTTACGTCAGACCTTTCACCAAAGTCCAACCCCACGAATGATGGGTGTAGGTCGCGACCTTACAGCCCTTCATAAGGATGGAAGAGAATTTCCTGTGGAAATTGGACTCAGCCCTTTTGAAGACGAAGAAAACAATGAATTAGTGCTGGTTTCCCTATTGGATATCACAAAGCGCAAACGCTTAGAACAGGAATTGCGTGAAACCAATACCAATTTAGAAGAATTTACCTATGTTGCGTCCCATGATTTGCGATCACCACTTCGAGGTATTGCGGACTTATTGGAGTGGGTAAAAGAAGATTTAGGGCCTGATGCTATTCCAGATGTTACACGAAACCTCAACAGAATAGAGGTTCGAATTGAACGCATGGAACAGTTAATTGACAATCTACTAACTTATGCGAGGGCAGGAAAGATAGAGTCGAATACACAAGAAATCGATGTAAATACACTGCTAGACAATATATTTGAACTACTCCCTATTCCAGAAGGGATATCCGTTACTAGAGACATCCATCTAGAGCATTTCACATCTACTTGGACACCTCTCGAAACCGTTATTCGCAACCTAATCAGCAATGCCATCAAACACCATGATCAAGACACTGGCAATATATCCATCCGCTGTGTTGCTGAGAATAACCTTTGTCATTTCTCAGTCTCTGATGATGGGCCAGGTATTCCAGAAGCGGCTTTTTCACGCATTTTTCGCTTATTCCAAACGGTAACGTCTAACGAACGCAGTGGCACAGGCATAGGACTATCTGTTAGTCGGCGCCTAGTTGAAACACATGGTGGGCGCATTAGTGTTGAAGCAAATACAACACAAAGAGGCGTCACGTTTCATGTATGGTGGCCACGGTTTTTAAGGAAGGATACCCATGATTAAAAATCTAAACGTACTTATTGTTGAAGACGACGATGTTGCGGCTGAATCCATCACTCGCAGCCTTAAAAAAGTCGCTCCAGACATTAGCCTTGTTTACGCGGAACACGGTAAGACAGCGATAGAAATATTAGAAAACCGTCACCCAAGTAGAACATTAAAAGCCCCCTATTTGGTGTTGCTAGATTTGAATATGCCCGTCATGAATGGCTTTGAATTTTTAGAGTACGTACGTGAAGACCCAGTTCTTCAAGACAGCGTTGTTTTTATACTCACCACTTCAAATGATGATAACGACCGCTCACGAGCTTATGACAATAATGTGGCAGGCTATATGGTGAAATCTTCTGTTGGACCACAATTCGCTAAGTTGGCCATGCTAATGGACGCTTATAGAAATGCTGTTGAGCCTAACCGTTGAACTTGGAGTCACTATGGAAGCACAATTCGCTACGGATCTATTAGAAGCCTACGAAGGGCCCGCGTTAAGACTACTTATTGTTGATGATGATGATGTAGATCGCGAGCGTCTGCGCAGAATGCTGTCAAAATCCGATATAAAAACTCATGTGTCTGAAGCAGTTTCTGTCGAAGAATCTTTAGCGTATTTAAGCAATAATGAATTTGATTGCGTCATTATTGACTACCGTTTGGGATTAACTTCTGGCCTTACTCTTTTAGATAATATTCGCACGTCTATGCATAATCATTGTGCCGTCATCATGGTCACAGGGTTAGGCGATGAAGAAGTGGCTGCTGAGGCAATGCGACTCGGAGCAAGTGATTACTTATTAAAGAGTCAGCTACAGAGCAACAAACTCATTCACGCCATTATCAATTCAGTGCATCGTGCAGAGCTAGAGAAAAAGCTTCACGATATGGCCCATTATGACAATCTAACTGGGTTAGCCAGCCGACCACTTCTATTAGAAAACTTGCAACAGGTCGTTAAAAATAATGAACCTGCTGCGGTGGCTTTTTTGGATTTGGATAATTTCAAACCCGTCAACGATAACTACGGCCATGACACAGGTGACTATGTTTTAGTTACCATTGCGGATAGACTCAAAAAATTACTCCGCAAAGAGGACACCCTGTCTAGAATTGGTGGTGATGAATTTGTCTTACTGCTCAAGGGCATTGCTAGTAAGAAAGAATGTAACCTCTTCCTGAATAGGTTAATCAGCCTAATCAATACTCCTATTGAGCTGACAGAATTTGAATGCCAAGTACAGGTGTCTGCCAGCATTGGTGTGGCTTTGGTGACAGACGATAGTCTAGATGCTGACACCATATTACGTCGCGCCGATCAAACCATGTATCAAGCCAAAAACTCCGGCAACAACAAAATTTTGTTTTTCGATCCTCATGAAGAGAAACGCCAGTATGATCGCAGAACCATGCTGCAGGCCGCTGAGCGAGGGGTCGAATTAAACGAATTTGAACTCTATTACCAACCCCAAATTGACATGGTAGAACACTCACTCATCGGTGTTGAAGCCCTAATTCGTTGGAATCATCCAACCCTAGGCTTGTTGTACCCACAGACGTTTACAGAAGCATTAGAACACCCAAATACAGGTATTTTGATTGGTGAATGGGTTCTAAAAGAGGCCCTAAAGCAACATTCAACCTGGAACCTGCCAGACCTTGTAATTAGCGTCAATATTGCTCCGGCTCACTTACTAAGCAATAACTTTGTCCAACGCCTTGCTCTATTACTAGAGCAAGCCCCCACTGTAAAGCCTCAAGCCTTAGAAATCGAGATCCTCGAAACGGTATCTATATCTGATATTCAAAATGCAGTTGAAGTTGTAAAAGCCTGTAGCAAGTTAGGCGTACATGTGGCGCTAGACGATTTTGGAACTGGTTATGCGTCTCTAAGCTACTTAAAACAATTACCTTTGAACACGCTAAAAATCGATAAGAGCTTTGTACAAAACCTGTTAACGAACCCTGAAGATCGATCCATTGTGATTTGTATCGTGGCATTAAGCCAAGCATTTAATTATAAGCTGATTGCGGAAGGCGTGGAGTCACAAGAAATTGAACAAGCCTTATTAGAAATAGGCTGCCAATTTGGGCAAGGGTATTTTATTGCTAGGCCAATGCCAGCAGAAAAAATGACGTTATGGATAGAGGCTCATGATTAAGGCAAAATTTACGTCATTGTGTAAATCGTGACGATAATCTGCATTACAAAAGTTTCAAAACCTCTTTTTAGTTTCATTAGAAGAAAAGGAACTTCCGCTTATAACGAAGGTTGGTAGACTGCGGCGCATATCAAAACAAGCAAAAAAAAAGAGAGTCTACCATGATCACTAATGATGCTATGACGGTGCGCGATCAACGCACTAGCAAAATCATATTGGCTATTGCCGCGATTACTATTTTGTTGGCCACTTTTGCGGGCAAAATGCCCAGTGGAATGATCGGTGCCTTAGGCATTATGGTTATTATCGGTTTCATACTTAATTACATTGGGGACAGAACCCCCATTATCAATCAGTTCTTCGGCGGTGGTGCTATTGTCGTCATTTTTGGCTCTGCTTATTTATTCCACAGCGGTTTATTCCCTTCTAGTGCTGAAAGCAACGTAACAACCTTCATGAAAAGTGGCGGTTTCTTAGCATTTTATGTGGCTAGCCTAGTAACTGGCTCCATTTTCGGTATGGACACACAAACGCTAAAACAAGCTGCGTTAAAATACATTCCAGTTATTTTAGGATCCGCTTTCTTCGCTTGTATCTTCACAGGCTTAGTGGGCATGCTGGTGAGCAAAGACTTTTACGACTCCGTTATGTTAATAGCGCTTCCTATTATGGGTGGTGGCATGGGTGCTGGTGCAGTGCCTCTTGTTGAAATCATGTCTGGAAAGACAGGCATGAATGCAGAAACGCTAATGTCACAAATGGTTCCGGCATTGGCTATTGGTAATGCGATCGCTATTGTTATTGCGGGATTACTCAATAAACTCGGCCAGATGGCTCCGAGCCTAACGGGTAATGGTCAGCTAATTCGCGGTCAAAAACCAATAGAGGAAGAAGATCAAACAATAACAGGGTTGAATGTCACAACGCTTGGCATTGGCGCTTTATTGGCTGTCAGTATGTACTTCATTGGTACTTTGCTATCAAACTACATCAGTATGCATACCTACGCTCTAATGATTCTATCTATTGCGATCATCAAAGTGTCTGGCATCATGCCAAAAGCATTAGAACAAGCGGCCTTCTCTTGGTATAAGTTTGTTGTTGGCAATCTAACACCAGCATTACTAGTCGGTATTGGTGTGGCTTACACAGATCTAAACCAAATCCTAAACGCGTTATCTCCAATATACTTCTTGTTGGTTCTAATTACCGTACTTGGTGCTGTGTTTGGTGCTGGCTTAATCGGTTGGTTAATGGGCTTCTACCCTATCGAAGCAGCCATCACTGGCGGTCTTTGCATGGCTAACATGGGCGGTACTGGTGATGTAGCGGTTCTTGCGGCAAGTAAACGTATGGAACTAATGCCTTTCGCACAAATATCATCTCGAATTGGCGGCGCTTTCATGCTGATTCTTGCAACGATTGTAGTGCAAGCCATCGCTTAAAACGGTACTAAAGTGGAGCCAAGTGCACTAAAGCATTGGCTTCACTCTTATCTCTCCTTCCTAGTTAGAAAATACTTCCCCTACTCAGCTACTTTCAAGGTTACCTCTTTAACCATTGTGCTTAAAACATTGCTAGCTGCGTATATCAACATAATTTCCTCCCCAGTTATTCGCTATGCTAGATATCCCCTATAGATTCTCACCGTAATGAAAAGCCATCCAGCCTCAAATCAACAGAACTCAGCAACACAACCTCTCTCAAGTAAGTCTTGAGTAATAGTTAAGGTAGTAATCTAGAAGATCTATAAATCTTCAATACTATCTGCCTATAGGGATAACAAATCATGAGTGTTACTAATCTCTGGGAGGGGAAGCGTTTAACGACACAATCATCCTGTCTCATATTTCTAGCGATCATCACCATTATGGTTGCTTCACGCTTTATTTCGATATCGGCTCACGCAACCGAAAATGAGATAAAGCATGCAGCGTTAACCGTCACAACCACCTCCGTTCTGTCTTTAGATTGGAATAACAACATTGAAGCCTCTGGTGATATCGTGGCTTGGCAAGAAGCAATTATTGGAGCCCAACTAAACGGCTTAAGGCTAACCGAGGTGTTGGTCGATGTAGGTGACTATGTAAAAAAAGGACAACTCATAGCTCGCTTTGATAATGCAAGTTTACTAAATGACAAAGCCTTACTAGAAGCAAACCTTAACCAAGCTTCAGCTCTAGTTAAGCAGGCCAACATTGACTATCAAAGAGCGTTTGCACTAAGTAAAACCGACGGTATAAGTAAGCAGAACCTTTTGCAAGCAGAAACACAAAAGCAAACAACCACGGCAGAAGAGTCCGCAGTTACAGCTCAGTTAGCCTCCAATGCACTACAATTAAGCTATGTAAATGTAACATCGCCAGATGAAGGCGTTATTAGCTCTCGTACGGCTACTTTAGGGGGAATAGGTACGATTGGAGAAGAACTGTTTCGTTTGATTCGAGGCAATAAGCTTGAATGGTATGGGCAGCTCACAGCGCAGCAAGCTTCTCATCTCACCCTAGGTCAAAAAATCACCCTGGACCTTACAAATAACAGTGAAGCCATAGCTTATATTCGTCAAATTTCTCCAATTATAAACCCGCAAACCAGAATGCTCACTGTTTATGCCAGTCTAGAGCCAAACAATCGTGCGCGTGCAGGCATGTTCGCCCTAGGAAAAATTCAACTTAATAAAACACCTGCGCTTGTTGTTCCCTCCATCAGTATCGTTATCAGAGATGGGCGCAGTTACGTTTTTGAGTTGATCAATGAAACCCAGCAAGTAATACAAAGACCTATCAAAGTAGCGCGACGCCAAGGTGATTATGTTGAAATCACAGGCAACATTAAAGCAGGCGCAAGTATTATCAAGCAAGGCGCTGGTTTTCTCAATGAAGGTGACATAGTAAAAGTAGTTGAAGAACAAGAACCCATTACCTTTTCAGGCGCACACCTAGAGCAGGAGGCGCTATGAGTAAGCCTGCATATAACTTCGCCACTTGGTCTATTCGAAACCCTATTCCAACTATTTTATTATTTGTCTTACTCTCTATTGCTGGTATAAAAAGTTTTCAAGAACTGCCTATCGCTGAATTACCAGATGTTCGATTACCCACTATTCTAGTGACATTATCACAGCCCGGCGCAGCGCCAGCCCAGCTTGAAACTGAAGTAGCTAGAAAAGCTGAAGATGCTTTAGCGACACTATCGAGTCTGCGCCACATACAAACCTCTATCTCCGATGGAGTCGTCAGTATTCGCGTAGAATTTATGTTAAAGAAATCACTTTCTGACGCATTAATAGAATCTCGTAATGCATTGGATAGAATCCGTTCTGACTTACCCGATGACGTACTTGAACCATCCGTCAGCGCTGAAACAGTAGATGCCGATACATTACTCACCTATGCGATCAGTGCGCCACGCATGAATGAAGAGGCACTCTCTTGGTATGTTGACAATACGATTAGCAAAAGAGTTTTAAGTGTTCCGGGACTTGGTCGTTTTGAACGAGTGGGGGGTGTACAGCGTGAAGTACACATCGAACTGGATCCAACTAAATTAGCAGGACTTAATGTTACAGCAAGTGATGTATCACAAGCTTTGCGTATTACACTCATTGAGTCTTCCGGTGGCAGAATGCAGCTAGGGAATGCAGCTCAATCCGTGCGAACAATCACAACAGCAAAGCAAGCAGATGAATTGAACGCTTTCCCATTAGTTTTAACAGATGGTCGAACCTTACGGCTTGATCAAGTTGCTACAGTACAAGACACTACCGCAGAACGCAGCCAGATAGCACTTTTAAATGGTAAGGACGTTGTCGGATTCCAAGTTTATAGGGCAACTGGTTTTGATGAAACTAAGATTGCTGCGGGTATAAAACAAGTCCTTGAAGACCTAAAAGTAAAAGATGGCGTTGATTTCACTCTCGTCTATGACAAAGTGTCTGGAACGCAGGAGCAGTACAAAGGTTCAATCAATATGCTTTTCGAAGGGGCCTTTCTGGCAATATTAATTGTCTGGTGGTTTTTGCGTGACTGGCGCTCAACACTCATTGCCGCTACCGCATTGCCCTTATCAATCCTCCCCACTTTTGCCGCTATGTACTTTCTCGATTACTCATTAAACACCTTAACCTTACTTGCTCTTGCCGTCATTGTTGGCATCCTAGTAGATGATGCCATTGTTGAAATAGAAAACATCGAGCGCCATGTCCGTATGGGTAAAGGTATTAAAAAAGCCGCCGGTGATGCGGTGACAGAAATAGCTCTAGCGGTAATGGCAACAACCATGACTCTTGTTATGGTATTTGCTCCAACAGCTATGATGAGTGGTATAACAGGGTTGTTTTTCAAGCAATTTGGCTGGACTGCTGTTGTTGCTGTGCTGTCTTCTTTGTTAGTAGCTCGTCTACTAACACCAATGATGGCAGCCTACATGCTTAAACCAAAGACGCACATAACAGAAAAAAAACAAGGCAAATTACTGGTTTTATACTTATCTATTGTGCAATGGACGTTAAACAATCGCTTTAAAACATTAATGGCCACTTTGATTGTTTTTGCTGTCACTGCTTCTTTAGTTCCGCTATTAAATACTGGCCTCATGCCCGCCTCTAATAGCAATTACACCACCGTATCAATTGAGCTTCCTCCTGGTAGTGCATTTAACACCACTCTAGCTAAAGCAGAAGAAACTCGAAAAACACTTCTTGATATCGCAGGTATTGATCATATTTTTTCTACTATAGGCGTTGCCAGTGGTGAAAACGCTGACTCAGCGGGAGGCGATGTACGCAAAAGCCAATTGATTTTGATCCTAAAAGAAAGAAGTAGTAGAGCCACACAAAGTGATATTGAAAAAGTATTGCGTGACGTTTTAGTCACAGTACCTGGCGCACGATTTTCGGTTGGTGGAGGCATTGGACAGGAGCTATCTTTTATTCTTGCGAGTGACGATAGTACTGCGCTCAAAGCAAGCGCAAATAACGTTTTAACAGAGTTGCGGGGGATAGATGGTATTTCAAATATTCAATCTACGGCCAGCCTAGAAAGACCAGAAATTATTGTCCGTCCTAATCTACAGCGTGCTTCTGAACTTGGCGTTTCTACCTCAGCAATTGGCGACACTATCAGAGTAGCCACTAGCGGTGACCATAATTCACAGCTTGCTAAATTAAATTTAGATACTCGACAAATTTATATTCGAGTTCTGCTAGAGGATAGCCATAGATTGAATATAGAAACGCTGAGAAGTTTACGAGTACCCGCACGGAACGGGCAGCTAATCCCTCTATCAAGTGTGGCCTCTATCTCTTTCGAAAGTGGCCCATCGCAAATTGACAGGTATGATCGTAAACGCTTTATAACGATTAGCGCCAAACTCAATGGACGCGCATTGGGCGATATTATCAACGAAGCCCACCAGCTTCCCTCCATGATAGCTTTACCGAGTAACGTAGAATTAATAGAAGCAGGTGATGCTGAGCTAATGAACGAACTCAGCTCAGGTTTTAGTACCGCCATTTTGACCGGTTTACTATGCGTGTTATGCGTACTTATTCTGTTGTTTAAAGATTTGATTCAACCAATAACCATCTTATCTGCCATACCTTTATCTTTAAGTGGTGCTTTTGTCGCCTTATTGTTAACAGGTAGCGAATTAGATATCCCCTCCATGATTGGCCTCATTATGCTATTGGGCATTGTCACGAAGAACTCTATTTTGCTTGTGGAATATGCTGTAATGTCCATGAAAAAGCATGGGCTAAATATGCATGACGCTTTGCTAAATGCCTGTAACAAAAGAGCACGACCTATCATTATGACTACTGCCGCAATGATTGCAGGTATGTTACCTATTGCGATGGGTTTAGGTGCCGATGCAAGCTTTCGACAACCCATGGCAATTGCGGTTATTGGCGGATTAATCACTTCTACTCTCTTGAGCCTCATTGTAGTCCCTGTGGTATTTACCTACATGCATGGGTTGGGACAAAAATGCACAGCCCTCTTCAAAGGCAGGACCTCTATAGACAATAAGAATAATGGAAAGACTAAGACTGAAAGCTTGTGAATGTATTTAGGGTTATAACACTAAAAAATAAGCTCGTAAGTGTCCCGTAATACTCTACAACTTACAGTAAAAATTCGTCTTTCATAGAATTAGGAAAAACATGAAAAACAAGATTGAAACAAAAGAAAAAAACACAATGATCATTGAAAACGCTCGATTAATCCAAAAAAAATTGGTTTTACGCTACAGTATTGTACCTCTTGTCACGATATTTTTGACAACAGGGAAAGCGTTCGCCGATGGAACAACATCAGTTGCGTTAGGAGTGGCTGCTGGTGTTAGTCAGTCAGAATATCGTGGCGTAGACAGTGACCTCACAGCTATACCGATAGTGTTTGTTGATAACTCTTGGATATCTCTTCTGGGGACGACGATAGATTTAAAAGTCGCCCAAACCAATAGCCTCGCTTTTTCTATACGCGGAAAATATGGATTCGGTGATGGTTATGATCGTTCAGATTCCTATATTTTTGACGGCATGGATAATCGCGATTCCAGCTTCTGGGTTGGTCCAGCAATGACATGGAGCACAACGATGTTTGATCTAAAACTTAACACCCTTCTCGACACAATGAACAACAGCGAAGGTCAACAAGCCTCTGTCTCAATATCAAAAAAAATCCAAGTCAACCAGCACTTAAATTTAGAGCCAAGTCTCGGTGCTACATGGTATAACGACAAATATGTTAACTATTACTATGGCGTTAACCCCTCTGAAATAAAAGTGAATAGAGAGCAGTATGACGCTAACTCAGCAACGGTAATCAATGCAGGCCTGCGTTTTAATTATATTATTAATAAAAAACAATCAGTGGCATTCGATTTCAGTATCAAACATTTTGGAAGTGAAATGTCACACAGCCCATTAGTTGATAAAAAAACGACTGCAGCAGCCTATCTTGGCTATATATACCGTTTCAAATAATCACTGAAAAATAGCCTGTTTGCTTTAGATGAAACTAACTCTGAAGCAAACTCTGCTCTATTTAACTTAACAAATGAATTTTTATGAATCGAATTATTCTGGTTGAAGACAATGATCGCCTATCCAAAATGGTATCAACAGCATTGCAAAAGGTCGGTATTGAGTTGGATATTTTCGCAAACTTAGCAATGGCGAAACATGCCCTAGAGGCACAAGAGTATGGCTTAATTATACTTGATAGAGGACTTCCTGATGGGGAAGGATTAAGCTTACTTAAAACCTTACGTCAAAGAAGCGTAACAATCCCGTGCCTCGTATTAACCGCCAGAAATGCTGTACATGATCGAATAGAAGGTTTGGAAACAGGAGCTGATGACTAACTTGTAAAACCTTTTGCTATGGATGAATTAGTCGCCAGAGTTCGAGCTCTACTACGCAGGCCTACCGATATAAAACCCTTATCTCCCATTTTTGAAGATATTACCCTAGACCTACACAATGCTCAGCTTCAATGTGGTACTCAATCCGTCACTCTCGCACCAGCAGAAGTTCAAATTCTGTATATTTTGATGCGATCTGCTGACACCACAATAAGTCGCACTAAACTTGAACAAGGAGCATGGGGCTTAAATCAAGCTGTCACTCCCAATGCATTAGATGTCGCACTACACAGAATACGCAAAAAATTAAGCACCTTAGGTTCACAAGTAGTCATCTCAAACACTCGAGGACTTGGTTATGCTATCTCTAAAAAATCGCTTTAAACACAGCCTAAAGTATCGATTAATTATTACTTTTTTTGTCGCACTAACACTATTAATCAGCGGTATTTACAGCTATTTATTTGTCATGAACCCTAATCTGCTTATTGGTCATATTTTAAATGAACAAGCAGAATTTTTAATCGATGAAATTTACACAAATAGCATGGGAGAACCAGAACTCTCTATACAAAAAAGCAATCAAGATGCCCACTGGGTATGGATATATGAGACATTAAACGAAGACCTTTTTTTCCAGATTGTCGACCCACAAGGAGAGGTTGTATCAGCATCAACGAGGCAAACAAAAGCATTCGCTCCAGATAATACTTCATACAATAAACACACAAGTAATTTTACGTTCACTCGTAATAACAAACTTTTCTATGGCCTTAGCGAGCCTTTGAAAGCAGCGTATACTGGCTATAACATACAAGTAGCAACAAGCTTAAGGCTTCTAGAAGTATTCCAGATAACAAAAAGATCTCCTATTTCAAAAACCGTTTTACTCGTCTCTATACTGTCGTTATTTATTGTCAGCTTTGCTGTCATTATTACCATACATTTCATGTTACGACCGTTAAGAAAGGCTTCCGACATTGCCTCCAAGATAACACCTCAAAATATTCAAGGCCGCTTATCCATGGCAGAAATGCCAAGCGAGTTAATACCCCTGATTAGCGCCTTTAATGAAGCACTTGAAAGGTTAGAGCAAGGCTTTAAAGTTCAACAAGAGTTTTTAGCGACAGCTGCACACGAGCTTAAAACCCCTTTGGCACTTATTCGAGGGGAAATTGAAATGCTAGAAAAAACAAACTCGAAAAATCTGATATTAGAAGATGTTGACCATATTTCACGCCAAATTAACCAGCTACTTCACCTCGCCGAAGTTCGTGAGTCCCACAACTATACTTTTCAAGATATTACTCTCGTTAATACCGTAAATGACACCATCAAATACTTATCACGCCTTTCCAAAAAACATGGCACGTCAATACGATTAATCCAGATCAACAAAGACATTCACCTAAATGCTGACGCAAGTACCCTTTTCATCCTTCTGAAAAACCTTATTGAAAATGCCATTTACCACTCTCCATCCGGAACCACTATCGATATCACTATGACAAAAAACACCGTGAGCGTTCGGGATTATGGACAAGGAATTAATGAAGAACATCTAAACTTAATCTTTAAACGTTTTTGGCGCGCCCCAAAACAAAAAATCCATGGTGCTGGTTTAGGCCTAGCTATTTGTATGGAAATCGCCACATTTCATGGCTGGAAAGTCACCGCGAAAAACTCATCGCCTGGAGCATCATTCGTATTAGATATGTCGCCTTAAAAGGACAAATAGTAAAATAAATCTGTCTAAAATGAATTTATTCAGTAAAAGCTCGTTATGACTTTTCCCTTTTGTTTAGTAGCCCTTCTGCATGCTGTATAATCGCGTTTCATATTTTATTGATCTAGAAACGCGAATGACCTTAAAGTCTTATCTTGCCTTAATTACGCTCTCCACCATCACTCTTATTGTACTGGCAGTCGGTGTAGTGCTGGGTTATTCCCTACAAAAATCCTACTTAGATAGCATTAGCCAACGGGGCCTAGAACTCGGCCGAGTAATAGCTCACAATGAAAAAATCATTCAGGCAGTCGAGTTAAGTAACCAAGGCAAGCCTAATGACATTCAAGATTACATAGAAATGCTTCGCGCCCAAACAGATGCCTCTTACATTGTTGTTGTTAATAAAAATTCGATTCGTTTGAGCCATCCGGAGCCAGAAAAAGTCGGTAAGCGCTTTGTAGGTGATGATATTTACCAAGCGCTAAACCAAGGAAAAGATTACACAAAAGTTGCCGTCGGTACGCTAGGACAAGCGATTCGAAATTCAGTCACCATACGCAATGATGATCAAATTATTGGGGCTATTAGCATTGGCTATTTATCCCAACCCACCAGCGAATTAATTTTTAAACATTTGCAAGAAGCAGGACTACTGGTCGGTTTTGTCTATTTTCTCGGTATTATCATTGCGGGGGTTTTAATTCTAAAACTCAAACGAACTTTTTTGAGCCTAGAACCAGAAGAAATCGTTCAAAAATTCAAAGAACATGAATTAATTTTAGACAGTATTCGCGATGGCATTGTAGCGATCGATCATGAACAAAATATCACGGCAATAAACAGCATGGCAATTGAGTGGCTAACCATGAATGTGCTGAACGCCCCTCAGGTTGTAGGTAAACCATTGAGTGAACAATCACAAAGTCTTTCTCACTTCGCCCTAGAAGCTCAAGGGCAAATTACACAAAACCGTTTTAATTTAGGAAAATTAGAGTTCATTGCGACTTTATATCCGATAAAAATTCAAAAAGGCGATATTGGCTATGTCATTGTATTTTTTCCAGACCACGGTGAAAAATCCTTAGAACAAGAGCTAACCGCCACAAAAAACTACGCCGACTTGTTGCGCGCTAAAACCCATGAATATGCCAATCACTTAAACGTGTTATCCGGCATGTTGCAGGCGGAACACTATGATGATGCGATTGAGTTTCTTCAGCAGGAAAGCGACGGCGATCAAGTCGCATTAGGACGCATCATCAAAACTATTGAGAACAGCGCTGTTGCAGGGCTAATTTTCGCCAAACACAATAAAGCTAAAGACCTAAAAGTCGAAATGCTGATCGAAAGCGACTGCCAGCTTGGTAGATATCCATCTAAAACCAACGAAGCATTGGTCACATTAGTAGGAAATCTAATCGACAACGCCTTATTGGCCGCTTGGTCCAACAGATTACTTACGTCACCTTTTGTTAAGCTGTATATTAGTGACCGTAATGCTCACATCATGATTCAAATAGAAGACAGTGGTGCCGGTGTCGATGAAAAACTAGAGAACCGAATATTGGATTTTGGCGTCAGCAGCAAGCACAATACAGAACAAAATGGTATTGGCTTATATTTGGTTAAAAAAGTCGTCGACCAATATCATGGAAGTCTGGATTGGGAACGAAGTGAGGTAAACACCACTGTGTTTAGCATTTATTTAGATAAGCGAGCACTAATAAAATGAGTCGTATCCCTGTAATGATTGTGGAAGATGACCTGCGTGCTAGCTATGTATTAGAAAGCACCGTAAACCAACACAATAATTTTCATGTTGTCGCAGCCTGCGAAGGTATTCTTGAAGCGGAATTAAAAGCAGAAGCATTCGAACCAGAACTGATCATGGTGGATATTACGCTTCCTGATGGAAATGGTATTGATCTGATGAAGTCGCTAAAACAACGCGGTTTCAATGCTGCTTTTATCATGACAACCGCGGAAAGAGAAACCACCACTATCGAAACAGCCATTCAGCTTGGGGTAATCGATTATTTAGTTAAGCCAATCCGCATGTCTCGGGTATTGCAGGCATTGGATGATTATTTAGACTTTAAAAAACGCCTAACAAAAAACAATAAAATCGATCAACAAGACATAGACGCACTGTTCCGAAAAAGCTCTTCCCAAGATAGTAGCCGAAAAACCCCAAAAGGCATTGATGAGAACACCTTAGAAAAACTCAATCAATACCTTGAAACCATAGAAGATCACTCTTTCACAGCAGAAGAGGTGGGTGACGCGATCAATCTAAGCCGAATTACGGCAAGACGTTACCTTGAGTATTTAGAAGATCAAGGGCATGTTTGCATGACGTTAGATTACAAAACCGGCGGTAGACCAAAGCAACGCTACACCAAGACGGCTTAAAACATGATGATAAACCAGCTAACGAGCCTACTACCTCAATGCTTTGCCCGTAAACCAATGCCAATAAAGGTCATTTTTATTGGCATTGACTATCTCTGCTTTGCTTTATCCAAATCCTTACTCGACAATAACAAAACGTCTAAACAACCTCTTAGCATTACCGCTTTTATAGACGATGAACCTTGGAATAACAGAACACTCGTCCATGGCGTAACGGTATTTTCACCCAGTGAAGTATCTGCCCTAATACGCAAACATGGTGTGGATATGATCATTCAGGTAGCAGGTGAATCAATCAACATTGCAGACAATATTTGGGACGATATCATCAAAACCAAAGTATCAATAGTTACATTAGAAAAGCATCAGGACCTCAAAAAAATGCACAGTATCGTCTACCAAGCCTACGAGAGCATAAAAAAATAGGACAAAGGAAAATATCTCCTTGGTCCTATTTTTAAACGCTATATTTCCCACTTTCCCTACTGGTAGTATCGAAGTCGATTAGTAAGCGGATGAAAACGCGACACGCTGACCATTCAAGCTCATTGCAGTTTCAAGTGACTGAGTCGATGACATAGCGACAATATTCAGTTGATCCGTATAAATATCTTTAGGTAACTCAAGATCTTTACGTTGCGCCATCACAGTTTTAAATTTTTCAACGTCAATTGAATCTGAGCCATTCTTAATCTTATTCAGTTCATCTTCTGTTAAGCTGGCCATTCCGCCGCCAGGCAAATATATTGCCCCAGTTACAAAATCCACACCAAATGCAACAACGCCAGGAACAAAGAAAAACAATAAGCCAATGGCATCTAATGCAGCGACACCGATATCGATTTGACCATTTGTTTGACCGCGACGCTCAGGATAAAGTAATGTGCCGCATGCCGTCACTTGAGTAATAAGCAGCGCTGCTGCAATGCCTCGCGCCAAATGAGTAAAGCCTAGATTTTTCTTTAAACCAGTCATACTTATTCCTTATCAGTGATTTATACATTAATCACTTTAGCTTGAATCACTTACACAATACAAACTAAGCCATCTTTATTTCACAATACTTTCGCTCTGCTAAACTGACGTAATTTGGTCGTCTAGCTTATTAATAATGTATTCTCCTATCGGAAATGCACTGGTGGCTGCTGGGGAAGGTGCATTGCATACATGTAAGGTTCGAGCACTTTGAGCGAACAAAAAATCATGCACCAAGCTGCCATCTTTCATCACTGCCTGAGCTCGTATTCCAGCTGGATATTCCTGTAAATCATCTAATGAAACAAGGTCACAGTATTTCTGTACTTGCGCTAAATAGCCCGGTTTATACCAAGAGTTTTTAGTCTCCATTAGCCCTGTTTTCCAATGATTCATCAGTAACTTCCAAAACCCTGGGAAGCGCACCATATCAAATACGTCACGAAGGTTGATGTTAATTCGACCATAACCTTCTCGTTTCCAACCTTGTACGGCATTTGGACCTACCGTTACAGAACCATCAATCATACGAGTCAAATGAACCCCTAAAAATGGTAAGTCAGGATCAGGTATAGGATAAATAAGGTGATTTACAATCTGATTATGCTTTGTTGGCAAGCGGTAATATTCGCCACGAAATGGAATAATTTGAAAGTCAGTTGGTATATTTAGCATCTTAGTCAACCGATCTGCCATCAGGCCACTGCAGCTGACCAAATAAGAGGTATTCACTACATCATTGTTCAATGTGATCGCCACACGTTCGTGGCTTTCATCAAGACCAACCACCTCTGTACCTAGACGCAGTTCACCGCCCTTCCCTACAAAAAGGTCAGCAAGCTTCTGACAAATCTCTCGGTAGCTTACGATTCCAGTAGAAGGTACGTAAAGTGCAGCAAGGCCTTTTACATTCGGCTCACGCTCTTTAAGCTCTGCTTGACCTAGCTTATATACTTCTAAGTTATTTTCTTGACAGCGTAAGTACAGAGCTTCCATACGCTCTTGCTCAGCGATATTTGTTGCGACCAGTAGCTTGCCACATTCATCGAACTTGATATTGTACTGAAGGCAGAAGGCTTTTGTGGCTGTCGCACCTCGCTGACAAAAATCTGCTTTAAGACTGCCAGGTGCATAATAAACCCCAGCATGAATCACACCTGAGTTATGACCCGTTTGATGTGAGCCAACTTCTACTTCTTTTTCAATCAATAGTATGCGGTATTTAGGATAGCGCTGCTGTAACTGCCATGCGGTTGATAGGCCAACAATACCCGCTCCTATCACTGTAATATCGTAAACAGCACTGCCGCCTGACGCCTCACTCATTGCCTTATTCCTTTTATTGTTGTCAAAACACGTTCAAAGAACGAACCACATGCTCTATTAAAAAATAAAGCTATCTTGACTCAAAGTCGAATACTTTTAAAAAACCAAGTTTATCGGTACGATAGAATTCAATACACTCTTGGCACACGCAAACACTTCCCTTTTGCTCTAACGGAATATACGCCAATAAGTCCTTAGGCACCCTAACACTGAAACACCAACAATTCTGATTTTCATCAAGCACGCAGCCATTATTTTTTAAACAAAAAGGGCACTTCATCTGAACACCTATAGCCAAAAAAAATCCCTGCCGAAGCAGGGATTTTTATCATCAGTCGTACTTAAAGTACCAGCTTACCAGCCAGTGATTTCTTTAAGTCCTGCACCAATGTCTGCCAAAGAACGAACAGTTTTAACACCCGCGTCTTCTAGAGCAGCGAATTTTTCATCAGCTGTGCCTTTACCACCAGAGATGATTGCGCCAGCGTGGCCCATACGCTTACCTGCAGGTGCAGTTACACCAGCAATGTAAGAAACAACAGGCTTAGTAACATTTGCTTTGATGTAAGCAGCCGCTTCTTCTTCAGCAGTACCACCGATTTCACCGATCATTACAATCGCTTCAGTCTGTGGATCGTTTTGGAACATTTCCAATACGTCGATGAAGTTAGTCCCTGGGATTGGGTCACCACCGATACCTACGCAAGTAGATTGGCCGAAACCAGCATCAGTCGTTTGTTTAACAGCTTCATAAGTCAAGGTACCAGAACGAGATACGATACCGACTTTACCTGGCATGTGAATATGACCAGGCATGATGCCAATCTTACATTCGCCCGGTGTGATAACACCTGGACAGTTAGGGCCAATTAAACGTACGCCTAGGTTGTCACAAGCCACTTTACAGTCAAGCATGTCTAGAGTTGGAACGCCTTCAGTAATACAAACAATCAGTTTGATGCCTGAGTTAGCTGCTTCAAGGATAGAGTCTTTAACGAAAGGAGCTGGAACGTAGATCACAGATGCTTCAGCACCAGTTTGCTCTACTGCTTCTTTAACTGTGTTAAATACAGGAAGGCCAAGGTGAGTTTGACCACCTTTACCAGGAGTTACACCACCAACCATTTTCGTTCCGTAAGCAATTGCTTGCTCAGAGTGGAAAGTACCTTGGCCGCCAGTGAAACCTTGACAGATTACTTTAGTATCTTTGTTGATTAAAACAGACATTATTATTTGCCCTCCGCAGCTTTAACTACTTGCTCTGCCGCGTCTTTCAAACTTGCTGCAGCAATGATATCTAGACCAGAGTTCGCAAGAACTTCACGACCTAGTTCAGCATTTGTACCTTCAAGACGAACAACAACAGGCACGTTTACGCCTACTTGCTCAACAGCACCGATAATACCTTCAGCGATCATATCGCAACGAACGATACCACCAAAGATGTTAACCAATACGGCTTTAACATTGTCATCAGAAAGGATGATTTTGAACGCTTCAGCAACACGCTCTTTCGTCGCGCCGCCACCAACGTCTAGGAAGTTAGCTGGCTTGCCGCCGTGTAGGTTAACAATGTCCATTGTACCCATTGCTAGGCCGGCACCGTTTACCATACAACCAACGTTTCCATCTAGTGCAACGTAGTTAAGTTCCCACTGTGCTGCATGTGCTTCACGCTCATCTTCTTGAGATGGATCGTGGAACTCTTGCATTTTCTTCTGGCGGTAAACAGCATTGCTATCAATGTTGATTTTGCCGTCTAGACAGTGAAGGTTACCTTCATCTGTAATAACAAGAGGGTTGATTTCTAGAAGTGCGAAATCGTAGTCATGGAACATCTGAGACAAACCAAGGAAGATCTTAGTGAACTGCTTAATCTGTGCAGCATTAAGACCCATTTTGAACGCCATTTCGCGCGCTTGGTAAGGTTGAGCACCCACTAGAGGATCGATGATCGCTTTATGAATAAGCTCAGGAGTTTCTTCTGCTACTTTTTCAATTTCAACGCCGCCTTCAGTAGACGCCATGAAAACAACTTTGCGTGTAGAACGGTCAACAACCGCACCTAGGTACAATTCGTTTGCAATGTCTGTGCAAGACTCCACAAGAATCTTAGCAACTGGCTGACCGTTTTCGTCAGTTTGGTAAGTAACTAAGTTTTTACCTAACCAATGTTTTGTAAACGCAGCAACTTCTTCATAAGAATCAACAAGTTTTACACCGCCTGCTTTACCGCGACCACCAGCATGAACCTGAGCTTTAACAACCCACTTGTCACCACCAATTTTCTTCGCTGCTTCAACCGCCGCTTCTGGCGTGTCTACTGCGTACCCTGTAGATACTGGCAGGCCGTATTCAGCAAAAAGCTGTTTAGCCTGATATTCATGTAAGTTCATTTGATTCTTCCGCTCATCTGAATGGTTGACATAAGCTCTGCCCGTTAAGACAGAAATTGCCGGCTCATTGGCCGGCAAATCTAATTTTTATTAACGCTTTTTACGGTTCGCGATATGGATCGCATGGTTATCTACTGCTAACGCTGCTTCATGTACTGCTTCACTTACTGTTGGGTGAGCAAATACAGTCAATGCGATATCTTCTGCTGTAGAACCGAATTCCATTGCAATAACAGCTTGAGCGATCAAATCAGCCGCATGACCACCAATAATATGGCAACCTAGAATGCGATCCGTTTCTTCACAAGCAATTATTTTAACGAAACCATCAGTATCGTTAGCCGCCATAGCGCGACCAGATGCTGCAAATGGGAATTTACCCACTTTAAACTTCACACCCTCTGCTTTTAGCTCTTGCTCATTTTTACCAACCCAAGCTAGTTCTGGGTGAGTATAAATAACGGAAGGAATGCAGTCATAATTCATTTGTGCTTTATGGCCAGCAATTATATCTGCAACCATCACACCTTCTTCTGACGCTTTGTGAGCCAACATTGGACCACGAACGATATCACCAATGGCGAAAACGCCTGGCACAGAAGTACGGCACTGCTCGTCAACGAAGACAAAACCACGCTCATCTAGCTTCACGCCTGAATCTTCAGAGAAACAACCTTGAGTAAATGGCTTACGGCCAACAGCAACGATTAATTTATCGAACGTTTGCTTCTGCTCTTCACCTTTTGCATCAAGGTAAGTCACTTCAACTTCTTCACCCTTGATTTCGCTACCAGTAACACGAGCACCAAGACGAATGTCTAAATGCTGTTTCTTGAAGATTTTAGCAGCTTCTTTAGCAAGGTCTTGGTCACATACACTCAAAAACGAATCTTGTGCTTCAAGAACAACAACTTCAGAGCCCAAACGCGCCCAAACAGAACCAAGCTCTAGACCGATAACGCCTGCACCAATAACACCAAGACGTTTTGGCACCGCGCGGAAATCAAGTGCACCCTCGTTATCGACGATAATATCGCCAGTACGTGGAGCTGGTGGAATGTTTACTGGAACAGAACCTGTTGCCAAAATAACATTATCAGCTTCGATAACAGTTACTGTGCCATCGTGCGCGGTGAATTCTACTTTTTTGTTCGCAAGAACTTTACCAAAACCTTCAAAGCTAGTAACGCCGTTTGCTTTGAAAAGGCCAGAAATACCACCAGTTAGCTGATCAACGACTTTGTCTTTACGATCAACCATGGCATTCACATCCATAGACACTTCACCCATGCTAATACCATGGACACCATAAGCTTCTTTTGCGTCATGGAATTTATGAGAAGAGTCTAACAATGCTTTAGAAGGAATACAGCCAACGTTCAAACAAGTTCCGCCAAGGCGCGGTTTATTGTCTTTGTCTAACCATTTTTCGATACAGGCTGTTTTCAAACCTAACTGAGCAGCTCGTATAGCGGCTACATAACCACCAGGGCCGCCACCAATTACAACAACATCAAATTTATCAGACATAAGAGGTCCCATTTTTCAGTCAAGCTAAGCAGCACATACAGTGCCACTTAGCATTCAATTCATACAAAATAGTTGGTACGAATACTTAGATTTCAAGTAAAAGACGTGCAGGATCTTCAAGTAAGTCTTTGATCGTTACCAAGAATTGCACGGCTTCTTTTCCATCAATCATACGGTGGTCATAAGACAAGGCCAAATACATCATTGGCTGAATTACCACTTGACCATTCACAGCCATTGGGCGCTCTTGGATTTTGTGCATACCCAAGATACCTGTTTGAGGTGGATTAATGATTGGCGTAGATAGCAAGGAACCGAAAGTACCACCGTTAGTAATGGTGAAAGTACCACCTTGCATATCGTCCATACCCAGCTTGCCATCACGACCACGTAGAGCGAAGTCCATGATTGAAGACTCAATGTCTGCAAGACCCATAGCTTCAGTGTTGCGAAGAACAGGCACCATTAGACCACGATCAGTAGAAACAGCAACACCGATATCTTGGTAACCATGGTAAACCATGTCGTTACCATCAATAGAAGCGTTTACTGCTGGGAATCGTTTAAGCGCTTCTGTTGCTGCTTTTACAAAGAAAGACATGAAGCCAAGCTTGGTGCCGTTATGAGCCTTAATAAACTCATCTTTGTATTTTTTACGAAGTTCCATGATTGGACCCATGTTCACTTCGTTATAAGTCGTTAACAACGCTGCTGTTTGTTGAGCTTCAACTAAACGCTTAGCAATAGTTGCACGAAGACGCGTCATAGGAACACGTTTCTCAACACGACCTTCAGCACCTAACGCTGTAGATGTTGGCGCTGCAGAAGCAGCTTTTGCAGCTGGAGCAGCTTTAGCTGGAGTGGCAGCAGCAGGTGCTGATTTTGATTTAACAGCAGCCTCAACGTCTTCTTTAGTAATACGACCGCCTTTGCCTGTACCCTTAACTTGAGAAACAGTTAGGCCAGCTTCAGAAAGTGCTTTACGAGCAGCAGGGCCCGCAACGCCATCTTCATCGCCTTCTGCAGTAGAAGTAGATTCAGCTTGTGAAGGTGCTGCTTCTGAACCAGAAGCCCCAACCAAGAAGTTAGCTAGAACCTCATCACTAAGAACGGTATCGCCTTCGTTTTTCAAGATTTCGCCAATCACACCGTCAGCAGGTGCAACTACCTCAAGAACAACCTTATCGGTTTCAATATCAACAATATGGTCATCACGAGTACAAGCTTCACCTGGTTGTTTATACCAAGTAGCAACTGTACCATCAGCAACAGACTCAGGGAAACTTGGCGTTTTAATCTGAACGGTCTCTTTTGAAGAAGTCGCAGCCGCTGGTGCTGCAGATTTTTCAGCTGGCGCGTCAGTTTTTTCAGCTGGTGCTGCAGAAGCTGCTGCACCAGATTCAAAAACAGCTAACACTTCATCACTCAATACAGTGTCGCCTTCGCCTTTCAAAATTTCTTTCAACACACCATCAGCAGGTGCAACAACTTCCAAGACAACTTTATCTGTCTCGATGTCTACAATGTGCTCATCACGTGCACAGGCTTCACCTGGCTGCTTGTACCAAGTAGCAACGGTACCGTCGGCTACAGATTCTGGAAAAGTAGGTGCTTTAATTTCAATGCTCATTTTATACCCTTATCTCTTTGACAGGCTATGGTACTAACCAACTAGTGCGTCGTTGACCAGTGCTTCTTGTTCTTCAACATGGATTGACATGTAACCAGCCGCTGGTGCAGCTGACGAAATTCGACCAGCAAAGCGGATCTTCAATTCTGGATACAGTTTTTCCAATACTCGATTCATACGGTGACGATTGGCATGCCAAGCACCTTGGTTCTTCGGCTCTTCTTGACACCAAACCAAGCTCTCAACATTTTTGTACTGCTCTAACACAGACTCAAGGTCAGCGTATGGGAACGGGTACAATTGCTCTAAACGAATCACAGCAACATCATCTTTTTCTAGCTCTTCACGACGATTAATCAAGTCGTAATATACCTTACCGCTACAAAGGACAATACGCTTCACGCTATCCGCAGTAACAGTTTCAGATGATTCTGGTAATACCGTTTTGAAACTTCCTTCCGATAGATCTTCTAATGTTGAAATCGCTTGTTTATGACGCAACAAGCTTTTCGGTGACATTATGATCAGCGGACGACGCATAGGACGAATCGCTTGACGACGGATAATATGGAAGATCTGAGACGGTGTCGTTGGCACACAAACCTGAATATTATATTCAGCACAAAGCTGTAAGAAACGCTCTAGCCTTGCAGATGAGTGCTCAGGACCCTGACCTTCATAACCGTGCGGCAACAACATGGTCAAACCACATAGGCGGCCCCATTTGTGCTCACCACTGGTAATAAACTGGTCAATTACAACCTGCGCACCGTTTGCGAAGTCACCAAATTGTGCCTCCCAAATAACCAAGCCTTTAGGAGATGTGCTGGCATAACCGTATTCAAACGCCAATACTGCTTCTTCTGAAAGATAAGAGTCATAAAGATCCAATGTAGGCTGATCTTCTGACAAATGTTTCAGTGGAATATAAGTGCTGCCATCTTTTTGACTATGTATTACCGCATGACGATGCGAGAAAGTACCACGACCAGAATCTTGACCAGTAATACGGATCGGATAATCCTGCTCAAGCAAGGTTGCAAACGCTAATGTTTCTGCGTAACCCCAGTTCAGAGGAAGAGCACCTGCTGTCATTTTATCGCGGTCTTGGTAAATCTTCTGAACTTGACGCTGAATCACAACACCATCTGGAACCGTCGTTAGTTTCTTAGCGACTTCCTGCAATTTAGCCAATGGATAAGTTGTATCGCCCGCATCCGTCCATTCGACGCCAAGATAAGGCTTCCAATCAACAAATGAACCAGTCTGAGATTCAAGAACAAGACTCTTAGCAACATGACGAGCGTTGTCTAAATCTTCACGATTTTCACTTACCATCTGATCTGACTTTTCTTGTGTCACAACAGACTCAGCGATCAAACGCTCAGAGTAAAGGGTACGCGTTGTTTTCAAATTACTAATAATACTGTACATCAATGGCTGAGTACCAGACGGCTCATCTGTTTCATTATGACCACGACGACGGTAACAAACCATGTCGATCACAACATCACGACCAAACTCGTAGCGGTAATCTAACGCTAGCTGAGTAACAAACAATACAGCTTCTGGGTCATCGCCATTAACATGAAAAATTGGCGCCTGAATGATTTTAGCAACATCAGTCGCATATTCAGTAGAACGCGAGTCTTCCTGACGGTTAGTGGTAAAACCAACCTGGTTATTAATAACAATATGTACCGTACCACCTGTTCGGTAAGCGCGAGTCTGAGACATCTGGAATGTCTCCATAACCACGCCTTGGCCTGCAAATGCTGCATCACCATGAATAGAGATAGGAACAACTGTCTTACCCGTTGTATCTTTACGGCGATCTTGGCGAGCGCGAACAGAGCCTTCAACAACAGGAGAAACGATTTCTAAGTGTGATGGGTTAAATGACAAGGCAATATGAACTTCCCCACCAGCCGTCATCACATTAGAAGAGAAACCTTGGTGGTACTTAACGTCACCAGACGTATTAACCAATTTCTTACCTTCAAACTCGTCAAACAAGTCTTTCGGGTTTTTACCTAGTGTGTTCACCAATACGTTGAGACGACCACGGTGAGCCATACCGATCACCACCTCTTTCGCACCAAGTGCGCCAGAACGTTGGATCAGCTCATTCACCATAGGGATCAAACTTTCGCCACCCTCAAGGCCAAAACGTTTTGCACCTGGGTAACGGCTAGCAAGATACTTCTCTAAACCTTCAGCGGCAGTCAAACGCTCGAGTAAGTTTTCGCGGGTCTCTTGAGAGTATTCAGGATGTGAACGGACAGATTCGACACGTTGTTGAAGCCACGCCTTTTCTTGCGTATCAACAATGTGCATAAATTCATAACCAATGCTTCCGCAATAGGTTTTTTCAAGCTCAGATACGATCTCACTTAACTTAAGTGCATCTTTATTAAAGAATAAAGAACCTACATTAAATGTGGTATCTAGATCTGCACCAGTTAGTTGGTGATAACCAATATCTAGGTCAGCGACTTTCTCACGTTTTTGCAATCCAAGTGGATCAAGTGTTGCGTGTTGATGTCCACGAACGCGGTAAGCGTTAATCAACTGCAGAACATTGATTTGTTTCTGTTCATGATCAGAACTTGCTACCTGACCTGTAGAAACAGGCATTGAGCGAAATTTGTTCTTACCAATCTGTAGAAACTGCTCTTGAATCACGGAATGAGGAAGATCAGTTGATTGTGCTTCGCTTACACGAGGCAATTGATCAAAACATTTACGCCATTCCTCCGACACTGAGTTCGGATCGACGAGGTAGCTTTCAAACAACCCTTCAACATATTCCAAGTTTCCACCTGAAAAATGAGAGGTGCTCCACAGCAACTCCATTAAACTTTCGTGCATTCTCGATCACCCTTATGTTCGAGCCAGCTACCGGGGTCCCGGTCTCAATCTATAATAAGATCGATCATTTTATCAGGCCCGTAAGGCTATTAAAGCCTCGATTTTTTGTTTATTTCCAGCTACTTTCGCCCTTCTACGTTCAATACTAAACCACTAAGAACATCACATTCAAAAAAATGCCACATCCTAATTCCATAATTACTAAGTTAGCGGTTTTTCTTAGTACATCCATGTTCGCAAAGGTCGAATTTTAAATTCTTTTCGTTGCATTCTCTACATTAGAATATGCAAAAATGGCGGCATTGAACAAACCTTCAAGCCGCCGATTGCGCGCAGTCAGTCCAAATAACACTGGATAACCACACTAATAACTATCAGGTCGCTCTTTGTAACAGCATAGAACGAATATTACCAATTGCCTTAGTAGGATTTAACCCTTTAGGACAAACGTTTACACAGTTCATGATACCGTGGCAACGGAAGACACTAAATGGGTCATCTAGATCACTAAGACGCTCCTGCGTCGCTGTATCTCGGCTATCAGCCAAGAAGCGGTACGCTTGTAGCAAACCAGACGGACCAACAAACTTATCTGGATTCCACCAGAAAGATGGACATGCTGTTGAACAACAAGCACATAAAATACATTCGTAAAGGCCATCAAGCTTTTCACGCTCTTCAGGGCTTTGCAAGCGCTCTATTGCAGGTGCAGGCTCATCATTAATCAAGAAAGGACGAATCTTTTCATACTGTTTATAGAATTGTCCCATATCCACAACAAGATCGCGAACAACAGGCAAGCCAGGCAAAGGACGAAGCACAAGCTTACCTTTCTTAACAGCTTCGGATACTGGCGTAATACAAGCCAAGCCATTCTTACCAGACATATTCATACCATCAGAACCACACACACCTTCACGGCATGAACGACGGTAAGAGATGCTAGGATCTTGCGCTTTCAACAAGTTCAGCACATCAAGCACCATTAGGTCTTTACCTTCTGGCAACTCGATTTGATAGTCCTGCATGTAAGGAGCATCATCCACTTCAGGATTATAACGATAAATACTAACCAACATTGATATAACTCCTTAGTATGAACGGATCTTAGGTGGAAAAGCTTCCATGGTTTTTGGAGCGAAGTTTACTTCACGCTTAGTCACGTTCTTACCTACTGGATGAAACAAAGAGTGCTTCAACCAGTTTTCATCATCACGTTCGGTAAAGTCATTACGCGCATGAGCACCTCGACTCTCTTTACGGAATTCCGCTGGAATAGCTGTTGCTTCAGCTACTTCCAAAAGGTTCTCAAGTTCAAGCGCTTCAATACGTGCGGTATTAAATGCCTGACTCTTATCTTCAAGATGTAGATTCTCAACACGTGTACGAATTTCTTTAAGCTGAGCCAAGCCTGTCTGCATAGCCTCACCATCACGGAAGACACCAAAGTAAAGTTGCATAACACGCTGTAGATCAGCACGCACCGCAGCAACACTTTCACCGCCATTTGAACCATTCAAACGATTCAAGCGAGACATTGCCTTCTCTACATTTGTGTCATCAGCATCCTGTGACTCAAAACCTTCATCTAGAGATTTTTTAACATGCAAACCAACTGCACGACCAAAAACAACAAGGTCTAACAACGAGTTACCGCCAAGACGGTTAGCACCGTGAACAGATACACAAGCCGCTTCGCCACATGCATAAAGACCATCAATAATGATGTCTTCGCCGGCATCATTTTGCTTAAGCGCCTGACCACCGATGTTTGTTGGAATACCACCCATCATGTAGTGACAAGTAGGGATAACAGGAATAGGTTCTTTCACTGGATCGACGTGAGCAAAGGTACGAGAAAGCTCAAGGATGCCTGGCAAACGTTTGTTTAGAGTCTCTTCACCCAAGTGATCAAGTTTAAGTAATACGTGATCACCATCAGGGCCACAACCACGGCCTTCAAGAATCTCAAGAACCATTGAACGAGCCACCACGTCACGACCTGCAAGGTCTTTCGCGTTTGGCGCATAACGCTCCATGAAACGCTCGCCGTCTTTATTAATTAGGTAACCACCTTCACCACGGCAACCTTCCGTTACAAGCGTACCTGCACCGTAAATGCCTGTTGGGTGGAACTGCCACATTTCCATATCTTGCATAGGGAAACCAGCACGCAATGCCATACCAACACCATCACCAGTATTGATGTGTGCATTAGTCGTTGACTGGAAGATACGACCAGCACCACCTGTTGCAATAACAGTCGCCTTCGCTTTTAGGTAAACAGTTTCGCCTGTTTCAATACAGATAGCGATAACACCAACAACAGCATCTTCGTTATTTTTAACTAAATCAGTTGCATACCACTCATTAAGGAAAGTAGTACCACCTTTAAGGTTGCCCTGATAAAGAGTGTGAAGCAAAGCGTGACCCGTACGGTCAGCTGCAGCACAGGTACGAGCGGCCTGCCCGCCTTTACCAAAATCTTTAGACTGACCACCAAATGGACGCTGATAAATACGACCTTGCTCAGTACGAGAGAATGGTAACCCCATGTGCTCAAGTTCAAAAACAGCCTGCGGCCCCACAGAGCACATGTATTCAATAGCGTCTTGGTCACCGATGTAATCTGACCCTTTTACGGTGTCATACATGTGCCAGCGCCAATCATCATTTGGGTCATCACTTGCAATTGCACACGTGATACCGCCTTGAGCAGATACAGTGTGTGAGCGAGTTGGGAATACTTTAGTAACACATGCCGTATTTAAACCAGACTCAGTTAACTGAAGCGCAGCACGCATACCTGCGCCACCGCCACCGATAACAATGGCATCAAAAGAAATAGTACGAATATTTGCCATTACTTATAGCCCCCAAAGAACCTGAACACCCCATACGATGTAAATAAACATTACAAGACCGCATAGAGATTGAAAAAAGAAACGAGCACCGGTTGCTTTAATATAGTCAGTTGAAATAGACCATAAACCAATCCAAGAATGCATACCAATAGATAGAAGCACCATCAAACTAAAGATGCGCATCCATGTTGCTTCAAACAGAGCACTCCACTGATCGTATGTAAGATCAGGATTAAGCAGCAAATAACCGATAATGAAAACGGTGTACAATGACAATACAACGGCAGATACACGCTGCATCATCCAGTCATATAGGCCTGAACGACCAAAACTTGTGATTTGAGTTACCATATCCAAACTCCTGCTAACACAATAAGAACCACAGCAATCACAATATTTGCGATAGCAGCACTACGTCCACTTTCTAATTCTTCAAAGCAACCCATATCCATAAACAAGTGCTTAACACCTGCTACGAAATGGTACATCAATGCAGAAACAACACCCCAGATAACAAACTTCACCAAGAAGTTAGTTTGCAAAGCGTTGACTACCTGATCAAAACCTTCCTGAGATTCTAGAGAAAGATCGAACGCATAAAACAAGAAAGCTAACCCCACAAAAAGGATAATTCCTGTTATACGATGAAGAATAGACACAATTGCAGTGACGGGCATTGATATTGTTGAAATATCAAGGTTGACTGGTCTTTTTTTATTCACGACTATTTACACCATTTTTATCGATTGAATGGTCAATCACGACCCAATGTCTATACGCGCCTTCTTTTACATCTTAATCAGAGTAATATTGACACGTCATAGGCCTACTTTGAAAATCTCATCGATTTGCCAACAAATGTTTAAAAGCGACTTTCTTTTATCCATTAGCATCAGCAAATCAATGAAATCGTCTGAGGCGCAATTATAGACCAGCGAAAAATACTAAGACAAATAGACTGAACAAGAGGTTTTCAATGGTCACCATTCAGCAAATGAATGTAGACATAACTCCAAACAATAATGGTATAAAATTACATAAAAATCACACATGAAAAATAATTTATTTTCCATATTATTCAATAACTTAAATCGAATTACATATAATTCACTTCTTAACAAACCTCACCGTTATGTCAGATAATTACAAAATAACACACCAGTATGTAAATAGAGTGCAAGTGAACAAGATTGACTTTTATAGCCTAGAAACAGTATTTTTTCCGCACCTTCTGGACTAGACGGTGTCAATATACGACCTTTTAGCTCAGAACCGGAATACGAAGGAGACCATAAATGGCTGATAAAAAAGCGCTACTCAAAGTGGATGGGATCGATAAAGCTATCGAACTTCCTGTTCTTTCAGGTACTTTAGGCACAGACGTTGTAGACGTTCGCAGCTTAGGTGCTAACGGTGTATTCACCTACGATCCAGGCTTTATGTCTACCGGCTCATGTGAATCCTCTATTACCTATATAGACGGAGACGCAGGAATACTTTTGCATCGCGGCTACCCAATTGCCCAACTTGCAGAGCATTCAGACTATCTAGAAACATGCTATTTGTTACTTTATGGAGAACTTCCTGATAAAGCCCAAAAAGCAGAATTTGAAAAAACGGTTGGCAAACACACTATGGTGAACCAATCAATGCACAAGTTCATCGAAGGCTTTAGAAATGACGCTCACCCTATGGCTATTATGTGTGGCCTAGTTGGTGCTTTGTCAGCTTTCTACCAAGACCACATGGATATCAACAATCCGAAGCATCGTGAAATTGCGGCATTCCGCCTTATATCTAAAATGCCTACGTTGGCGTCTATCTGCTACAAGTACTCTAAAGATCAACCAGTTATGTACCCACGTAACGATCTATCTTATGCAGAAAATTTCTTATACATGATGTTTGCAAATCCTTGTGAAGATTATGTTGTTAACCCAGTTTTTGCTAAAGCAATGGATAGAATCTTTATTCTTCATGCAGACCACGAACAAAACGCGTCCACATCAACAGTGCGCTTAGCCGGCTCATCAGGCGCAAACCCATTCGCTTGTATTGCCGCTGGCATTGCAACACTTTGGGGACCTGCTCATGGTGGTGCCAACGAAGCTGTACTGACTATGCTTGAAGAAATTGGTGATGTTGAAAACATTGATGAATACATCGCAAAAGCAAAAGATAAGAACGACCCGTTCCGACTAATGGGCTTTGGTCATCGTGTCTATAAAAACTTTGATCCACGCGCCAAAGTAATGCGTGAAACTTGCGACCAGGTATTGGAAGAATTAGGCCAGTCTAATGACCCATTACTGAAAATTGCAAAACGCCTTGAACAAATTGCCCTAGAGGACCCTTACTTCGTTGAGCGTAAACTTTACCCTAACGTTGACTTCTACTCAGGCATCATCATGAAAGCAATTGGTATCCCAACCAGTATGTTTACTGTGATTTTTGCTATGTCCCGTACTATCGGCTGGATCTCTCATTGGAACGAGATGATCAGTGGTCCATACAAAATTGGCCGCCCTCGTCAGTTGTATGTTGGCCAACCTGAACGCGATTACCCTACTGAAAAATAATTCCTTAGGTTGATACAAAAAAACCGCGCTATATATTCTATATAACGCGGTTTTTTATGGGCCAACTCTCCGATAACGTCAGTTCTACTCTTCGTCATCCTCAACAATTTCAGTAATCGTTGATTGACCGCACTTAATACATTCACCTTCGATCCAAACTCGATCTTTCGACTCAAATTCCTTAGGGTTGACCATCCCCAAGTCAACTTCCATACAGTGGTTACACCACGTTTGAGACAAAAAATCATTTTGCTCTTCCACGGGTCGCGCTGAGAAATCCCGCGCTGTAACACCTTCATCCAATGGATCTATCATTTAATTCACTCCACCATATTGATAAGACACAACTCTGTTCGCATCAGGATCTAACGCATTTAACGGGGCATTTATAAGCAATCGACTCAACGAAATACTATTGAATAGTTTCTGCTTATCGCCATCTATGACTACAGAAAACTCGACTTTTTCACCCTCTACCTGAACCAAGCTTATATCACGCACCAAACCAATACTTTCCAAATAGGATTGCACTTTATTCATGATGTCGTAGTTTGTCACACCAACGACCTGAATATTCAATTTGCTTGCAGACCCACCATTACGAACAGAGGCATAACGAGATGAAAAAACTTTAGCTAGTCGCGTACCGGCCTGATCGACAACATCATTTAGTGTTTCACCCTGTAATGAAAATCGCTCAGCCTCACCATTTTTCAACAGCACCAAAGCGTTACCTTCAATCTGTCCTGCAAAGTCACTTACTTTTAACGCCACAACTGAGTCTGTCTGATAACGCCTACTTGCTGCTTGTATGCTATCTTCAAAAAAGCCCCACACATCAGACACAGATAGATTTTTCTGATCCACATCATCAAATAAAGGTGCATAGATAGGAACCCCTATCGCGCTGGCTGACTGAGCGAATTGACTCAAAGCCTCTGATGGCGCTCTTGACCCAGAAAGGGCTCTTACACCATTTTTCTCTGTCACCAACCATACCAATACCGAAGGTCGATTATCTCCCCATACAGGTAGATTATTCTGAGATAAAAAACCATCAATAGACTCTTGGTAAAAAGCCACCTTAATTTTTTTGCCTGGAACAAAGCCACCATCAAATGGCAAGAGTTCACTTAAGGAAGCAATAGAATGCTGTGCCACCCAAGTTGAGGCTTGTTTTTTAGCCTGCGCAAGCAAATCACCAGATATAGCGTCTTTATCTCCCGACACTTTAATCAACACACTCTCAGCAGCCAAACTAAACGCTTCATTGAGCATTTGAGACTCAGATTGTGTCACTGGTAAATTAATTTCAGCACTATAAAGCCCCTGTACAGGAACCGCATTAGCTGACGAAATACAAAAAACACTAATAAGTAGTAAAAATATACGAGAATTCATAACCCTTCCTTCGTTTATTTGCCTATTCTACTGTCTTAATTGCAAAGAACCATAGCCCTAATGCGCCACTATGCTAAAATGCATTTTTTTCCTCGTACCATGATAAGGCATAGGCAATGACCAAGTCGGATAAACCATCCATTAGTTATAAAGACGCAGGCGTAGATATCAACGCCGGAAATCAACTTGTTGAACGCATCAAAGGCGTAAGCAAAAAAACTCGTCGCCCTGAAGTAATGGGTGGCTTGGGTGGATTTGGCGCCTTGACTCGCCTCCCAACGAAATACAAAAATCCCATTCTTGTTTCTGGCACCGATGGTGTTGGCACTAAGCTTCGTCTAGCAATGGACCTTAATCAGCACGATACAATCGGCATAGACCTAGTTGCAATGTGTGTTAACGATCTAGTAGTAGCCGGTGCTGAGCCGCTATTATTCCTAGATTACTACGCTACAGGCAAGCTAGACGTTGATGTTGCTGCAAACGTTGTGACTGGTATTGGCGAAGGCTGCCTACAAGCAGGCTGTGCACTTGTTGGCGGCGAAACAGCTGAAATGCCAGGCATGTACCACGATGGCGATTACGATCTAGCTGGATTCTGTGTTGGCGTAGTTGAAGAAGAAAGCATCATTGACGGCAGCAATGTAAAAGCTGGCGACAAGCTCATTGCTTTAGGTTCATCTGGTCCACACTCTAATGGCTACTCACTTATTCGTAAGATTCTTGAAGTCAGCAAAGCAGACCTACACCAAGACATCGATGGTGTTGCTTTAAAAGATGCGCTTATGGTACCGACTCGCATTTATGTGAAGTCTATCCTTAAGTTGATGGAATCAATCTCTGTAAATGCGCTAGCTCACATCACCGGGGGTGGCTTACTTGAAAACATTCCTCGCGTTCTTCCTGAAGATGCAGCGGCTCGTATCAATGCAGCAAGCTGGAAACGCCCTGCCTTGTTCGATTGGTTACAAGAACAAGGAAATGTTGAGCAAGAAGAAATGTACCGTGTTCTAAACTGCGGCGTCGGCATGATATTGTCTATTGACGAAGAAAAAGCAGACGAAGCACTTGCCATTCTAAAAGCTGAAGGCGAAAACGCTTGGATTATCGGTGAGATTTGTCCACGCAACGGTGGTAAAGATGTCTTGATCTCTGATCTAGAGTCGCAGGCATGAGTTTTCCAATCGTTGTCTTAATTTCTGGCAGCGGCAGCAACTTGCAAGCTTTGATTGATCAAAGCTTGCAAGGGCAACTTAATACCAAAATCTGCGCTGTTATTAGTAATAAAGCCGATGCTTATGGCCTAGAACGAGCGAAGAATGCAGGCATTCCCACTCATACTCTTAGCCATAAATCATTCAGCAGTAGAGAAGAGTTCGATACAGAGTTGCAAGCTCTAATTGATCAATATCAGCCAAAACTGGTTGTTCTTGCTGGCTTTATGCGTATTTTAACTGAAGCATTTGCGAAACATTATGACGGTAGAATGTTAAACATTCACCCATCATTACTACCGAAGTTCAAAGGATTAGATACACACCAACGTGCAATTGATGCAAATGAAAAAGAACACGGTGTATCAGTTCACTTTGTTAGCCCAGAATTGGATGCTGGTGCCGTTGTATTACAAGCACGCACAGAAATTACCAAAGCAGAGACAGCTGAGACCTTAGCGAATAAAGTCCACGCCTTGGAACACATTATTTACCCGCTGGCTGTTAAATGGTTCAGTGAAGAAAGACTAACATTCCAAGACGGAAAGGCTTTTTTTGATAAGAATCGACTGCCTGAAAGCGGTATTCTTTATCACAAAGCACTAACATGATGTAGGAGAAAGTATGAGAGCTCGTAAAATTCCAATGTTGTTGATGGCTATTTTTATGAGTATTCCCATGCTTTCTTTTTCTTCGACAACAGAAATTACACCTCCCCCCATAGAAACCTTTCTAAAGCCCTACTCTGCCGTCTATAGCACTGTATGGAAAAAAGGCATCAGCCTAAAAGTAGAAGGCAAACAAACTTTAATAAAACAAGACAATAATTCTTGGAAATTCACTTTTACGGCTGATAGCCTAATCGCATCTCTAAATGAATCGTCTGTTTTTAAGGTTAAAGACCAGCAAATTGTTCCAACTAAATACCAATATAAAAGCTCAGCCTTAGGAAAAAAAAGAAGCGCAACTCTTACTTTCGACTGGGAAAACAACCTTGTTCGCAATGACGTTAAAAACAAGCCATGGAATCTTTCAATTAGCCCAGGCACACTCGACAAGCTGTCGATACAGTTACAAGTTCGACAAGACCTAAAACTTGGCAAGAGCGACTTTGACTATCAAATAGCGGATGGCGGCTACATAAAAAGCTGGAGTTTCAAACGCGATAAAATGGAGACTGTTAATACTAACCTTGGCCGCCTTTCAGCCATAAAGATCATCCGCACCGATAATCTTGAAAAAGGTAAAAAAACCTCGTTCTGGTTTGCCCCTTCATTGGATTACCTACTTGTAAAACTAGAACACCAAGAGGATGGCGAGTCCTACCACTTGGACATTGAGTCACTTAAATAGTCACGCTAGATCCTGAGGTGTGTTCACATTTAAGAGTTGCTCGGGCCTATCCCACATGACGGTATCACAACCAAAATAGTCATAAAAAGCCATCACACTGTAGCGGTTTTTAGTATTAAGAAATGCCTTCAACGACACCCGTGTTTCTGCAACAGGTAAAATCGCATGCAAAGGATGTGCTCCTGAAATGCCATATAAATAATGAATACGATCAGGTACAGATACACTCGCCTCTTTTAACCTTGCAAATGCCGCTCCACTAATACGTGGTGTATCGCAAGGAGAAACCAATAAATGCGATGTTGTAGCAATGGCTAAACAAGACATTAAACCCGATAAAGGCCCTTTTCCTTGATAATTTTGATTATCAACTATCACCTCATAACCAAGTTCAGCGTATTGTTCGACATTTCGATTTGCATTAATAAACACAAACTCCGCTACCTGCTGCAAAGCCCGACCAACTAACAAGGCCATAGGTTCATTTTGGTAAAGTAACAAACCTTTATCTTGACGAGACATTCGCTCTGCTTTTCCGCCAGCAAGCACTGCTGCTGATAAAGATATAAACGCCATACTACTTTCTCTTCTACAAAACAGTATCAAAATACCTTTTATCTCGTTTGGCCCAAATTTCATCAGCTAAAACAAGACACTCTTCATGGGAAGTCACACCATAAAGAAGTCCAGCAACTGACGCAATGGTTTGCCGTACAGCTTGCTCACCAAATTGATCAAGTTGATCTCCTCGCCAATGATCCGTTAATCGTGACAAATCCAAATTGTCTTTTAAGCGCTTATGTTCTTTTTCAGCTTTTGGCCAATCTGACCAACTGGCAACGCCATTTTGCCACTTACCCAAGGTAACATCTCGCTCAGGGTTCACTTCCGCTTCGCCATTACCACCACGAAATACCAACACTGACGCATCGGCCAATTGCTCACAAGCAGAAAGATGCAGCTGATCATAGCCACGATGAAATACTCCATGAACACTGTGATCAGCAGAAAAAGGATTCATCATACGCACCACGGTATTCACTGGCGAACGTAAACCCAATACGTACTTAAGATCCATCATGCCGCCTAACAGTTTATCTACTTCAGCCAACGGCATATAAGCAAAACACCTAACTTCAAGCTCTTGTGTTACCTGAGTTCTGGAATGACAAACAGCTAATCCCAATTGATTAATAGCATGCTCTACATACATTCGATTTTCCCCTTCAAATGTATGTCCATGCATCACAATTTTGATCCCTGTATTAGCGAGTGCAAGCGCCGCTAGTAAAAACCAAGGCAACTCATTGCGCTTACCTGCGTAAGCCGGCCAATCCAAATCAACTTTAATTCCCAATGCTTCTTTTTTCGATAAATAGTCTCTAGTCGCCTTGGTAAAACCAACAGTTTCCTCTACAGTCTCTTCACGAATTCGAATCAACATCCAAAATGCACCTGACTGTTCTGGCGCAACCTTGCCTGACAGCATCAAGCTCATTGCTTGTTCAGCTTCTTCCACTGTTAAACTTCGTGCCCCCTTCTTTCCCCGCCCTAAGATTTTCACGTATTGCGTGAAGTCGCTGCCCATTCTGATGGCTGTACTAATACTTGCTCTGTCAGTCATACTGATAACTCCGCCACAGTGGGAATAAAACGTTTTAATTCAGGGAGACAAGAGCCGCAATTGGTACCACATTTCAACCTGGCTCCCAATCCATCCACGGAACAAACACCTGACGTAACAGCCTTTTCAATTTGCTTGCTACCGATTTGATAACAAGAACAAACAATGTCACCTTTATCTTCAAGGTTTGCTGGAATGCCCACCAAAATTGCCAAACGATCTTGTGCTGACAGCGACGTATTTATTGCCAACTTAGAGATTAACCAATCGGCCACGAGTGATTCTGGCTGCGGATGCGAATATATAAGCAAGGTAAGTTTTTGATCAACCAACTTGGCCAATCGAATTTGCTGTGTGATTGGATTTGAATACTCCAGCCATTCTGCTTTTTCAGCTAGATCTTGACTCTGCCCTACATCTATTAACTTAAGCGAAGCTTGCGTTTGTCCGCTAGGCCAAACTACTTCGTAGTGATAACCTCGCTCAGAAGGTACTTGGCACCAATACAAACAATCCGATAAGACAAGCGGCACAGCTGAGATAATCAAGCCATAGCAAATACCACCTACCGCTTCTAGCCGTACCTGAGCATGTTTAGATTCTGGCTGCCCTGACAAAGGATCAACCACCTGCGGGATAAGGTTTGATACCACAGACGCATTGGCAAATTGTTGCGTCCAGTGAATAGGAGCAAACACATTGCCAAGCGCAACCGCTCGACTCACTTTAGCTTTTAGCAAAGCCTCTCCGTACGGTGAAGTAAGACGCACTAAGGCTTTATCTTTAATAGCAAGACGTTTCGCATCTTTGGGATGAATCTCTACATAGGGTTGCGCTGTATGCTTAGCTAAAGACGCAGCATCTCCTGTCCTCGTCATGGTGTGCCACTGATCTCGTACTCGTCCGGTATTTAAGGTGAAAGGCCATTCTTGTGAAGCTCGGCTCTTTGGAAAACTTGGTGTAATCGCAATAAATCGTGCTCGCCCATCTGAGGTAAAGAAACGCCCATCTTCAAACATGCGCTTGGTGCCTTCAGGTCGACCTTCTGGCACAGGCCATTGCACTGGAATAAGTGCGTCATATTCAGCCTTACTTATCTGGCTAAAATGACCAATATCAAAATCACGTCTGCCATTATTTTCAAAGGCCGACAAAGCGGCATGCTCTGCAAAGATTTCATGAACACTTTGATAGGAAAACGCTGACTGAAAACCAAGGCTTTTGGCGACTTCACAGATTGCCCACCAATCATGCTTGGCTTCACCTGGTGCAGGTAATAAACCTCGTTGGCGAGAAATACGGCGCTCTGAATTCGTCACCGTACCGTCTTTTTCACTCCAGCCCGTCGCAGGAAATAGAACATCCGCCATGGCAGTTGTATCCGTATGTGCCTTGCAATCGCTGACAATCACCAGCTCGCATTTTTCCAGCGCGCGTCGGACTTGAGCGGTATCAGGTAAACTCACCATGGGATTAGTCGACATAATCCACACCACTTTGACCTTGCCTTCCTCCATGGCCTGAAATAAGTCGACGGCTTTTAAACCGTCCTTTGTTGCCATATTCGACGCTTGCCAAAAACGCTGCACCAAATCCTGTGCACCCGGTGTGGCAAAGTCCATATGAGCAGCCAATTGATTGGCCAAGCCGCCAACTTCTCGCCCGCCCATCGCATTAGGTTGACCCGTAATAGAAAAAGGTCCAGCGCCTTCTTTGCCAATACGCCCAGTGGCCAAATGACAATTAATAATCGCATTGCATTTATCAACGCCAGAGGAAGACTGATTCACCCCTTGAGAATAAAAGGTGATAGTCTTTGCCGTGTCACGCCACCAGTCAACTAAACTTGCTAAATCTTGCTCACTGACCTCACAAAAATCTGCCGTCAAAGATAAACTCGGTGTCGACTCATTCGCTTGCGCTAAAGCAGCCTTAAATCCATTGGTATGATTCGCAACAAAGCCCTGATCCAAAATGCCAGCCTGAACGGAATCGCTTAATAGGAAGGAAAAAATCGCCGCGTCACTTCCAGGCTTAATCGCCAAATGCAAGTCTGAAATATCACAAGTCGCTGTTTCTCTTGGATCAATTACCACCACCTTCATGTTAGGGCGCTGTTTTTTCGCTGCGGCAATACGTTGATATAAAATCGGATGTGTCCATGCGGCATTCGACCCAACCATAATCAATAAATCGCAGAGCTCTAGATCTTCATAATTACAAGGCACAGTGTCTGAGCCAAAGGCGCGTTTGTAGCCAACCACGGCAGACGCCATGCACAGACGAGAATTGGTATCCACGTTGGCAGTACCAATAAAACCTTTGGCAAGCTTATTTGCCACGTAATAATCTTCAGTGAGAATTTGACCAGACAGATAAAAAGCAAAAGCGTCAGGGCCATGATCTTTTACGACTTGAGCAATTTTCGCGCTTACTGTTTTAATAGCCGATTCCCAAGCAACAGGATGACCACCAACCATAGGCGTTAATAAGCGATCATCCGATTGGATCGTTTGCGCAAGACTGCTGCCTTTCACACATAAACGCCCAAAATTAGCCGGATGCTCCAAGTCACCAGACACTGGTGGAACCGCTTCATTTGCCGAATATGGAAGAGTCAGATTTACGCCACATCCAACACCGCAATATGGACAAGTCGTTTTAGCACTTGTTGCTGTCATCATCGTTGCCGTCATGGAAACTCCTCACACGTTTACTTTTTTAAAGACAAAAAAAGGCCCAATCACTTTTAGGAAAAAGTGATTGGGCCTCGTTGCCTTTTGTAATATCTGTATGCTTTATGTGTAAGCCATCGTCGGTTTACGGTGCATCAGTGATCTTTATAAAGCAATTAATAAGCCAACTTTTAAAAACACATTCAGTTGTGTCATTGCCGAGCTTTACTAGCCTGGCAATTGGTTCACTTCATAGGAACTATAAAATACCGACTTTACGAAGCGCTTAAACAGTGCAAAGAGACCATTTTGGTGCACCAATTCTTAATTAGTGTGCCGCAACAAACACATGACCGCCTTCTAATTTAGCTGGCCAATGGGGCACCTGAACATTTTCTTCAAGGCATTCGCCCGATGCCAATACAAAGTGTTGCTTGTACAAAGGGCTAGCCACCACCCACTGCTCCTGTAAATGCGCTATCAAACCACGGGATAGTACATTCGCCTTTCCAACAGGGTCCCAATTTCCAAGCACAAATACTTTACTATCCGATTCAGGAATATAGAAGATAGCCACTTGCTCACCATTCAACATAGCAGCAACACCAGCTCCTTCTATTAGATCTTCTTGTTCACAAATTAATTTCCATGGCGTCGTCATCGTATTAGCCTACCTTCGCAATTAATTGCTGTTTTTCTGATTCGGTTGCTGGGCGCATTTGATCACGCTCTTCAACAAAAACTACGTTACTATCACTTCCTTCATAATTCACAAATTGTCGGAAGGTTTTTAGCGCTTCAGGATCTTCTAACGTGGTTTTCCATTCGCACTGGAAGGTATTTACAACGTGCTGCATACTCGCTTCAAGCTCTACACATAAGCCCAGTTTGTCGTTAATCACCACCTCTTTAAGATAGTCCAATCCGCCTTCTAGACCGTCCATCCAAACAGAAGTACGCTGCAAGCGATCAGCGGTTTTGGTGTAAAACATCAATACGCGGTCAATGTATTTCACCAAGGTTTCATCGTCCAAATCTTTGGCAAACAAATCTCCGTGACGCGGTTTCATGCCACCATTTCCACAAACGTATAAATTCCAACCGCCTTCTGTGGCGATCACACCAATGTCTTTGCTCTGAGCTTCCGCGCATTCTCGTGTACAACCAGAAACCGCAAATTTGATTTTATGAGGCGAGCGCAAGCCCTTATAACGATTCTCTAAATCGATCGCCATCTTCATGCTGTCATTCACTCCATAACGGCACCAAGTGCTACCGACGCAGGACTTCACAGTACGCAAGGATTTTCCATAGGCTTGACCGGTTTCAAAACCCGCGGCGATTAACTTTTCCCAAATTTCAGGTAATTGCGGCAGAGTGGCACCAAACAAATCAATACGTTGGCCACCCGTTACCTTGGTGTATAAGCCGTATTCTTTTGCTACTTCGCCCAATACGATTAATCTATCAGGGGTTATTTCCCCACCGGGAATACGCGGCACAATAGAGTAGGTCCCATCTTTTTGCATATTAGCCAGAAAGCGATCATTGGTGTCTTGCAAGCTAATGTGTTCTTTTTTCAACACATAATCATTCCAAACACTGGCAAGAATAGAACCCACAGCGGGTTTACAAATTTCGCAACCATGACCTTTTCCGTGTACTTTCAGTAACTCACTAAAGGTTTTAATTTCACCAATTTTAACGAGATTGTATAAATCTTGGCGGGTATAAGCAAAGTGCTCACAAATATCTGTGCTGACCTCAACACCCAAGGCTAACAATTCATTGTCGACGACTTTTTTCAATAACGCCGCACAACCACCACAACCCGTTCCTGCGTTCGTAGTGCCTTTCACATCACTAACGGACAAAGCACCACTACAAACAGCATCGTTAATATCTTGCTTGGACACGTTATGGCAGCTACAAATTGATGCGGTCGCTGGCAAAGCATCCACACCTAAGCCAACTGGTACATCAGCCATAGCGGGCAAAATAAGCGCTTGTGCTTGCTCCGGTAAATCAATGGCATTGAGATAATATTGCAACAAGGTATCGTAATAACTATTGTCGCCCACCAAGACAGCTCCTAGGAGCTTTTTGCCGTCCTCAGACACCACCATTTTTCGATAGCTCTGACTTATTTCATCTTGATAGACAAAAACTTTGCAACCTTGAGTCTGAGCATGTGCATCACCAACTGAACCCACATCGCAGCCCAGTAATTTCAGTTTCGTACTCATGTCTGCGCCAGTGAAAGTCACACCCGCATCACCCATAAGATGCCCTGCTGCAGATTTTGCCATTGAATAACCCGGTGCGACCAAACCAAAAATACGATTATTCCACAGCGCACATTCGCCAATGGCATAAATATCCTCATCACTGGTTTGGCAATGATTGTTCACACTAATGCCGCCACGCTCACCCACGCTTAAACCGGATTGATGCGCCAACGCATCCTGCGGACGAATACCTGCAGAGAACAAAATCAGATCGGTTTCAAGGTGAGAGCCATCAGCAAAGTTCATCCGGTGAAAAGCAGATTCTCCATCAACAACCTCTTTTGTCGCTGTGTCGGTGTACACCTTCACATCTAAGCCTTCGATCATTTCTTTAAGAACCGCGCCGCCCTTTTCATCTAATTGAACCGGCATTAAGCGTGGCGCAAATTCCACAACACTGGTTTCCAAACCAAGATTTTTAAGCGCATTAGCCGCTTCCAACCCCAATAAACCACCACCGACAACCGTGCCTCTTGTTACTTGTTTCGCACAAGCTCTAATCGCGTCAAGATCATCAAGAGTGCGATAAACAAAGGTGTTATCACGTTTATGACCAGGAATAGGTGGAACAAAAGGGTAAGACCCCGTCGCCAGTACAAGCTTGTCATAGGACAATGACTTACCATCTTTCAGTATTAACTGCTTCGCCTCACGATCGATCTCGGTCACCAAGCTATTGGTAAAATAACGCACACCATGTTCACTATATAAAGTACCATCTGTCATGGCCAAATCAGCCGCACCTTTGCCAGTAAAATATTCACTTAGATGCACACGGTCATAGGCTAAGTACGACTCTTCACCAAACACCGTAATTTGGAATGTGTCATGGCCACCTTGGTCAATCATTTGCTCGACAAAATGGTGGCCAACCATACCATTACCGATTACCACTAGATGAGGTTTAGTATTAAGAAAAGACACTGTTGACGTCATTTTATTCCCCTTGCAATAACTCTTATTGAAGTAACATGCCTAACGGCTAGCAACGCCTAAACGGCTTAATTCAGGCCACTTGAGGACAGCAATACGCTTCGCCAAATACCAGTAAATCCAGCATATTAGAGACATTGGTCTTATTTTGAATAAGCTGGAAATACCAGCTCCCATCGGCGACGTTGCCATATAGAATTGCGCCAACCAGTAAGCCACCGTTGACTACCAGTTTGCGGTAATGATTTGCACTAACATCTTTGAAAAGGATGCAGCTGTCTTCTTCTGAGGGTTGAATCTTACCGACTGAAAAAAGGTTCACGCCAGACACCTTCAACTTAGTCGGTGTAGGCTCTACCACAAACGCAGCCTCTTTCCCGACCAATACCTTCATCAAGACGTTAATTTGTGTCCAAATAGGCGCAACTAAACCAAAGGTTTGTCGATCAAATTCACAACATTCTCCCAATGCAAAAACATCTACATGGGAAGTCTGCATTTGCTCATTAACTAAAATAGCTCTATCTGTTTTTAATCCAGCAGACTTGGCTAAAGCGATTTCCGGCGAAATTCCCGCTGCCATTACGACTAGATCGACACTTAACTTCTCACCCTTCTTACAAACCACATGGGACACTCGACCGTCATCCGTTTGCAAAAAGGACTCTGGTGACTCACCAAGACGAAACTCAATACCCATTTGCTCAAGTCTATTAAGCAAAAGCTCAGCTGATTCTTCGTCTAGCTGGCGATTTAACAACCAACTAGAACGATGAAACACCACAACCTTGTGACCACGTTTCACCAAACCCACTGCGGCTTCTAGGCCTAACAAGCCACCACCTATAATACAAACAGATCGACGACCGTCTAATTGGGTCATGACATCCACATCACTCCAAGTACGAAACCCCATAACATTGGGGGCAGACGAGCCATGGATTGGCAACACACTTGCCCTAGAGCCAGTGGCTAGCACTAATTGGTCGTATATAATGCTTTTTCCACTGGCTAATAAGATCGTTTTATTTTTCAAGTCCACCTTAATAGCGGGATCATTGGACACAATATCAACGCCATCTTCTTGCATCTTCTGTGTATCAACTAATGGCATTTCGGTATCAGAAATATCATTCGCCAACAAAGAAGACAGCATGATTCTGTTGTAGCCAACTCTGGATTCCTCACCAATCAAAACTATTTGGTACTCATCGCCATGCGCCTTTTCGAAATCGTGCGCAAGCTTGCTGCCAGCCATCCCTGCACCAACAATGACGAGACGGCGTTTCTCCGACTGAGAAATAAGACTAGGCATTAGCAACCTTGGCGTTAATGGCCGTTTTTTTAGTTTTCACAGCAGGCTGAATAGGTTCAACTTTGCGTTGTTTTTCATATAAGAAGGTCAACACTTGGGTCCGATAATCCACGTACCTTGGGTCATTCGCTAAGGCCAGACGTTCACGAGGACGCTCAAGATCAACATGCAGAATTTCCCCTACTGTTGCTGCTGGGCCATTAGTCATCATCACAATACGATCCGACAGCAACACAGCTTCGTCTACATCGTGAGTGATCATAATCACAGTGTTGTTGAGATCTTTTTGAATCTCCATCAACGAATCTTGAAGGTGTGCCCGAGTCAAAGCATCTAATGCTCCGAAAGGCTCATCCATCAGTAAAACACTAGGCTCCATCGCCAAGGCTCTGGCAATACCAACACGCTGTTTCATACCGCCAGAGATTTCATCTGGGCGTTTGTCCGCTGCGTGCGTCATGTGTACTAACTCTAAGTTATGCATGATCCAGTCATGCATTTCTTTCTTCGATTTAGTTTTGCGAAAAACCTGTTTCACTGCCAATTCGACATTCTGATAAGAGGTTAACCAAGGCAGTAAAGAATGGTTTTGAAAAACCACCGCACGTTCTGGACCCGGCCCTTTTACTTCACGACCATCCAATAAAATGCCGCCTTCTGTTGCGTCATACAAACCAGCAACGATATTAAGGACAGTCGATTTACCACAGCCAGAATGTCCAATAAGAGAAACAAACTCGCCTTTCTGTATTTTCAGGCTGACATTATCAAGGGCTTTAAAAGGCCCTTTTGGTGTAGGAAACTCAATAGAAACATGGCTGATGTCTAAATGTGTTGTCATCGTATTCTCCTATTAGCGCATTCTAAGTTAATCTATTTTCGAGCTATCGCTTCTTAGCGAAGCACCTGTGTCTTATCCCAAGAAGCGAAGCGCTGGAATGCCAACATCACTCGGTCCAACAAATATCCAATAAAGCCAATCATCAGAACCGCCACCATAATTCGACCCAACGAGTTCGAGCTGCCATTTTGGAACTCATCCCAAACAAACTTCCCTAACCCTGGGTTTTGCGCCAACATTTCCGCTGCAATCAACACCATCCAAGCGATACCCAATGACAAACGCAGGCCGGTGAACATCAAAGGGATGGCTGAAGGGATGACGATCTTCATCACATGCGTCACCCAACCAAGGCGCAAGACTTTCGATACGTTAAGCAGGTCCTTCTCGACTGCCGCAACACCCACCGCGGTGTTAATCAGGGTTGGCCACATGCAACATAAGGTGACCGTGAACATAGACGTCAGAAAAGATTTCGAGAACATAGGATCATCGGACACGTAACTCGCACTCACTACCATGGTGACCAAAGGCAACCAAGCTAACGGAGAAACCGGTTTAAATAACTGAATAACTGGGTTGAGTGCACTGTAAACAGAACGATTCAAGCCAATCAAAATCCCTACAGGAATAGCAATAAGGCTGGCCAGACCAAACCCAGCTAGAACGGTGTACAAGCTGGTAAATATTTGATCAAAGAAAGTCGGCTTACCAGTGTAATCCCGGATAATGCCAGCATAACTAGGATCTTTAGCCTGACGCTCTGCAATACGCTCTTCTTGACGGACGTAAAACTTATCCGCCTTAACACGTTCATTCTGGTGTTCTGCAACGAGACTATTCCATTGCTCATACACCACAACGGGACCAGGAAACTCTCCCAAAGAGGTATGAACTCGACTTGCTCCAACTTGCCATAACAAGATAAACACAAGAATGCCAAAGACGGGCAGCAGGATTCCCTTAACAGAAAAAGCGCTGATCTTTTCCTTTAAAGAAGCCATAGTTATGTTTGATATCATCATCTTTTTCTCACTTAATCTTGTTTGGTTTAGACCTGATCATCGCCTTTTAGACCAATCTTAAATCGCTTCAGATAATCGTTTGGGTGCTTACCGTCGTACATGACGCCGTCGATAAAGTCGCTTTGAGGTGGTTTAAAACCGTCTTCTTTATCAAAATCTGGAAACTCATCAGCAGACATAACACCATCCTCAATTAAAGATTGTGCCGCTTGCGCATAAATATCAGGACGATAGACATCTTTGGCGATCTTCATGAACCATTCGTCAGATTTAGGTTCAGCGATCTGCCCCCAACGACGCATTTGAGTGAGATACCAAATAGCATCACTGTAATAGGGGTAAGTGGCGTGATGACGGAAAAAGACGTTGAAATCGGGAATTTCACGCTTGTCGCCTTTTTCATACTCAAATGTGCCAGTCATACTGTTAGCAATAACATCGTAATCGGCACCAACATATTGGCTACGAGAGAGTATTTTTACGGCTTCAGGACGATTAGCGTTGTTGTTTTCATCTAACCATTTCGCTGCGCGAATCATGGCTTTAACAACACGAATATGAGTATTCGGATATTCTTCTGCCCAGTCACTGCTGACACCAAATACTTTCTCAGGGTTATTCTTCCAGATTTCATAATCAGTGATGACTGGCACACCGATTCCTTTAAACACGGCCTGTTGGTTCCAAGGTTCGCCAACGCAATAGCCGGAAATCGTTCCCGCTTCCATGGTGGCTGGCATTTGTGGTGGCGGTGTCACAGACAACAAAGCCTCAGCGTTAATTTGGCCACTGGTATCACCTCGCGCTGGTGCGTAATACCCCGGATGAATGCCACCAGCAGCAAGCCAATAACGCAGCTCATAATTATGAGTGGAAACAGGGAACACCATGCCCATCTTGAATGGCTTACCTTGTGCTTTGTAACCATCAATCACAGGTTTTAATGCACTGGCGCTGATCGGATGAACTGGCTTCCCATCTGCGCCATTTGGAATGTTTTTCTTCATTTCATCCCAAACATCATTGGAAACCGTAATACCGTTACCATTCAAATCCATACTCAAAGCCGTCACTATATGAGCTTTCGTTCCGTACCCAATGGTGGCACCAAGTGGCTGACCTGCTAACATATGAGCACCATCCAACTGGCCATCAATCACTCGGTCTAACAAAACTTTCCAATTTGCTTGTGCTTCCAAAGTGACGTACAAACCTTCGTCTTCGAAATAGCCCTTCTCATAAGCAATCGCTAATGGCGCCATATCCGTTAGTTTTATAAAACCAAATTTGAGCTCTTCTTTTTCGGCGTAATCTAGCTCTGCATAGGCAACGCCAGATAAAAGCGCAGACGCCATCAGTACAGAAAACCCCATTTTAGGAAGGGGAACTAAGGCTTTCAAAAATCTTAGGTTCATTGTCATACTCCGCATCTAAATACATTTAAAAAAGTAGAAAAACAAAAAAAGGCGCATGCAAATCACAATAAAAATGTGTTTGCAGGCGCCTTTGCCATTCAAAGGAAGTCCGACTTTGGACATTCAGTAATGTGGGTGACAATTAACGATCGTTGCCAATTTCACCATTTTTTCAAAATACTTTATCTCTATGTGATTTATAAAGCACGCAATGTGCCAAGTAAAACAAACGACTGATTTATATGATTTTTTGAATTTTATAACCCAGCTTTTTTAATATCGACACATTGAGAACCTTTATTTATGCCCAATTATCTTGCACAGCGCACTAAAACATCACACCATCAGATGCGATTTACGCAAATGTCTCAAACCCCTTTAAGATCCCCTCTGGATGTAAACGGACCTTTCCATGTTCCACCAAAGAAAGCCAAGCAGCTTCTTCAGCCTCTGGCAGCCGCCACTCTACAGTGTTTTTGTCTTCGACCAAGCCAAGCGCGTTATAATAAAGATCTTTACGATAAATCTGCTCAGCTAACTGGTTAAGCTTGGAAACATTATTGCCTAACTGTTGCCAACGATGCATCTGAGCCATGATCCATAGAGCATAACTCGGTAGCGGCTTATTAATGTCGCTACCAGAAAAGCGTTGAAACGCTTCCATTGGCCAATCAAACTGACTCTTTGGCTTAATAGAGCCAAACCCATATACCAACTGCTGTACAGTACAGTTTAAATAATCTGGATGACTCAAGATTCTAAGTAGTTCTGCTTGGTTTTCAGCTTCATCTACCCATAAGCATGCTTTTTCTAAAGCTCGAATAATTGCAAGATGTTGCGCTTGATTCTGTTCGGCCCAAATAGTGTTCACTCCAAACACTTTCTCTGGAGTGCTACCCCATATTTCATACCCAGTAACCAACATATGGCCAACACTTTGCTCAACCGCTAGGCTGTTCCATGGCTCACCAACACAATAACCATCTATGTCGCCGCGCCTTAGATTATCAACCATTTTCACCGGAGGAATGACCACTATCTGAACGTCTTTATCTGGATTGATACCAGCACGGCTAAACCAATCCCGTAACTGATAATTATGAGATGAATAGGGATAGACCATCGCAAAACGCAGTGGCGCGACATTATCACCTCGACTATCTATTAGCCTTTTTAAGGCAATGCCTGTTCGAATATCTAAAGAAGAGTCAGAAAAATGTTGAAGCTGGTCGTACAGGGCATTTCCAATAGTGATGCCGTTACCATTATGACTTACAGTAAAACTGGTTTGCATGGCCGTTTTTATACTGCCTATTCCTAAGCTAGCGGCGATCGGCATAGATGACAGCATGTGCGCACCATCTAACAAATTGAACGCCACTTTATCGCGAATGCTCGCCCAAGATGCTTCTTTCGAAAGCACAGCATTAACACCCTCACTGGTAAAAAAGCCCTTCTCTTGAGCGACAACAAAAGGCGCACAATCGATAAGTGGGATAAAACCGATACGAACAGGCTCGCTATTTTGAATAACATTATTTGGCTGTATCAGGTTCATTTAGAACCTCCCATTAATTCCATCACAGATATGATATTTCGAGCTACATCAGTCATACGCTGACTACGATCCATCGCGAGTTTTCTTAACGCTTTATAAGCAGCAGGCTCATCACATTGCTGATGTTTCATTATCAGTCCTTTTGCTTTATCGATAAGCTTCCGGTCTTCAAGCTGGCTTTTTACGGATTCTAATTCTGACCGTAATGCCTGAAATTCTCGAAACCTTGCAATGGCAACTTGTAGCAAGGCTTTTACACTACCGCTGTTAACACCGTCTACAACATAAGCGCTCACTCCTGCTCGAATAGCCGCTTCGACGTGCCTAGAGTCACCTTCTTCAGCAAACATAACAATTGGACGAGGATTATCTTGAGTAAGGCGAGACATATTTTCCAACATGTCTCGGTCCGGCGATTCAATATCTATAATAACCATATCTGGTTGGAATTCTGCCACTGCTTCCGTCAGGTTTTTAGCATTCTCTAACCGCCTAATGACACGATAGCCACTATCAATCATAGCTTGCTCTACAATAGCGGCTCTTGCAGGCTCATTATCAACCAACATTACGGTCAACTCTTTTTCGGGGGGAGCGGACATGGTGCATTCTCTTTAAAAACGTAAGGTTACGTTTAAAAACTGCAATATATGCGCCATTACGACACACAAAAAGTAGATAAATAAAGAGAGAAAATAGCGGGAAAACACTACAAGAGCGGGAAAATACCCTTAAACTCTGTGCTTGAAGAAATAAAAAAGTTATAAATGAACCAAATTGGCGCAAAAAACATTTAAAAACAGTTCAATGCACCAAGTTTTGTGTTTGTATCAAAAGCGCCAAAGCTAAGCGGTCTTTTGTATTGGTTTTCTTAAATGTTGAAGTAAGGTGTGCTTTCACTGTACGCTCGGTAATTTCTAACTCTAAAGCAATCTGCTTGTTTGAAAGGCCTCTCGAAATACATATAGCCACACTCAACTCCCGATCAGATAAATGCTCTAACGCATTATTAGAGGTTATTTCAGGCCGCGCGGATTGTTGAATTAATTGCTGTATAAAGGCCCTCCCCCCCCAAATTTCACCAGAGTCAATGACAGACAACACCAGTGATAATTGCTCCTTACCAATATAAGGCGCACATTGCCCATTTACGCCTACTGAAAATAATCTCAGCGCCGCACTTTGGCTAAGTTGGTTAGGGAAAACCACTTTTTTTTGATTGGGAAATTTTGAACAAAATTTTGCAACATCTTCGACATCTTTGGAAAAAGATTCATTTCCTAAATACATAAAGCAATACTCGTATTCAGAGGGTGTTGCAGTTAACGCTTGACTCATCTCTTCTAGTGTCTCAACTCGAAATAATGAAATTCCGACTGTGACTACTTGACTCCAATGCATCCATACTGCGTCATCTGTATTCCAACACAAAATTTTCAAAATAAATCTCATCCTATCGAGTACGATCTTGCTATTCTAACCAGCTAACAATGACAGTCTGTTAACATTTGTTACCGAATATAACGCTTGCTGTTATTTTTGTAATTAGCGCTCACGAAGTGCGTTCTGTTTAGCTTTTAGAATTGGTTTCAACAAATAATCAAGTAGTGTTTTCTTACCCGTAATAATATCCACCGTCGCTTGCATACCAGGAATAATTGGCAGTTGAGCCTGCTGAGTACCTAGATAGCTCTTGTCTGTTCTCACCCTAACCAGATAAAAACTGTTGCCCTCTTCATCCAAAATTGTATCGGCACTGATATTCTCAACAACTCCAGGCAAGCCACCAAAAATAGCAAAATCATAGGCTGAAAGCTTAACAATCGCATTTAGATCAGGCTGGATAAAACCAATGTTTTCAGGTCGCACTTTGGCTTCAATTAATAGCGAATCTTCTATAGGGACGATTTCGAGCAAACTCATCCCAGGCTTTACAACACCGCCTACCGTATTAATTTGAATTTGTTTTACTATGCCTTTTACTGGTGACCTAACTTGCGTTCTAGACACTTTGTCTGCAAGTGATACGTTACTTTCACGCAACTGGTCCAACTTACTTCTTACGCCCGTTAGATCTTCTTGTGCATCCGCTCGGAATTTCGCTTCAGCTTCATCTAATTTACTTTGTGCTTCTTTTAAGGCTGAACCTGCTCTTGGAATGGCTAATTGCGTAGCTTCTAAATCACCTTGTAACTGATTCACTTGTCGCTCAAGTTGCAGTAACTCAACTCTAGACACAGCCCCTTGCTCAAAAGCAGGACGAGTTAAAGCCAGCTCTTCTTTGGAAAAAGCATAACTTTGCTTCAAGTTTCCCAGTTTCGCCTGTAATTCAACAATTTCTTGTCTGCGTTGCTCAATCTGTTGCTGAAAACTAGACTGATTAGTACGGAGCGATTCAAGGCGGTTATTGTATAAATCAAGCTCTCGATTAACCACTTGTGGGTTTTCTTTCATGATGTCAGGATCAAATTCAGGCTTAACGCCGTAAGACTCTGCTTGAAGGCGAGTTGCACGCACTCGTAAATTAACCGATTCAGCTTGTTGCTCTCTCAGTGAAGATAGCGCCTCGGTGTTTTCAATTGTCATTAAGACCTGACCGTTGTCGACAACCTGCCCTACTTTGACATTAATTTCTTTTAAAATACCGCCTTCAAGGTTTTGGATCTGTTGAACCTGACTAGAGGGGATCACTCTTCCCTCACCAACGGTAACTTCATCCAACGCGGTATAGTTTGCCCACACTAATGCGACAGTTATAAATATAAATATTACCCATAAAATAATGCGACCTCCACGAGGGGTCCTCAGCATCAAAGCGGCATTTCGGTTAGTTAAATACTCTAAATCATTCTGAGATATTGGTGTTTTTTTACTCATTATTAACTGACCTTTAATTTACCTTGGCGAAGCGCTTCATGCACCTGAGCTTTTGGACCATCAGCAATCAAGCGACCATTATCCATAACAATAATTCGATCAACCATATCTAGCATAGAGGCCTTATGTGTAATCAATATAAGCGTTTTATCTTTTAACCCTTCCATTAGTCTTCGCTTCATTCGAGACTCTGTCGTGTTGTCCATCGAAGCAGTTGGCTCGTCCAAAATAAGGATTGGTGGATCAAAAAGCAACGCACGTGCTATTGCAATACTTTGGCGTTGACCACCAGATAGCAAAGCTCCTCGCTCACCAACATTACTGTCTAGGCCACTTGGTTTACGATTAGCAAACTCAGATACGCCAGACAAATCAGCGGCTCGAATAACGGCGTCGTCCTCCATATATGGCACCCCCATGACAATATTGTCCTTGATCGAGCCGTAAAACAAATTAACGTCTTGAGATACAGCACCAACATTACGGCGTAAGTCAGTAGGATTCACCTGTCGAAGGTCCACACCGTCTATTCTTATTGCTCCACTATTTGGCGTATAAAGGCCCGTCATCAACTTACCAAGAGTCGACTTACCTGACCCAATACGCCCAATAATGGCGACCTTTTCTCCTTGTCTAATATTAATATTAATTTCACTTACCGCTGCCTGTTCTTGATCAGGGTAGCCAAAATTAACGGCCTCAAACTGAAATTCACCTTTAAAAATCGGGCGATGCACAAACTTAACATCTTCAGGGTTTTCAACGGGAGAGGCCATGATTTCATTCAATGAAGTAAATGCTGACTTAGCTTGATTATATCGAGTCGCTAAACTAGCTACTTGCGCCATGGGACCAAGTGCCCTTCCGGTCAACATTACAGAGGCTACTAAAGCCCCCATGCTCATATTCCCCTCAGCTATCTGATAAACACCAACAATAACAATAATAACGGTTGTTAACTGCTGTGCGACCATGGCAAAAGAAGAAGAGGACTGTGATAATTGACGAGTTTTCACACCCCAATCAGCAATATTACCAACAGCGCTCTCCCATTGCTTTTGCATTACACCTTCTGCGTTATTAAGCTTTACGCTCTCGGCGTTATAAAGACTTTCGATCAATACCGCATTTTTCTGCGATGCTGTTTTTTGACTTTCTTCAATCGAGCGACGCAGAGGAACTTGGATAATCACGCTATACAGCACAATCAAGGCAATGGTCACAATGGGGATATAGCCAACAGGACCGCCAATCAGCCATATCACACCAATAATAAGAAACATAAAGGGAATATCAACCAAGGTAGTGATTGATGCTGATGTAATGAAATCTCGAATACTCTCAAATTCTTGGAGGTTTTTTGCAAACGCCCCTACCGATTTAGGGCGAGACGCCATTGTGATGTTATTAACCTTGGAAAAAATAGAAGCTGAAATCAATATGTCTGATTTTTTCCCAGCAATATCGATAAAATAAGCGCGCAACATACGCAATAAGAAATCAAATAAATAGACAACCGCTGCACCAATAGCTAAGACCCAAAGTGTATCGAATGCGTTGTTAGGTACAACACGATCGTATACGTTCATCACGAAAAGAGGACTGGCGACAGCAAAGATATTAATCAACAAGGAGGCGATAAAAACGTCTCGATAAATGCGCCACGAGCCAGTTACAGTCCCCCAGAACCAATGACCTTTTTTGTTTTCCTCGTCATCCCTTTTCTCTGAACGCTTATCAAATTGATACAAAGGACGTACAAAAAAGCAGTAACCAGAAAAAGACTCAGCAAGCTGTTCAATTGGTAAGGTTACTTCCCCTTCACCTGACTCAGGTCGAAATATTTTAGCGGTGCCTGCCTCTTTATCCAATTCCAATAGAACGCAAGCTTGCTTGTCCTTCAATAAAAGGACAACAGGAAGCACCATTTCAGGAATTTTTAGTAGTGGGCGTTTAACAAAACGAGAGCTCAGACCAATCCGCTGCGCCGCACGTTGAAAAAGCTCTGGCGTCATTGCGTTTTCAGTTATTGGGAGTCCAGCAGCAATACCGTCAGCGGTATAAGGGTTATAAAAATACTTACTAAGAAGAACCAAGCAGTCTAATAACGGATTCGGGTATTCTAACGAAGCACTTTTAACGCGCCATTGGTCCGCAGTTTCTTCAGGAGTAGCTTGATTCGTTGCTTCTGTCACCCCTTCATCACCATCATTAATGATTGCATTTTCCTCATAAGAATCAGGTGGCGAAGAGTCCTGCTCTGAACGACCAGTGTCAGACATACTCTATATTCTCCTTTAAAAACCGAAACATGGCTTGAAAACCAATAATAAAATGATCAGAACTATGGTCTAGAATAGTGTTTATTAAGTAATATGGGAAGAGAACAAACCGCCTTGCCATAAATTGAGATATTAGAAGGAAATAAATATGCTATACGCAAAACTCAATGCAGATGGAGTGATTGTAGATGTTGCCACATCACAGTCAGATGATTACAAACTATTAGTCGCCCCTAATGATCCAACTGTAGCCAGCATACTAGAAAAAAAGTTCACATCAGCAAGTACCAGTACCCAAGAAATACTCTCTAGCTCTGATGGAGAGATGATGCGAATTTTAGAAGATTTAGTTGACCTTCTTACCGAAAAGCGCCTAATACAATTTACCGAGCTACCCTTAGCCGCACAGAAAAAATTACTTGGTAGGAAATGGGTCCGTGGTGTTCATAGCGGACATGATGAAGGTTTAATGGCAGACAATGAACACATTGGCGGAAGAGAAGATGACTCGCTAATCTAACTGGCAACCTTCAACTAGGCCACAACACAAACAAGCTATTTTACATATCTTGAGAGCGCCCAATATAGAAGCCTTGAGCACCAACCACATCAAATCGCTTCAATGCCATTAGCTGTCTTTCACTCTCTACACCAGTAGCTATCACTTCAATATTTAAACTATTGAACATCTTACACAGGGTATGCATAAAGAAAGACTCAGACTCCTTGCCCGCCGCCATACGTGTATAAGAAGAATCCACTTTCACGTAATCGGGCATTAACGTTTGTAGATATTGGAAAGCGGAAAATTGCTTGCCTACATTATCAATACCGAACGATACATGATGTTTTTTTAGTATTTGAGCCAACACATTGGCTTGAGATTCCTCTAGCAACACACTCTGCTCAGATATTTCAAACATCAACTTATTCTTCACATCAGCACTCAGTAAGCCTAGCGTTCGATCTAGCCAATCAATAAATGATGCTTTAGAGAACGATGACATTGATAGATTCACAGTTAGAGGCACAGTTAAGTTTCTTGATTGAATGTAGTGAATAACTTGTGAAACAATAACTGTGTCTATTTTTTCACCTAGATCAAATTGCTCAGCTAAACCAATGAAATAACCTGCATGGTATTCCTTACCAGCATGCTCCAGCCCCATAAACACTTCTTCATGAGAAGTAGTTAAAACATCGTCTGATGAAGAATCCAACATCACCACTTTTTGCTTTTGCAGCTTAAATGATTCGCGTTTAATGGTTAATTCTAAAACGTCTTTCCAATCTGCCCTACTCAATGACAATCTCTGACCAATATTGGAATCCAACACCTTAGTCATGTTTGCACCAGCTCGCTTCGCTTCGCGTAGGGCACTGTCCGCTTGCGACATAGCTCCTGCACGATCTACTTGCCCATCAACAGAGATAGCACCAATATTTGCGACATAGCTTGAATAACTAATACTAGCGACATTTAATTCCAGCAAGTCCGTCATAATATCTTCGACAATTTGCTTTAGCTGGCTATGGTCAATATTAGGGATTAACAAAACAAAATCTGCACCAGACAAACGGGCAAGCGTACTAAATGACGAAATTGTCGCCACTTTTTTAGAAAGCACATCCGCTGCTGATTGAATAAACATATCCGCAGATTCATAGCCTCTCTCGTTATTCAATTTTGCCAAGTCGGCCAAACTCACAAATATCAGTCCATCGACTCCACGCTCTCTTCCAACAAAGTGAGATTTAATCTGACTTTCAAAGAAGTTACGGTTTCCCAGTCCACTTACCGGATCTTTAAACGCTTTCGCTTGCAGCCATTGAGCCGTTTCCACCTCAGAGGCAAATTCTTTCTCTAATTTTTCTGCCATACGGTTCATTGATAAAACAACTGATTTTAGTTCGCGAGTTTTGGGGACATTCGTCATTTTCAAAAAACGACGTTGCTGTATCGCTTCAGCTTGCTTTTCAAGCTCAACCAAAGGGCGGAACAAGTAACGCAAAGCAAAACTACCAACAATTAACGTTATTGCCCCAATGACAAAAAATGAGATTAGTAAATCTCGAGATGCCAACCAAAGCTGATGATAGCCATAACCTGCACTGCCCGTAATGTATACCTGCCCAAGCTCATTCCAACCGTTTGAAATAACGGCTTTAGCAACCGGCACTTTAAAATCAATCAGTTGAATAAACCAACTTGGAACACCATCAATTTTTGTTTCATTCGAGCGGACGATGTCTTGCTCTGTAGCATAAACATGGATACGCACTTCAGAAAAATAACCGCTATCAAATACTGCGTTGATACTACTTCCAACAGATGCATAATCTTCCAAGGCCATAAAGTCTGAGACTGACATACTCAGAGAGGTAGCCGAATCTTGCGTGGTCGATGTCAGCTGTCCGATCAAATAGCCTTTCGTGGTGTTAAAATTGATACCCATTACGACAGCAAGCATCAACGAAAAAATGACGATTATTGTTATCATTAATTGACGGAACAGGGTCATCCACGTTCTCCTAATTTGTCATCGTATTAAAACGATTATTTAATTCTGTCCACAAGCTCAACCTAGATGAGCCTCCGACCAATACACCGCGTCCTTTTTCTTTCGATAGCCACATGTTCTCTGCATTAAATGAATAAATAGGCAAGAGGTCATTGCGCTTTGTCGCGGGTTTTAATTCTTTATCTAGATTATCAAGCAAGACTGGAACAGATGTTGGCTTATGATAATACGCCAATACCATATGATGTTGGTTTAGCTTCAATGCTTTTACATACACAAGTCGTAGTTTATCATCAGGCACACCAAGCTCTCTTAAGGTGAAATATTTAGCAATAGTAAAATCTTCGCAGTCCCCTGCTTGCATCCCTAAAAACTCAATTGGCGTAGCCCAATAGTCTTCCTTGCCCCATAGAGTCATATCATCAACAAAATCCATTTGATTAAAAAAATTATTCACCACAGCTAGCTGTTCTACTATGGGTAATGATTGAGACTCATCTATCAACTTGCGCCATGCTAGTATGCGTTTTTCTGCATCTGCACCATAAACAGTCGCAGCTTGCTTAGCCAGCTTACGATATTTATCCGATACGTCAGCGTATAGCCACAAATGCGGCACAAAACACACGATCAGGAGCACACACAAACATCTTCTGCCGTGCCCCGAAAGTAAAAAAAACGATTGGAATCGTTTTTTCAATGGTAAATTACTTCTCAGACTTTGACTTTGCATTAAATGCAGCTAGCTGCTCTGCAGTCGCTTCTGGCTGATACCTAGCTTTCCAAGTATCATATGGTTCGCCATAGACGAATTCGCGAGCTTCATCATAGTTAACATCGACTCCTTGCTGTTCTGCTTCAGCCATATACCATTTACTCAGACAGTTGCGACAGAATCCTGCCAAGTTCATTAAATCAATATTTTGCACAGATTTATTGTCATCAAGGTGCTTCAAAAGACGACGCAATACCGCTGCTTCAATTTCAGTTTGTTTGCTCATAATAATTTCAAATCTCTTTTTTCTAATAACGGAATAACCACTAATCAAGGTGCCGGTGACTCAAAGGCTGCCTGCGCCACTGCCATTCTTGAGCGGCCACCATAAACTCTCTTAGTGGTTGCATATTTTCACCAGTGACTTGCTCTATCGCATAAGCACAGGCTTCAAGAGTCGATAACGATTCTGCACTGGGTGATTTGCGAATACTGTACTGCCCTTCTGGCGGCTGCGAAAAACAGACAGCACCAAAAGCATGCAATAAGGGCTCTGTAAAATATAGCCTCTTCGCTTTACGCCAAGTGGCATCAAGTAAAATCAAACCCTCAATTTCAGAAGCCGTGTCAGCGCTTATAGATTCAATAGACTCAGCAGAATCCGATGGAAACACTAAACGCCATTTGGCCGGATCTATTTGCCTAAAGACCTGAATCATCGCATCATGATTGGCTGTCGAAATACATTCCACTGACGGCAGGCCTAAATACAAAAATGACACAGTGTTCTTAGCATGTTGCGCTTCTTTAGGGTCTTGTAGTACCAAGATTTTTAATCGTGTAGAAAGCGCTGGTATCCACTGACAAATACACTGATCAGCTAAAAAACCACACGTATCGCAGCGTGCTCTTTTTCCACTTTGCATTGACTGATCTCTAATTACTAGTATTTAAGCTAGCTTAGCGAGATACGCTTTTACAACGCTATCCCAGCCCATATTTAACGCTTCCACAGTTAACGCATGGCCAATTGACACTTCCATGATTCGACCTTGTTCACATAAGGCCTGAACATTGTTCAAATCCAAGTCATGTCCAGCATTCACTTCTAAACCTGCATCCAATGCGGCTTGGGCAGCTTGCTGATATTCTTCAAGCACAGCATCAAAGCCCTCTTTACCATAAGCATTCGCGTACGCTTCTGTATAAAGTTCAACACGATCAGCTCCCACTTCTTTTGCTAAGGCCATACTTTCAGCATCAGGATCCATAAATAATACCACTCGAATTCCCTTTGCCTTAAGTTTTGCAATAACTGAGCGTAAGGCGTCTTGATCACGAGCTATATTCCACCCGTGGTCTGAAGTCAGCTGGTTTGGATCATCAGGCACCAAGGTACATTGATCCGGCTCTACTTCTAACACCACATCTAAAAACTGTGCATCTGGAAAGCCCTCAACATTCAGCTCTGTGCCAGGAAAGCGCTTTAATAACGCCTTTAAATCGTGCGCATCTTGATACGTAGCATGTCGCTGATCAGGTCTTGGATGAATAGTAATACCAAACGCACCCAGCTCAAGTGTGCGTTCAGCCATATCAATTAAATTTGGGTAATCTCTTCCACGAGAATTTCGAAGTAAACCAATTTTATTCAAATTAACGCTTAAGTGTGTCATTCAACTTCTCTCGATAGGTCATTTATTGGCATTATAGGACAAACACATAGCGTCAATCACTAAAATACCAAACAAGATATTGGTTAACTCCATTATATCAAGCAAGGCTTATGATAAACTGGCCGCTACAAAACAGGAGTCCAATATGAAATACGAACTCTTCCAATCCATTTATGATCGGGCAGCTCTTCGCCATGGAGGAAAAAACCTTCTAGACGCGATGCTCTCTGTGCCACTGAGCACAGCACAATTAAGCCAACACAGTGATGACCGGTGGCTTGCAGCCTTCTCTCAGAAAATCTTTCAATCTGGCATCAATTGGCAAGTGGTTCGCAATAAATGGCCTGGGTTCGAAACCGTATTTTTCGGCTTTGACATTGAAAAGATGCTGCTAATCCATGACGAAATGTGGGAAGAAAAAGCCAAAGACGTTCGCATCATTCGCAACTTTGGCAAGGTTATGACGATTCGCGAAAATGCCCTTATGATTAGCGAATGTCAGGCTAGCCACGGCTCTTTTTCGAGCTTTGTTGCTCAATGGCCAAATGACGACATTATTGGCCTGTGGGCCTACTTAAAAAAACATGGTGCTCGTCTTGGTGGTAATACAGGCCCTTACACGTTAAGAGCAATGGGCAAAGATACTTTTATGTTAACGAGGGATGTTGAGGGTTACTTGCGCCAACATGAGATAATCACCACCGGCAGAGACACCCAATCTGCATGGAAAGCAGCACAAGCTGCGTTTAATCACTGGCATAAAGAAAGTAGTCGTTCTTATACCGAAATAAGCCAATGCATTGCGCTAAGCGTTAATTAAACACTTTATATACTCAGTAATTTATTATTTGTTAGGAGAATACATGGCCGATCTACGTATCGACATTATTTCAGATGTTGTTTGCCCTTGGTGTTACTTAGGCTACTCGCGTCTTAAACAAGCTATTGAACAGCTAGGAGACGATTACCGCATAGACATTCGTTGGCAGCCTTTTGAACTGCATCCAGACATGCCTTTAGAAGGTGCAGACCGTGAAACTTATTTAGGCGAGCGATTCGGTAGTCAAGAAAAATTAAACGAAGCCACTCACGCTATCCAGCAAGTGGGTATCGAAGCAAGTATTCAATTTAATTTCTCAGAAAAAGACCGCATCCCCAATACCAAGCTTGCTCATCAATTTGTGCTTGCTGCTACAAAATCTGGGCTAGCTACACCTTTTGTGTTGGCGGTATTCCATGCTTATTTCACTGACGGAAAAGACATAGGATCAAAAAGTATTCTTGAAGAAGTAGCCGTTAGCATTGGCATGCAAAAAGTCGATATAGAATATGCACTCAGCACACAAGCGAAAGCTCTTACTGAGAAGAAGTTACAACACCTACGCAGTTTGGATATCCAGTCTGTGCCTACGTATGTCATCAATGATAAATACATGGTTCATGGCGCCCATGACCCAGAAGCCTTTCTGAAAGTTTTGACGGATATTGCAGAAAAAGAACAGTAAGAAACTCTGTAATTTCATTATGCTACTGATAAGACCTAAGCCGTTCAGCGGTCTTATCAGTAGGCTTATCAATACACTCGACAAAAAAACTATCAAATATTTAAAATAGATTAATATTTATCTATTGATAATCATTAACATTAAAAATAGAATCGCATGATCAGAATATTAGTGAGAGTGATTTTCATTTATGTACGTTTGTATTTGTAACAGAGTATCAGACAAAGAGATCAAAGCGTCCATTCAAGATGGGGCAACAACCATGCGTGAACTCTACAAAGAACACAGTATTGGTAGCCAGTGCGGAAAATGCTGCCAGTGCGCAAAAAAGCTACTGAACAGTGAGCTAATCAAGATTGCCGACACCCAAGTTCAAGTAGCTTAATGGCAAAATAATGAATTACATTTGCGACTGTAAGTAGTTTTCAATACCAGAACTAGCAATCAAATGCTGTTGCGTTTCAAGCCAATCGATCTGCTCTTCTTGCTCTTCTAATATTTTTTCCAATGCATCACGACTCATAAAGTCTTTTTTCTGCTCACATAAGTCGATAGCCGTCTTAAGAGCTGGCAAAGTATCTAACTCAAACTCCAAGTTAGCCGAAATCATCTCTTCGCTGTTTTCACCAATCCTCAGGCGACCAAGATCTTGCAAATTAGGCAAACCTTCCAGAAACAACACTCGTTCGATCAAACGATCAGCATTTTTCATTTTTTGGATAGAGGTTTTATAATCGGCTTTATCCAGCGCACTAAATCCAAAGTCTTTAAACATGCGAGCATGAAGAAAATACTGGTTAATACCAACCAACTCATTCGCCAAGACTTTGTTCAGATTGGCAACTACGTCACGATCCCCTTTCATAGCACCTCTCCTTAGTTACCCATTTGTGACTGGTAATAATTCTGCATACCAATTTTTTCCATTAGGCCAAGCTGTTTTTCCAACCAATAAACATGGTCTTCTTCCGTATCAAACAACAACTTCTCTAATGTCTCACGTGTTTGATAATCCCCTTCTGCTTCACACACAGCAATGGCCTCTCTCACACAACTAACCACTTCAAGTTCAAGCGTCAGGTCATTGCTCATCATCGAATGAACATCTGAGCCAATCAATAAATCACGACGCTTCGTCATGCACGGTACACCTTCCAAGAACAAGATGCGCTTGATAAGCCAATCAGAATGCTGAGTTTCCTCTTCCATCTCGTGATTAAGGCGCTCATAAAGTTTATCTAAGCCCCAATCTTCATACATGCGAGAGTGAATAAAATATTGGTCAATCGCGGCTAATTCGTTCGCTAACAAGGTATTCAAACTATCAATTACTTTTTTGCTGCCTTTCATATTCTTTTCCTCTTATCGCAAGCAAGTCCATTTTCGTAATAAGCCCCCTGTGTCAGGATAGTTGTCGCCTCATTTGTTATTATAAATAGACAGGGGACGGTAAGTGAAAACCAGTGGATTACCAAAGACATTCAAGTG
>NZ_QPJQ01000017.1 GCF_003337275.1 Marinomonas foliarum | reverse complement strand
CGGTATCGGCGAAGGAAAGCTGATTCATGTCATTCGGTCTTGAGGTAATGGTCAGATCGGCATTGTCTCATATTGGGGACTTAATCGCAGTTTCCCTAACGTGTTAGGTAGTATATGTCAGCACCGAACATGATTTGTATTTGGATGTAAACGCATTACACATCAGTCCATGACCCCTGAAAAACTAATTCAAGCCCTGCAGAAGGGTTCTGTAAATTTTACTCAGATCATCGAATGTATCGATGACTACTATGATTTTACATCGACCTAGTTTCAAAATGGTGTTCAATCAAATTCGGCGGGCAGTAACAATGGCTCATGCAAGATTCTGGCCTTTGCATAGCTACAAGGTTTGAGTGAAGCGGCTACCCTGAACGCACTTGGTGCTTGGTTCGATTATTTTGGTAGAACATTGAATCAATTGGTTTGGTGGGCTCAAGCCGCAGGGGAGCATCGAGAGTAAGTTGAGCCTTGTCAGATGGCTAGGGATTTCAAAACTGATCCTTCCGAGCGAAATGCGCCGTAGTATGATTAGCGTATCGTTTTTATTGGTCTACTCTGAAGATCAGTATGACAAGAGGGTATCAGAACTATGGAAAAGATAGCAGTATTTCCCATTCCCAACTGTGTTGCATTCCCCGGTAACACTATGCCGCTACACGTGTTTGAGCCACGGTATCGGCAGATGGTAGATTTTTGCATACAACATGAAATGCCCCTCGGAGTTTGCCATGTTGAAAAGGTGCTACAAAAAGCTAAACCTGAACAAACGGTTGCTGAGGCATTGAGCTCTAATCAAGCAACTTACAAACCGGTGCCTATTCTTACAGCAGGTAAAGTCGATATTATTGAAACATTTCAAGATGGTCGACTACTAATAGAAATTAGTCTTGATCAGCGGTTTCAGCTCGTTGAGCAAGTGCAGATGTTGCCCTTTTTCATTTATAACGCCAATCGCTATGATGATATTATGCTCTCACAAGAGTTGATTGATAAGGCTGAAATAGCAAAGGGCAAAGTATTGCATAGACTGCAAGCCTTAGCTGCCCAAGCGCCTGATTTAAGCCAACTGCTTGCCTCGCCTGAATGGCAAACCAAAACACCTGACCAACTGAGTTATGAATTATTTCAATTCATAAAGTTAGACAGTGAAATTATGCAAGCAATACTCGAAGAAAAAACAGCAGAGCAACGATTGATATCTTTTCTAGGGGTGTTAAACAAGATTACTGGACGTCGTTAAGGGGTTGATCATCAATTTGACTACTGATTTTTTGTCAAAAAAGCGAGATGTTACACTGACACGAATCTTTCCTGATTCGATTGTGAGCTATTTTCGCATCATGCCATGATTCGATTATGATGATTGCTATCAGAGAAGATAAAATTTGGATATGGGAACTAGATGACTGGCCTGACTTTAGTTGTGATAAAAGCATAATTGAGCCTAAGTTAAGGGAAGTCCGCTTACATCAAGGGATTTTATTGGTAAAGATTTCAAGTCAACATAAGCCAAAAATAAAGCATGTTAGATACGTTATTGGCTAATATTACTCATCCTAGTGCAATAGAGGGTGAAAAACTGAATGCTTTTTCCGTTCGCTATTCATTAGCTGATCAGCTCGGGTTGACTGAAGAGCTGTCACTCCCAACCACAGAACGTTCTGATGGGGAAGGTCTACACAGTGAGATATTACTCCGCCCCCGATTTCCTCCACCACTCAGGGAGTAAAGCATTTACCTCTTGGCTATCAAATCGATCATCAATTAACTCTATGATACCGGTATCCTGTGGTGTTCGGATTAAGCGGCCTGCTGCTTGAACGACTTTGCGAATACCAGGATACAAATAGGTATAGCGATAGCCTTGCTGGAATCGGCTCTGTAATCGAATGGCTAATTGGTCGTGATAGTGATCGAAAGGTGGTAATCCTAGGGTTGCGATAAAGACTCCGACTAGTGCATCACCTGGTAGATCGATGCCTTCAGAAAACGCACCTCCTAATACAGCAAAGCCAACTATGCCGCGATGATTTCGAAACTGCTGAATAAACTCAACTCGATCCGTTTCATTCATACCACTGATTTGAGTAATCGACAGAATATCAGAGCAGTGTTCTTTGAAAGACTTCGTTAATAGATCTAAATAAGCAAAGCTGGATAGGTAGACCAGATAATTACCAGGTGCAGAGCGGAACTGCTGCTCAATACGCTCAATAATGGGTTTGATCGATCCTTCGCGGTCATTAAACCGTGTACTCAGATTCACAATTCTCAAGTCTAGTTGCGTTGATGAGAAGGGACTGGGGCTTGTTTTCCATAGCGCGTTTTCGGGAAGTCCGAGTAGATCCTGGTAATACTCAGCAGGGTTGAGTGTGGCAGAAAACAAAATATTGGCATGAGCTTGAGTAAATCGTTCGGTTAAAAAGTCAGCGGGTATCAGATTACGAATCCACAAACTGGCGTCGTAGCCAGGCCGTTTCCCTTTTGTTGTCCTCTGTTTTATAGATAAAGTACAAAGTGAATGGTCGCCAAAGTGCTCAGTAAGCTTCATAAAGCTGAGTGTGTCAAAAAGCAGGGATTGTAATTCGGGTACCACCGGATGATCGGTCATATACTCGGTTAAATCACTGACCAAGCGTTGAAGTGACGTATTTAGTTCTGTAGGAACAGTATTCAAGTCGAGAAGTTGATCATTAATCTTTGAAGTGCTAAGTCCGTCAATGTGTTGCTTTATCAATTTTGACCAAGCGCGTTGAACACTACGAATAGGCTTCTTAAGTGAATCGGGAGCACTTAGAGCTGTTTTACGCAATTGATGCTGGTTCAACTGAGCCGAGTACATCCCTCGCGCCCGATCAATCAGGTTGTGCGCCTCATCAATCAATGGCACCACTCGCCATCCATTCTGTCGTGTCAATCCATACAGAATTGCTTGTTGATCAAAATAGTGATTCACATCACCGATCACCACGTCGGACCATCGCGCCATCTCCTGAGATAAGAAATAGGGGCAAATATGGTGCGAAGAAGCGAGGATTTTAATCTGTGTTTGATCAAGCCAGTAAGCTTCAATGGCTGCTTGTCGAGCTGCAGGTAGACGATCAAAGAAACCCTGAGCCAGCGGACAAGATTCGCCATGACAGGAACGATCTGGATATTCACAGACTTTTTCTTTAGCGGTTAACTCTAAAATTCTAAGAGGAAGTCTTTCATCAGAGTCGCTTGCTGGTTTAAGTTTGGCAAGACTGTCTAAGATGAGTTGGCGTCCTGTAGTTCGTGCAGTCAGGATGAAAAGACGATCAAGTTTTCGACGCGGCATCGCCATTAACGCAGGGTAGGCGACACCCAATGTTTTACCAATACCCGTGGGTGCTTCTAATAATAGGGTTAGACCTATACTGATGCTTTTATAAACATTCTCACTCAGTGAGCGTTGGTGTGTTCGAAACTCAGGAAAAGGAAAAGCGAGATGCATTAGAGACTCATCCCGTCTTTTTCGATGGGCTGATTCCTGACAATACCATTCATGATAGCGTAAACATAAGGCACTCAAAAAGGTGATCAATGTTTGGCTATCGAACTGTTTATCCAGTGGAGTCTCAAAATCCTTGGTGATATCGTAATAGACCAATCTAAGGTTAACGGACGACAGGTTATCTCTTAGGCAGAGTAGCGCACCATAGACCTTCAGCTGTGCCATGTGCAATTGCCGTTGTCCAATACCAACACGGGCAAGATCGCCACGATGTGTTTTAATCTCTTCTAGCGTAGGCACTGACTTATCAGTAACGTAGCCATCAGCTTTACCACGCAACCGGATGCCAGCGCATTCACCTTCAAGCAGATACTCTGGTTGATAGGATGCGGGACGGCGAGCCTGCAGTGCTTTGTGTCCTTTGATTCCTTCGTCAGCAGTCGGAGAGGGAGTATAACGATGCTCTAAACTCCCTTCACGTGCGGCAAATTCACATAAAGTACGAACCGCAACTTTCATCATATGCTCACATGAAGGATAGTGATATTAAACGTAAAGGTTGTCGCTACCAATTATTTGTTCCTGGTGCACCCTTGATTTTCCCTTCAAGGTTTGGTGTTACCCAACCACTATAGAAATCATCCGGCTGGGGTATCACTCTAACATCTCCGACCCATGCTTCATCTACTTTACTTGCAAAAAAAACAATGTATCCCGCAATGGTTTTAAATGTTTCAGTCTGATTTTTATAGGTCCAGGCGGAACCCTGTTGTGTAATCAGATCACAATACTGCGCTACACCTTTCCACTCGCAAAAGGTATTACCGCTGACTGGATTAAGCGTTGCCAAAATATCTTCAACTGGTAAGTAATAGCTGGCTGCATGGTGAGTCTCCAACACTCGATAGGCCCGATTAGACTTAGTAACTAGTTCACCATCATGACGCACAATGATTTCTTGTTCTACCGATTCCAGCGCGGGTGGGCGAGAGTAAGATTGAACGTTTTCTATAGGTAATGATTTCATGACAAAAAACTCACTGTATACGACTATAGGATTTTACCTGTAGAGTTATAGTTGACCAGTTTAACTTTTTTTGAATTTCGCTTTGCAGTTACCACAATAAAAGGCAGATCTAATTCATTGAGTTGCTCTATTAAAGATTCAGCGAGTTCGTAATCCACATTGAGAAGCAATTCATCTGCGTGAGCTGTGTAAGAGTCTAGCCCTGCAAGTAGTTTTGCTTCACTTAGTCCATTGTTATTTACCTGGCTTTTCGCCTGCTTAATCATAACTCTGCTTCCCTCGGCACTGACCTCGATATGTGACCAACCATTTTTATTCACCAAGTCACGGATCACGGCAATTAATTTTGCTTGAGCCTTTAGAGTTCGAGCTTCCTCTTCGTTTGCACTCACTACTTCAAATATGCTTGAAAACTGTCTGGCGTGCCGGTTGTTCGCAATATTGTAAAACGGACTGACGGCGAACCAGATGCAGCAAGCAACCTGCAAATGCACCATCTCAATTGCCGTAGACATCAGCAACACGCCAAAAAAATGAAGTTGGGTAACCGGGTGTCGAAAGATGCCTTAGTAGAGGCTTGAGCCGTGTGAGTTGAAAGGCGCGTGCACGGTGCTTAGGGGACTGGACGCGGGCAACCGCGTCCGGCTACCCGACAACGCCGCTTTGCTATCATTGTAGATAAAGCATTTTATTCGATGGTCAATTTCATTGGCTATTAAGCGTAGTCACCTAACTCTAACTTTCGTAGAATTTGTTCGACATCAGCGCGCCCGTCAGTTGTATGAAGAATATTTGCTGGTACTTGTCCACCAAGCGCAGGGATTTGAGAATGAATCCATTCTTTTGCTAAACTCACAGAATTGTAAATATTCACCACACGAACAAATACTCGCAATGTTTCAACTAGATCCGCAGTAACTTGGGATGGCAGTCGTTTGGCATGATAGCTTTTGTACAACTGAGAGCTGTTTATTCCAATTGCACGAGCGATCAAATCTTTTTCCCCAGTTAGTTGGATAATGGCTTTCAACTTTTCTCCGGTGATACCAGATCGAACTATGGCTGAATAATCGGTTGGTGACATGATGTCGTAGCCGGGGAAGATGTCATTTATTAGCTCTAGTATTGATTGAGCTTCCATCGTTTTAGCAATCATTCAAAGCCCCAAAAAAATTGAAAAATCTTACCTTAGTATAGTGGATGAGTGTCTGGTTAGGCTACGTAGAGTGACCATTATGATCTTTCCTAGAAGAATAATTCCCAACTCCCTACGAGATTTTGTCATCAAGACATGTATAACTGATGGGAGCGAAGCGCGTATTATTACGCCAATCTGATTTTATAACCCTATTATTCGTCGCTATTTCTTGAGTGCAAGTGAAAGCTTTCTTCCTTACCTACGAAGGGGCTTAGAAAAAAATAAAAATAACTATAGACATAGGAAATCATTGCTGTATTATCTGCGCCCGTTGTCAAGCGAAGCTCATTTAGTTCGTAGTTAACTTAATGCTGTTGTTATGTAATGTTGTGACCAACTTTTTTTAAAACTTGGCATGTTTAAGTTCAGAGATAGCATCAAACTTTTATTTTTAGTCAATATTTTTTTTACTAAGCTATTGATTTTTAATGAGAGTAAGTTAAAATCGTCAGCGTGGTTAGTTGAGGTGAGTTAAAGTTCTTTTGACTTTTCGCCCTTACAAGGCGAATGTCGGGAGTTCGAACCTCTCCACACCCACCACTTACTAAGCAGTGGTACTTATGAGTAATAAGTAAAAAGCTAGATTGTGTTGGAGTGGTAGTTCAGTTGGTTAGAATACCTGCCTGTCACGCAGGGGGTCGCGGGTTCGAGTCCCGTCCATTCCGCCATTACTTATTAAAGTGTGGCAAAGAGTTAAAGGTAACTTAATGGTTATCTAGAAATGGGTGTGTAGCTCAGTTGGGAGTTTTATCTTAACAAGGCGCATATCAGAGGGAGTTAAGAACTCCACATCTCATAGATGTAAAATATGATTGGGTGTGTAGCTCAGTTGGGAGAGCGTCGCCCTTACAAGGCGAATGTCGGGAGTTCGAACCTCTCCACACCCACCACTTACTAGAAAGTGGGCTTCTTACTTAGGTAAAAGCAAAAATACTAGATTGTGTTGGAGTGGTAGTTCAGTTGGTTAGAATACCTGCCTGTCACGCAGGGGGTCGCGGGTTCGAGTCCCGTCCATTCCGCCATTTTCCTTAGTTCTAATATATAAATCTATTAACTCAGGAAAAGGTAACTCCACATCTTATAGATGTAAAATATGATTGGGTGTGTAGCTCAGTTGGGAGAGCGTCGCCCTTACAAGGCGAATGTCGGGAGTTCGAACCTCTCCACACCCACCATCTATTTCTTCATTAATATCTCTTATAAGAGTTTTCATTGCTTCTTTTTACCTTTTAATTACTCTCTGCTTAAACACATTTCTGTCTTAACTCTCTGTGTCAAAATTTTATAGCTCTTAAGTGTAATAACGATTTAGATAAAGCTTGATAGGTTTCTGGCTTGCTTGTGTTGCAGTCTGCTATTTTTAATTTGATGAGATAATTTACAAATATTGTATTGCGTAAGACATACTTACTGGTAATATCAGGTTATGTGCTTCTATACTTGAAGCGTATAAGGGATTTAAAGATTAAAAATAAATTTTCCAATAAAAATAACAATGGAGCTTATTTATGACTACCTCCTCAAAATTCTTGTTTCGTGCAAGTCTGGTTGCCGCTTCGGTTGCTGCAGCGTCATCAGCTTACTCAGCAGGTTTTGCCTTAAATGATCACAGCGCCACAGCTTCGGGTAAAGCCTTAGGCGGGGTGGCGGCTTCGAATGAAGACATCTCTGCTAGCTTCTGGAACCCTGCTTTATTAACTAATGCTAAATCAACGACCGTCTATGTATCTGGCGCTTATGTTATACCCACAATGGATGTAACACTTAACTCAGCTGATGATGCTACTCCAGCTTTAGCGGGGGGAGCGAAAGATTTATCAGCTGATGGTGCTACAAATGATTCTGTTGACAACACTTTGGTTCCTTCTTTTTACTTCGCTAAACCAATATCTGATAAAACAGTTGCAGGTATTGCATTAAATGTGCCGTTCGGTTTGTCTGGTGACTATGGGCAAGATTGGGCTGGGCGCTTCCATGCGACAGAAACGGCCATTCAAGATATAGCACTTAGCTTTTCTCTAGCGCATCGTGTTAATGATTGGGCATCAGTTGGCGCGAGTGTTCAGATCCATAAGGCGGAAGTTGTTCTTGAGTCTGCTGTTGGTACTTCTACTGCGGCGGCGGGTGGAGAAGGTATTGGTCGGATTGAAGCGGATGATACCAGTTATGGTTACAGTCTTGGTGTAGCGTTAGAGCCAAGAAAGGGGACTCGCATTGGTTTGGGATATCGCAGTGAAGTTAGCTTTGATTTTAAAGGCGATGTTAAATACCAAAATGTTGCCGGTGTAAATCAAGGGCTTACTACTGCTGGAGCGGGATACCAATTGATTAATACTAATGTTAGTGATTCAATTGATTTTCCTTCAGTGCTTACATTAGGTGTTGAACAGGACTTAACACCTAAGTTGACTTTAGGCCTTAGTGCCATACGCACTGGTTGGGGCGCAATGGATGGTATCAATATTGACTTTGATAGCAATCAGCCAAATTCAGTTCTTACTTTCGGGTTTGAGGACCAGTGGATGTATTCTGCGGGCTTAACCTACGCGCATTCAGACAAGCTGACTTTGCGTACTGGTGTTGCAATGGATAACTCCCCTGTGACGGATGAATACCGTTCTGCTCGTACACCTGATGGCGATCGTAAGTGGATTTCAGTGGGTGCTACATACGATTTCAACGACATGACGTCTGCGACCTTTGCTTTTACCCATGTGATGATAGACGATGTATCGGTTGATCGTAATTTTACAGCTAGCGGTCAAGAAGACGCTTCTCGCGGTACTTTAGACGCAGATTACAAATCGTCTGCCAACGTTATCTCTGTAGCGATGAACATGGCATTCTAAGTTGTTCTGATAGATGTAGTGTTTAAAAAAGCCAGAGTTCAAATTGAACTCTGGCTTTTTTATATCTGTAGTTTGGTGGTTTTGTGAGCGCGCAAATGTCTTGTTGGTTTGATCTTAATAAACCATGCGCAGTTCTTTTGCTTTGGCGTTGTCTTGTGCCGTCCAATCAGACAGAGGAGAAGGTTTAGCGAAATAGTAGCCTTGTAGTGTGTTACAACCTAGAGCAGCCAATAATGTGGCTTGTTCTTTTGTTTCTATGCCTTCGGCAATGACTTTCATGCCAAGTGATTCAGCAAGCTGTATGGTGGACTTCACTATATCGACATGGCGTTGGTCACCTGGTAAAGGTGACACAAAGCGACGATCGATTTTAAGTATGTTCGCTGGGATATCTACTAACTGACCTAGAGAGGCCTGGCCCGTACCAAAGTCATCGATGGCGATTGAGTAGCCATATTGAGACAAGCTTCTTAAGCGTTTATGTATTAACGGGTGAGTCATTACCGAGCTGGTTTCAGTGATCTCTAGTTCCATCATATCAGCCAACCATGGGTTATCCGATATCAGGGCCATAAGCAGAGCGAAGAAAGTGTCGTTCATTAGTTCTTGGCCGGCTAGGTTGAAAGCAACTGGTGTGTATATGTGCTCTTTGTGCCACTCGGATAAGGTGGCGACAAGCTCTCGAACTAGATTCTCTGCTAATAAAGGCAGTAGGCCTAGCTTCTCGGCAACTTTGATAAAGGTGGTGGGAGGAACGAATTTTCCATCATTTTGCCAGCGGGCCAAGGCTTCAAATGAGCATATTTGTCCGTTTGGAGAAACTTGTGGCTGAAGCCAAATACAGATTTCTTTATTTTTAACCGCCGAGCTTAGCTTCAGGCCTAACTTGTGCTCTTCAACGAGTTTGTTTTCAAGGTTGTGATTGTAGTAGGAAAGACGTTCGGTGCTGGTTGAATATTCTAGTGCCATTTCACAGTGTTCAAGTAGCTCTTCTGCGTTCTTCCCATCTGTATGGTAATAAGCTATACCGACTTGATAGTCCATGTTAAGGCGACTGCCATTAACCATAATTTGATTGGGTAAGACGGAACGAATGAGCGTCGATAGGTTTTTTTGAATCAAATAGGCTTGTCCAAGCGGTACAAAACAAGCAAATTTAACACCACGCAATCGACCTATAATCGCTTGGTCTGACAGCTTTTTCTGAAGTGTCTTGGCAAAGTTAAGAATGACTTTGTTTGCGTTGTCTTTGCCATATTGTTTATTGAGTAGCTTGAACTGGCTGATTCTAATGATAAACATGGCACCGGTTAAGTGCTTGTCTTGCTCTTTAATTCGTTGGTTGATCTGTGTGCAAAAGTGTCTATGGTTTGGCAGCAAAGTCAGTAAGTCAAAATGTGCTAATCGGCTATTGGTTTGTTGGGTGCTTTCCAGTTCTTGTTGGATAGCATATAGCTGCGTGTTGTTATGTAGGTGGAGCGCGTAATGGCCGTGTTGTGTCAGTGTGACTCGGCGAATCTCAATATACATATCACTTTTTTGTTTTAAGGTGCACTCCACAAGGCTAGATTGCCAAAATGCCTTTTTAGTCTCGTGCACTGGTGTGAGCCAATCTATTATGCTTGAGTCTACAAAGTCATGTTGCTCTGCTCCTGTTAGTAATTCACGAGCTAGTTGATTGGCTTTTAATATTTTTCCTTTCTGATCGCATAACAGAGTCGGTGTACCTGTATTTTCAAAAAACTCTTCATACATAGCGTAATTATCATTGAGCTTTTTGTAGAGTAGTCTCATGTGAGAGACATTGTTTTCAAGCATTTGAATGATTCTTGAAACAGCAAGAGGTAGACCAATATTAAGTGTGACAAAAGTGAGCAGCTGAAAATAAAAAGACGTCGTATCTATTTGCTCAAGGTCATTGTTTTTTATTGCTATCAAGCAAAAAGGCAAGAGGTTAAAAGCCATTGCTGCTAGAGAGGCTTTAAAGCTGAATAAAAGCCTAGTAATGAGTGGTAACGAGTATAAAGAGACGAGAGCGTATTTTTCAGCATAGGACTCGTTGCTTAAGCTTAATAGCAAAATACTCGTGGTGATAAGAACTAAAAGAAACAATACCGCGGTGACTTTTGTGTACTTGTTGCTAAGTAGAAGCAGCCCAACAAGCAGGCTAAGGTAAAGCGTATTTAACCCGATTAGCGCAATATCACTGTGTGCGAATAAAGAGTGTAATTCTGATATTGCGAATATGCAGATAGTAAGCGCCAGTAAAATTCTGAGTGCGCTTTGCTGGAAGGTCTTTTGGCCTTTTCCGATTGAGGAGTCTGAATCGGCTAAAAAATAAGTCTTAAGAAAATCAATAAACATTAATCAACTTCATAATGCGAAAAATAAGCCACAGTTATTTGTGGCTCAAAATAAACAGTACCTAAAAAGAGGTTATTTGACTACGTTAGTTTTTCATATATTTGAAAAATTATGTAGCTATTAGGCGTAAATGGTTATCCCAGTGCAGGCTTGTATGTTTCTTGATCAGGGTGGTTGAGTTTTGCACTGGGTTACTTTTAAGTATTGCGCCAGTTCCACTGGTTAATAAAAATTCGTGGGCATTGTTGGTTGTTGACAGGCCACAAACATCTCGGCAATTATCGATACCCAAAAACGTTTTTGAGTTGACGTGCCAATAGGCAACCAAGCCGCCTTTTGGTGTGCTTATGGCTAATATTTCTCCAGATGCATCGAAACAGACACTTCCGCAGTATTGCTTAAAGCGAATTCTTACTTCTTCTGGGATAGGTAAATATTCTAAAGTTGATTGGTCAAGCTGGGATAGCGCAACAAGAGGCACTTGATCCCATATTTCACCTTGATATTGAAAACCCAGTGCAACCGTACCTTGCTGATTAACATCTAGGTGACGAATGCTTAACTGGTGTAAGTCGTTGCTATTCTTTGATTGATTTAATACCTTGCCGTTATCGAGGTTTAGGTAAGTGACATTGGGTTGCATGGTGTCCAGATTCAAAATTTTTCTGTCTTCATCCGGATGGGTCATGAGACCGCCATTGGCAATCACCAAAGTATTATCACCTAAGAGCACGGATTCATGTGGGCCAACACCATTACTGCTAAATGACTGAATAATGTCACCGCTCGGCCATTGGCGGATAAATACTTTACCTTGTCCTGATGGGTAATGGTTCTCTTGAGTAATCAGGCGTTTACCATCTTTACTGAAAAGGGCGTGACCATAAAAGTGATGCTCTTTGCTCGGTGTAATATGAAGAACTTTTTGATGGGTTGAGACATCAAAAAACTCCATAAAGAATCCAGGGCGTCGAGCAACAATTCCTATAATACTTTGCGTTGGATGAACAACTGGAGCATGTGCTCTAGCACCCAACTTAGTTGCCCATGATAGATTTCCTGTGTCGTTAAATAGTCCAAAATAATGCTCTTGTTCATTGAGCGAGTACGCAGAGGCGTAGAATTTTGTGTTGGCATCTTGGTCCACCAAGGCAGCCCATGAAGGTGCTGCGATGACTGAACCGCCCAAAGCACTACTCATCGCAAGGAAAGACCGTCTTGAAAGCATCGTTTTTTAGTCTCCATCTCTACTGTTAAAGCCAATTTGGAAACCTAGTTGGGTGACTAAGCTAGTTAGGTAGGATTGGCTGTTAGAGATTGATTGAACTAAAGGTTTTGCGAGAGCAATGCGTTTTTCTTGCGAGTATGTGGCGTTGAGGTGAAAAAAATCACTGGGTAACTGGAGTGCTAGCTTAAGGTTTTGAGTAAGTTGCGCTTCAAACTGTTCTGCAAGCTCCGGGTCTTTCTGTTTCGCGAGATCGAATAACGAAGGAGAGCCTGCATGATATATTTCGCGATATGATTTAAGATTTTTTTGGATAGCTTTAAGCGGGAGGTCACTTCTATAGAACTCGGCTAGTTTTAAGTTCTCACGGCTATTATAACCAATAGGTGTTTCAAGTTTGGCGTCTTTGACGGCTGACATATGCTCGACCCATTGCTGTAGAAATTGCTCTAAAGCGATTTTTTCAGGATCAAGCCCCATGCCTTCTTCATCAAATACCCAATCTTGTGCTTTGCCATTTTGCCACTGAGTCGCAACCGCGTCGGCGCTTTCAAAATGATGTATTGTTACTTTTTCCAGCAATCGGCAATGCTTAGCAGCCTGGAGAGGCTGGAAATCTGGGTGATAAAGCAAGCTTTCTATAGCGGTCAGGCCGCGTACTGCAATACTTGCTGATGTCCAGAATTTGGGTGCGTCCATTACTTTTGATTCGCCTTGTGCAAGCGATCTGAGCTGTCGTTGAGTTACGCCTTTTTTATCTGGCCAATATTCAAAAGCATAATAACGCATAAAGTAGGTGACAGGACCAAAGTTTAGCCACTGAACTTGCTGCCAATCTAGAGCGTTGGACTGAAAGGCATCTTGTGCGTTTTTAAGTGTTTCTTGTGATGGGGAGCGGCAAAGTGTGTTTGTTTTTTGTTGTAGTGTTTTGGAAGACTCGGAATAGGATGCGTAGCCTTGTTTTACGACATTATCGACAATACCATTAAGAGGACCTTCCCATTGGCCTGCAGACGCTAACAAAGGGGATGTAGCACTAATTGCTATGGCAATTAGTTTTGGAAAGTATTTCATTAAAGCGACTCCAAAAAGTAGATGAGTTTTTCGCGTTGTTCTTTATTGAGATTTTTGTAAAATTCTTTGCTCTGATTCGCTTCTCCACCATGCCAAAGAATAGCTTCTTCGATGGTTTGAGCTCTGCCATCGTGAAGGAAGCTCACACGGCCTGACACTTTTTTTGATAAACCAATACCCCATAAGGGCGCTGTGCGCCATTCAGCTGGACTGGCTGAAAAGCTTGGGAAGCCACTGGCGAGTGCAGGTCCCATATCATGTAGCAACATATCGGTAAAAGGGTAGAAGGTCCGATTGTTTAAAATGGAAAATTCTGAGCTACTGCCGGTTTTCATTTTCGGTGTGTGGCAGCTAGCACAGCCGCCATCATCAAAAAAACGTTTGCCCTCTAAAAATGTTTTATTAGACAAGTTGCGCATTGCAGGGGGGGAAGACAGAGATACAAACAAATCTACCAATCTAGTCTGTTGTTTGTCGACTTCTAAATTGTCTAAATGTGGGCTATTGCCTGTTGGGCTTTCTAGGCAATCTCTTTGAAATTCAGTGCAGTCACCGTAGGGTGATGGGTTTAATGGTGTTGATAGTCCTAAGTCAGTGTTAAAGGCTGACTGATTTTGTGCGCTAACCGTGGGCATCGATGCCTTATAGCCAAAACGGCCTACAAGGATATTGTCTCCATTTTTTATCCAGCTAACGCGACCGCTTATACCATCGTTGTTACTATCGTCTGGATCTGCCTTGGCAATAATGTCTTTCGCTGGGATATTACCGAGTAAGCCCATTCCTATTAACGCTGGTGAGGTCAGCATGGTGAACCGAGTGCTTTTTTCAAAATTACCATAATTAAGAGTGTGCCAGTGGAGATTTGGGCTTCTTAACTCGACCTTGGTGTTGTCTTTTAATGTTTCAATATGCGTGTCGTAAGTGAGGTAATAATCTCCCTCAGGCTGAATACCAGGTGAGCTTTGGCCTTGAAATTGATGTCCGTAATGTTCGTCTCCAATATGAGGGTAAATATTTTGAGGCGGTGTGTATGAAGCTGGATAAGACTTTCCAAGGCGTATTAAGAAAGACGGTACAGATACGCCACTAACATTTTCTTCAGGAGCATGACCGCGGCCGTTATTGATATGGCAATTGTTACAAGAGCGAGTGTTAAATAAAGGGCCTAAACCATCACTGGCTGTTGTTGATGACGGTGAGGGTACCCATAGCTTTTGAAAGACGTTCTTTCCTATATGGAAATCGAGTTTGTCTTCAATTCCAATTCCGGCAAGAGGTTTAGAATAGTTGTCGGCAATGGCAAGATTCTGGAAACAAAAAAAGCTGGCGTAAACGCCAGCTATGAGAAAGCACAATTTTCTATAATACGCTGTCATAAATAGACAAATACCATTAACTGACTAGATGACAAAGTCTTCCCTGACTTTTATTAGAGCTTTTATTGTAAACAATTATTTATTCAAACACAGCGCCAGGGTTATCTAGGCTATCTGATCCTTCAAGCGCAATGCCTTGTAGGTCCAGTTGATGAATAATCGCTTCAGTAGTACGGGTTTCATTAACTAAGGAATCAACAAAAGTTTGGACGAGTTGATTGCCTTTAGTGTTATTCATTGCAATAAGCACATCAAAAGTTTGGCCTTTTTTAGCCGCATCTACCATTGCTTGAGCAGCCGCTTCTGTTTCATTTAGCTTTTGCTTCATTTCTGAATCTAACTGAGGGTTTTGTTTAGATACAAGATTAGATAGAGATGCGCCTTTTACCCAGCTACCATCGACACGTTTGTATTCACCTAGGTAAGCATTTTTGATGCCTTTGGCGTCATAGTAATGTGACCAATGAGTGTTGTCAGAAAAACAGTCATGCTCTTCTTCAGGGTCATGAAGCATTAAGCCAAGTTTAGTACGCTCACCACCTAATTCACCATACGCCAAGCTTCCCATGCCAGTTAAGATAGTGGATAGGCCTTGTTCTGGTGTTTGCTCAAGTAAGGCAACACGTGCAGCACCACCATTTTTCCAATTGTTAGCCATTTCTTCTAAGTCAGAAATCAGCAAGTCGGTAGCCGCAACTAAGTAGTCACGACGACGATCGCAGTTACCATTAGTACAGTTATTAAGATCGAAATCGGTAGCAGGGCGTTCGCCAGCACCAGGGTTTGTGCCATTTAGATCTTGACCCCATAGCAAAAATTCAATGGCGTGATAACCACTGGCAACATTTGCTTCTACGCCATCAGCTTCTTGGAGGCTGTTGGCAATAAGCTCAGGGGTGATATGAGTGGTATCGACTTTCTCGCCGCCGATAATAAGGCTTTTAGATGCGATAACATTAGCGGCATAAAGTGGGTTTAGATCGGATTCTGTGCCGTAGCTATCGGCTGCAACATAATCGATTAGGCCTTCATCCAGTGGCCAAGCATTTACCTTGCCTTCCCAATCATCAACGATTGCATTGCCAAAACGATAGACTTCACTTTGTTGGTAAGGAACGCGAGCTGCAATCCAAGAGGTTCGAGCTGCTTTCAAATTAGCTTCTGTTGGATTGGCTAAAAAAGTATCGATAGAGGAGCGTAACGTTTTCGCTGTAGTTAGTGAGTCACTATAAACTGCTTCTGCAATATCAGCGTAATGAACAACAACGGAATCTGCAGTAATGGCGCTAGACTCTTGTTTTACTGTGGCTGGTCCACACGCTGTAAGCATCGCACCTGTAACGCACATTGCGATGGGGGTTAACAATCGTTTCATGTTTGAGGCTCCAAAATTATTTGTGCTTGCATAATATTGGAGATAAAAACGATTATCAATAACTTTCTTGCATGTTTTTTGCGTTTTCTGTGTTTGCGCTATTGTCCGCACTGATATTGAAATGTATTTCCGGCTGTATTGTGAAGACTATATTCACATGCTTTATCTCTCAATAAACTTTGGCCTTCCCAAGAAACACTCATACTAACGGGTGATTTATGTTTATAGCTTGGAATAAAGCGATAAGCAGCAACCACATCAATACTACTATCTGGTCCCAATTGAATAGATTGTCCAATCAATCGCTGGCGAGTTTCTGAGTTATATAAGGTGTAATCAGTAGTGTATTCCTGATCGCCATTCTCATGAGAAAAGTTAAGCCAAATTTTACGGTATGTTTGAGGTTCTGATGTCGGATTACTAAAACGTAATTTTGTATAGATGATTTGTGAGCGAGAAAGGCTTGTTTGTGCATTTTGATTCACTTTGACATAAGAAGAGCTCGCTTCCTGCCAAGGCATATTAGTACCAAATGATGCATCGATGATCTGAATACTTTCTTTTGAAAAATGTGTTTCAGAAAACTTAATAAGGTCTTTAGCTGGCGCGTACAAAGCCAAAGCAATAACGCCTAGAAGTACGATTTTATGAATATTATGAGTAGGGCTTAATAGCTTGATCATATCTACATCCTTAAAATATCTTTACTGTTTATTTATACAGTACTGTATATCCAGACAGTTAATTTGTACAGAGACTTTTTTAAAAATAGTTTGCATTTCTAGAAAAAATTATTGATTTTGACCTAGATAAGGTTTTTTAAAAAATTAAAAAATAATGTTTGATTTTATTTACTTGATTGAATTTAAAGGGGTTTTTAATGATTCCCACAGCCTTCTTAACGGTTTCTGTGGACAAGATTTTGATGTTCTTTTTTTGCTGTAATTTGATACAAAAGTCATCTGATTCGATGGCAATAAATGAGCTAGACACTATAATGCAGCCACAAATAAGCAAAGAGGTTGGTTGTGGATAACGTTGATGTGATCGTAATTGGTGCCGGAGCGTCTGGTTTAATGTGTGCGGCGACTGCGGCTTACCGTGGTAAAAAAGTAGTGGTGTTGGATCACGCCAATAAAGCGGGGAAAAAAATTCTGATGTCCGGTGGTGGACGTTGTAACTTCACAAACTTGGATGCTGCCCCTAAACATTTCTTATCTGAAAACCCACACTTTTGCATTTCTGCACTACGTCGCTTTTCATCTCAAGACTTTGTTGATCTCGTGGATCGCCATGGTCTGGACTATGTTGAGAAAACGCCAGGGCAATTATTCTGTGAACACTCCGCAAAAGACCTGCTTGATATTTTACTGACTGAACTTGAGTGGTCTGGTGCAGAGCTAAAGTTAAACACAAAAATTCATAATATTGATTTTCAAGACGGGCAGACCGTTGTTAAAACTAATCAAGGAGACTTTGTTTGTAAATCGCTTGTGGTTGCCACAGGTGGTTTATCAATTCCTACCATGGGCGCTACAGGTTTTGGTTACGATATAGCCAAGCAAGTTGGACATGATATTTTATCGACACGTGCTAGCTTGGTACCTATTACTGTACAGCCAGATCGTAAAGCACAATTTTCTGAGCTATCAGGTATTGCCTGTGAAATATCCGCAACGGCAAATGGCGTCACTTTCCAAGAGCCAATGTTGTTTACTCACCGTGGCGTGAGCGGTCCATCCATATTACAAATCACCAATTTTTGGCAGCCAGGCGAAGCCCTTAGCATTAATATTGCTCCGACCTTGTCGTTAGTCGACTTACTTGATATTCGCCAAAGTACTCCGAAAAAGAGCTACGAGGGCTTTTTGTCTAATGTTTTGCCAAAGCGATTGGTAGAGCTAATAAAAACTGAATTCCCTTGGTTAACTGAGCGCAGCGCACAAACCTCGAACGAACAGATCGACAGTTTGTTCAATTATCTCGCGAACTTTGACATTTCTCCTAATGGCACCGAAGGCTATCGCACTGCAGAAGTAACCCTAGGTGGCGTAAACACCAACGAAGTGTCTTCGAAAACTTTTGAATCACAAAAACAAAAAGGTCTCTACTTTATAGGTGAAGTGCTCGATGTGACCGGCTGGCTTGGCGGCTATAATTTCCAATGGGCCTGGGCGAGTGGTTTTTGTGCTGGGCAATATGTTTAAAGTGTTTTTGAAATTAGATCGTTAGTGAAGCAGTTTTATAGTAGTTGAGTAAGATTAGGGGATGTGGGAATTCCCCTAATCTTAAATGCTCTCTAAGTAGGCATAGCGGTATTTACAGATCTTGTTTAATATTCACTTACCCTATTTATTTGAGGTGCTAGAATCCATTCTGCGCTATCGTTTAAGACGTCCATTTTGGTTATTTTTCCATTTCGGACTTCGAAGCGATCAGTGTATCGATTTCCATGAAATTCTTGTCCATTTGGCCATTGACCATATAAAAAACCAATAGAGTACACGACACAATGATCGTCTTTTTGCACAGCATCATATTGCTTTATTGATTTTTTTACCCACAAATAACGATCTTTGTTGAATGATGTTATCGCTTGAGTATTCGCCATTTCTCTGCGGCCAGTAAAAGTGATTTTTACATCTTCACTCATAAATGTAGCTGCTTTTTCTGGGTCTGGAACCATTGAAAAAGTTAAGAAGTTACTGACTACCTCAATTGCGCTTTCTAATTCAGTCATGTGTTTATTATTCCTCTGCAATTAATTTACGGGCTTAACTAGTGCGTTTTTTTTCATTTTGCTCTCAGGTAGTGCGTTTTATCTATAAATACCCCCCAATAAAGCTTGGCATCTATATTGCTAGCAATTAATACATAATAGCTAGCAATTAATCAACGAGAGGGTATTTTATGATCTTTGAAAAATTAAAAACAACCGTAAAAAAAACTTTTTGCCTTGCCAGTGCAGCTTTACTGGTTAGTTCTATAAATGTTCATGCAGCAGAACCTATCAAAATTGGTTTAGTGGCTGCACTTTCAGGGCAGTCTGCAAAGTCAGGTGAGGCTATTACTCGAGGCCTTACTATTGCTATTGACGAAATTAATACTAGCGGTGGTGTTTTAGGGCGCCCTCTAGAGTTGATTCGTCGGGATGATGAAAGCAATCCATCTAAAGGGTTACTTGCTGCTCGTGAATTAATCCAAAGAGAAAAGGTTGCGGTTTTGTTTGGTGGTTTAGATACACCTGTATCAATGGCTATTGTTCCGTTGGCTAATCAAATGAAGTTTCCGTTTATGGGGGTTTGGGCTGCAGGAACACCTATTACCAAGAATGGTGCGAAGGAGAACTATGTTTTTCGTGTGTCAGCGGTAGATGAAATTGTTGATGAGGCCTTAGTGAAATACGCTATAAAGAACTATGCGATGAAAAAACCAGGCATGATTTTGATCAATAACCCTTGGGGTGAATCAAACGAGCAAGGTTTCAAAGCTGCGCTAGAGTCTCGAGACATTGCCTATACAGGTATAGAGCGTATTGAATCAAGTGATTTGGATGTTGTTCCACAATTAACGCGTTTAAGAGAAAAAGGTACGGATACTCTATTAATGGTAGCTAACGTTGCACCGTCTGCTCAAGTTGTAAAATCATTAGAGCGAATGGGGTGGGATGTGCCTGTTGTCTCTCATTGGGGGCCTGCAGGTGGTCGTTTTGGTGAGTTAGCAGGTCCAACAGCCGATCGTGTGCATTTCATTCAAACCTTTGTATTTACAGATACAGCATCAGGCAAAGGGGGCGAAGTATTCTCTGAGCTACAAGCAAAATACCCTGAAATTAAATCAACTGCGGATGTGACGCCAGCGGTAGGTATTGCAAATGCTTACGATGCTATGCATCTGACAGCTTTAGCTATCGAAAATGCTGGCTCTACGAAAGGCAAAGATATCCGTAATGGTTATTATGCAATTGAATCTTACACTGGCTTGATAAAAACCTTTAATAAACCATTCAGTCATGATCAACACGATGCTATTGGTCCAGACGATTACGTTTTCACCCAGTTTGTTAATGATCAAATTGTACCTGTGAAGTAATTTCATATATCTCTAAGCAAGGACGCTTTTATTTAATTTGAGGTTTTTCATGTTATCAGCAGCAATAATAACTGGTTTAGGTTTAGGCAGTATGTATGCCTTGCTGGCTCTAGGTTTCCACATTACTTATATCGTTAATAATACTGTTAATTTTGCTCAAGGGAGCGCCATGATGATCGGCGCTGTACTGGCATACACTCTCTGTATTACTTGGGGAGTATCTTATTGGATTGCGTTCTTTTTGACTTTACTGATATGCGCAGTTTATGGCTTAGCTATCGAACGATTTTTAGTAAGGCCTTTTGCTAGTAGAGGTTCTGAAGCTTGGTTAATGGCTACCGTCGCTGGCGGGATTTTAGTTGATAATTTAGCTTTATTTTCATTTGGTAAAGAGCCACGTCAGTTCACAAGTGAGCTAGCTAATTTTAGTTTGGATATTTTGGGGGCCGGAGTGTATGCCATGCAGATAATCATTCCTGTTGTCGGTTTGGCTATCGCTATTGCTTTAGTGGCAATCCGCAAATATACGAAATTAGGTAAAGTATTACAGGCATGTGTACAAAACCCAAAATCTGCTCAGTTGATGGGCATTAATGTGACAAAAGTCGTCGCAATTAGTTTTGCGATATCAACTGTATTTGCTGCTGTTGCTGGTATTTTAATCGCACCATTATTTGCTGTGCACTCTGACATGGGGACACTATTTGGTCTAAAAGCATTTGCAGTGGCAATTTTAGGTGGCATTTCTAGCGCTAAAGGTGTTTTTGCTGCAGGGATTATCTTTGGTTTAACAGAGGCCATTATTACCATTTATTTTGGATCTGCATTTACTCAGATCATTACATTTTCTTTAGTTATTGCGGCATTAGCTATTAAACCTAATGGCTTATTTGGTCGCGGGCAGGCGGTTAAAGTATGACAATGATGAATAATAAATCATTCTTTGGACTAGGGTTATTAACCCTAGTTAGTTTTACCTTATGTTTTTTGCTAGATAGTTATTCGTTATTAGTCTTCACGCTCTGTGTGTTAACTGTACTTGTGGGGGTGGGGCTAAATATTTTAATGGGAATGAGTGGGCAAATCAGTTTTGGCCACATTGCTTTTTACGCGATTGGCGCCTATGTAAGTGCACTGCTGCTCATAAATGAAGTGCCATTTGTATTCGCCATTATTATTGCCGCATTTGTGAGTGGTTTTGTAGGTATTCTTCTTGCCATTCCTGCCTTACGAGTAAGTGGACCTTACTTAGCTATGATAACTATTGCATTTGCATTTGCAGTTCATCACGGTCTAATGGAGTGGCGTGGTCTCACCGGTGGTGCCAACGGGCTAATGGGGATTCCCATGCCTACTTTAGGCGATATTGATCCCAATCAGTTATTAGCATTAGCTGCTTCATTTTTAATGTGCATCTCTCTCTTTGCTTATGCTCTGCTGTATAACAGTGGTTGGGGGAAATCCATGCGAGCAGTTAAAGCGAGTCCAATTGCGGCTCGTTCATTAGGCTTTAATCCCATTCAAACAAAAACAGCCGCTTTTGCTATATCGGCTTGGTTTACTGGTCTAGCGGGGGCTATTATTCCTCCATTGATGATGTATATCAGTCCAAGTACCTTTCCATTTTCACAATCAATTTTATTTGTTTTAGTCGTTATTATAGGAGGGACCGGCACATTATGGGGGCCTGTGTTTGGCGCGATAATTGTGGTTGTGTTACCGGAAATGCTGTCTCCGCTAGCAGAGTATCGTTTACTGATTTTTGCAGCACTTTTACTTTCTGTTCTATGGGGCGCACCTCGTGGGTTATTTGGGGAATTACAAAGACGTTTTGCTAAAACTCAAATTGAGCTACCACCTAAATTAGTTAATCAGCAGTTACTCCTCCAGTTTTATGATCGTGCGAGCAATGCCATAACTGGCTTGAAAGTAGATAATATTGGTATTCAGTTTGGTGGCGTTAAAGCAGCGCAATCTGTCAGCTTTGACGCCTCTTTAGGTAACGTGACTAGTATTATCGGTCCTAATGGAGCAGGTAAAACCACCGTACTTAATATGATTAGTGGCTTCTATCAGCCGGATCAAGGCTGTATTGAACTTGGTGAGCAATTAGCGGGTAAAAATGCGTATCAAATCGCACGTAGTGGTATTGCCCGCACATATCAAACTAGCCAACTATTTGATCACATGTCGGTATTGGAAAACCTTTTATCGGCCATGCAGCAAGGCTACATGGGAACCCCATTTGTTTCTCAAAAAACAGGTCAAAAAGAACTGGCTTTAAATTTATTGGCTTTAGTTGGCTATAGCGGCTCAATTCATACACCCAGCCAAGATTTACCGCATGTAGATCGTCGATTAGTAGAAATTGCACGTGCCTTAGCGACTCGTCCTTGGGTGTTATTGCTTGATGAGCCAGCCGCAGGTTTAAGTCGACAAGACACCGACAAGTTATCTGCATTGTTACGGGTAATCGCAAGTTATGGTATTGCTGTTATTTTGGTTGAGCATGATATGCCATTAGTTATGGAGGTTAGTGATCAAATACTTGTATTGGATGCTGGAAAACCCATTGCTCAGGGAGCACCGAATATTATTCGCCAAGATAAAACTGTTATTGAAGCCTATCTGGGAGGAACTGATTATCAAGCTCAACCAAGAAAATCTCCTTGGAAAGGTAATAAGGATGCTGTTCTGTTTTGTAAAAAGTTAAGCGTTGATTATGGAGCAGCACCTGTCGTTCACGATGTTGATATTGTCGTTTATCCTGGTGAATTAGTTGCCATATTGGGCGCTAATGGAGCCGGGAAAAGTAGTATTTTACAAGCGTTAGCTGGACTGAAAAGGCCAATTTCAGGTCACATTGGATTACAGGATGAATATATTAATGAATTGAGTGCCAATGAAATTGCACATCGAGGTTTAGCACTGGTACCTGAAGGGCGCCAGCTTTTTACGAATTTATCAGTGAGAGATAATTTATTAATGGGGGCCTATTCACGTACGGATATCGTTGATGAAAATGCTGAGATAAATGAAATTTTAAACCGCTTTCCCAGACTGCAAGATCGTATTGACTCAGAGGCTGGACTCTTGTCTGGAGGAGAGCAACAAATGGTCGCTGTTGGGCGTGCGCTAATGGCAAAACCGAAAGTCTTATTGTTGGACGAACCTTCTTTAGGCTTGGCTCCAGCTATGATAGGTGAATTGTACGATGCTTTAGCAACATTGCGCGATGATGGTGTTACTATTTTATTGGTAGATCAAATGGCTAATTTAGCATTACAAGTTGCAGATCGAGGCTACGTGTTAGAAACAGGTCGAATTGTAAAATCTGCTAATGCTAAAGAGTTATTAGCTAATCCAGAGCTTGAGCAAGCATACATGGGGGGCAGTTAATGTCGGCAGATGTCATTATCAAAAATGCTCGATTAAATGAAAAAGATGAACTTTATTCATTGTTTATTAAAGATGGTAAATTCATTGATATTCAGAGCCTAAAGCAGAAAAAAGAGGAAGGGTTTAAAAAACAAAATCTTGAAAATAAATCAGCGCTTTCGAATAAAACTATTATCGATGCTGCAGGTCAGCTTATATTGCCAGCTTTAATTGAAACACATATTCATTTAGACAAGGCATGCATTTTTTCCCGCTGTCAGTTAAAAGAGGGCACGCTAGAAGAAGCCATTACGCAAACTGCAAAAGCAAAAGCCTCTTTTACTTATGATGATGTATATCAACGTGGAAAAAAAGTGATTGAAAAAGCGATAAAACAAGGTACAAGTTTTATGCGTACTCATGTTGAAATTGACCCTGTTATTGGTTTAATTAGTTTCAATGCCATTAAACAATTAAAAATTGACTATGCTTGGGCCATGACTGTTGAACTCTGTGTATTCCCTCAGGAAGGCTTACATAATAATCCAGGTACATTTGAGTTATTAGAGCAAACATTGCAGCAAGGGGCAGACCTCCTAGGTGGGTGTCCATACACTGACAGTGAACCTCAGCGGCAAATTGAAACGCTTTTTAAGTTGGCTTCTAAATACGACGTTGATCTAGATTTTCATTTAGATTTTGATCTTAATCCTAATAATATGAGCCTGCCTTATATTATCGAGATGACCGAAAAATTTAATTATCAACACCGTGTAACTGTTGGACATGTTACAAAACTATCAGCTATTGAACCTGAGAAGCTTTATATAATAGCCAAAAAAATGGCTTCTGCTGGCGTACAACTGACAGCGTTACCTAGTACTGACTTATTCCTAACTGGGCGGGACCATCAATATAATATTCCACGAGGAGTTGCACCATTAATGTCTCTTGCTAAAGCTGGCGTTTGTTGTTCGATATCAAGTAATAATATAGAAAATCCTTTCACACCCTACGGTGATGCGTCACAAATACGCCAAGCTAATTTGTACGCCAATGTGGCCCAATTAGCGACTCAAAGCGAGTTGTCAAAGTGTATGCACTGGATATCTACTGACTCAGCTAAATTAATGAGTTTATCAAACTATGGAATAAGAGTTGGAATGGATGCTGACGTCAATTTTTTTAATGCTCAAAATGAGTCTGAAGTAATTGCCACAGTGTTAGCACCAACTATGGGCTTGAAACGAGGTAAAATAACGTTTGAACGCAAAGAAGTAGAGCTATTTTTTCCTGACTAGTAAAATCACATAAAGTGGGTGTTGGAGGGCACCCACTTTATTGATTACTTGATTTAAATATCCTTTAGAGCACTGGCTAAATCAATATCTAATCCTTGGTTGTCATCTAAAACAAGCTCAGCTTCAAGATTATTTAAATGTTCAAGCATCACTTTTACTGCCAAATCATTATCGCCTAGACGCAGCGCATCAAGTACTTTTTTATGCTCATTGTGTTGGCATGTTGGCACATCATTGCGTTGGTATAAAGATACAATTAATGAACTACGTACCATTAAATTGTCGAATATTTCTTTAAGAACTGTGTTATCACATATATCAGCCAGTAAGCGGTGATAATCACTTAATTTTCCTACAATAGCTTGTCGGTCAGTACCGCTTGTAACTTCAAGCTCACCTAACATATGGGCGTTAATTATATCCCAGTGTCTTTCAATTTTTTCTATTGAGATAGCTTCGACAATACCTCGCTCGACAGATCGGCGTGCAGCAAATATTTCTCGAGCTTCTTGTGCGCTTGGCTGAGAGACAAATGCACCTCTATTTGGCTCAATTGTCACAACTCGCTGTAAAGAAAGTCGTTGTAAAGCGGTTTGAACATGATTTCTATTCACATTTAATGCTCCAACAATCTGAGCCTCAACTAAACGTTGTCCAGGCTTTAAACGGTGTTGTGCAATTGCTTTAGACAGAGTGTCGATTATTCGTTGTACCTCAGCTTGCTTTTTACTTGAAGCCTTCGATTTGCTTTGTGTCATGTAGTGAAGTTACCTTGAGATTGATCCGAGTTGTTAACGCTAGAAGTCATCCGAGAACGATAATTAGATAGCACAAAATTCACTCACAAAGAGGCAGAGCTATTTTACGTCGAATATAGACAACGTCTTTAGCAATATAGAAATAGAGTATATGAGAAAGTATAGCATGAATCATTGCTAGCAATAATTTGTCAATATAGCCTTTATCTCGGTCTCGCCTTTGAATTTGAAAGGTCCATCCACGCCGAATGAAGATTAAAGTCATTGTTAAGCATGCTATTGCCAAATCAGCGAAAGCCAGTTTAACTGGTTACCGACAACTCTAAATATCAGGGTATTGCTGCCTTTCATGCATTGTGCATAGAGCTAGTCGCAGCCATTATTGCCGATTCAGGCCTGCCAGAAGGAGCGTTCAAAAAGTATTGATGTGCTCATTACTCAACTGGCTGGCTTGGTGGCTATAACTTCCAGTGGGCGTGGGCGAGTGGTTTTTGTGCTGGGCAATATGTTTGATTGGTAATATTTAAAACAAAACAATGAGCTATAATAAAGCCAAGGTTCATGCTTTTACATTCATGCACCTTGGCTTTTTTGTGCCATTTAAAGGGCTAATGTCATTTAGTAAGCATATTACGCAATACATATTGCAATATGCCGCCGTGTTTGTAGTAGTCCCATTCTTTTGGAGTGTCTATGCGCAAATCGGCTTGGACGTTTATTTTTTCACCATTGTCTTTTTCAGCCACCAGAGTTACTTCATCGACTTTGTCACGTAAACCCTCGATAGAAAACACCTCTTGCCCTGTAAGGCCTAAAGACTCATGACTTTCCCCGTCTTTAAACTGCAGCGGTAACACGCCCATGCCAATTAAATTGGAACGGTGAATTCGTTCATAACTTTGTGCAATAACCGCCTTTACACCCAGAAGCAGAGAGCCTTTCGCTGCCCAGTCACGGGATGACCCCGTACCATACTCTTTGCCGGCCAGAATAATAAGTGGCGTATTCTGTTTCTGATATGACATTGCCGCATCGTAGATACTGGCTAGGTTATTGTCAGGTTGGGTACGAGTTACACCGCCTTCCGTACCAGGGGCGAGAAGGTTTCTCAGTCTTATGTTGGCAAAAGTGCCACGCATCATAACTTCGTGATTGCCGCGACGTGAGCCATATGAATTAAATTGAGCTTTTTCAACGTCGTTTTCTTTTAAGTACGTACCTGTAGGAGAGTCTGCCTTAATAGTACCTGCTGGGGATATATGGTCTGTGGTGACAGAATCCCCAAGTTTCGCTAAACAGCGTGCACCCTTTATCGTAGGAATACCTGGAGGCTCGACGGTCATACCATCAAAGAAAGGGGCTTTTTTAATATACGTAGATGAGTCATCCCAGTCGTATAATTTTCCATCAGGAACCTGAATTTGTTGCCAACGATGGTCACCTTCATAAACGCTTGCGTAGTTCTTTTCAAACATGCTCTTGGTGACCGTTTCTTTTACCAAGTCACTAACTTCTTTTACGTTTGGCCAAATATCTTTTAGATAAACATCGTTACCTTGTTCATCGTGCGTTAATGGTTCATTGTAAACATCAATATCTGTTCGTCCTGCAATGGCATAGGCAACAACAAGTGGTGGTGAAGCCAATAGGTTCATTTTAATATCTTGATGAATGCGGCCTTCAAAATTGCGGTTGCCCGATAAAATAGAGCTTACTATGAGTTGGTGCTTTTGAATCGCATCTGATATTTCGCTCGCTAATGGACCTGAGTTACCAATACAAGTGGTACAGCCGTAGCCGACTAGGTTAAAACCAAGATACTCTAAATCGTCCATTAAGCCTGCTTTTTGCAGATAGTCGGTTACCACTTTGGAGCCAGGGGCCAGCGAGGTTTTTACCCATGGCTTTACATTAATACCTAGCTGTTTGGCTTTTTTAGCAACTAAACCTGCCGCTAAAATAACGCTTGGATTAGAGGTGTTGGTACAGCTAGTAATAGCAGCAATGACACAGGCACCATCATTCAGTTCAAATTCGTGGCCTTTAAATTTAACATTCGCGGCCCCCATAAATTGGGCTTCATTGACCGGCTCATCGACATCATTTGCAGGGCCTTCACTTTCGATAATAGTGTGGTTTTGGTCATTCCTTTCACGACGTTCCATGCGTTCATTTTGAAAGTCTTTTAGATGGTTGCGTAACACTTTGCCTGCTTCGTCAAGGGCAATCCTGTCTTGTGGACGCTTAGGTCCTGCTAAGCTTGGTACCACATCACCCAATTTTAACTCTAAAGAATCGGTGTAATCTGCTTCATCACCATTATTACGCCATAAGCCTTGGTGCTTGGCATACTCTTCAACGAGTGTAAGTTGTTGTTCGTCACGGTTTGTTAAGCGCAAGTAGTTGATGGTTTCGTCATCAATTGGGAAAATGCCGCAGGTAGCACCGTATTCTGGAGCCATATTAGCAATGGTTGCTCTGTCAGCCAGAGGTAGATCGGCGAGTCCATCACCATAAAACTCGACGAACTTACCCACTACGCCATGATTACGCAGCATCTCGGTAACCGTGAGCACTAAGTCGGTTGCTGTTGTACCTTCAGGCAGGCTGCCACTTAGCTTAACCCCGACAACTTGTGGGATAAGCAAGCTAATAGGTTGCCCCAGCATGACGGCTTCGGCTTCAATACCGCCGACCCCCCAACCGAGAACACCCAAACCATTAATCATGGTTGTGTGAGAGTCTGTACCGACTAGTGTGTCTGGATAGGCGAACTTTTGACCGTTTCTATCTTCATTGAAGACGACCCGGGCTAAATATTCTAAATTGACTTGGTGAACAATGCCGGTTGCTGGTGGTACGACTTTTAAGTTATCAAATGCGGTTTGCCCCCAACGCAGAAATTCGTAACGTTCTTTGTTTCGTTCGTATTCCAACTTTGCGTTTAAATCAAATGCGTTGTCATTACCATAACCATCGACTTGCACGGAGTGGTCAATCACCAATTCAACAGGAGAAAGAGGGTTTATTTTTGCCGGATTGCCACCCAATCTTTCCATCGCATCGCGCATGGCGGCTAAATCTACAATGGCGGGCACTCCTGTGAAATCTTGCATGACAACGCGGGCAGGTGTGAAAGCGACTTCTGTAGAGGGGAGTGCGTGAGGATCCCAGTCTAGTAGGGCTTGGATATCTTGCGCTTTGACACTCACGCCATCTTCATTGCGGAGTAAATTTTCAAGTAATATTTTTAAAGAAAAAGGTAGTCGTTTAGTGGCAGAGCCAAGTTCTTTCAAGGAGTTAATTTGAAATGCTTCGCCGTTAACTGTGAGTTGTTGCTGGGTGTTGAAACTATCGTTCATCATCGTCCCCTTCATTATTGATAAGGATTTACAGCCGTTTTTTCTCTTATATGTAAAAAAGTATATATCATGCTAACGGAATCTGCGGGCACGGAGGGAGTGTGCAATGACTAAATCAAATTGGTTGGATGTTATTTCCTTATTTTAAGTAAGGTGATTCATGCTACTTCACTACTTTATAAACTACGGCAATATCCGCTTCAGCAAAGACTGCTTTCATTGCTTGTTTGAAGACTTCACTGAGTTGGCAAAGGTTGCTCAAGTTGATTGTCTAGGGCGACAGCAAGGCGCGTGTCCTTTTGCATATGCTTAAGCTGATTGAAAGCTGCCGACCACTGCAAGAAACCAATTCTGCTCATTATATTACGATAGCTGCTTGGTCGACTTTGTTGTTTTTAATTCATCTAGTCCTGCTTGAAATGTCATCATTGGACGATAGCTTAAGTCTTGTTTGGCTTTGGTAATATCTAGGGTAACCTCTACAGCGCTTGTGGCGTATTCTTGGAAAGTAACAGGAAGTGGACTGCTTTTTAGGGCTAGACGACGGCGTAAGCTGTCTAGCTTTGCAATTACGAGAGGAATAAAAGCAGGGATGTTTTTATCTGGCACAGTTAGCCCGTGCGCTTCGATTATGCCGGAAATGGTCTCTCGGAATGGTCTATCATCGCCATCGCTAATGAAATAGATTGCCTTAGGGGTGCCGTGATAGAGAGAGGCTTCAATTGCATTGCATAAGTTAGCAATGTGTGTCGTTGACGAGAGATAGTGTCCGCCGCCGATCCAGGCAAAAGTTTGATTTTCAATAGCCTTTAGTATTTGTGGCATGGCTGTTGTATCGTCGCGACCCCAGACAAAGCGAGGTCTCAGCACAATAACAGTGAAAGTGTCACAATTCGCATTCAACACTATCTTTTCTGCTAGTTGCTTGGTGTGTGAGTAGTCTCCTACACTTTTTTTTGGATATGAGGCGTTTTCCGATACATTTTTTATAGGCTTGCCTGTCAGTAGTACTGAATCAGTGCTGATATGAATGAACCGTTTCACTCCAGCTGCCTTTGCGGCTTTGAGCAGTTGGGCTGTACCATCGACATTAGTTTTAAATTGGTTTTTGGAAAGGTTCTTGTGATCTGTATCCGCGGCTGTATGAATTACGATGTCGCAGTCTTTTAGGTCATTCGTTAGTGTGTGACTAAGTAAATCCCCATATACGAATGTTAATTGGGTGTCTTTAAGGATTTTGGTTTTTTCTTTGTCTCGTGAAAGACCAACGATCTCATGAGACTGAGCTAAGTGCCTAGCAACATTCCGTCCAACATAACCTGTAACGCCTGATATAAAAATTTTCATAGAGTACCTATATAAACTTGTAATTTAACATGTGAACATATTTTGTTATTTTGTTCACAAGAGGTAACTTAACAGGTTAACACTTGATGTCAATGTGTTTTTCAGACATGCTTTCGTGTCTACAGAAGATGGATAGAATTTAACGTAATGATTCTCAGAGAAGCGCAAAAACTCATTTTGAAATATGGGTACCCTAAAGTGACCATGACAGACATTGCCAATGCCTGTCAGATCTCTCGAACCACTCTTTATAAATCATACCCAAATAAAGAGTCGATTGTCGTAGGGCTAATTAATGAATCACTAGAGCATAATATTCGTGAGACAGAAGGGTTAGCTTTGTCTGATCTATCGTTTCGTGGAAAGCTTGAACGTTTTTTTGATGTTTGGACGCTTCAGCCAGCAGCTTCAGTGATAGAGTTGGATACAGGGCGAGATATTTTACAAAATGTATCTTCTTATGCGCCTGACGCAGTTAATAATCACTATGAAATTTTTCAGGCTATGCTTGCTGAGTTAATCAGAGGTGTTCTGCCAACGGATTCTAGTTTGGATGCTCAAGATTTAGCTTACATTTTTTCAGTTACTTCTCGTGGAATTAAGGCTGATGCACAAACTTTAGAAACATTAACAAACCAAATTGACCTATTAATCGATATTATAATTAAAACGGTCGAACCTGTTTTCTTAAATATGACTTGAAGCGAAAGTAAATGCCGAACGGCTTAATTTAATAACTCTCTTAATGTAATGTTGTTTTGTATGGTGTTGTCGATTGCAGCTGAATTTTAAGATTTCACTTTTCTCAAAAAATGCTCACGTAAGGACGCGGCTTATAGGCCAAGAAAGCTCATATTCCAATTTTATGGAGCGATGAATTTAGATAGCACACTGAGAAGAGAGAAAAGGAAAGAAGGTAGAGGAGTATTCCATTACCTTCTTAAATGTTACTGCAATCACTACTTTATTACTTTATAAACTGCGGCAATGTCTTCCTCCGCAAAGCCTACTTTTATCGCTTGCTTAAAGGCTTCATTAGCAATAGCGGCGGTTGGCAAAGGCTGCTCAAGTTGATCGCCTAGGGCGACGGCAAGGCGCATGTCCTTTTGCATGTGCTTAAGCGGAAAGCTGGTGGTGTAGTCTTCCTTTAGCAGCATGGCGCCTTTGCCTTTAAACATCGGATTCGCCATGGCGCCAGCATCAACGATGTCTAAAATCTGCTGACCGTCTAAACCGGCTTTTTGTCCTAAAGACATGCCTTCACTGAAAATGCTTAGCATGCCGCCCATCATCATATTTACGACGAGCTTCATGTTTGCGCCTTGGCCGACTTCACCGAGGTAGGGTGACATTTTACCCATCACCTCAAACGCACTTTTTGCGTCGTCATAAAGCGATTGATTGCCCGCAGCAAGAATGATTAACGTGCCGTCTTCAGCGGGCTTTTTCGTACCTGAAACAGGCGCTTCTAAAAAGCGTCCGCCTGCTTGAGAAATTAAATCGGCAATGGCTTTTGAGGTTGTGTCGTCAACCGTCGACATATCAACGTAACCACGACCAGCGCCAATGCCTGCCGCGACGCTATCAGGGCCTTGGCAAAGCGCTAACGCCGCTTCAGGGTCAGACACCATGGCGAAGGTAATATCGCAATTTGTCGCTACGTCTTTTGGTGTTGCGCCTTGGCGAGCGCCTAGAGATACTAACTCAGCACATTTTTCTGGGTTACGATTCCAAACGGTTACGTCAAATCCCGCTTTTACTAAATTTGTAGCCATGGCTTTCCCCATAATGCCCAAACCTAAAAAACCAACATTAGCCATAAAACTCTCTCTTATTTGCTGTTATTTCCGACAGTGTAACAAATAGAAAAAGTCATCGTCTGCAAATAATGGCGGTAGGTAAACAATGGTACTGTTGCGATTGAAGTGTTCGAATGTGAAGGTTAAGTCTTTGCTACTTGCTTTTGATCAGCCACCAGTTCCATAACCCAGTCAATAAAGCATTCGGAACTGTATTGGTTGGCGTTTTTGGTTCGAGTTAAGAAGAAGGCGTTGTTTTTACATTCAATAGGAGGTGTGAGGGCGATCAAACTACCGTCAGCGATTAAATCCTCCACATGCCAATCCCAAGCAAGGGCAATGCCTAGGCCATTTTGTGCGGCATGAACGACGGCGATTTGGTCTTCCATCTGAATTTCGTTTAATGGCTCTTGATAGTCTATTGCTGAGTGAGCTGCCCAGGTTTTCCAGTTTTCCCAGAAGTCAGGGGCGTCTTTGAGGCCTAGCAGGGGTTGCTGCCAGATACTTTCTAAATTGTGACATTCCGGACGTTTTTCCAGAAAACTGGGACTACACACTAGTAGCATTCTTTCGTTAAACAGCAAAAAATTGTTTTTATAAGACGTTTTTAATGAGGAGTAATAAAACGCCACATCGTATTCGTCGCTGTTCACTTCACTCATATTACGCTCATTATTAATGCTTATATTGAGCATGATGTCTGGGTATTTATCGCGAAAATTATCTAAATGAGGAATGAGCCAGAAGTGGCTAAAGCACGCGCCAATTTCTAAATTAAGGGGCAGAGGAGAGACTTTATCATCCATTTTTTTTGACTCTTCAGCCAAGACAGTCAGAGTTTGTCTAACGGTTTCTAAATAAATTTGTCCTTTTTTTGTCAGTTCTAGGCCTGTTTTCTTGCGAATAAATAACTTGGTGTTCAGAAAGTTTTCTAGTTGTTTTATTTGTTTGCTAACCGCTGTCGGAGAAACGCAAAGCTCATTGGCAGCGCTGGTTAAGGTACCAAGACGAGCCGATGCTTCAAACAAAATAAGGCTGCTTAAAGAGGGAATAGTTCGGTTATTTATTGGCATGCAAACAGCTATCCTAAACTTTTAGTTCAAGTTAGCCTAACAAAATAGCGTTTTACTTACAATTCAAGCTTCCTAATATGGATATAAAACACAAATATAACGAAAGGATATTATGCAAAACATCAAACACATCCACCATGCCATGTTGCCATTACCCGATGGCACTAAGCTTGCGTATCGTGCTTGGTTGCCAAGCGATGCCGATGACAAGCCTGTTCCCGCTATTTTGGAGTTCTTGCCGTATCGTAAAAATGACGGCACGATTGTTCGAGATGAAATCACGATGGCGCAAACTGCCGAGCAGGGTTATGCCTGCATTCGAGTTGACCTTCGAGGTTGCGGTGAGTCAGAAGGGCACACCACCGACGAATACACAGAGCAAGAGTTACAAGACGGTTTCGATATTATTGCTTGGCTGGCGAAACAGCCTTGGTGTAGTGGCAGCGTAGGCATGGTGGGTATTTCTTGGGGCGGGTTTAATTCACTGCAAGTTGCCGCACTGAACCCCCCTGCATTAAAGGCCATCATCACACAGTGTTCTACCGACGACCGTTATGCCACAGATGTACACTACATGGGCGGCTGTCTGCTGAATGACAACTTGGATTGGGCATCGTTCTTTTGGGCCTATGCACAAGGCCGCGCACCAGACGCAAAATTGGTTGGTGAAGGCTGGAAAGAGCAGTGGTTGGATCGCCTGAACAAAATGCCATTCCTGGCTAAGCCTTGGCTGACTGAGCAAGTCCGCAATGGTTATTGGAAGCATGGCTCAATCTGTGAGGATTACAGTGCCATTAAGATTCCTGTCTATGCGATGAGTGGTTGGGCTGATAATTATCGCGATACGGTATTCCGCTTATTAGAAAACCTTGTTGATGTGCCGCGCAAAGGTTTGGTTGGCCCTTGGGCACATAAATACCCAAATATTGCGTACCCGAACCCAAAAATGGATTATGTAAAAGAGTCGGTGCGTTGGTGGGATCGTTGGTTAAAAGGCGTCGAAAATGGTATCGATGACGAGCCGGAATTAACCTATTACATGCAAGACAGTGTTCGTCCACAGACGGATTATGATATGCGTCCTGGTCAGTGGATTTCAGAGCCTTCTTGGCCATCGCCTCAGACAGAGATGAAAACCTTCTATCCATCGAATGGTCAGTTGCTGGATACACCTCAACCAACGGCTTTGGCGCAGCAGATTTGCTCGCCACAAACGGTTGGCTTAAACGGTGGTCGTTTATGTGTGGGGATCCGTCTTGCCATGGAGCAACCAGCCGATCAGCGAGCTGACGATGCGGGTTCCATGTGTTTTGATACCTTGCCTTTAAAAGACGATTTGGCGATTGCTGGTCAGGTCATGGCGAATTTAGCGATCCGCAGTGATAAGCCCACAGCAAACCTTGCTGTGCGTATTTCTGATGTTCATCCCGATGGTGCGGTCACACGAATCAGTGTGGGTGTATTAAACCTAACGCATCGCGATAGCCATGAGTTTGTTGAGCCGTTAACGCCGGGCGAACTATACAATGTAAAAGTGCCTGTGACGCACGTAGCCTATAAAGTGCCTGCAGGGCATAAATTGCGCATCTCCGTTTCGACAGCGTGTTGGCCGTTAATTTGGCCATCCCCTGATCATGCCACAATTACACTTGAGTCTTCTTTAAGCAATATTGAAGTGCCTCATAGAACCCAGTTAGTAACAGAAGTCGAGCCGCCTGCGCTGGACACGCCTGTAGCAATTGATGGTGAAACACTTCGCCCAACGAAGAGTGAGCGAGTGGTGCATCACGATTACAAAACAGGTCTGGTTACGTTAGAAACCTATGATGACTTCGGCCGCCAATATTACAACTCTTGTGAAAGCATGATTGATATGGCGATGAGTCAGTGGCAGACCATTCATCCAGACGATCCACTTACAGCAGAATCTAAGTTGGTTTTTGACCTGACAATGGGGCGCGAAGGCTGGTGGACTGGTTTAAAAGGCCTATACCACATGCGTTGTGATCATGGGCATTTTTACATCACCAGTACTTGGGAAGCGTTTCATGATGGGGAGCTAATTTTCAGCAAAGAGTTTGAGGAAACCATCAAACGAACAGGTGTTTAACCGATTATTTCTGTGAGGATATTACATGTTTAAATCATTACGACCTTTGGTCTTTTTTCCAACCTTTATCATTTTGGTCGGTGCGTTAATATTCAGTTTGGTGGACTTGGCGCTTTTTACTCAATACACCAAAATAGCCAATAACTTCGTGTTGTCACACTTTTCTTGGCTGTTTAGTTTGGGTAGTTTCTATCTGCTGGTGTTGATCGCTATTACTTATTTTTCAAAATTGGGCAATATCAGAATTGGTGGTGAAAATGCCACACCAAAGCTCAAAAAATCTCGTTGGTTTATGATTGTACTCTGTACAACTCTAGCCGTAGGTGTATTGTTTTGGACAACCGCCGAGCCTTTGTATCACTTGTACTCGCCACCAGAAAGCTGGGGCATTGAAGGCAATAGCCCGAACGCTGTGCTATTTGCTTTCTCGGCGATGTTTTTGCACTGGGGGCCAACGCCTTATGCTATTTATGCCGTTCCAGCGTTAATCTTTGCCTTGGTGTTTCATAACCTAAAACTGCCTTATTCCATCAGCAGTTCTCTGCGTCCAGTATTTGGCAAATATGTGACAGGCCGTATGGGCGATGTGATTGATGCGTTGGCATTGTATTCCTTAGTAGTCGGAATGGCGTCATCATTAGGTACAGGTGCACTTACCTTGTTGGGTGGTGCGAGCCAGTTTTTACCTATGGAGAAAAACGCTGTTACGCTAGGCATTATTATCGCCATCATTGTGATTACCTTTGTATTGTCTGCAGCTCGTGGGTTGATCAAAGGTATTGCGCGCCTTTCCATGGTTAACTTCTGGCTGTTGATTGCGTTATTTGTATTTACTTTGATCTTTGGACCAACACTTTATATGTTGGGCATTGGTGTAGAAGGCTTAGGTGCATTTTTACAGAACTTCTTTCGTCTTAGCTTGTTTACAGGACAAGCGGCTAGTGATCCATGGCCACAATGGTGGAGTGTATTCTATTGGGCTGTTTGGTTTGCTTGGGCGCCAATCACCGCGATGTTCTTAGGTAAAATCGCCCGTGGCTACACAGTGCGTGAGTTTATCCAAGTAAACGTTATTTTTCCTAGTTTGTTTGTGCTGTTATGGATTTCTGTATTCTCGTGCACCGCTATATTTATGGACCAAGAAAGCGGTGGTGAACTATATGAAATCTTGAATAGCGGCGGCATTGAATTACTGCTTTACCATATTTTTGGTGAATTACCGCTGGGTACGTTGACCTCTTTGATCCTTGTCTTCATTGCTTTTATCTCTTATGTAACGGCGGCCGATTCGAGCACCGATGCCATTGGTGATTTGTGTGTAAAAAACTTTAATGCTGAATCTCAAGAAGGCACTGGCATGCCGATCAAAATTCTATGGGGTACCATAATAGGATTAGTGGCTTGGATTATGGTCAGCACCGTAGGCGTGGCTGGCGTGAAATCTCTGTCTAACTTAGGTGGCTTACCTGCCACTCTGATTATTCTGTGTTGTAGTTTTACCTTGGTTAAATGGATCAAGAATCCTGCATTATTAAAAGGTTAACTAGGTCACTTTATCCAGGCCACCAAATGGCTTAGCACTTTCGCTAGGCCATTTTTAGTTCACGATCTTACTACCTATTCAATTGCATCATTTTAGATTTTGTGTAGAGTATAGTTTGTGCTTCATAAGCGCCCCTGGATCAGCAGACAGGGCATAACTGAGCTGGCAAATTGACGATTTTCAACATCAAGGAGCCTGCTATGTCTGCGACACAGCCAAATGACATTTCTCTACAAAACTTTAAAAAGCCATTCCACTCTTCATCTAAACGTATTTGGATCAAACAACCTCTTGCGTGCTTTACGGCGAATGAACTTGATGCGCGCGGTGGCATCGTCATCGAAGGTGAGCGGATCAAAGAAGTGCTGCCATTGGGCCAATTGCCTTCTCTCCCAGTAGACGAGGTCGTTGACGCTAGTGAGCTGGTTGTCTTGCCTGGTTTAATTAATACCCATCATCATTTTTATCAAACCCTGACTCGCGCTTGGGGGCCAGTGGTTAGTGAGCCCTTGTTCCCGTGGCTCAAAACGTTGTATCCAGTTTGGGCGCGACTTACCCCCGAGGCGCTGTCATTGGCAACACAAGTTGCCATGGCCGAATTGCTCTTGTCAGGCTGCACGACAGCCGCCGACCATCATTATCTTTTTCCAACGGGCATGGAAGACGCGATAGATGTGCAAGTCGATGTGGTTAGGCAGCTGGGCATGCGTGCCATGTTAACCCGAGGGTCAATGAGCTTAGGAGAAAACGAAGGCGGCTTACCGCCACAGCACACGGTACAAAACGGTGATGTCATATTGGCCGACAGCCAGCGTTTAATCAAGCAATACCATGAGCGAGGCGAGGGCGCACAGATTCAAATCGCACTGGCACCGTGCTCTCCTTTTTCCGTTACTCGGGAGATAATGGCGGACAGCGCAATATTAGCGCAACAGGAAGACGTGCGTTTACATACCCATTTAGCTGAAACATTAGACGAAGAAGATTTTTGTTTAAAGACATTTGGTTTACGCACCGTGGATTATTTGGACAGCGTGGGCTGGATGACCGACAGAACTTGGTTGGCTCATGGCATTCATTTTAACGCAGAAGAGATCAAACGATTGGGAGCCGCGGGCGTGGGGATTTGTCATTGTCCGGTATCGAATATGCGCTTGGCCTCTGGCATTTGCCCGACGTTAGACCTTAGCGCGGCGGGTGCCCATATTGGTCTTGGTGTGGATGGCTCGGCGTCTAATGACGCTTCCAATATGATGTACGAAGCCAGACAAGCGCTGTATCTACAGCGTCTTAAATACGGTGCTGAAAAAATCACCCCAGAGCGCGTACTCGGCTGGGCGACGAAAGGTTCTGCAGCATTATTAGGGCGTAATGACATTGGCGAAATCACCCTAGGAAAACAGGCAGACCTGGCATTTTATAAACTGGACGAACTAAGGTTCTCAGGGAGTCACGATCCAATCGCCGCGTTATTGCTGTGTGGGGCCGAAAAAGCTGAGCATGTCATGATTGGTGGTCAATGGCGAGTCAAAGAAGGGCAAATCATCGGCTTAGACTTACCGACCTTAATAGAAAAACATAAAGCCTGCGCCAAACAGTTGGTTGCGGGTTAGGTGGTAGTATTGTTAATAGGAAATAGGGTTTCCACGACATCAGACTGAAAGCATTGTAATCCAGCTCTATGAAAACAATACTGACCAATTTAGGGTTGGTCAGTATTGTTTCTTGTTCTCACGACAGCACCATTTACTCAAACGCAGCTATCTGTCCCAGTGATCAGTTCATCCTATTTCTATTGTTTGGTCGTTCGTTTTTTACGTTCTGACAGCCAGATTCCCGCTAGTACCATAGCCAAGGCGATAGCATGGTAAAAATGGAATGTTTCGTGCAAAAGAAGTACCGCTAAAATGGGTGCGAAAATAGGCACAAAATTGATAAACACCCCAGCCCTAGCCGGGCCGATTAACTCTACCCCACGCATAAAAAATACCTGCGAAATTAACGAAGGGAAGAACGAGATATACAGAACAATCAGCCAGCCTTTTGGAGTGGGCCAGTAGGCCGCTCCCGTGGCGACTTCATAGGCCAGAGCAGGTAGCGACGTGATAGCACCAATACAAGACAAAACAGTAAAGAACACCATGGCGGAGACATTGGGTTTACTACGCAGGGCCAAGGTGTAGATGCCATAGCAAACACAGGCGATCAATATAAAGCCGTCCCCAGGATTAATGGACAGTTCCAACAGCGTACTCAGGTGCCCCCGAGTGGCTACTAGAGTCACTCCTAGTAGAGTGAGAATAATGCCAATTGCCTGCAAAAGATGGACCCTTTCACGAAACAGCAACATGGCGCCGAGCAGTACCAGTACAGGGACACTGCCTTGAATGATTCCGATATTAATGGCGGTGGTTTGATAGGCTGCAATATAAAACAGGGAGTTAAAACAGGTGAAACCGAGAGTCGCCATCAGCACCATTTTTAACAAATGTGGGCGCAGCAGGTGCCATTCCTGACGCACTTGGCGACCATAGAAAAATAACATCACACCACTCACAATCAACCAGCGTAGAGACACCACGGATAATGGTGAAACCTGATCAATCGCCAGACGGCCAGCAATAGTATTGCCGCCCCAAAACAGGGTACATAAAATCAGTAAGGCATAGGCATTAGAGTGAATACGATTAGTGAAGAAGCTCAACAAAGCGTTCATTATCAATCCTTAAAGCGGTAGAGCGGATCCCAAATTATTTTGGTTTACAAGCATACTCATGCAGGCCTAGGGAAGAAAGCAGAAATTGGTAGTCACCGCTTTCTATATTGGCTTTGAAGTATTAGTGGGTTATAGAAAAGGGTAATGGGTATGGAAACGGCACTAGATAAGCACCATTTTCTGCATTGAGTGAAAAGCTAAAGGGGATTAGTTTTTCTTGAGAGCGGTTGTGTTTAAACTTTGGTCTACACTGTAGATTGTCCAGCGTTCGTTAGCGAATTGCTGTTTTGCAAAAACCTCTGCCACAACACGACGGTTTAGTTGGCGTCCTGTTGCTGTTTCGTTATCTGCTATTGGGCGAGTTGCGCCATAGCCAATGCCTTTTACTCGATCTGCTTTTATTCTAAAGCTGTCTACCAGTACGTCAGCAATTGCGGTGGCACGTCGTTGGGATAAGACTCGGTTAAGTTCTGCAGATCCTTTGCTGTCCGTATGTCCTTCGATTACCACGTTGCTGTTTGGGTTATCCTGCAGAAACTTGGCCAGCTCTTTTAGTTCTGAGTAAAAGCGCGGTTTAATCTCGGCTTTACCGGAATCAAAAAGAACGTTTAGTTCGATAGATAAGAGTTTAGTGCTTTCGTAAGGGCAACCGTAGTTGTCTACAGCTACCCCTTCAGGAGTGTCTGGGCAGAGGTCTCTAGCATCAATAACACCATCCTTGTCGGAATCCGCTAGGCGAGCTTGTATGTTAGAAGCGTACAAGCTTTCTGCAGCGGTAAGTTGATCAAAAGCAAATAGCGCTGAGATCAGACTGATGTATTTGAGTAAAGTCCTCATTATTCTTTAACTGTCCTTAATAGACATCTGTGATTTATTTAGCTTATGGACAAAAGCTTAACATCGCCATTGGTTTTTTGTAGCTTTGTTTAAAAAAGTCACAGGTTTGTAATTTTATGTAATTACCAGCTACCAATGTTTTCCATAGAAGCCCAAGGTTCTTGTATTTCAAGCGAGCCATCTTTTTGTAAAAGCTCGATTGAGATGTTGTTCGGGTCTTTAATGAAGGCCATGTGACCGTCGCGAGGTGGACGTAGGATACTAACGCCTAAGGATTGTAGTTTTTCACATACTTGATAAATATTATCGACTTCAAATGCAAGGTGACCGAATTGATCGCCGCCGGTGTATTCGCGGTCACTCCAGTTGTGCGTTAGCTCAACTTCTGGTGCGCCTTCCTCTGTTGCGTAGTAAATAAGTGAAAATTGGCCTTTTTCACTGTCCATACGTCGCGTCTGAATTAGACCTAAACCTTCGGTATAGAATGTATGACTTTCTTCTGGTTTGTCTGTTCTTATCATTGCGTGAAGATACTTTATAGACATGATTCAATTCCTAACGATATTAATAATATGAGAAATATTATTGCAGGATTAAAAGGGTAATTCAAAGCGCTCAAGAGAAGAGCCTTTTTATATGCTTATTCTTCCCAAACCCAACGGATAGGATCGCCAAAGTCATCATAGATTATTTTCTTCTTAGGACGCTTTTTAACGGCTGGGGTGGTTGGTGATTTGGTGTGCTTTCTTTGTTGAATTGCAGCGACAACGTGATTTAATGGCGTCCGATCTTGTTTAGGCTCGTTAAAGCCTATGTGGCTCGTGTTATACTTGCCATCAACTAAACCGGATTCACCCATATTTACTTGCTGGATCGTTCCGTTTCGCTTGATAAATTGATCTACCAGAGATTCAAGCTCTTCTCGCGTGTCTCTTTTGGTGGTTTTTGGTTTTATCATAGTGTTTTGGTTGGGGGATATCCTATAAGTAAATCTATGGGTTAAAAAATGATCGCAATCATCCATATTAAACGTAAGAGGTAGCTGGTGTCTATTAGCAACTTAATTGTGCATGAGATTCAAAAACATGAAGGCGAGCGTAAGGCGATTCTTATTGCGCGTCCCAATGAAAACCCAGTAGATGGGCAAGCTGAGGCGTTGTCTGCTCAGGTGACGAATCTATTCAATCGTTCTGGAATGAATACAGGTCGCTTTGTAAACCCTCAAGGCAGTGAGGAGGGTGCGCAATTACCAGCTTTATTGTTTAAGCATTTTAAAAACGATACCTTTGTCGACTTTTCGGGATTTACCAAGGATTGCGCTGCCGAATATCTGAAATATTTAGAGCCAGTAGAAGAAGCAGAGGGTGGTTTGTTGTGGTTTAACCATTACGAACTACATGATACGCACTTTTTGTATATCGTCATGTTAAAACGCAAAAAGGGTATTGGTCTTGGTGCGGATTTGAGCTTGTCGCAAATTGAGCAGATCGAGATGGAAAAGCTTCATATGTCGCTGCGTATTAATTTGACGGCATGGCAAGCGGGCGATGAAGGGCGCTACATTTCTTTCCGTTTTGGTCGGGCGCCTAAATTTGAGAGTGAATATTTTACTCAGTTTATTGGTTGTGATGAACCGAAAGTCGCTGCAAAAGAAACTCGTAAGCTAGTGGATTTGACCTCTGCGTTTTGTCAGTCGGAAGGTTTTCCATCTAAGCAGGCGAACGAATTCAAAAAAGTGGTTTCTGAGCATTGTCAGGCGAAAGCGCAAGATCGCGAGCCGTTGGCGATTAAGGAGATTGCTTCTCAAGTTGAGTCCCGATTTTCTGTTGAGCAAGCGAATAAGTTCTTAGAAATTGCCGATTCTGATAGTTTTAAGATGGAGAAAGAAATCTTTGTCGAAAAAGCAGCGCTGAAAAAACTGACACGCTTGTCTGGTAGCTCTCGTGCTTTGACGATTAGTTTTGATAGTGAGTTGCTGAGTGAGTCTGTGGTGTTTGATGCAGACTCCGGCACGCTGACTATAAAAGAGTTGCCGAAGAGCCTGCTAAAACAATTACAGTCTATGTCTAACTAAATGGTTTAGACAAAATAAGCTGTTTGAGATGAAGGGGTGGAAGGTTTGTTAAATCCCTAGCAAGCCTTCTAGTTCTTTCATCGTATGGAAGCATTCTGTTGCGCCAGCGGCCGTTTGCATGTTCGCATCAAGGGTTTCACTAAAGGCAAGTACTCGCATTCCTGCCGCTCGTCCAGCTGTAATTCCTGCAATAGAATCTTCTATTACCAAACAATCTTCTGGCGCTACATTGAGTGCTTTTGCTGCTTTTAAGTAAAGGTCCGGTGCAGGTTTGCCATTTTCTACGTCCTCGACACAGAAGCGTGTAGAAAAGCGTTCTGCTAGTTGAATTTTGTTTAGTTTAAAATCCATTTCTTTACGTCGAGCATTGGTTGCCATGGCGATTGGCATGGTAATTTTGTTGAGTAAGTCTCGCACGCCTTTTATCGGGTCTAGGTCTGCTTCGATGACAGCATGAAAGCGCTGCCTATAATCTTCATCAAAGTTTGCTGGGAGAGGCCTTCCTAATAACTTCTCGGCATTAATTAGGTTTTCTTGGTTAGTGAATCCGGTAAATTTTGCGTGCAATGTCTCGTCATCAAGTTCAAGGCCGCATTCACTTAGCATGGATTTCAGAATAGTGTTGGAAATGGTTTCTGTATCGACAATAACGCCATCGCAATCAAAGATTATCGCTTTGTAAGAGTAAGTCATAAAAGAAGGTGTTTTGTTGTGAATGAGTATTGATGATAGCGAATTTAGAGGAGGTTAAGGAAGGGAGGGGGTTTATTATTTTTCTCCCCTTTAAAAGATCTATTTACGATACACTAACAGCCAATTATTATGGGCTTATTTCCGGTATTAGTTGCTTGCTTGACCAAGTTGCTGAGGGCGAGAGCTGACTTTTTTAATTGCTGTTACAGCATTCTTGAAAAAAGCAACAACAGCTTTAACACGACGAGCACGTCTTTGACGGCGAGCGTGGTCTTCGACAGAGGTATCAGCATAGCCCCATTTTGCTAGTAATGCTTCGTATTGCTCTTGAGAGTCCATGGTATTCTCCTGATTTGTTAATAGAAAATGTTGTTTTATTACAACAATGATAATATTAGTTAAGCTTGATTAAATGAACAAACGATCCTTTTTCACTCGTTAGGTTAGATTTTTTCATCATTTTAATTTGCTAAGGAAATTTCCTTGTACCAATCGTTAGAACAGTTTTCCAAGAGTTGGATTTTTAAGCGTAATGACCCAAAAGTTGAGCCTGAAGATTTGCTGCAAATTTGTTTGTTAAGTGAGCAAAGAGCCGCGCAAATTTGGCGAGATTATATTAGTGATGAACAGATTCATCCCGATCACTTATCTGACAAAGACTGGCCAAAGAAAGACAGTGCAAAAGTGCCTGATGGCAAGCTTCACTGGGAAAAAGCGTGGGATAGTGAAGAGGCATCTTTACCTGATGAGGTTCTTACGCATTTCTCTGCTTGGGGTGAGGATACGACTGTATTTTTTTGCTGCCATAATGAGTTGGTTTTTGAACTGCCTTGGGGTGTTTTTAAACGAACGTGGAAGGCATTTCTTTTTTTAGATAATGGGCCTATTTTAGTGGGCAAAAAGAAAAAACAAGCCGCGCAGTTTCATACTAATGGCTGGGGTAACTTGTTGTTTCGAGGCGTCTAATTAAATTAGGCTCTAGCGTTCTTTGAAATTCTTTTTCTGTAATTTACTTTCATAATGAGAGGTTGTTGCCCCGTTTTCTACTGATCATGCAATGCTCATTGAAGGCTTGGTAATAATTCAATAGATGTTTGCTGTGTTTCTCGTGTCCTAGTGTTTCGAGAAGCATGGCGGTGACTTCTGCGGTCGCAAACTGCATTTGATGGCTAGAGTGTCTAACCAGGAATGAGCGCTGGGCTTCACTGTTAATTTCAAAGTGAGGAATCTCTTTAAGCCATTCACTTTGATGAAACATTTTACTTGCTTGCTTCCATGTCCCATCCAAAATGATAAATGTGTGCTTTTTATTGTTTTGGTGACTGGGAGGGATAAGACTTCTTAGCTGTCTGTTTTGGGCTTGTGCTGTTTCTGTGTTTGGAAACAATACAGTGCAGTTTCCTTGGCAGCTTTTCAGTCGCTTCAGTAGTTGCTCCGATGGTTCTGTTCGACTCCATAAGTAAGCTTGCGTGTCTTCTGGAAACAGGTCTGCTATGAGTCTGCCGCTATTGGTTGGTTTGTGAATTTCGTCACGATGAAAAAGTAGAATGAAATCAATTGGCGATGCCATGCTTTTTCTGAGGTGGCAAAAGCAAGCGAACTCAGCCATTAAACAGTAGGCACATCGGACAGCCTTAGAACCTCTGGCGATGAATGGTCTCATGGAGTCTGTTTTGCATTCTTCACGCAGTATGTCGATAGAATGTTTAGAGGGTGTGTTAGTCATGGTGAAAATGGCTCTCGTTTTGGCTGAGTCATTATCGATTATTTGCCTCTTATGTCCAGTTTGAAAAAACAGTTGTATTCATTATTATGTGGGCTGTGTGGTTTGCTCCTTAAGCTTTTTTATCAAAAACCTTACAGAAAATATGCAAATACAAAGGAATGATCTGAAAGAGCGTTATTGCTTCTGTTCGTTGTCACCAAGTCACGATATGGTGTCAGATATTATTTTTTTACTATGAGTTGTCTATGAGTCGTTATATCTCTCCGGTTTTATACATTCTGCTTATGTTAGTTGGGTGTGTTGCGTTTATATCAATCGCCGGTGTTAGAGTAGGGATTTTTGAGCCAATAACAGGCTTTTCAATGTTGCGCACGAGCGTATTTGCTTCTTTGGTGTTATCCCTGTTAGCTGCGGCTTCGTTGGGTATATGCAGAAAAGAAAAAAATGTTGGTGTTCAGCGTTTCTTTTTTTTAGTTCTCATAGTTTCTTTGTTGTATAGCATCATGTGGATCGTTTTCTATTGTCAGCGCGCTGAACTGCCTGATATCAACGATATAACCACAGATACCCAGACGCCCCCCAGTTTTCTAAATGTTAATTTCATTCGAAAGTCGAAAGAAAATGATTTAAGTTACAACACCGAATGGGCACCCATTCAGCAAAAATATTACCCCAATGTTCAGCCTCTGTTTTCTGGAAAAGATCAAGCCACCGTGTTTGCTGCCGTTGCCGATTTAGTAGAAGAGCGTGATTGGGACGTTATTGCTACGTATTCTGGTGCGGGGATTATTGAAGCCACAGCGCGTACGCCGATTTTTGGCTTTCGTGATGATGTTGTAATTCGAATTACTGAGGTAGATAATAAAATTCGAATTGATATGCGTTCATGTTCTAGAGTGGGTACTGGAGATTACGGTGTAAACGCTCAGCGAATTGTGTCTTTTATGAATGATCTATCTGTCTCATTGAATCATTCTCCTATTCCTAATGTTTATTTTGGTCGTTAAATTTCTGCTCGTCATCGATAGAGAGAAAAGCTAGACTCGATTAGTATCTTTCTTAGAGGAAATATAAAGGTGAGTCTTCGTCAGCAGCAAAAAGCCAATACTCGATCTAAAATTAAAACCATCGCTAAACAAGCTTTTTTAACACAAGGTATTGAAGCAACCAGTACTCGCTACCTAAGTGACAAAGCTGGCATTGCAGTTGGAACTTTGTTTGTTCACTTTCCCGATAAGCTTTCTCTAGTAAAAGATATCTTTTTTGATGAAATGGATGTGGCGCTTCGCGCTGCTGTTGCTTCTCAAAAAGCCAGCTCTTCCCCCATTGACTATCTCCTGCAGATGGCCCAAGTCTTATTTGACTTTTACGATGAATACGCAGAATTTACTCGACAAGTATTGTTAGATAGCTTGGCGAAGGGTGGGTTTCATACCAATCAAATGACTGTTATTTCAGAAGGTATTGTAAAGCGCTTCAAGCAGGTTGGTGTAGACGATAAAACAGCCGGTATTTTTGCTGAAAATATGATTGCTAACTATTGGTTTGTTTTGCTAACAGGGGTGCCAAAGGGCGTTTTGGGGGCGGTTGCAATCGACCATTTGAAGCGAATGAATCTGCCGTTTGAAATGTCTTATCGTAATGCGTTAAAAGCCAAGGGTTAATGCTTTTAGCTAAGCTCGTTGGCTTTTCGGTAGGGGCCTTGGTAGTCGAATAATCGTTCAGTGACCTGCCAATGTTGCTTTTGCTTTTTCGCGATGACGAAATCAGGCGCAGGAAGATATGGTAAAAAACGCTCTACTTCTTCCAGTTTATCAAATTCTATAGATTGACTGCCATTGGCGATTCTTCGTGCAAATAGGTCGTTAAATGCTTGTCGGGACTTCTTGAAATTAAAACGGAATGTCTCCGCCAGTGTTAAGCCGTCTTCATCGTGATAGGTGATCTTAATGGTTTTTTCTTTGCTGTTTATTTCCGGCGTAATTGCTGAGCAGCGTAAGACTTTGTTGTTTTTTAGATTGAGTGCGCTTCTTAATAAATCGTCTGGATCAATGAGTTTTTCGGCACAATGTTGGCATTGTCGTGCAGCGATGTCATTTTCTTCATTGCAATGAGGGCAGCGTTTAAAGCGAAAGCGATACGTGCATTGCTCTTCTCCGTGTTCGGTTTCCACTAGACCATGGCAGCGGCGTCCAAAATGCTCAAGGATATTGCCTTCGGCGTCTTTTCTTCCCCAGAATGTATTGGCAAAGTCGCATGCAGGGCAATGAATTTGCACTGCCACTGAATCTTGAGTTGGGCGCTTTTCGCCAATCTCAGGTTGAAATATATTGTAGCCATTATTGGTATAATCCAAGACTAAGCAGTCTTTTTTTCCTGGGCTTAAGCGCAAACCGCGGCCGACAATTTGTTGGAACAAACTGATTGATTGCGTTGGCCGTAATATGGCGATTACGTCCACATGGGGTGCATCAAATCCGGTGGTTAATACGGAAACGTTAACCAAGTATTTGATCTCTTTATTTTTAAATGCAGTGATTAATGAATCGCGTTGTTTGAGCTTGGTTTTACCGGTTATTAGCGCGGTTTTATCCGCCGGTAAGTAACTGGCGATTTCTCTGGCATGATCAATGGTGGCAGCAAAAATCATCACTCCTTGGCGATCTTGGCTAAGTTGTAATATTTGCTCGGTAACGGCTTCAGTGACTCTTGGGTGTTTATGAATCAGCTCGTTTAAGGCGATGTCGTCGGTGTTTTGCTCGCCGTCCAAGCTCTCGGTTAGTAAGCTGAAATCATAATGAGCAATCGCTGCATCGTAATGTATAGGAGGTGTCAAATAGCCTTTTTTCACCATGTGTTGGAGTGGCAGCTCAAAAATACATTTCTTGAATAATGAGTTGGTGCAGCTTCGTGTGTAGCCATGGTAATGATTCTGGTAGATCCAACCACTGCCTAAACGATAGGGTGTGGCGGTCAAACCGAGGATTTTTACCTTCGGGTTTAGTGCTCGAAAATGTTCGATGGTTTTATTGTATTGGCCACTTTCTTCCATGCCGACGCGATGGCATTCATCAATGATGATTAAGCTTACGGGTTCGTTAAAATTATCAAGGTTTGCCGATAGCGATTGTATGCTGGCGAAAGTGGTTTTTTCTGTGCTGGTTTTCTGACTTAGCCCAGCAGAGAAAATTCCCGCCGATGCACCGGTTGCCAAGAACTTCGCGTGGTTTTGTTCAACCAGTTCTTTCACGTGTGCCAGGCAAATAACTCGACCTTTGGCTAATCGACTAAGCTCTGCTATTACTAAGCTTTTTCCTGCGCCTGTTGGAAGTACAATGACGGCTGGGTCGTCGCTATTACGAAAGTGTCCCAAAGACGCCTCAACGGCTTGAATTTGGTAGTCTCGTAATTGAAAGGTTTGGGTCATTTTGTTTTAAATCTATCAGGTGAAATCTTGGTGTGTTGTGTCTTTGGCTACAGTATCATACCTGTTGTCGTAATTTTGCCTTTTTACAAGTGATCTTTTTTAAGTGACGAATCTATCTATGTCTAACAAAGTTCTGCCTGCTAAACGCCTGTATGTTGAAAATTCTATTCCCGCTTTCAGTAGGGAGGAGCCATTTGCTAATTTATTAATGGATCTACAGACCAAGGGGTGGAGTATACAGGACGACTTTTTTTCAATGGATTTTACTCAGGCGTTAATGGATGAGGCAGAAAGCATACAAAATGCGGTGATGTTGCAGGCGGGTATTGGTCGTAAGCAAGACCACCAAATTGTTTTGGATGCACGACGTGATTACATTCAGTGGATTGATCCAGACAAACCTATTCGCACCGATTTTTTAAAAATGATGGCAGACTTGCGTGTCGCACTCAACCGACGTTTGTTCTTAGGTTTGTTTGATTATGAAGCGCATTTTGCCCGATATGAAAAAGGGGCGTTTTACGAAAAACACATAGATGCCTTTAAAGGCGAGAGTAATCGTATTTTATCGACCGTTTTGTATCTGAACGAAGATTGGCAAGATGGCGATGGTGGTGAATTGATTATTTATGACGAGAATGACTCGTCTGTTGAGGTGGGGCGATTTTTTCCGAAAAAAGGGCGCTTGGCGGTGTTTTTGAGCGAATGCTTTTATCATGAAGTCGTCGTGGCGAAACGGACTCGGCACAGTATTGCTGGCTGGTTCCGTGTTAATAACACCACTGGGTCTACGCTTGATCCGGACCAGTAAATTTACTCCCTTTTAATTGTGTGGTTTTTTAGAGTTTGGCCTCGAAAAATGGTCTATAAATCTTTATAATGCGCGCCTTGTTTAATTGCTCTGGTTTTACGTTCCAGATCGCATAGGAGAATGTTATGTCTAAAGTCGTTGTGTGTGCCCTTTATAAATTTGTCGCTCTACCTCATTTTGAGTCCCTTCGTGAACCACTCCAAAAAACCTTAGAAGACAACGCGATTCGCGGTACTTTGTTGCTAGCAAGTGAAGGTATTAATGGTACGGTGGCGGGTTCTCGTGAAGGTATTGATACCATGTTGGCTTGGTTAGATCAGCAGCCAGGTTTGGATAACATTGTCACCAAAGAGTCTTATGACGAAGATATGCCGTTCTACCGTACAAAGGTAAAACTGAAAAAAGAAATCGTTACCATGGGCGTTGAAGGCATCGATCCTAAGCGCGTGGTCGGTACTTATGTAAAGCCGGCTGAATGGAACGCTTTAATTTCTGATCCTGATGTGGTTCTTGTTGATACCCGTAACGATTACGAAGTGCAAATTGGCACGTTCAAAAATGCGGTTAACCCAAAAACAGAGACCTTCCGTGAGTTTCCTTCCTATGTGAAAGAAAACATGGATCCAGCGAAACACAAGAAAGTTGCTATGTTCTGTACGGGTGGTATTCGTTGTGAAAAATCCACCGCTTATATGTTAGAGCAAGGCTTCGAAGAGGTGTATCACCTTGAAGGTGGTATCTTGAAGTACTTGGAAGAAGTGCCGAAAGAAGAAACCTTATGGGAAGGTGAGTGTTTTGTGTTTGATAATCGCGTTTCTGTAAATCATGACCTACAAAAAGGCGAATACGACCAATGCCATGCGTGTCGTATGCCGATTACCGAAGAAGAGAAACAAAGCGAGCATTACATACAAGGTGTGAGCTGCGTGCATTGCGTTGATAAATTCACCGATGAGCAGCGTCAACGTTTTATCGAGCGTGAGCGCCAAGTTCAGTTGGCTCGTTCTCGTGGTGAAGAGCACATCGGTGCGGAAGTGCTGGATGCAGTTGAAAAACATCGTTTGGAAAAAGCGCTAGAAAAAGAGCGTCAGCGCAAGGTTCGTGAACAAGCCTGATAATATTGTTTTGATTGAATATTTTATAAGGCCAGCATTTATGCAGGCCTTTTTTGTTGGTGTTGAAATTAGAAGGTGATAGATCTAGTATTCTTACTCACTCGGGCTGATTACCGTTTTTTAGCCCTGTCATATATTGGATTAATTTTAGAAGGATTCTTTTCATGAAGTATTCGAAGTCCCTATTCGCCATTTCCGGCGCCGCTCTACTGTTGTCAGGCTGTGCTAGTCAAGTCGTCGATAAAACGCCCGTGGTTGATACAAGTGTGCTAAAAACCAGCATACGCACCAGTGGTCCTTTGGCACCTGATGGAACTCAAACAAGGGTTCGTTATACCGCTGGGAATAAAAGTACTGAAGAAGTAAAAACAGAGTACGATTCTTGGGTAACAAGTACCATCGCAGGCGATAATCACACAGCTGAAATTACTCGCTTAGATAAAAACCTACTTTGGCAGGTAAATTATAATGCTGAAAACTACGCTGAGTGTCCCTTGTCTGGTTGTAGCTCTTTGAGCCCTCTAGAAAAGCTTAAAAATAAAGGCGAAGACGATGAGGAAGACTACAACCCAGCTGGAGATGACAGTTGTAAGGTCGTTGTGAAGAAATACGATTTCACTGTAACACCTAAAGCGAAAGATAGGGAGATAAATGGATTTATCGCTGATCAGTACGTTGCTCGATGGGATCTAGTGAGTGAAGATGATCAAGGTAATCGTGATGAGCACGTGGTTACGATGGATTATTGGATGGCTGATGTGTCTAATAATCAGGCTTTGAAAGTGGCGCATGACTTTGATCAAAAGTATTTCAACAAAGTGATTGCTCCAACCCCTTTGGCTCGTTTGCTTGATCAAAATATGGAAAGCTCGATGGCTTTCTTTAGTGCGGGTAAAGAAAATGAAATGAAAAAACTGACATCCGTTGGTGGTGAGCCAATCTCTGTGAAACTTGAGTGGTATGCAGATGTGAATACTTGCCCAGAGACAGAAGCTAAAAAGGATGACCCTAAGTTTGATGCCAAAGACCCTGTTAACTCTTTGAAAGACATGGCAGGTAGTTTCTTTTCTGATCAAGCAGAAAAAGGTGCCAAAAAATGGATGGGAATGGAAGACGGTAAGCCGATCATTTCGTATATCCGAGAAGTGAAAGCCGCTAATATGTCCGGTGAACATACCAGCCGTTTTGAGGTTCCAAAAGACTTCAAATTAACGGATCGTCAATAAATTCGACACCCCACTAGGCTGATTTAGCCAGTGGGGTATTTTGTTCTCTATAGTATTCCTATCAGCTCATTTCTTTTTAAGCTGAAAAAGCTTAAAATTCAGCAAATTATATAACCATATGCGTTGACTGTAGTATGGTTAAACAATCAAACGCTGTGCTACACAGCCTCAATAATCATCAGATTGGATTGCATGAGCTACCAAGTACTCGCACGAAAATGGCGCCCACAGACTTTCCTTGAAATGGCTGGGCAAGACCATGTACTTCAAGCGTTGGTAAATGCCTTACGCCAACAGCGTTTACATCACGCTTATTTGTTTACTGGTACACGCGGTGTCGGTAAAACCACGATCGCGCGCATTTTTGCTAAATGCTTAAACTGTGAAACCAATGGCATTTCCCCTGAGCCTTGTGGAACCTGCGATAGTTGCCGAGAAATCGCCGAAGGTCGTTTTGTTGATCTAATTGAAGTGGATGCGGCATCTCGTACCAAGGTAGAAGATACCCGTGAATTATTAGAAAACGTACAATACGCGCCAACTCGTGGACGCTTTAAAGTCTACCTGATAGACGAAGTGCACATGCTGTCGACTCATTCCTTCAATGCGTTATTAAAAACCCTTGAAGAGCCGCCAGCTCATGTCAAATTTCTGCTAGCAACGACCGATCCACAGAAGCTTCCTGTGACCATTTTGTCTCGTTGTTTGCAGTTCAATCTTAAAAATATGTCACCACAGCGCGTGGTGGACTATTTGCAAACCGTGCTTAACACCGAGCAAGTTAATTTTGACCAGCCAGCGCTTTGGCAAATTGGACAAGCAGCCAATGGCAGTATGCGTGATGCCTTGAGTTTGACGGATCAAGCGATTGCTTTTGGCAATGGGACGATTTCGGAATCCGGTGTGACCGCGATGCTGGGCTTGGTGAACCAAGCACAAGTATTGGATTTATTAGAAAGCGTTGCGTCTAAGAACGCAGCACAAGTGTTGAATAGAATAGAGCAACTTGCCGATTATCAACCAGATTTTGCGGCGATTTGTGGCAGCTTGCTTGATGTTTTGCATCGAGTGGCGATAGAGCAACAAGTACCCGGTGCATTAACAGATCAGTTAGGTGATTTAGTCCGTATTAAAAACATTGCGGCCAGTGTGAGCTCTGAAGAAATACAAATGATGTATCAGAGCCTATTGATTGGGCGTCGTGATTTACATTTAGCGCACTCAGCTCGTGCTGGCTTTGAAATGTTGATGCTAAGGTTAATTGCGTTTCGTCCCGCACCGCCTATGGTAGTGAGCCATAATGCACCACCAGTTATGTCTACGGAACCTATGGATCACGCTGCTGAACCAGAGTATTCGTCACAGCGGATGACGGAAAAAAAAACACCATCGATTGAGCCAGAGGCTGTCGTTACAGAACCATTAGAACAGGTTGTTGAGCAAGAGTCTGTTACGCCAATGACAGCAGCAGAGCGCCCGCCTTGGGAAGACGCTCCAGAATCAGAAATCCCTGTTGAAGATAATTCAGAAGACCTCGTTGCAACTGACAATAATGCTATTGAAAGCGTAAGTCTTCAAGGTGATGTGGTAGAGGAGCAGGTTGAAGAGCCACAAGTCGATACAATTGATCCCGTTGAGGATGTTGAGCTTAATGAAGTTGAAGCTCTTGGTTCAGCTGAATCCTTAGATTCTGTGCAGCAAGAACCAGAAGCACAATTAGAAAGCAGAGATAAGCCTAATGTTGAACCTAAGTCTTTTGTTATAGGTGAAGAAAAGTTTGCAGAACACGCTGAAGACGAAAGTGACGACGAAGATGAGGATGACGAAGAAGCGGAGGAGCGAGCAATCGCTGACGTCGCCGATCCATTTAATCCCGCTGCGGACCTAGTTGATGCCTTGGGCGCGGAACCTGTTGAAGAGACTGTTGTTGAAGAAAGCAAAGAGCCAGATACTCGTTTAGCTAAAGTGCCGGATATTATCGCTCAGCCTGCGCTGGGAATGACGATGCCAAGCTTGAATCATTATAACGAATTAACCATGAAGCTCTGGTGGCTGGTGGCGCCGCGTCTGCCTTTGACAGGCTTGGTGCAAAATATTTTAATGAACTCTAGCTTGGTTGATGCAAGCGATCAAGGCATTCGCTTAGAAGTGCCGTTAGAATACGGACACATGTTAAATCAGGTTCGTTATGAACAAATACAAGGCGCGCTGAGTGACTTTTTCACCATGCCAGTGCCTCTGATTATCGATACTGTGGAAGATACTTCAGGTGTTACCGCAGAAGAATTTGCCGCCAGCAAGCGGGCAGAAGCCTTGCAGGTGGCAATAGAACATTTAAATTCACATCCGATTGTGCAAGCTTTGTCGGCAACGATGGGCGCACAGTTGGTTTACGATACGGTTAAAGTTAAAGCTTAAATTGGAGAGAAAACGTTATGTTTAAAGGTGGAATGGGCAACATGATGCGCCAAGCGCAGCAGATGCAAGAAAATATGCAGAAGGCGCAAGAAGAAGTCGCTAACATGGAAGTAGAAGGTCAAGCTGGTGCAGGCCTTGTTAAAGTGTTGATGACAGGCCGTCACGATGTTAAGCGCGTTTCTATTGATGATTCCTTGTTTGGTGATGACAAAGAAATGCTAGAAGATCTAATCGCTGCAGCGGTAAACGATGCTGTGCGTAATATCGAAGTGTCTCAAAAAGAAAAAATGGCTGCAGCGACGGCAGGTATGTCTTTACCGCCTGGCTTTAAAATGCCTTTCTAGGAGTAAGCTTTGTTTAGTCCCTTAATTAAAGAGTTGATGGAATCATTACGTTGCTTGCCTGGCGTTGGGCCTAGATCGGCTCAAAAGATGGCGTTATATCTATTAGAACGTGATCATCAAGGGGCGGATAGGCTTGCTAGTGCATTGCGCGAGGCGCTTGATAAAGTCGGGCGTTGTTCAAGCTGCCGTACCTTGACTGAAGAGTCTGAGTGCCAGATTTGTACAGATCCAGAGCGTGATGCAAAGCATTTGTGTATTGTTGAGACGCCTGCAGACGTCGTTGCTATTGAATCTGCAGGCAGCTTCTCTGGACGGTATTTTGTTTTGTTGGGGCATTTGTCACCGATTGATGGAATTGGTCCAGAAGAATTAGGCTTAGATCGTTTAGAAACCTTGGTTCAACATAACCAGGTTGAAGAGGCGATAATCGCCACGAATTCGACGGTTGAAGGTGAGGCAACTTGCCATTATATCGCTGAAAAATTAAAAACATTGAACATCAATGTCAGTCGAATTGCTCATGGTGTCCCCATGGGTGGTGAGCTGGAATACGTTGATGGAAACACTCTGGCTTTAGCGCTAGAGGGACGGAAAAAACTCTAGTATGAATGATCAAGATGATGCTCTGAATATTATTTGGGTTGCGGACAATGAATCACTGGCGAGTTGGTGTGAGTACTGGGCAGAATTACCCGTTATCGCCGTCGATACAGAATTTATTCGTCGCACGACCTATTTTCCAATTACGGGGCTAATCCAAATTAGTGAAGGCGAGAAAGCCGTACTGATTGATCCTTTGAGCATTGATGAATGGGAACCACTTCGTGATTTGATGGTGAACCCTTCTGTGATGAAAGTTTTCCATGCTTGTTCGGAAGACTTGGATGTTTTTGATCGTTTGTTGGGAGTATTGCCCGCGCCGTTTTACGATACTCAAATTGGCGAGGCCTACGCTAGCGCTCAATGGTCATTAAGTTACGTGAAACTTATCCATGAGTACCTGAAAATTGAAGTGGCAAAAGACGAAACCCGTTCTGATTGGGTTCAACGACCTTTGACCGATGCGCAAAAGCGTTACGCAGCATTAGATGTTGTGTATCTAGCCAAAGTGTATCCAATGCAAATTGCCCGATTGGAAGAAAAAAGCATGCTTGAATGGGTCATGGAAGATTGTGAATCATTGAAGTGGCAGTATCAGATGAACTCTGATCCAGAGCAAAATTGGGACGGTGTGAAAACCGCATGGCGCTTGTCACCAGCAGGTTTGACGCTATTACGCTTGTTGTTTATTTGGCGTGATGAGCAAGCTCGTAAAGAAAATGTTCCAAAGGGACAGATACTGAAAGATCGTACATTGTGGTCTTTGGGTAAAACCTTGCCGACACACAATAAAGCCGTTTCTGAAGCAGAAGAACTAACAGGTCGTCAGCATCGTTTGTACGGTGATGTGATCTTACAGAATGTGGCTCTAGTCAATGAGCTGTCAGAAGATGAGTATCAGTTGCCTCTGGAAATTCCTTTGCCTTCACAGGCGGGAGAGCTGACGAAATCAATCAAATCGTTTGTCCGCCAAAAAGCAGAAGCATTAAATATTGCACCAGAAGCCATGATGAAGCGTAAACTGTTGGATCCTCTAGTGCGTCATTTGTTTGATGGTACTGAGATTGATTGGCAGAACCCTGCACTAACTGGCTGGCGTCGCGATATTATTGTTAACCCAGTGCTCGAAAAATTTAAAAAGTCCTAATATGGCGTAATATCGTCAAGAGAAAACTATGAAACAGCATTTAATCGTAGAAGTATTTCGTTCCAGTAAGCATGATGGGATGTACTTGTATGTCGAAAAAAGCAAAGGGCTGAAAGAAATTCCAGAAGAACTCATGTCTCGATTTGGTAAAGGCATCAGTGCGATGACCATGTTGTTAACCAAAGAAAGTAAATTAGCTCGAGCAACACCTGAAAAGGTGATTGAAGGCATTCGAGAAAAAGGCTTTTATTTGCAATTGCCACCAGCGAAAGATGACTGTTTGTTGGACTTGTACAAAACACCAACAGAAGCTGTTTACTAACTATTTGGGTCCAAAGAATGATTGCGAAGCGTTACGAGCCTTTTTGGAAAACCACGGCGCTGGAGAAAATGTCTTCAGTGGAATGGGAGTCGATTTGTGATGGTTGTGGAAAATGTTGCCTACAAAAATTACAAGACGATGAAACTGAAGAGGTTTTTTATACCAACTTATCGTGTCATCAACTGAATATTGGCTCATGCCAGTGTAAAGTGTATGAAACCCGACAGGATAAGGTGTCTACTTGCATTACATTAACACCCGATCAAATCGATGAGTTTCATTGGTTGCCTGATACCTGCAGTTACCGTGTATTGCATGAAACCAAAGAGTTGCCGAACTGGCACCCTTTGATAGTAGGTAGCAATAAAGAGATGATTCGCCAAGGTTTGACTGTGAGTCACTATGCAGTGAGTGAAGCGTCAGTAGACGAAGAAGATTGGGAAACCCATATTATTAAGTGGGTACATGGCATGCCGGAGCCTTATGACATAACCTAATGAGGCGAACGGTCGCTAAATTCAGCAAAGTAAAGTAGTTCAAGGAGTTCGCAAACGTGAAGTGGTTGAAAATAAATACTGTGTTGTTAGCGGCTGTTTTATCTTTTGTTACGCCGTTTAGTCAGGCGGATACCCAGTTCCGCGTTATCGTAGATGCTTCTGGCAGTATGCTGATCAGTGACCCTGATAAGCTAACATCAGAAGCACTGCGTCTTATTTCCAATCTAGCACCAGAAGAAGAGGCCACATTAGGTGTTTGGCTGTTTGGGGAAGAAGCGCGAGTGTTATTGCCTGAATCCACAGTAAACCAAGCCACCAAAGCCAAACTTTCAAGTTACGTGAACAGCTACGTTACCCAAGATGTTAAAACCGACTTGGAATCTATTGTTAAGATGTTATTAGAGACACCAGACAGTGGAACTCTAGAGTCGGGATTTAACCGTCACTGGATTTTAGTGACCGATGGCATGGTCGACATCAGCCTAGATGAGGCGGTAAACAAAGCTTCTCGCGATCGAATTATTAATAAGCTAACGCCCCAGCTAGAAGACCGTGCTATTCACCTTCATACCATTTCAATGACGGGTTATACGGATAAAGAGTTGCTTGAATCTCTTTCTCTAAGAACTAACGCTTCCCATACGGAAGTAGCCATTCCAGAAGACTTGCTAGACACTTTCGATCGTATTTTCGCGCAAGCCGCCCCTTCGGATGAGCTGCCTTTAGATGGCAATCGTTTTTTAGTCGACGATGCGATCCAAGAACTTACCCTAGTTGTGTTCCACGATGGCGAGATCCAACCGCGCATCATAAAGCCTGATGGCGTATTGCAGCCATTGGAAAACGGTAATGGCACTTCAGTGGCGATATCAGAGCATTACACCTTGCTAACAATTCGAGCACCTCTCTCTGGTGAATGGACAATCAATAATGTCGATCTAGAGCGTAGTAGTGTCAGGGTTATCACAGACCTTGGTTTGTATACCTCCGATATCCCACCGGTTATGTTCCAAGGTGAGTCCATTGATTCTACAGTGGGCTTATTGCAAAAAAACACGCGTATCCAAGATGGAAAATTACTTAACTTACTAAGTGTAGAGCAAAGCCTAGTGCGACTCAGTGGCGAGCAAAAAGAATCGATTTTTTCTCGCCAATTGGTGTTGCAAGAGGGAGCGTTTAGTCAAACGCTGCAGGGAGTTGTCGAGCCAGGTCGTTATGAGCTTATCAGCGTAGCCGATGGTAAAACTTTTTCTCGACAGATGAGTCAATATTTCACCGTACACCCAGCCATTGAGTTTAAAGGGGTGAAGTCTGGTGGTAGCTTCGTATCGCTTTCAGCTTTACCAGTGAATTTGAGACTGGATATTTTACAATCCAATATCAGGCTGGAATTTACCTACAATAATGGCACCAGCAAGGTGGAAGAAATGCCTTTGGTGGGTCAAGGCTATTGGGAAATGATTGTTCCTGTTGCGCCAGATGACAATGTTAAGGTGCGTGCTGAATTACTTGGCGTAGATCATAACGGTGAGAGTTTTGAGTATTGGACACCTGTTTGGCAATTCAGCCGAAAAGGTAATGATGAGCCTGTGGTTGGTTTAGTAGGCGCAAATGACGAGGGAATAGCTCTTCTATCGGCTTCTACAGTGGACAAAAATGTCATGCCGGTTTTCCTTCCTCCAGTTATCTCTGTCGTTGATGATGCAGAAGAGCCCGCGCCACTTGCCTCCGAATCTAATTCATCAGATGACGATGCCAGCGCCAACGTTGCAGCAGAGACAGATAACGGCTTTTCGTCAAAAGAATGGGTGTTATATGCGGCTTTAAACATTGGCGGTATAGTCATTATAGTGGCCGGTATTTTATTGTATCGACGCTTAAAGAAATCTTAACCCTATCAAAGAGATGATGTAAACGATGTGTGAGTTATTGGGCATGAGTGCAAATGTGCCAACGGATATATGTTTTAGTTTTTCTGGTTTACGTGCCCGAGGAGGGCGTACCGGCCCCCATAAAGATGGCTGGGGAATGGCCATGTATCGTGATGGCTATGTTTGGGCAATCCATGATCCAAGACCTAGTGCTGATTCAGATATGGCAGAAGTCATCAGCAATACATCACTAAAATGCGACATAGTGATTGGCCATATACGCCAAGCGAACGTCGGTGCGGTAAGTCTATTGAACACACATCCGTTTAATCGCTTGTTGTGGGAGAAAACGTGGACTTATGCTCATAATGGTCAATTAGAATCGTCTGAATCTTTGCCAATAGAGCATTATCACCCATTAGGGAGTACGGACTCAGAGCGAGCATTTTGCTGGATCGTTGAACAACTGCAAACACGTTTTGGTGATAAGGAGCCTGCTTTAACAGAAGTGTCTGAAGTTCTTTCAGAGTTGGCTTTGCACCTTAAAACCATGGGCGTGTTTAACATGATGCTCTCGGATGGTGTGCGCTTATATTGCTTCTGTACCACCAAGCTGCATTGGATCACCCGCCGAGCACCGTTTAAAAAAGCCACCTTGTCCGACGAAGACGTCATTATTGATTTTAAAGAAGTCACCACAGACAAAGACGTCGTCACCATGATCGCCACGCAACCACTAACCCACGATGAAACATGGCAACAAATGGAAGAGGGCGAGTTGTGTGTGTTTGAAGGCGGCGAAGTGGTTTGTCAGATCAAAGCGAACTAAAGTCTCTTCCTCTTTCTTCTGGAGGAAGACGGAAGGTGTGTTTGTTGCTCTAATCCGCAACAGCCACAGTAATCCTTTCTTCGGCACTATCGTTTGACCTCGCTCATGGCATTTACTTTGGCATTAACGAGTTGCCCCCGCCTTTATTAAAGCTTTTCATATTACGATTGTTTTTCTGCGACTATATTTAGTTGCTATTTTGGGTCTAAAAACTATACTTAAACTATCAGGACGATGGAAGAAGTAACAATGGGTAAGCAAGAGAAGCTAATGGATAAGCTTAGATCGGCCAGAAAAGTTTTTCCTTGGAGCGAGTTAGTCACGTTGTTAATTCAGCTTGGCTATGAAAAGAAAGAAATGGCAGGCTCGCGGGTTCGCTTTTACCACAAAGGTAAAGATGCCATGCTATTGCTACATAAACCTCATCCTGAGAATGAGCTGAAAGGCGGCGCTTTAAAATCGGTGAAGCTGCATTTGATACAAGAAGGTTGGTTATGACTTATCTGCGATATAAAGATTATTTAGGCACTATTGAACCGGAGCTGGAAAGCAATACGCTTTTTGGCAAACTTGCTTTCATTCGTGACACAGTAACTTATGAAGCGACGACGTTGAAAGAGCTTGAAGTTGAGTTTCGTCGTTCGGTAGATGAATACCTTTTATCCTGTGAAGAGCTTGGGCGTGAGGCTCAAAAGCCTTGTAAAGGCTCATTTAATATTAGAACGGGTGAGGCGTTGCATCGAGAAGCCGTTATTGCCGCTGAAGGTCAAAGTTTAAATGCTTTTGTCTGTGATGCTATCCGAGAGAAAATAGCAAAAATGACTCGACATGGTTTGGTCTAATCGTTTCTCATTTTTCTCTCGCTCTCAGAACTGTTATCCTAGCGCCATTATTGGTGTAACAGAGTAGAACGAATGATTAATGATAATGATGTGATCGAAACCTTGGACGAGCTTGAAACGTTTTTACGATCGGTTGAAGTGGGTGGCTTAGGCCTTGATAACGTATCTGGAGTGGCGTTGGCGACAAATAATGCCAATGGTCGCCCATTTGTAGCAGTGCTTGATGATAATCAGCAGTTGGTGTTAGGGCGTTATGTGACCACCGAAGTCTTTGAGAGTGGCAAAGACATGGTTCGATACGGTACTAAAAAGCCTCATTAATTGAGCTCTGCCAGCCCTAAGAGAATAGCGCCTTCCTAACCCTTCCCTTGAGATAGATAACGGGAAGGATATAAAAATTCCCCGCTTAGATTTTGATCCAAACGGGGGATTTTTTTAGCGTGTGTGTTTGGTCTTATTGAACCAATTCATTGTCGGTGAATTCACCTTCAAATAAGGCTGTAGACAAGTAACGCTCGCCAGAATCTGGTAATACCACGACGATTTTTTTGTCTTTAAATTCGTCTAGTTTGCTTAAGCGCTCTGCTGCAACAACAGCAGCGCCACAAGAAATACCGCATAATATGCCTTCTTCGCGCATTAGGCGTTTCGCCATGTCGATGGCGTCTTCGTTAGACACTTGTTCAACACGGTCGATGATAGAAAGGTCTAGGTTTTTCGGTACGAAGCCTGCGCCGATACCTTGGATTTTATGTGGTGACGGTGTTGGCTCTTCGCCGTTCATTGTTTGAGTGATAACCGGCGAACTCGTTGGCTCTACCGCAACACTGACAATGGCTTTGCCTTGGGTGTTTTTAATGTAACGGCTAACGCCTGTAATAGTGCCGCCAGTTCCAACACCTGCAACAAAAACATCTATCTCGCCATTGGTGTCTTGCCAAATTTCTGGGCCAGTGGTTTTTTCATGGATCTCAGGGTTGGCTGGATTATCGAATTGTTGAAGCAAAACGAAGTTCTCGTCTTGGGCAATTTCTTCAGCTTTGGCAATGGCGCCTTTCATGCCTTTTGCTGGTTCTGTTAGCACGATAGTTGCACCAAGGGCTTTCATCACTTGGCGGCGCTCTACACTCATGCTGGATGGCATTGTGATGGTAATTGGGTAACCACGAGACGCAGCAACGAAACACAAAGCGATCCCTGTGTTACCGCTAGATGGCTCTACAATGGATTTGCCTTTGGTCAAAATACCTTTCTTTTCTGCATCCCACACCATGTTGGCACCGATGCGGCATTTGACTGAAAAAGCAGGGTTGCGAGCTTCGATCTTAGCCCAAACATTTCCATTACCAATGCGGTTCAAACGTACAAGAGGCGTATTGCCAATGGTAAGAGAATTATCTTCAAATACTTGATGTGACATACCATTTCCTTTTTTTGGGTGTGGATGAGGCTGCTGATCATGGCAGCAAATTGTTTTCACTATAACCCCTTCATTGGGATTGGTGTTAGAATTTACAACTATATAGATAGAGACCTTTGCACAGTTATTGTGCTTGCCAATATTTTCTCTGCGCCAAGCAATAAGGATACTAGTTTAGCTATTATGCCGACACATGCCGTAATGACGCGCGATCGTCATCTGATAAGTCAAAAACAAACACAGTTGGGCAAGCGTCAAAAGGAAGGTTTACCTTTTGACCGTATGCAAACGGAACTAAATACTCTCATTGAGCAGTCTGAGACCCTTTATCAAGCTCGTTTGTCTCGCTTGCCAAAGATTACTTACGATGAGAGTCTGCCGGTTGCGGCTCGCGCTGACGAGATCATCAAAGCCATACAAGAAAACCAAGTGGTGATTATTGCAGGGGAAACCGGTTCCGGTAAAACCACGCAATTGCCAAAAATGTGTCTGCAAGCTGGCCGTGGCATAGCGGGGCAAATAGGACATACGCAACCGCGACGTATTGCCGCACGTAGCGTTGCTGAGCGTATCAGTGATGAGATGCAGGTAACCTTGGGTGAGCAAGTTGGTTTTCAGGTACGTTTTAGTGACGAAAGCAACGAAGAAACCCTCATTAAGCTGATGACCGACGGTATTTTGTTGGCTGAAATTCAGCAAGATAAACGCCTGTATAAATACGACACCATCATCATAGATGAAGCCCATGAACGTAGCTTAAATATCGACTTTTTGTTGGGTTATTTAAAGCAGGTGTTAGCAGCTCGTCCCGATCTTAAGGTTATTGTAACTTCGGCTACGATCGACGTGGAGCGCTTTTCCCAGCATTTTAATAATGCGCCTATTATTGAGGTGTCTGGTCGTACCTATCCTGTAGAAGTACGTTATCAGCCTTTGCTGAGCAAGTCCGATTCGGAAGAACTAGACGAAGACCAAAGCATGGAGCAAGGTGTTTTAGACGCAGTCGAATTGTTGATCGCGGAAGAGCGTCAATCTGGCTATCGCGGTGCGGGTGACATTCTGGTGTTTTTACCGGGTGAGCGAGAAATTCGAGAAACCGCCGAGATTCTTCGTCGTGCTGAATTGCGTGGCACCGAAGTATTGCCTTTGTATGCACGATTGAGCGCCAGTGAACAGCAGCGCATTTTCAAATCCCATTCTGGTCGCCGTATTGTATTGTCGACCAACGTCGCAGAAACCTCGTTAACGGTTCCGGGTATTCGTTATGTTATTGACCCGGGTTTAGCGCGAATTAGCCGTTACAGTGTGCGCTCCAAAGTTCAGCAACTACCAATAGAAAAAATCAGCCAAGCCAGCGCCAATCAGAGAGCAGGGCGATGTGGTCGTGTGGCAGATGGTATTTGTATTCGTCTGTACGACGAGGACGATTTTAATAATCGTTCTGAGTTTACCGACCCAGAGATTTTCAGAACTAACTTGGCGTCGGTAATTTTGCAGATGGCCAACTTGAAGCTTGGCGCTGTTGAGAAGTTTCCTTTTGTTGAAATGCCTGAAAAACGCATGATTAACGATGGTTATCGTGCTTTGACGGAGCTGGGGGCGCTGAATAAAGAGCGCCTAACGCCGATTGGTCGTCAGCTTGCTAAGCTACCAATTGACCCGAAATTAGGTCGTATCTTAATTGCGGCTGAACAACATAGCGTACTCAAAGAAGTGGCTATTATTGTTAGTGCGCTATCTGTTCCAGATCCTCGTGAGCGTCCGCAAGACAAGAAAACGCAATCCGACCAAGCCCATGCTGTCGATAAGGACGAAGATTCTGATTTTGCTGTATTTTTGAATTTGTGGGAGCGCTTTGAAGAGCAGCGTCAAGCCTTATCGCAGAATCAATTGCGTCAATATTGCCGTAAGCAGTTTTTGAATTTCATGCGCATGCGCGAGTGGCGTGATATTCATCGCCAAGTAATGATTGCCTGTAAACAGCTTGGTTTTAAAGAAGTACAGCATGAAGAACGTCATTATGAAGCGATTCATCGCTCATTGTTGGCCGGTATGTTTACTCAGGTCGCTAATAAGATGGAAGACAGCAAAGAAATGCTCGGCTGTCGTTCTCGCAAATTGGCGATTTTCCCAGGTTCCATGTTATTCAAAAAACCACCTCAATGGATTATGGCGGCGGAGCTGGTTGAGACCAGTAAACTGTATGCGCGAGTCACCGCCCGTATTGACCCTGCTTGGATTGAAGAATATGCAGCACCGTTTGTAAAACGCCAATACTTTGATCCGCATTTCGAGCGTAACCAAGGCCGTATCATGGCCCATGAGCAAGTCTCGCTTTATGGTCTGATTATTGTTGCGAAGCGTCGTATTGATTACGGTCATGTGAATCCTGAAGAAGCCCGCGAGATCTTTATCCGTTCAGGGCTAGTGGAAGGTGAGTTACGCACCAAACAGGCCTTTTATCGTAAGAACAAAGCCTTGATTGAGTCGTTAGAAACCCAAGAAGCCAAGCTGCGTAAGCGTGATATTTTGGTCGACGATGAAACCGTGTTTGCCTTTTATAATGCACGATTGCCTGATCATGTGCGTAATTTAAAAAGCCTAGAACATTTTGTGAAAACCTCGCCCGATGTCTTGCTGATGACGCGTGATGATTTGATCAATCAGGATGTGAGTGTGGATGATCATGCTTTTCCAGATTCTTTTGGTCTGAACGGTGTTGCGCTACCTATTGATTACAAGTTCGATCCTGGCCAAGAAGCCGATGGTGCGACATTAAAAGTCCCCGTTGGTTTGTTGCGTCAGTTGAGCTTAGAAGATTTAGGTTGGGCGGTTCCTGGCTTTATCAAAGAACGCTGTGAGGCTTTACTGCGCGCGTTGCCAAAAGCGTTACGTCGTCGTTTTGTGCCGATTCCGCAGTTTGTTGATCGCGTATACCCAAATTTGTCGAAAGACAAAGGGGATTTGCTAGAGCAGCTTAGCTTGCAGATTAAACGTGAAACCTTGATTGATATTCCGCTTAATGAATGGAATGCCGACAAGCTGGATTCTCACTTAACTTTGAATCTAGAGGTGGTGGACGAGCGCGGCAAAGTACTTGGTGTGGGTAAAAATCTTGCACAACTCCAGACTCAATTTAGTGATCTTGTGGAAGAAAGCTTTGCCAAATTCGGTACAAAGCAACATGAGCAAGAGGGCTTAACCGCATGGCCAGATCAAGATATTCCAGAACGCCAAGAAATTAAGCAAGCGGGTATCAAGGTTACAGCGTTTCCTGCACTAGTGGCTCAAGGGGAAAGTGTCTCCTTGAAAATGTATGACGATAAAAACACAGCTGTCGAAACGCATCGTAAAGGTGTGATTACTTTGCTCAAACTCACCTTGAGCAAAGATATGCGCTATTTGCAGAAAAACTTACCGCACTTAAGAGAGTCCATGCTGATTTTTTCGCCATTAGGCCAAAAAGAAACACTGCTCGAAGATTTGCTTAATGCCGTTTTGGATAAAGTGTTTTTAGATGGACGAGCTTTGCCACGAACTCGACAAGAATTTGAGTCTTGTATTACAGCCCATAAACCACGTTTAATCAGCGTAGCGAATGACATGGCGGAACAGCTTTATCGTGTGTTGTCGTCTTATCAGGGGGTGGCTAAAAAGATGAAAGGTAATATTCCTCTTCCTTGGACGCGGGTTTATGGCGATATCAAGGTGCAGTTAGCTCAGCTGATTTATCCAGGATTCATTGGTAATACGCCGTTGTTTTGGCTGGGACAGTTGCCACGTTACTTCAAAGGTATTGAAGTGCGCTTGGAACGCTTTCAAAACCATTTGAACAAAGAAAACGCCTCGGTGTCTGAGTTAGAAGCACTTTGGTTGAAATACACGCAACAGAAAAAAGCCCATGAAGATAAGGCGCTCTATGACCCAGAATTAGTTAAATATCGCTGGATGTTAGAGGAATACCGTATTTCCTTGTTTGCGCAATCTGTTGGTACGTTGGAACCTATCTCTGAAAAGCGCTTAGCAAAGCAATGGGGTGAGGTTAAAAAACTGGTTTAGTTTATTTATTGGCTTCGTTCTCTAACCAGGCTATAGGTTTATAAGGATAAGTGAAAATGTTTAAAGTAATGGGCACTTTACTTTTTGGTTCTATGTTATTGCTTGTGCAATCTTGCGCACATGTGCCAGTAGAAACTAAAGAAGATCCATGGGAAGGTTTTAATCGTTCTATGTTTATCTTTAATGATACGGTTGATGGCGCTGTTTTAAAGCCAGTGGCACAAGGTTATAAGGCAGTTACCCCTACACCCGTTCAGAAAGGGGTGAGTAACTTTTTCTCTAACTTAGGTGAAATAGGGAATATTACCAATAACCTTCTGCAAGGAAAGTGGGATGGGACAGCATCGTCCACTTTTCGTTTTCTGATTAACAGCACCGCTGGCTGGTTTGGTCTGTTTGATATTGCTAGTGAACTGGGACTGAAAAAATACGATGAAGACTTTGGGCAAACGCTAGGTTATTGGGGCGTGTCATCAGGGCCTTATCTTGTCTTGCCATTCTTTGGCCCATCTACTGTCCGTGATGGATCGGCGTTTGCTGTTGAATATACCTATGTCGACGAAACGGGTCTTTTGGATTTGAACAGTGATGAAAAGTTAGGTTTATTAGGCTTGGATGCTGTTGATACTCGTGCACGATACCTGAATGCAGAAGGCATGATCATAGGTGACCGTTATAGCTTTATTCGTGATGTGTATTTGCAAACACGTGCATATGAAGTTCACGATGGGAATGTCCCAAAAAATAAACCAGCGGCTCAAGAAATACGTTCTGAAGACGGCAGTTGGGGTGATGATACTGCAGCAGAAGATGGTTCTAGCTGGGGAGACGACTCTGTAGATGACGGTTCAAGCTGGGGTGATGAAGGCTCGAGTTGGGGTGATGATTCTGACGATGACGACTCAAGCTGGGAAGATGATTCTAGTGGGAAGTAGTGCTAATTATTAAATAGGAAGAGTCTTTTTATGACACTTCCATGATTTTGCGCAAATAATGTGCAGATATTTTGATTCTTTGTTGGGGATAAGTGCTATATTTTTAAAACCCCCTTGTTGAGAAAGACAATGAATCACTTACTTTCTAAATACCGTAAGCCTCTTAGCACTTGGGGCTTTTACTTCTTTTCTACATTCGTTTCTATCAATGTTTATAGCTCCCCAACACTCAATATTCTAAATTGGGATGATTACCTTTCGGAAGAAACGATTGCTGGTTGGGAAAGTCTTATGGGCGCAAAGGTTCAGGTCATTACTTATGATGATGAAGATGCCCGAGATTTACTTTTAACCGATACAACACAAAATCTAATCGATCTTGCGATTGTTGACTCCCCATCCGCCACAAAATTAGCAAAATTAGGCTATGTTGTTAATCTGAAAGATGCTGCACATCGTAGTGATATTGAGCCAAATTGGCTCCAGCGTTGTGGTGACAATGGGGTGCCTTACTTATGGGGAACACTGGGTATTGCATATCGAGAGGACAAAATAGATCAGCCCATTAATGCATGGGCTGATCTATTTTCCGGAAGAGAAGACTTAGAAGGTCATATCGGCATGCTGGGTGACTATTACAGTATGACGGCACCTGCCTTGATTCATCTAAACTTATCTCCTAATACCGATAAAGAGGATGATCTTAAAGCCATGTTTGAGCTGTTGAGGAAACAAACTAACAGCGTACTAACATATGTATACGCACCATCCTATTTATTGAATTCAGCAAATAAAGACGAGCTATACGCAGCGGTTGTATACAGTGGTGATCAATTCCTGATGAATGACACTATTGGAAAAGAAGTATGGCGTTATGTGTTGCCAGACGAGCCGTCAATTGTTTGGTTAGACTGTTGGGTGATCCCTTTTAATTCAGAGAAACAGTCGCTGGCTTTGTCCTTTATTGAATATATCGGTCAAGCAAATATTGCTGCGAAAAACTCGGAAGAGGTAGGTGTAGCAACGGTAAATCGTAAGGCTCGTAGTTTTCAGAGCAAGGAGATGACAGAGGATGAACTGATTTACCCTAGAGAAGAGGGTTTTGACAAGTTGGTGTCTGTTGAGATGCTATCAGATGCCAATATAAGGCAGCGCATTCGCATACAAGAAGCTATTAAGGTCATACATGAATCTAAATAAGCGGCTTATCCTTCTACTCCTTCCCGTTATTATTTTGGGGTACGGGGTCGCCACTTATTTTATCTATCAATATCAGAAAAGTAATATTATTGAATTGGAACAAGCTAAGTTGGAGCAGCGAATGTACCAACTGCAAAGCATTTTTAAAGAGGAAGCGTCTTCTGTTGATAGTTTGATGGCGCTTTTTCTGGAAGGAGGGTATTTATCCAACTTTTTACAGTCTACTTCCTCTAGCTATCGAGACATTGCCCTTAGCCAAAGTCTGACGGTATTAACGACTCAATTACAATTGAGCAGAAATCATCGCGTTTCTTTTGCTTTGTTTAGCGGAGGAGGCGAAGAGCTATTTTATTTCGAACGCAGTTCAGACCCTTTTGCAACCATAAGTGATGAGCAGACAGAGATGTCTATTCAGATGATAAAAAACCGAGTCACAACGGATTGGCAGCTTAATCACGATACATTACCCAGTACAGTAATAAGAGGGCGTTTACTGGATAGAGTCGCATTATTGCCGTTCAGGGGGCGTGATGTTCAGGACAGTATTCAATTGTCCTTTTCGGTTCGTATGGATATGTTTTCAGATTACTTAGGATCTTTAAAAGAGGTATATGAAGCCAGCATTGAATGGAGTGGCAATCCGCAGTTGTATATAAATGAGCTTGGTTACTCTATCGAACTCTCCCCAAATCAATTTCTGACGATTAAGCCTAATGTCAGTGTGCTGGTGGAGCCATTGTCACAACTGTCCATAAAATTAACGGCCATTGCATTGTTTCTGGCTATTTTTACGTTCGGTCTGCTTGTTTCTTTGATCTCTCGTTTTATTACTGCCCCGATTGGAGAGCTTGATAGAGAGCTTACTCAAGTGATGAACTTTCAAAGGGACAATATTTCACTTTCTTCCAATAGGAGTGAAATAGGGCAGCTAAGTAAAAAATTTCATATTTTGTTTGAGCAGTTGCAAAGGAACTTGAAGAAAACACATGAAATGGCGATTACGGATACGTTAACCGGGTTACCCAATCGGTTCCGATTTTATGAGTATTCTAGACATGTGTTAGCCAAGGCTGAACGAGACAAATCGTTGGTGTCTTTGATTTATATCGATTTGGATAATTTTAAATTTGTGAATGATAAGTTAGGGCATGAAGCAGGAGATGACTTGCTGTGTTTTCTTGCTCAAGATTTGCAGCGATTGATTCAGCCTATTTTGAAACAAAGAGGTGGCTGTATGGTGTCACGCTTATCCGGCGATGAATTTGCGATTGTGTTAACGCATGTCGTCGCTGAAGAAGCGGATGAACTGGCAAAATCTGTAGTGAATTTGTTTGTGGGTGGTTATAAGTCAGATCAACATTATTTTCCTGTTTCTGCAAGTATGGGCATTGCCTCTTATCCAGAAGATGGCGACACGTTAAAAGAGCTAATAGCGAATGCCGATATGGCTATGTACAACGCCAAGCGGTCAGGGAAAAATCATTACAAGCATTACTCCGTTCATATAGCTGCGGCCGCACGACGCACAAAAACAATCGAAAACTCCTTAAAAATGATTGAGTGTGATAAAGAATTCTCCCTCGTTTATATGCCTTACACCTCTGCCGATGACCGCATAAGAGGGTTTGAAGTACTGATTCGCTGGAACTCTCCAGAGTTGGGTGTTATTCAGCCTGATGAGTTTATTCCGATCGCTGAGCAGACAGGGTCTTATTCCAAGATAGATCATTGGGTATTTGAAACCGCTTTTCAAAGCCTTCCCAAAGTACGAGAAATTTTTGGCGAAGAATGTATTTTGTCGATTAACATATCGGCTGCCGAGTTGGGCCATCATGTTGTATTAGAGCATCTTGTTGAGCTAAAAAAACAATATCAGATAGATGATAAGAGCATTGAGTTAGAGTTAACAGAAACTTTTAGTTATGTACAAACTGGCGCTGTATTTGATGTGTTGAATGGCTTGCAAAATGCTGGTTTTAGTATCGCAATTGACGACTTTGGTGCAGGCTATACACCGCTTTTGCATATGATTGATTACCCAGTAAATAAGGTAAAACTCGATAAAGTGCTGACCGAGCGAGTAACGGATTCGGAATACGCCAAGCTGTTGCCGCCACTGATACAATTGTGTCATTTGCAGGATATCGCTGTAACGGCCGAGGGAATTGAAAACCCCTTTCAGCTTCAATGTTTAAAAGAGGCGGGTTGTGACTTCTTTCAAGGGTATTGGCTATCTAAGCCAATGACCCTTGATGAATTAGAAAATTGGTATCGTATTTATCACACAAGAGAGCTTTAGTAGCCCAGTAAGGCTATTGCAATGCGATCTTATTATCTAAGGTCACTTTTAACAATTTTCCCGAGTCTGTACCGATATACAGCGCACCTTTTGAATCTTGAGCGATTGAGCGAAGGCGCTCATCTAAATGTTGCAGGTAGCGAGTTTCCGTTGTTTCGCCATTTTTATCGATTTTAATTTTATTCAAATGTCTTAACGCTAAAGCAGTCGATAAAAAGTCACCATTCCAATTTGAAAACAACATGCCCCTATAACGAATCAAACTGCTAGGTGCAATTGAAGGGATAAATACTTTGGCTGGGTTATCTATGCCGACTTTTGTTTGACCTTCGCCCACATTGATCGGCCCCCAATATTCCTTACCATAAGACACAATCGGCCAGCCATAGTTAGCGCCAGGACGAATGAGGTTGATTTCATCTCCGCCTCTTGGGCCGTGTTCATTAGACCAAAGTGTGTCTGTGTCCGTATCGTAAAACAGCCCTTGAGGGTTACGGTGACCATAGCTCCATATCTCATTGCGAATATTGGCATGAGTTACAAATGGATTGTCAGTTGGCACAGTGCCGTCTAAGTTTAGACGAATCACGCTGCCAGCATGGTTGGTTAAGTCTTGTGCATTATCACGAACACCGCGATCACCTACAGAGAAAAAAACGTGTTCTTTGTCATCAAACGCGATACGACCACCATAATGCTTTGTTGTGCTGGTGGCTGAATCTGTGACGAACACATCTTGCCAATCGGTTAATGAGTTGTTGGTTAATTTTGCTCTTGCCAGTGTTGTATTAGCGCCATCTTTTGTAGGCTTGGCGTAAGTGAAGTATACCCATCCTTGAGTCTTGAAGGTTGGCGGAATGGCAACATCCAATAAACCACCTTGGCCACGGCTATCTACTTCGGGTAAACCTTTCAGTGCTTGGGATTTACCACTGACTAGATTGACTTTATAAGTCTCACCTTTTTTTATGGTGACGATAGCTTCTTGATCACTGAGTATGGCAATGCCCCAAGGTATGCCATCGAATTGAGTGACTTGATCAACGTTTAATGAATCATCAAGGATGGCATCCGAGGCGCTAGTATTTAGCGCCATTAGGCTAGCTAAAAATAGAATCCAAGTTTTCATAAGGCGACCTCTTCTCGCAAATTTCACTGTCTTAGTATATACAAAATAATCAATAGAAGAGGCGGGGGCTTGCTATTTCCTTAACAATTGCGGAATGCTTGCCCAGTTTAAAGAAGTATTTAAATTAGCGCTAATTAAGGCGTTGAATGCAGCATTTTGCTGCAATAATGCAAACATTATTGTGGCGTAATATGAAAAGAGGATTAGCCAAAGTAGCGCTCGTTGTCGGCCACATTTCGAGTCACAACCGCATTAGCGGCAATAATCGCGTTATGGCCGATCTTAATACCGGGAAGGATCTTGGCACCGCCCCCAATCCAGACTTTGTTGCCAATCGTAATCGGACGAGCAAAACACTCGCCAGAGGCACGCTGCTCAGTGTCTCTAGGATGATCCACCGTATAAAGGTGGACACCAGGGCCGATTAATACATCGTCACCGATATGGATCTTGGCGCTGTCTAAGAATATGCATTGGAAATTAATAAAAACACGTTCACCCAGATGAATCTGCGAACCATAGTCACATTGAAAGCCTGGCTCAATCACCACGCTGCCAAATTCGGCAAACAAGCGTGTCACATGACGAAGGTTACCCTTGCTTGGGTGAGCATTGAACTTAGCACAGGCAAGGCGAGCGGCTTCGCGTCGTAATCTAAGATCAAGATCGATCCCATTGAATGATTCACCTAGAACCATATTTTCAAACTCTGTCCGTTCAGTCATATACCGTCTTTTTAAAAAATGTATCTCGAAAGTAAACAAAAAACGCGGCCTAAGCCGCGTTTTTAACGTTCACTATAATGACAAGCTGATTAAAGCATAGACGCCAAAGTGACTTCTAGTTTAGCCTGATCCGCTGCGAAGTTACGAATGCCTTCAGACAGTTTCTCTGTTGCCATTGCGTCTTCGTTCATTGCCCAACGGAATGCTGTTTCTGTGATTGCTGCAGGAGCAGGTTTCACATCCGTAGTTGGCACCAATTTACGCTCAAGTTTGCCTTCGTCTTTTTTCAACTCTTCAAGCAGGTTAGGGCTGATAGTTAAACGGTCACAACCAGCGAGTTGCTCGATTTCGCCGATGTTACGGAAGCTCGCGCCCATCACAACGGTTTTGTAGCCGTGTTGCTTGTAGTAATTGTAGATTTCAGTAACAGAGACTACACCTGGATCTGTTTCTGCAGTGTATTCTTGGCCAGTCGATTTTTTGTACCAATCAAGGATACGACCAACGAATGGAGAGATCAGGTAAACGCCCGCTTCAGCACAGGCTTGTGCTTGAGCGAAAGAAAACAACAACGTCAGGTTACAGTTAATGCCTTCTTTTTCTAGCTCTTCTGCGGCTTTAATACCTTCCCAAGTCGACGCGGCTTTGATTAGAACGCGGTCACGAGACACACCAGCTTCTTCATAAAGGGCGATCAATTTACGAGCTTTCGCTAGTGTCGCTTCTTTGTCAAAAGACAAACGCGCATCCACTTCAGTTGAAATACGGCCTGGAACATATTTTAGAATTTCAGTACCAATGATCACAGCAAGCTTGTCGCCAGCGTCTAGGATTTGCTGGTCTTTGTCGTTACTTTGCGTTTTTGCCCAAGCAATCGCTTGATCAAGGAAAGGAGCGTACTCTGGAATTTGTGCAGCTTTAAGCATCAAAGATGGGTTAGTTGTCGCATCTTGTGGTAAAAAATCTTTGATTGCCGTGATATCACCGGTGTCGGCCACAATGGTCGTGAACTCTTTTAATTGAGATAACTTATTGCTCATTGCTCTTATCCTTTGCGTTGATGATTTTTGACCAATTCAATGGCCTCTAATAATACATTTACCTTTGCGTCAGCTTTGTGACCATTTTCAGATAGGTAGCGACGGAACTGTTTGCCGCCGGCTTCGCCCTGAAAAATACCCAAAATATGTCGGGTTAGGTGCATCAAGCGTTCGCCTTCTTCTAACTTGCGTTCAACATAAGGAACGAAAGCTTCTAGTGCCTCGTAGCGATCATGAACCAACGGCTGACCGCCAAATAATACTTCGTCGACTTGGCTTAAAATCCAAGGATTGTGATAAGCCTCGCGGCCAACCATCACACCATCGACGTGTGCCAACTGTTCTTTGCATTCTTCTAGTGTTTTTATGCCACCGTTTAAAATGATTTCAAGGTCTGGAAAATCTTTCTTCAACTGATGCACATAATGGTATTTCAATGGCGGTACTTCACGATTCTCTTTTGGGCTCAAGCCTTCCAAAATCGCATTACGAGCATGGACAATAAAGGTCGTCACGCCAGTCGTCGCCACATCGCCGACAAAATCCCGCACCACGCTGTAATCTTCTTGGTCGTCTAAACCAATGCGGTGTTTGATCGTCACCGGAATATCGCAGTTATCCTGCATCGCGCGCATGGCATCTTTTACCTTATCAGGGTAAGCCATCAAACACGCACCGATTAAACTGTTTTGTACTCTGTCGCTTGGGCAACCCACATTAAGGTTAACCTCATCAAAGCCTGCTTGCTGCGCCATTTTTGCGCATTTACCCAAGGCAATCGCATCAGACCCACCTAATTGCAGGGCAATAGGGTGCTCGCAACCATCATGACGTAAGAATCTTTCAGGATGATTACCTTGCAGTAACGCTCCAGTGGTCACCATCTCGGTATAAAGCAGCGTATTCTTGCTAAGTGTTCTAGCGAAAACTCGGTAATCGGACGTAGTCCAGTCCATCATGGGCGCGATGGAAAATCGACGATCAAGCTCAGCGCTTGAATTTACTGGGTTAGACCCATTATCTAGTGACATTCTTCTACTATCGAATTAATTCAAAAAAGCGTCGCGACATAAGAGAGCAACTCCCTGCGACTGATGCACAACATTATGTCATAAAATTACAAGATATCTAAGAGTCTGAGGGAAACATTGAGGTTAATAGAGCAAAAGTGACATCAAACTCGTTTTATAAGGTTGTTTAATCTTAAACGATAGCTTTCCACCTGAGATGAAAGGCAACTGGAACATCTATCCAAAGATGAACAAGACAAGACTCGCCCTATGTATCGCATCACCCGCGACGGCTTCGTCTTCTTGGCCATGGGCTTCACCGGCACCAAAGCCGCCCAGTTCAAAGAAGCCTACATCAACGCCTTCAACCAAATGGAAAAACAGCTCAACGAACAAAAACACCTTCCCGCCACCACAGACAACCTAGCACTAGCGGAAAAAGACAGCTATTCCCTCCAAGGAAAGCAACTGCTCAACAACATCGTCAAATCCATGCAGATACAAAGCGACCCCGTCGTTGTTCCATCAAAAGAACTCATCGACCTAATCCAAGCCGTCCGCACTTTCCTAACAAAAAAAGCAACAGCAAATAGCACGACTAGCTTTTTAATTCAGGCACGCAGACTGGGTAAACGACAACATCACCCGCGTCAAAGACTACGCCCAACGCAACTTTGTCGACTTCTAAGCGAAAAGCCTTTCCAGTCAATAAAAGCAAGCCCACGAAAGTGGGCTTTAGTTGTTGTTTGGGCTAGTAGGAAACGAGAAAGTCTTTTAGTATCAATGAACCTTTAAACGCGAATACTTACTATTAAACTGTTAGGTTTAAATATGGAATACTCAATACCACCACTAGGTAAACTGTTCATCAGCTTATTATTGTTTTTGTGCTTTCTTAGCCTTGCTCTAAGCATTATGGCTTTGTTGCAAGGAGATTTAGTAGCGATACTTCCAGTAGCTGTAAATAGTGCTGTTATTTTTGGTTATTTTCGTCGTACTACATGGTTGTCAACAGCTATTAAGTTTTACTCTGCCATGTTAATTTTGAGTGGTTCTATGATGTGGCTATCATATTTCATTGGCGGCGAACTCCCCGAGCAAAGTGTTGATATAATCCGTAGGTCTGTCATAGCCCTACTAGGATTATTTTTTATTTCGTATGTAAATACGTTTGTTAAGCACTTGAATTTGGGGGCAGATGAAAAATAGCACCTAGCCTTCATCTACTCCAAACAGCTCCACGAGCAAAACCAATCACAGACAACCTAGCTCTAGCGGAAAAAGACAGCTATTCCCTCCAAGGAAAGCAACTGCTCAACAACATCGTCAAATCCATGCAGATACAAAGCGACCCCGTCGTCATCCCCTCTAAAGAACTCGTCGACCTAATCCAAGCCGTCCGCATGTACCAAACCCAAATCGCCCAACTCCGCACACCAGACTGGGTAAACGACAACATCACCCGCATGAAGGACCTCGCCAAACGCAACTATATAGACTTCTAAACTGCAGACATAAAAAAGCTCACCGGTTGTGGGCTTTTTTGTTGTTTTTCATAGGTTAAAAAGATAACTTTAGTTTTGGGGGGATGGAATTGGCCATCTTTTTAAGTGCAAATATACTTATTTAAATTATTTGCTGAGGGTGTGTTTTGATTCCTATTATTTCCATTGTAATCGGTGCTTTTCTAGGATCGATCATAAGCTTTGTTTCATTTAGATATAAAGAAAGAAAAGCTGTCCATAGCAAGCTTAACCAATCCCTGTTTGGTCTGCTTTCAGTTTGGAATGAAATTTCCGCATCTAGCTTTCTACTCTCTGAAGAATATGTTGATGCATATATTTCTTGTATAAAAAGGAAATTGCCAAATGAAGTGATACCAGAAGGCTTTAAGTCCGACATGTTTATACACAATCTTAAGCTAATGCCAATTAATAATAGGATTGAGCTATATGGAAAATACAATATGTCTGTTGATGACCTATCAATGATAGACCCATTGTTAGCATTCGAGCTTTCAAATAATACTCTTTTAGTTGGATTTTTAAAAAAAAATCAACGAACACTCTTTTGGTGATCCGAATTCTGATGATCCAGATTTTGTCGCATTGAAAAGCAGTTTTACTAACCTTGCTTATAAAGAGTCATTAGAGGTGTTTGAAAAAGACTTGGTGACTCTTTCTAAGCGAGTCAATAAAAAAACGATGAATGGTGTTAAGCGAAAAATTGCCGAGAGGCACCAGCGAATGAGAAAGATTTCTGACAAAGATATGGATGATATGGTTGATATGGTTGCTCAGATTTTTGATCCTGTTCTAAAGAAGATAGGCTCTTAGAGAAATATCTGTGAGTTTTGCGTTAGATGAAAATTAGCAATGTTTCATCTGATGCAATTCTTAAAGTTTTATGAGCACTTATTCGCCCATATCGCATCTACAAACTCAGGGTGGTCGATATACGGATTACGGTTGCCTTGTAGCTCTTGTACTCTGTCGTTACGGCGTTTTTCAAAGTCGGTAACGGCAAACTCTTCATTCCATTTCACTAGCGTGCAAAGGTCGCCTATGGAAGGCTGGCCGCTTTGTTTTTCGTTGCTGTCTAATATGATTAGGTCTGGCATGTTTTCGGGTGAGGCGTCATCGCCTGCTTCGTAGCGTGAAGCCATGTAGAAGATCATACGGGCGATTTGGCCTTTGGCGCGGTCGGTTGGTTCAAACGATTCATTGGTTTTGTCCACATAGGTGCCACTGAATACTTTGCTGCCATCGCCTAGGGTATCGTAGAAAGGATCGCCGCCCATGTCATAACCATAGTTACTGTGAGCGCCGTTTATATTGCGATCGGCAGGGCGTAGGTGGTGCAAGTCGGTGTACCCATCTTGGCTTTGTTTTTTGAATCCTCGCGACTTTGGCCAAACGTGTTCTCGGTCCCAAGAATCGTTATTGGATTTACCACGGTTTGCCTGGTTAATGTGTCTGGCTTCATCTAGGTAAAGCATTTGCACTAGGCCACATTTTGGCGCGTCATCTGGACAGGCGGAATCGGTGTAAACCAAGGCTTCCCATACGTCTATCTTCTTGCCATCGTACCAATCTGTATTACCACTTTGCGTATACTTAAGCGGCTTCTGACCGTCTATGATGGAGTGCAGCTTCGCTTTCAACGCGTCACCAGATAGCCCTTCCGTTCCATCGTAGTAACCCGCTAACACAACTCCCGACGCAACCCCCGAGAAAAACATAAGTAACGTAATAAGGCAGCGGCGCATGGCACATTTCCTGAGGAATAAGATAGGCAGGATTGTAGGGCCGTTTGCTGTCAGTAATGCGTTTGGATTTGCAGTGTTTTGCCTAAATTCAGATAATAAGTGCGACACTGCAAATCAGGTGTAGAAGAAGCCAACTGCTGAAGTTGATACACTTCTTCTTACCACAGATAAAGCAG
>NZ_QPJQ01000016.1 GCF_003337275.1 Marinomonas foliarum | reverse complement strand
AGCCTCAAGATGAAAACACCGAATCAAGTGCGAAAAGAGAAAGGCCAGCTACAGGAGCTGGCCTAAAAACTGTCAACCTATTTTAGGACGACACATATATCAGCATTATTCTGCTGATTGAGCGTGTAACTCATCAAACTGTGCTTGAAGCTCAGCATGCTTAGCTTTGTATACAGATGTTTTTTGATTTGTGGTGTAAGCGCCATTCAAATTTACGCTTGAATCAACATCTGCACCCATGTTTTCAAGTGTTACCGAAAGAGCTTCGACACTACCTCGTGCACTTTGAAGACGCTCGCTAGATGTTTCAGTTGCTGCAAAAGCTGATGTTGCCAACGCAGAAGTAGTAACAAGAGCAAGTATTGTGCGATTTACGTTATTCATAATAATTTCCTTAAAATAAGTTTTAATAAAGAGTAATGCTGTTTAACTAATTATTGAGCGTTAAGTGTATTAAACTGCTCTTGTAGCTCAGCATGCTTAGCATTATAAACTGCAGCTTTTTGGCTAAAGGTATATGCACCACTCAAATCAACGCTAGTATCAACATTAGCACCCATGTTTTCTAATGTAGTACCTAATGCTTCAACACTACCTTTTGCACTCTGTAGACGTTCTTCTACAGTATCATTAGCAAATGCAGATGTTGTCATTACAGCTGCAGTTAATAGAGCCAAAGTTGTTTTAGTAAAAGTTTTCATATTAATCTCCTTATGAGAGTAAAAGTTTATATTTAGAATTTAATTCGTTTTGCGTTTCGATGAATTTATAATAGTCCTTTCGTAGAAATAAAAAAGGGGCAACCGACCTCTTCCACCTTTGTTCCAAATACGACTCAATACACGCAACTTTCTTTAAAAATCACATAAAATCTGTATAAATCAGAAAAATAAGATCAAAAACCAGTCAAATAAGGAAGAAATAGATAAAACTCGGGGCTAGGAGTATGCGAACACTGCGTTGCTAAGACAAATCGATAGGGATATATCAAAAAATTTGCTAACCTAAGACTATTATTTAGATGTGAATGATTATGATACCTCTAGCTTTAATTGATAATTTGGAACATTTGCCGAATCCCTTTACTCAATTCGAAGGTATTGCGGCGCACCTATCAAAAAACACACCCCAGCTTGTTGAACAGGAATACCGACGAGATCTCCAACTCGCCTTATGTTTTATTTATAGCTACAACGGCTCTCAGGCAACATTTAACTCCTATCGCAGAGAAGTAGAGCGCCTACTACTTTGGTCTTGGAATATAGCCAAGTGCCCTTCTACCGAATTAAGGCGAGACCAAATTGAAGAGTTTATTCATTTTTGTATCACCCCCCCTGAAAACTGGATTGGGACAAAGAATGTGGCGCGCTTTAAATTACACATGGGAGTAAGAGTGCCGAACAAAGACTGGCGACCTTTTGTTGCGCATGTAAGCAAGCTAGAGTTCAAAAATGGCGAATCACCTCAGGCTAAGCAACACTCACTATCGCAAGCGGCTATTCGTGCAACCTTCTCTATTCTGTCGTCTTATTATGGTTTTCTAATGCAAGAAGATGCAGCCCAGCAAAACCCTGTTGCGCTGATTCGTCAAAAAAGTAAGTTCGTTAAAAAAGAAGTTACTCGAAAACAAGTTAGAAGAATTTCAAACCTACAGTGGGATTACGTTATTGAAACAGCAGAAATGCTAGCAGAGGAAGATCCCGGCCAACACGAACGCACTCTTTTTATCATGAATGCCCTACTTGGTATGTATTTACGAATATCCGAACTGGTTGCCGATGAAAGATCAGCACCTGTCATGGGGGATTTCATTAAAGATTCTGATGGTCATTGGTGGTTTAAAGTATTGTCCAAAGGAAACAAGGAACGATTAGTTGCTGTATCAGATGAGATGCTCAATGCTTTAAAGCGCTACAGACAGTTCCGTGATTTACCCTTGTTACCAACTATTGCAGAAAATACCCCAGTAGTACCTAAGAACCGTGGCCAAGGCGCTATGACGAGCTCTAGACAAGTTCGCAACATAGTACAGTTCTGCTTTGATAGAGCTTATGAGCGAATGTGTGAGGATGGGATGAGAGCAGATGCTGATGACTTACGCGTAGCAACAGTTCACTGGTTACGTCATACGGGAATATCTGAAGATGTAAAAACGCGACCAAAAGAACATGTCAGAGAAGACGCTGGGCATGCCAGTATGGCAACAACCGATAAGTATATTGATACAGAATACCGAGAGCGTCACGCCAGCGGCCGCAAAAAAGCGCTGCGCCCACATTAGTGACAACAGCAAAAGCGAACATAACCCCTTAGAGGGATACTGTTCGCCTTTTTAAAATATAGGCTAAACTATTTTGACCAACGCTCTAGGCTTTTTTCATCCTTGGTGTTTGCTTCTACCCAACGACTTTGAATTCCTTGAGTTTCTTTCTTCCAAAAAGCAGCTCTACTTTTCAAATAATCCATAATAAAGTCACATGCTAGGAATGCCTCAGCTCGATGGGTTGCACTCACACCGACAAAAACGATTTGATCATCAACATGCAAGCGGCCAACACGATGTACTACACACACATCTAAAAGAGACCAGCGAGCATTTGCATCATCAACAATAACCTGCAAGTTATGTTCCGTCATTCCTGGGTAATGTTCAAGCTCAAAGCTAGAATCTTCATTGGGGCCTTCAGCAAACTGACGAACTAAGCCAACAAACATAGCCACAGCACCCGTTTTATTCGCTTTTACTAAACGCTTATATAAAAGCTCAACCTCAAAATCTTCTTCTTGTACCAGAATCATCTAACCTCCAGTCACCGGTGGGAAAAAAGCCACCTCATTAACAGTGTCGAAAACAATATCCGCATCTCTAGCGAATTCGAAATCAATTGAAGATTGGATTCCTTTTGCAAGTAATGTCTGGCCTTTATCTAATTCTGTTGCTAATTGATGCTTGAGCTCACCAATGCTTAAGGGCATTGCGACCTCTGCAATATACTCACTCAGACCAATACTTTCTTTTAGGGATGCAAAAAAAACAACTCTTACCTTAGGCATTACCTTTACTCCAATCACCGCTTTTACCGCCTTTTTTTTCTAACAAAGACACGTTCTGAATAACGATACCTTTATCAACAGCTTTACACATATCATAAAGCGTCAATGCAGCGACACTGGCACCCGTCAAGGCTTCCATTTCCACACCCGTTTTGCCAGACAGCGAACAAGTACATAAAACCTCCAATTCGCAATCACTAAGAACATTAATGTCCACTGTCACTTTGGTTAGCATCAATGGATGGCATAATGGAATCAAATCAGATGTTTTTTTAGCCGCTTGAATGCCTGCAATACGCGCCGTTGCCAGAACATCACCTTTTGGTAATCCACCTTCAATCACTTTTATTAGCGTTGTCGGTTGCATAACCAAAGTAGCCTGAGCAGTTGCCGTACGCTTAGTAATCTCTTTGTCCGATACATCTACCATGTGAGCATGGCCTTGATGATCCAAATGGGTAAGTTTATCGCTCATAAAAATCCTAAACAGTGTACATAAATTTGAAATGTCGCCTATATTTTAAGAAACCCCCAACGATTGCAAGAAAAGATACGGCAAAGCCATAATAAAAACGCCCATATAAAGAATTAACATTTTCGTCATTTTAGTAAAATAGGATCAAGTGGAATGATATCTAGGCGATTTTTATTATCTATCCTGCTAGCGACACATTTATGGATACCTCTCTCAGCTTATTCTGATGAAGGGGACAGAATTGATAAAAATATTCCAACATTAAAAGAAACAACTTCACTTTCAGCACAGGAGGCATTAGCGTCAACCCACTTTAAAAAAAGCAATTTCGAGCAATCTCAAGCTTTCTCCAAGCAAGCTTATTGGCATAAGCTTGCTTTTCCAAAAGCTGACACAACGAACTCTCAACCCACTATTTACCTTAACTTGAATTATTACGTTATTGAACATCTTGATTTTTTTCTTTTTCATGGAGAAACACTGCAGCAGCAATGGAAAAGAGGCGCACTAGATGAGTGGAAAAGTGATAAGCAGCCATACCATGGAATCTGGATACCCATCTCACTTTCTTCTGAAGAAGCGACAACCTTACTGGTACGTAAGCAAGGTAACAGCCCGCTACTAACGCCTTTCAAGTTATTTGATAGAGAAAAAGCTATACAGGTGAAAGAACAAAAGCTGTTATTTTGGACATTTATCATTAGTAGTTTGGGGATTTTGCTGGCTCATAACGTTTTTGTTTTTATCTTGTTAAGACAGCCGGGATTTATTTACTACCTTGGACTCAACGTCGTTATCTTTATCGGCTTATCGATCATTACCGGTTTTAGCCGATGGATATTTTCTGAAGCGCTTAACCAATGGTTGATAAACTATTTATTTGTCGTTTTTGGCATTGGTGCTTGGATACTCTTTCGGTTTACCGTGCAATTTCTTCAAGAGGTTCAGGTTCCATCACGAAAATCACTATTGCGAAAATATGGTGACGGAATCTTTATCGCCTTTTTAATTATGACTCAATTAATCTCGGTAAAAGCCTCCGCGATGTTTTTCGCTGCAATAGAAGTGTTTATGCTGATCGTATGCTTTTATTGGGGGATTAAGGCTTACTTAAAAGGATTTACTGCTGTTCGTTTCTATCTGTTCTCTTGGCTGTTTTTGATTGTTGGCAGCATGCTCAACACATTGATTTTTTGGAAAATACTCCCCATTAATCTTATCACCGAGTCGATATTCCCTGTCGCTTGTATACTGCAGCTTCTGGGTTTTTCATTTGCCTTTGCTGATAAAGCAAAACACATTGAAAAAACTCGGCTATTACAAGCCATTACAGACTTACCAACGGGCCTGCCAAACAGAGCCTATTATTTCGATCACTTACCCATGCAACTCAAAGAGCTTGATAAAAATTCTCCTTCTCTCGCTCTTGTCATGATTGACATGAGTAATTATCAAACGTTAAGCCAAGCTTTAGGGCCAACAAAAGCAGACTCAGTCATTTGTGAAGCTATTAGAAATATTCATCACCAATTAGCTGACTTAAAAGGACTTTTGTCGTTCCCTTTACCAAACCAAAATACAAAAAACCTTATTCGGCTTACTGCCGCCCATTTAGTGTTGATCAGTACAGAGCCAGGTCGCCTAAAGCAGCTTATTCATGACTTACAGAAAATTTTAGACAACCCAACACAGATAGATAAAATCCACTTTAGACATCAATACAAAATAGGGAGCGTTCTTTACCCTTCACAGGGCAATAATTTAAACAATCTCTATAAAAATGCTCTTACGGCAAGTCAATCTGTCACCTATTCTTCAGGGAATTGGGCGCCTTTTACAGACAATGTCAAAAACAACCATGCCCATCAACTCAATCTCATTACTTTACTGACTAACGACATTGAAAATGAAAAATTGTATTTCGATATCCAACCGCAGGTGAATTTAGCAAATCATGGCATTGTTGGTGGTGAGGTGCTCATACGCTGGCATAACGAACACCTAGGGCAAGTATCACCCGGTGAATTTATCCCTCTCGCAGAGCAAACTGGCTTAATATATAAACTCACAGATATGTTAATCGAAAAAGTTTTTTCTTGGGCTTACGAACACCCACAAGCACTTGCCAATCAGTGCTTGTCTATCAATATTTCAGCACTTGATTTATTGCAAGAAGGTTTTGCTCGTAGAGTGATAGACAATGTTATAAAACATCAATTATCAGCAAACAAATTCACTTTAGAGATCACTGAAACGAGTGTGTTTGATAACAATGAGACCGTCCATAAAAATGTTAAACAACTGCATAAAGCAGGCTTTAAAATTGCTATCGATGACTTTGGTGTGGGCTACAGCTCAATGCAAAATTTAGTCGCTCTAGAAACCGACGAATTAAAAATAGATCAATTTTTCGTAATGAACTTACTTAATGACCCACAGAGTCAAATCTTATGCCGAAACATGATCGACCTGAGCAAAGCACTTGAAATAACAAGCGTAGCGGAAGGTATTGAATCAAAGGAGATATTGAAATTGTTACGTCAATGGCATTGCCAAATTGGACAGGGATACCACTTATACCGTCCTATGCCTCCGGTTAAGTATCTAGCATTGTTAGTCGAAAACGATCTGCCTTTGTCAGAACCCGTAAATCGTGCATAATGCGTTATACACTTATTTTTCTCTAGATATAAAACAGTAAGTAACCAAAATCGCATGAGCCTAAAAGACGACTACCAATTGCTGGACATCCCCACCAGTGCCAGTGAGCAGGAAGCAAAAGCTTCATTTAGACGTTTAGCAAGGCGCTATCATCCCGATAAAAACCCAGATACAGACACAACCGAGTTATTTCAACGACTTCAAGCGGCCTACGAAAATGTCATCAGCGCCATTCGTCAAGGCGCCCTAGTAAATGATTGGAAACCTTTTAGCTTTACTAGCGAGAACACTCAGAACTCTGGGGCCAAAAATCGCTATTCCAGTTTTTCCAAAGCCACTGACAAAGAACAAGAAGCCTTTATCAAAGAACGCCAGCGCGCATACGAAGAAATGAAACGTAACAATGCCCATCATGAGAAAACTCGTAACGACGCTATTAAAGCCGCGCGAAACACGCTTAAAGAAAAGCGTGTTAAGGCCCTTTATGAAGAAGCTTTCAAAGCCTCTAAAAACTTTACCTCACAAGGCTACAGTTACACAGATAATCTGAGTGATGAAAAACCAGACATACCACCTTATCACTCCTTTGTTGACGATGAAGACGACTATAGCAATTCAAGACCCCAAGAAAGTGCTCCTGTTAGCCAACCTATTCGTTTAGATGCGGCAAAAGCTGCTTTTCGTGCAGCTACCTATATCGCCTGCTTTGCTGCTGGGATTTATGCCACACTTTACTGGCAATCGTCCGAAGAGAAAGCAGCATCCTCATCACAGACAGCGACTTATGTAAGCGGCTTGTATCCTCAATTCCGTGTTGGTCCTGGTTATACGCTTACCAGCACCACACTCTATGCTGAACCTGATACATCCAGCACAGCCCTACAAACCATCCCAACGAATGCAAACCTGCTAGGGATAAAGCTTCAAGGCGACTGGTTAACCGTACGTTATCAAGGCGTTAATGGATGGGTGCAAACCAAAAATATTGGCTATGGTAATGTGCAACATGCCCAACAAACAGGCTGTTTTGGCCAACCAGGGATTGCACCCCAACACGGTGAGTTAATTGGTAAAGCAGAGGGCAACAGCCGATTACGCATACTTAACCAATTGCCTGAACATAGCATGCTTACCTTTGAGTCATATGATGGACAAGCACCCTTTTCCATCTATTTATATGGAAAACAAGCATATGCAGCGAATTACATTCCAAGAGGCAACTACCGGTTGGTGTTAGAGACTGGTTCCCTGTATCATCACGCCTGCAATCAATTCATATTTAATGATACAACCAAAGTCATCTTAGAAAATGTCGATTTTGCCAGCACAGAGCAATCACTCACGCTAAAACCATAATCCGACTATTTACAAAGCCAAATGACAAATAACCCTGAGTACTTCACGACCCATGCTAAGTAACATCCGAATTGTACTAATAAACACTTTCCATCCTGGCAACGTTGGTGCCATAGCCCGAGCTATGAAGAATATGGGACTAACCAACCTTTATTTGGTTGACCCAAATGATTACCCATCAGAAGAAGCCACCAGCCGCGCGGCTGGCGCTGTTGATCTACTGGAAAATGCCACCATAGTTCCGACCCTAGAAGAAGCGATTGCTGATTGTAGTCTTGTGATTGGCACCAGCGCTCGCCATCGTACTTTTCAACTGCCTATCATGAACGCTCGTGAATGTGCCGTAAGCGTCATTCCTGAAGCGATTGATCACAACGTAGCCATCGTATTTGGTCGCGAAACAACTGGTTTACTAAATGACGAAATCGCTCAATGTCACCGCCAAGTTTATATAGATGCAAATGATGAATACCCTGTCTTAAACATTTCACAGGCGGTACAAATCGTCGCTTATGAAATTTGGATGGCGAACCAAAATAAAGAAAACTATAAAAAAGAAACACCTGAATACCCACATAAAAAAGACATGGATCTTTTCTACGAACATTTAGAAGAAACTCTTTACGGCATAAACTTCATCATCCGAAGCCATCCAGGCAAGGTACTTGATAAGTTGCATAGATTCTTTAATCGTTCTCGCCCTGAGAAGCAGGAACTCGGTATTTTACGAGGCGTCTTGGCTGCCGTTCAACGTGAAGCTGGATTAACCGAAGCTAACAATCATCCAGAGAAAAAAGCCAAAGATGCATTAAAAGAATCGGCTAAAAAAGAATAAGCAGACAGCCTTTTTAGAGATTACCTAAAACAAAAAATGCAGCCAATTGGCTGCATTTTTTTATAATCTTACAAATACACTGAAAGTCTTATTTCTCAGCACGACCTGCAAACTTACGCTCTTCTACGTTAACTTTAATACGGTCACCAGTAGAAATATGTTCTGGCACTTGAATCACAGCACCAGTAGACAATTTCGCGGGCTTGTTACGTGAGGTTGCAGAAGCACCTTTGATAGAAGGATCGGTTTCGATAACTTCTAATTCAACATTCGTTGGCAATTCGATAATCACAGGCACATCGTCAACCAACACAACCTGTATACCAACAGTATCTTCATTAACAAACAGAATCTCTTCTTCGATCGCACTCTTATTCAAGCTATAAGGTGTGTAGTCTTCGTTATCCATGAAAACATATTCATCACCATCCGAATAAGAAAACATCGCTTGACGGCGAATAAGATCAGCAAGGTCGATCATATCGGAGTCTTTAAACGTCTCGTCCAATTTGCGACCCGTTACCACATCGTACATACGCATACGGTAAAGGCTGCCACCTGCACGACCCTGAGGTACAGAGCGTTCGATATCTTTTACTATGTAGGTTTTGTTGTCATAGCTAATAGCAATATTTTTTTTGATTTCACTTGCCTTAGGCATTTTTCTTCGTCCTAAAATTACGTTCTATAAAAATAAAAAAGGGTATTAAATTTATTGCAATTTTGAAAACCAGATCCTAATCCAGTTTGGCAATATTCGCTAGATAATAAACCTTTATTTAAGACAAAAACCTCAAGTCGCCAACAGCACTCAGTCGTCGGCTTTCATATGAGAACTCATGATCACTTGATATATAGGATACAAAACGTCAGCCCCAAGAATCTTAGCGCGCTCTGGAGACCAGCCAACATCATCATCAGGCAAGTTTTTATTGTCTTTAAAAGGCATCTCTAATGTAAAAGATAAACAATTGTATGTTTCACCTACCCACTTTGTTGCCACGGTTAAGTTTGCTTCACCAAATTGATCTGGCGTATAGCCAATTTCAGTCTGGAAATCAGGACTGACTGCGGTGAAAATGTTTTTAAACAAAGTCTCCATTGCTTCCATGCGAGCATCAAACGACGGAACGCCTTGGCAACCGTCGACAAAATTCACAGGCAAAGCTTCATCGCCATGAATGTCTAAGAACAAATCCACACCTGTTTCAGCCATTTTCTTTTGTACCGCTAACACCTCAGGACTGAATTCCGCAGTAGGATTCTTCCACTCACGGTTCAAATTAACGCCTTTGGAATTCACTCGTAAATTACCATGTACAGCGCCATCTGGATTCATATTTGGCACCACATAAAAACGACAATGCTTCAACAAAGCACGTGCGATCGGATGTGACTCATCAAACAAACGCTCAAGCAAACCTTCAACAAACCATTCAGCCATGGTTTCACCAGGATGCTGACGAGCAATAATCCAGATGTTTTTTGCTAACCCTTGGGTTTTGCTGATCTCTAACAAGGTAATATCACGACCTTCTGCCGTTTCACCTAAATGATCGGTAATACAATCTTCATTACTTGCCGCCCAAGCAATCATATCTAAATGACGCTCATAGCTGTAAGGTGCGAAATAGGCGTAATACACACTGTCTTGTTCAGGCTGATGCGTAATCACCAATTTGCCGTCTACGTATTCCGTTGGAACGCGGAACCAATACTCACGATCGTAAGAAGCAACGGCTTGGTAATCAACCCAACCATCCGGATAAGCAGCGTCGCTGGCGTTCTCAAAATGAATAACACATTGCTCACCCATACCGCCTTGTAAACGAAAATAAAACCACTGCAAAAATTTAGAGTTTGTATCATTAGGGATCTTTACTCTAATATTGTCCGGCTCCGAAGCATTTATAACGGAGATGTTACCGCCATCAAACGCACTACTGATCTTGATTCGGCTGGTCATTTATTCTTCCTTAACAATCAAACATTGGTTCTAAATTATGGCAAGTTTACCTATATTCATGACGGCTGTCGCCAACTCTTCCGACGAGCCAGCTTTTCCACTACTTTTCACTTGGTCCACTCACGAAGCGCAAGTAAAAGAAGTACTAGTGATCCCCGACGATGAATGGTTAGAAAACCATCGTATCGAGACTAACGCACTAGACCTTGATGAACAACAGCTCTACGAATTCGGCTTCGAAGCCAGTGACATTTTAGCGGAATGGATCAATGAATTTGATACCGACGTCATTTACGCCCTGGAGCCAGAATCGCTTAATCTATTGGTTGAAGCCACTTACGAGATAAAAGGACTAGAACCTAGTTTTGAAGTTCAAAGCATTCACTCGTGGTTCGAAGAGCGCGACGTGGACTTAAACGACGCCGTCGCTGAGCAAGGTCAAACCACCCCCTTACACTTATTACCACCAGATGAGCTGGTCATTCAGCTGCTTCAAATAGCCGTAGAACATGGCCTAATCGACCCAAGCGACATTCCTGTTGTAGAGGACTAATCACATCACTGAATACTGAACATCCACCAAAACTGCTGGATATCTAGCACCTACCTACTTAGAGTCAAAGACCCTTTTTTATTTTAAGTAGGTATTAACTCATGCAAGACTTGCTTCCTGATCTATGCGACTTGTACCCAGAAAAACTGCAAATCGCTGATCCTATTTTTACCTCTTTCGGAAAACGTACCCACTTTTATGGCGAAGTGGTCACCGTATCCTGTTTTGAAGACAACAGTAGAGTTAGAGAGCTAGTCGCTCTAAATGGCAAAGGCAAAGTTATGGTTATTGATGGCGGTGGTAGTAAACGGCGTGCCTTACTTGGTGATATGTTGGCGGAAAAAGCAGTCAATAATGGCTGGGAAGGATTTGTGATAAACGGAGCCATTCGTGACATAGCGGCCCAATCTCAACTGAACATCGGCATTCATGCTTTATGCGCTCATCCAATGCCAACGGAAAAACGCGGCATAGGCGATTTAGATAAAACACTTTGCTTTGCGGGCATGACGATCGCCCAAGGGGATTATATCTATTGCGACTTAAATGGTATCGCTGTATCCAAACAACCATTAACCCTTCCATAGATAGGGTTAATGGTTAATTTATGAATTCAACTACAACGAAGCTAGCGTGTGAGTAAACAAACTACGCACACCGTTTACAAGCATCTGTACCGACATCATCAACAGTAACATCCCCATCAAGCGCTCTAACGCTGCCAAGCCTTTCTCTCTCAATATTCTGTTCAGCAATGGCGCCATTGCTAAAATAATCACAGAAATCGCCCATGCAGCACCAACTGAGATCAGCAAATCTTGCTGATCATTAGGGTAACTCTTCACCATGACTAATAACGTCGCTAACGTGGATGGACCAGCCAACATAGGAATAGAAATCGGAACAATAAAAGGCTCCATAACTGGACCTACATCTTTCGTGTAGGGCGATGGGAAAATCATCTTCAAAGCGATAACAAACAGCACAACACCACCTGCAATCGAAATCGACTCAGTTTCCAGATGCAACAAAGCTAAAAACTCCGCACCAAAAAACAAGAAACACACCAAAATAATTAAACCGATTAAACCATCGCGTATCACAATCTGGTATTGACGTTTTTGTGGAACGCCCTTCATTACTGATAACAAAATAGGAATGTTGCCGAACGGGTCAATAACAAACAAAAACAATAAGGTAGCAGATAAAATAGAAAATTCAGTGCTCATTCGATACTCGGTTATTGTTACTGGAAATTGAGGGCGCGTAGTTTACCGTATTAGTAATCTCGGCGATAGCTGATCTCGCTTACTCGTGGTGCATATATGGTGGTTTTAAAATTAGCTTTAACCAAGTTATGTAACCTATTCTAAACCCAAATACTGCCTATGATTCATAGTGAATTTTTAGCTATCTAATACATAAGATAGTCAATGAAGTTTATATTTTCCTATGTTTATTCAAAAATAAAAAAACACAAGTAAAACAATGTGTTTTTGTAACTTTTTTTTCATAATTATCTACTAATTTGAATCGCAAAAGCTCGCCAAAAAAATTACTATTGCGGCGCAACTATCCCCCTGAAGCCCTAACAGGATAGACACTTCAAAAACTTGCATCATGTGAAAGGAAATATCATGAAAAACCCCTTCGAAAATATCTCTATCGGACTCAAACTTGTATGTGGCTTTGGCCTAGTTCTGTTATTAACACTCATTGTCGCAATAGCTGGCTTTGTAGGTGTAGACGCATTGCTAGAACGAGCCCGTAAGGTGCAATTATCCAACCAGCTCAATAGCATCGTTCTAGATCTTAGAGATCAGCGAAAATTATATCTTGATAAAGGTAGCGAAGATGCTTACCAAGACGTTATTAAAATTAAAACAAAGCTCTCGAAGCAGTTTCAAGATTCTTTTAACCTTTATACTGGTGAGGGAAGTTTAGCCCTTGTCAAACAGGCTTCTAGTGCCTTAGATCAATATACACTCACATTTGAAGAGGTTCACACATTTCGCCAAGACTGGGGCAACACGGGTAAAAAAGCTGCTGGTATTCGCAATGAAATTAAGAGCCAAGCCGACCAGCTCATAGATAGCCTCAGCAATTCCAGCGATACTAATGCAGTTACAACCACCTTACGTATGTCAAATGAACTCGCTGATACTATGTTAATCATTACAAGAAGTGTCGGCCAAGGCCAACCTATTCCACAGGATATAATCAATGTTCGTATCCCAAAAATTGCCACAGAAATGGAGCAACTTTCACTTACAGGACAGTCGCAAGCTATCCAACAAAAAATTGCTGAACTGTTTAAAACATATCAAGCATTACTTGCTCTGAACCCTCCCCTGACTTTGAAGCTAGATAATGGTTCTGAAGAACTAGCCGCACTAGCAGCAACTATCACCAATAAGCTTGAAGATTTAGAAGAATTACAACAAGTTAAAAGTGCTGAAGATGGAGCTCATGTTCGTATATTACTTATATCGATCACCATCGCTGCTATTGTAATGGGATTATTTTTCGCGTGGTTCATCCGCCGCATGATTGTCACGCCAATGAATGAGGTTACCTTAGCGGTAGAAGCTATTTCTTCAGGCGATTTGACTCGCACTTACTCAACTGAACGTCGTGATGAACTTGGCAAGCTATATAATGACATTGGCAAGATGAGTATTACGTTAAACAAATTGATCTCAGAAGTCGTTGGCGGTGTGCTAAACCTAAGCTCAACAAGCGAGCAGCTGGAAATTATCACCAAGAATAGTCAAAGTAGAATGCAGTCCCAACGAGATGAAACAGACCAAGTAGCGACAGCCATAAATGAAATGTCTGCAACGGTTGCTGAAGTCGCTCGCAATGCTGAAACAGCAGCTTCTGCCACGACGACCACTGACAAAATCGTCAACCAAGGGAGTGCTATGGTGAATGAAACCGCCACTCAGATCAGCAACCTAGCAACAGAGCTTAACAATACCAGTCAGACCATGGAAACACTGAAAGAGCGCTCTGATAATGTAGGAAACGTACTAGAAGTAATAAAGGCCGTGGCTGAGCAGACAAACCTTCTGGCACTTAATGCTGCCATTGAAGCAGCTCGTGCTGGTGAGGCGGGTCGTGGCTTTGCCGTGGTAGCAGATGAAGTACGTGGTTTAGCAAGTCGAACTCAAGACTCGGCCAAAGAAATTGAAGACTTAATTCACTTACTACAGAGTGGTGCACAAGAGTCCTTGGATAAGATTCAAACCAGCCGTAACCTATCCATTAACAATGCAGAACAAGCAAAAGGTGTCGTTGCCCTGTTTGCAAGTATCAATAAGGAAATGGGACATGTGCAAGATATGACTCAACAAATTGCTACTGCAGCGGAACAACAGTCGCACGTTTCTGAAGAAATAAGCAGTAGTGTCGAAAATGTACGTCAGCTAGCAGATCAAACTACTGAAGGCGCTGCTGAGTCAGCAATGGCTGTGAGCAACTTAAAAGCGCTAAGCCTAGAACTGAAAGCATTAACTCAACGCTTTAAAATTAAACGCTAGTACTTGATCACCAAAAGCCTCCCTGCACAGTTAGGGAGGCCATACACATTGTAAATCAACTATAAACAGTAAAGACCGTTTTTCTAATCGCTAACAAAGATGGAAATACACCCCTCATATCACTTATCACCATAAAGCTCTGTTCCTGAAAAATATTTTTTAGTACTCTGCGCTTCTTTATTACTTTGTTGTTTCTGACCTGCATGTTAAAAAATAAGATCTTGTTATTGTCTCTGTTAGTTGTAATCCCTTTTCAATTGGCACTTGCTCAGCCAAACTTCACAGTGATTAAAGCTCAAGCAAAACTATCGGATGACACCTATCTAGAATCAAGCACTTTAGAGCAACGCCTTATTGAACAAGGCCAAGCCTTGGTTCATCAATCATTAATCTCCTTATCACAAGTGAGTTACTTTTTAAGTCGCTCCAAGAAAGTTCAGACCATCGCCATCCGAGGCACAGCGAACTTAGAAAACGCCATGCTGGATCTGGATTTACAACTACAGCCAGATACTTTACTTGATATAAAACTACACCAAGGCTTTGGTTCTGGTGCAAAAGCAGTGTACGAAGATATTAAGCCCTTTCTCACACAAGACCAACCTATCCAACTTACCGGCCATAGCTTAGGTGGTGCTATTGCCGTAATCCTTGGTATGTATCTGCAAAACGATGGCTACCCAGTAGAGCAAATAATTACTTTTGGCCAGCCTAAAGTCACCAATGTCACTGGCGCAAATAAATTTCACACCTTACCTCTAACCAGAGTCGTCACACCAGATGATATTGTGCCTTTAGTGCCGCCAATTAGCCCAATGCAAATAAAAGATTTAGATATTTTTTGGCATATGGGAGAAGAGATCATTCTTATAGACAAAGGTGAATTTGCCCAAACTAATGGCGTAAAAGCCATGTTAAGGGCTACCAAATTCGCAACCGCCATTCCCAGCGAGAAGAACCTACGAGCCCACAAAATGACCACTTATATAAGCTTAATAGAACAATTACAAACCTCTCCAAAAGAAACTACCTACAAAACAGAGATTAGTTTATTTGGCTTTTCATTCGATTAGCCCCACTTGTACCTGAAGCGGCGAATAGCTCAATACATCTAAAACTAAAACGTTACGTTTCACTTTTTGTAACGCTTTTATAAGATTAAACAGTTAAACACTGTAATAAGAAGCGTTATCATTATTGAAATTAATTCAGTTGCTTGCACTTTCAGTATTTCAACGCTTTGGCTCACATTGAAGCCAGATGTCTACTGAAGTTATTCATTTTTAAGGAATGCATTTTATGACGTTTAATCGCCCTATTTTTAAGAAAATATTACTGTGTGCTTGCTTAGCCACATCTTTAGGAACGTTCGCAGCTGAGCATACTGTTAACACAAAGTACGGTAACGTAAAGGTTAATGACGATGTAAAGCGTATCGTGACCTTATCTGAAGATGCATTAGACAGTGCAATCGCATTGGGGTTTAAACCATTAGCAGCTGTTGCAACACGTGGCGGCGATTCTGTTGCCGAATACATTCAAGAACGTGTTGAGGGTATCAGTATCGTCGGCACCTCTAGACAAAATAACTTAGAAGCCATTGCTGCCCAGCGACCAGATCTGATTTTGGCATCAGCTTCTTTATCTAAAGACCAATATAGTATCCTCTCTAAAATAGCGCCAACTATTGTACCTAATTCGCCTGGAATGGTTGCAGATGCTTGGATCACGTTAGCCCAGGTTTATGCGGATGCGCTGAACAAAACCGAAGAAATGAATGTAATTCTTGCTGATATTGAAAAACGTGCAAGCAACCTTAAAGACAAAATTGCTACGAAATTACCTGAAGCTGAACGTTCTGCAACGCTTGCTCGATGGATGCCACAAGGCCCTGTTGTAATGTCGTCACAAATATTTTCAACTGATATGCTAGCTTCAGTTGGCTTTGAAATTAATGATGCAGGAGTTATCAAAGAAGGACGCCCGCACAGTAGCCCTCTTAGCTTAGAGAATTTATCAAAAGTGGATAGTGATTGGCTGTTCCTTGCTACACTGAACACAGAAGGTAAAGATGCACTGGATGCAGCAAAAACATCACCTTCTTTTTCTCGCTTGAATGTTGTTAAAAACGACCATGTTGTAACTGTTAACGGACAACTTTGGACAAGTGCGGCTGGTCCATTAGCTGCACATGCAATTTTAGACAATATTCAAACTGTTATTGATACAAAGATTAAATAACCTCGATGCTAAGTTGGTTTATTAAGACACCAGCACAGCGACCATTATTTTACGTCTTAGTGTCAGCACTTTTAGTGTTGGCACTTTGCTGTTTGCTGAGCTTATTATTTGGTGCTGGAGGGTTAACTCCTCAGGCTTCCCTACAAACTTTATTGGGTAATGGCACTGCTGACGACGAATTTACTGTTTTCCACCTGCGCTCAACAAGAACGTTAATCGGGTTATTTGTCGGCTTAACACTAGGTATTGCAGGTGCGTTAATGCAAGCCGTTGCTCGAAACCCTTTGGCAGAACCAGGCTTACTGGGTGTAAGTGCAGGAAGCTCATTTGCTGTGGCAATGGCACTTGTAATGGGGGCCAGTACAGCAACACTAACCGTTGGTATTGCTCAATTAGGCGCCTTAATTGGCTGCATCTGCGTCCTCGGCGCCGCACGAATGCAAGGTCAACATAACGATCCTATTCGTCTTGTACTCGCAGGGGCAGCATTATCCAGCCTATTATTGGCCATGACGTCTCTCATTCTTTTATTTGATCAAAGAGCAGCAGACGAAATTCGCTTTTGGGTTACAGGTAGTGTGGCTGGTCGTGATACCAATACTCTCATGTCTGTTTTACCCTCCATGTTAGTTGCTGTTGCTTGCATTCTTTACTCGGCAAAGCCATTGGCTTCGTTGGCTTTGGGCGAGCGAGTCGCCATCGGTCTTGGTCACAAACCAAGACGAATTCGAGGTGTTATTATTGTCGCTGTTGCATTATTGGTTGGTGGTGCTACAGCGATAGCAGGTCCAGTTGCCTTTATCGGCTTGGTCGTTCCGTTTGCAGCTCGAGCATTGGTTGGTCCTGATATTCGCCGAACATTATGGTTATGCCTGCCTCTAGGTCCAATTATTGTAATAACAGCAGATATTATTTCTCGACTTGTCGCACAGCCAGCAGAAATGCCATTAGGTGTACTCACAGCCATAGTCGGTGCCCCTGTACTTTTATTGATTGTTCGATCACGTAGACTGCCCACATTATGATTAATCACAGCCTTTCCATGCCAGATACCCCGCTGGATGCTTCGACTCCAGATGGCTATCGACTAATATCTATTGGACAATACGCGCATATCCTCATTGAGAAGCAGGCCATTATTCGCAACACTTGGCTTTTGATTCTTTTATTCTGTGCCAGCGTCATCACACTGGGTAGCGGCACTATGGCTATATCACCCAAAGAAGTCGTTGCGGTACTCTTTGGTCAAGGCAACACAATGAGCCAATTCATTGTCCAAGACATACGTTTTCCGCGTTTAATGGCTGCAATTTATACTGGTGCAGCATTCAGCTTAGCTGGCTGCCTAATGCAAACCATGGCGCGAAATCGATTAGCCACGCCAGGCATCATTGGTATCGACAATGCAGCAATGGCCTTTGCTGTCTCTTCAGTTGTTGGCATGGGTATTTCTTTGGCCCCTTCTTTTATGGCACTAGCGGGCGCGGCAACAGCAACAGCACTGGCATTTGGTTTAGCCGGCGGAAGTGGTACCCGTGGCTATCGTTTCATTGTTGCCGGTATTGGTATTGGTGCCATAGCAGGTTCTGTGACTCAGCTCTTACTAAGCCAAGTCAGTATCGATGTTGCAAATAGCGCTTACCCATGGACAGTAGGTAGTTTAAGTGCTCGTGACCCTTTTATGGTTAACGTCCTAGGGATCGGTATTGCTATTTGTGTCATTGGATGTCTTTTGTTTTCAACGCAATTTGCCTTGTTACCTTTTTCTGATCAGGTGATTACGGGCCTTGGAGCCAATATAAAGCACATCAGAATAATAGCTCTAATTCTATGTATTACTTTAACTGGACTGGCTGTCGCTGTTGCAGGCCCTGTTGGCTTGGTCGCATTAGTTGGGCCAGAGATAGCCCGTGTTTTATCTCGCTATCGCGGCATCCCACTTATCAGCTCTGCCCTCACTGGTGCGCTAGTTATGATGCTTTCCGATTTATTTGGACGAACTGTTTTATCACCTATTGAACTACCAGTAGGCATTGTTACCGCAGTGGTAGGTGGCCCTTATTTAATCTGGATACTGGTAAGACGCTCTTCAAGGAGTTCGTTATGACACCTACTGCTTTAAAACAAAAGCCAAACACTTTTTGCGCTAGCCTTAGTGCAGATAAGCTCACCCTTAAACACGGCAAAGTTAGTATTATCGATCAATTGGACGTTACCTTACCAGAAGGCCAAGTGACGGCGATTGTCGGGCCAAATGGCTGTGGAAAATCCACTTTATTAAATGGGTTATCTCGTGTTCATACACCAAGCTCAGGTGTTGTATTGTTAGATGGTAAAGATATCCACTCATTACCCTCTAAGGAAGTTGCACGACGTCTTGCCCTATTACCACAAGACACACTAGCTCCAGACGGCATTACGATTGAAGAGCTTATTCGATTTGGCCGACATCCTCACCAAAGCTTACTAAAACAATGGGCAATGGATGATCAAGAAGCCATAAAATATGCTTTGCATGCTGCGGATCTTGAAGGTTTAAAGGACCGCCTTCTCGACACTCTATCTGGTGGCCAACGCCAGCGAGCGTGGATTGCCATGTCAATTGCACAAGAAACGCCATTACTGTTACTAGATGAACCAACATCTGCACTCGACCTTGGCCATCAAATTGAAGTTTTTGAGCTAATAAGAAACCTATCTCGACAAGGCAAGACATTGGCGATGGTTGTTCATGATCTTCCAAGTGCCTGTCGCTATTCAGACCATATTATTGCCATGAAAGAGGGCAAAATACTGACCCAAGGCAGCCCAAAAGACATTATGACCAAAGAGCTGGTACGTGAACTCTACGGTGTTGATTGCGACCTTATGCCAGACCCCATGACAGGAAGCCCTATTCTAATCAACATCAGACGCTTGAGAAGCTAATCGCAAAGTACAAAATAAAGCCTTCTTATGATGTTTTATAATGCAATTGGGCAAACTAAAACTGAAAAGAAGGCAATTTGTTTTAAAATGGCCAATTTAATTTTACTCACCCCCCTCTTATCGAAGATAATCTCTCTATCATTTTTTATCGACCCTAGAGCTCGATAACTGCCCTGCACATACGCCCTATTTAGTGGAAATACGTTTCAATGGAAATCAAAGTTAATTTTCTCGACAATCTCAGACTAGAAGCCAAGTTTGATGATTTCACTGTCACTGCTGATCAGCCTATTCGCTACAAAGGTGATGGATCAGCACCAAGTCCATTTGATTATTTCCTCGCTTCATCCGCGCTGTGTGCCGCCTATTTCGTTAAGGTATATTGCAAATCACGTGACATTTCGACAGACAACATTCGCTTATCCCAGAACAACATTGTCGATCCAGAAGATCGTTACAATCAAATCTTCCAGATTCAAGTTGAGTTGCCTGACGATATTTCTGACAAAGACCGCCAAGGTATTCTGCGCTCTATTGATCGTTGTACCGTTAAAAAGGTCGTACAAACTGGACCAGAGTTCAAAATTGAAACGGTTGAGAATCTAGACGCCGATGCCAATGCGATGTTAATGGGCAAGCCAGATGGTTCATCCAACACTTTTATTGCCGGAAAAGACCTGCCGCTTGAAAAAACCATCGCGAACATGACAACAATGTTGGCGGATCTCGGAATGAAGATTGAAATTTCATCATGGCGCAACATAGTGCCAAACGTTTGGTCGCTACATATTCGAGATGCCGCATCACCAATGTGCTTCACCAATGGTAAAGGTGCATCGAAAGAAAGTGCTCTATGCTCAGCCCTTGGTGAATTTATCGAGCGCTTGAACAACAACTTTTTCTACAACGACCAGTTCTTTGGAACTGAAATCGCCAACAGCGACTTTGTACATTACCCAAATGAAAAGTGGTTTGCGTTAACTGAGGATGATTCCTTACCGGAAGGCATCTTGGATGAGTACTGCTTAGAAATTTATAATCCAGACGATGAATTACGTGGTTCGCATTTAATTGATACCAACTCTGGCAATAAAGCGCGCGGTATTTGCACAATTCCTTACACACGTAAATCCGATGGAGAAACGGTTTACTTCCCATCAAACCTCATCGAAAACTTGTTTTTAAGCAATGGTATGAGTGCGGGCAATAACCAGCAAGAAGCACAAGTACAATGCCTATCCGAAATCGTCGAGCGTACGGTGAAACGCCAAATTATTGAAGAGGAAATTGTCTTACCTGATGTTCCCATGGAAATTTTGGAGAAATACCCAAGTATCCTTGCTGGCATCCAAGAACTAGAAGAACAAGGCTTTCCTATCCTAGTGAAAGATGCATCTCTTGGTGGTCAGTTCCCTGTAATGAACGTCACTTTGATGAACCCAAAAACCGGCGGTGTGTTTGCGTCTTTTGGCGCTCATCCAAGTTTTGAAGTGGCTTTAGAGCGTAGTTTGACTGAGCTAATGCAAGGCCGTAGCTTCGAAGGTTTAAACGATGTACCAAAACCTACCTTTAACAGCATGGCTGTCACAGAACCAGAAAATTTTGTCGAACACTTTATTGACTCAACTGGCGTGATTTCTTGGCGCTTCTTTAGTGATAAGCACGACTATGACTTCTGTGAGTGGGATTTCTCTGGCAGCAGTGAAGAAGAAGCCGATGCTTTATTTGGCATCTTAGAAGGCCTAGAAAAAGAAGTATACGTGGCAGAGTTAACGGATTTAGGCGCTTCTGCTTGTCGTATTTTGGTGCCAGATTATTCAGAAGTTTACCCTGTTGAAGATTTAGTTTGGGATAACACAAACAAAGCACTGGATTATCGTGAAGATATTCTAAATCTTCATTCCTTAAGTGATGGACAATTAGAAGACTTAGTTAATCGCCTTGAAGAAAGCCAACTGGATAACTACACAGACATCCCGACTTTAATTGGGATTGTATTTGATGAAAATACTGTCTGGGGTCAGTTAACCATCATAGAACTTAAGATACTAGTCTACTTAGCCCTTGAAGCCCATGAAGATGCACTAGAGTTAGTTGGCGAGTTCCTACAGTTCAACGACAATTCTGCAAAACGCGGCCTATTTTATCAAGCCATGCACTGCGTGTTAGAAGTGACGTTAGATGAAGAATTAGAACTAGAAGATTTTACTCATAGCTTTAGCCGCATGTTTGGTAAAGAGGTTATCGATAACGTTATAGGTTCTGTCACAGGCGATGTACGTTTTTATGGCTTGACCAAAACCAGCATGCAACTCGAAGGCATTGAACCGCATTTGCGCTTAATTGAAAGTTATAAGAAACTTCATCAAGCGCGTAAAACAAGTACATTGAAATAATACGAACATAAAGAGAGGCCATTTAATGTTAAAGAGTATCGTCCGCCAGTCCCGATTTGTATTGATTGGCCCTTTATTACTAACATTAAGTGGCTGTGAATCCATGTCTTGGTCCATAGACTCTGTAGATTCGGTAAATAAGCTTACAACTCAAATCAAAAATGCTGACGATATTAAAGACGTAAAAATCATTGCAAAGCAGGTAAAAACAACCAGCAAAATCATTCGAGCAGATATTGAAGCGATAAAAGCTTTATACGCAGAGCTTGACCAAAGAGTGAATAAGCGATGGGGCAAAGGCAATAGTGAGCTACCCGAAAAGAAAAAGTACGTTAAATACACCAACGATTATCAAGCAAGAACCATTGTCGACTTTGAAAAAGGCACTGTACGAGTCGAAACACTAACCACGGAACAACCGCTTGACACCTTAAAGCAGGCTGTTACAACCACCCTACTCACTACTGCAGACCCAACCAAAACCGATATTTTTTCAAGCGATGCACCAGATACGGAAGGCGTCCCTTTTTTGTATCCACAAGTCATGGATCACGATGGTAAACTTGTTCAATACCGCTGGCGAGCAGAGCGATATTCTGACTATTTAGTGTCAAACAAGCTGAAAAAATCTAGTACAAATGGCAAATCTGTTTATGCAGTAGAATTCAATCTTGTCCCACAACATGAGCATCTAAGACAAGAAAAATACAGCCAATATGTGATCGCTGCCGCCAAACGCTATAATCTCTCTCCAGCACTTATTTACGGCATAATAGAGACAGAAAGCTCTTTTAACCCTTATGCGGTTAGTCCTGCAAACGCTTATGGTCTGATGCAAGTAGTGCCTGCGACAGCTGGACGAGACGTTTATAATTTAGTAAAGAAAAAGTCGGGGGAACCAACCAAAGAAGTGTTGTTTGTTCCACAGAATAATATTGATATTGGCAGCGCTTACCTACACCTTTTACAAACACGCTATCTTGTAAAAGTCACCAATAAACTCAGTCAAGAATACTCAATGATATCTGCTTACAACGGCGGCACAGGCAACGTGTTGAAGACCTTTGATCCAAATGATCGTACAAGAGCGATGAACAAAATTAATCAGACATCTACCAGCAACGTTTATAAGAAACTTAGGTACGATCACCCTAGATCGGAATCTAAAATGTACCTAGAGAAAGTCACCAAAGCAAAAAAGAACTACGAGTAATATTTAAATCACTTTGGTGACAAGTCAGAAGATTAGCGCTCTATAGGCGTAAGCCGATTGGCAAGCTCTCACCTACCAAGGCGTTCAGTTCATCGCTGTTAATCTCGATTTGGCTCTCTAAACGCTCCAACCATTGCGTTGGGCATTTGTCTTTTTTGAGTTTACTAGCGACTTTTTTACGCATAACGCTCATTTTGTCAGATTCACCAAGGCTGACTTGACTCATCAAAACAGCAGCCAATCCTGCTTGCTTGCGTTTCTTCCAATCTTCCTTGAGAACCGTTTCTAGAATCGGAAAGAGTTTATCCTCTGCAATTCTTTGCTCTTGCTTGCCAGATAAAAGATGACGAGAAGCGATGCGCCCTATCGTCCACCAAGCTGTGTCTGGCTCAGAAGTCTTTTGTAAACGCTTCAGCAACCAATCAATCGTGGTGACTTTGTCTTCATTCGACAAACTCTCTAACGCGCCAACCAAACGAATTAAATCATCGCTGGATTTAGTCGTCAGTGCTTTCATCTTGTCACGAGAACGCTGCCCTGTTGGTGAATAGTATTGGCTAAACTGCTTAAACAAATGCGTTTGTTGTTCCACCGATAAGCCACCTGCAACACGGCGATACAAGGTCCAATATTGCCCCCAAACGGGTGCCGTATCAAACTGAGCGCCTGCTTTGGTAGTATTAACGACTTGTTGAACCCGTGCCATATCATCCGCGGCACCAAAACCTGGGCGTAAACAATAGCCCATGAGCTGTAACCATTGTCGCTCGTGCTGAGCACTTTTTGTTCGACCTGATTTTACACTTAACAGTTTATCCACCAAACGTCGTGACGTGGCAAGATTCCAATCATCTCTATTGCCCAGAAGCTGGTCTAAATCCTGTTTAAGAGATTTCACTAAGTCCGGATTTTGTTTTTGACCTGCACTGGAAAAACATTTAGCTAGATGCTCTTCCGCTTGGCCCATATTGGCGTGCAGCAAACCACTTTCATCAGCTTGCTCAGAGCCTTGTGAGGGAACCACATGGGTAGAGAAATCCAAACGCCACTGATCTTTCTGATTATTGGCATTTAACACCACTTGTAACACACCCACTTCGGTCATTTGCACAGATAGCGTTACCGCGGTTTCTTGGGAGTCGATGGAGCCATCTAGCTCTGTCATCAAGGTTGAAATGTAGTGCAGCCCATCTTGATCGCGAACGTTACCGACAACACAATCAATATGATCGTCTGATCGATATAAAGGGAACTGAACTTGCTGTCCCAGAGTCACAAAGAACTCTTGTTCCAAGCGGATGGTCTCGCCTTTCAGAGTACCCTTTGGCAAGATGCCAACAAATTGATCTTCGCCAAGCTTCAAATACAAACTGTGCGCCACGCCACTTTCGATGCGCGCACTTTCACCCGCTAAAGCGTTTAGATACATTGTCGCGCCTTTGGCTACCGCGTCGTTAGGTTCATCAGCAGTACAAGCGAGAATAGGCTCAGCAGACCAAGCATTAAGCTGCTCTAATAAACGAGTTTTCAAAACTGGACTATTAAACAGGCCACCATTAAACAACACGGCATCAGGCATAGACGAGCCAGTTGCCGCTTCAATGACAGTTTTATGCTGTTGCAAAAACGCCGCTAAATGACGTGTAAAAGCAGGATCAGATTCGTAAGGTAAGCCCAAGGTATGCATGGCGTAATCGCTCTTTTTCACCTTGTCATCGCTATTCACCAAAGGAAAAAAGCCGCTGCGTATTTGTTCCAGTAAGGCTTCTCTCGATACATCAAATTTTTGCGAACCACCGATTAAACGACTACCACCACCCAGTACGGTAATACTTAAAGATTCCGGTGCGTCTTCGCCTAACAAGGTTTCTTTTGCTTGACGAGTTTGCTGAACCAAAGCCGCTAAGCGCGTGGCTGATAAAGCAGAAATTTGTTTTGGATCTAACTGAAACGCCAAGGCTTGATCTAGGTTATCGCCACCCAGTAATAAATGTTCACCTACAGCAACACGCTTAAGCGATACACTGTTGGTTTTTGAAGACGTAGGCTTGATCGCCACTAGGCTAAAATCGCTAGTACCACCGCCGATGTCGACCACCAAAAGCATTTTTTTATCAGCTAATGCAGAGAGTTTTTCGTTATCACTGATATAGTGATAACAAGCCGCTTGCGGCTCTTCCAGAAGGTACAAATCGTTTAGACCTGCTAGTTTGGCCGCTTCCAAAGTTAACGCTCGCGCCTCTTCATCAAAAGAAGCCGGCAAAGTTAACGCGATGGATTGTGACTCTAGCGGCGCATCAGAAAATCGATAATTCCAGCTCTGCTTAATATGTAATAAAAGAATCTTACTCGCCTCAAGTGGGCTGAGCTTTTTAGGGAATTCGCTCGCCCAAGGCAAAATCGCCGAGCGACGATCGACTTGACGATGGCTTAACCAACTTTTCGCGCTTTGTATCAATTGCCCAGCTCGACGCTGGCCTAACGCTAACGCACCAACACCTACGATGCGCTCTTTATCATGATGGCGCCAAGGCAAAACCGGATCGATTTTGCCAATTTCATCAGCGGCCAAAACATAAATAGCACTCGGCAAATGCGTAAGCTCTTGCACAGAACCATCCGCCATAACTTGCGGAATAGGTAATAATGCAGGTACATCTTGGTTCGAATCATCCGATACTGGAACATACGAGACAACACAATTGGTTGTCCCCAAATCGATACCTACGCGATAAGCAGAAGGAAAAGCCATCTTTACCATACGTTAAGACTCCCTAACTTGAAACTCAATAGTCCAACTTAGGTCCGATTGGGTATCGTGTGCTTGTAACAGCAACAATCCCAACTCAGTAACACGGGCCGTCAGATAGACTCGCACCATATCGCCAGCTTGGTAATGACCTGCGTCTAATCGTACCGACAAAGGGTTCAATTCATTTAGCTGGGGCACAGAAAATGACGCAATGACTTTACCTACCGATTCCACATCGCTGTGTTTTGATTGGAAAAAACGGAATGTCACACTTTCGCCAACTACAAGAGAAAACTCGTTGGGCAGCATTTGCTCTTCTGAACCTTCCTCCAACCCAAATGGTGCCACACAAATAGCATCCACAGGTGGTGCCATTCCAGGAATCGCAGGCATTGGACTAGCAACACCAATGTAGTAGTTTGCCGCTAGACCACTTTTTACTTTGACACCGCCTTCGGCTTGCACTTGGGCATAATAAGTCGCACCTTTGGCAACCGCATGATCCAAATGTGATGGCGTCAACATAGTTAATTCGTGGCCACCCAATGATTCTGCAAGCATAGAAGCCAAACGAGTTTCTAGGGTATTGCGAATGACACTGGCATTAAACACACCACCGTTTAACAACACCTTGCTTGGTTTGACATCATGCTGAGCCAAGAATTCGCTGATGTGACGAGTGATCGCTGGGTCACCTTCGTAGTCCAAGTTAATCGCACTAAAACCACTACGAGCCGTTTTTTGAGCTTGCTCACCCAACTGAACTTTAGGAAAAAAACCATCAATTAAAAGCTGTTGAACATCGCTCTGCGTCAAGGTTGCTTTGATGCTGTTATTAAACAAACTGCGACCACGACTAGGCACAACAACGCTCACGTCGTCTAAATCCGCATTGGTTAACAAACGCTCTTTTGCTTCTCGGCAAGCTTGAGTCAAGCCGCTAATTTGCCAAGGTTCAAGATTAGTGCCGTTTTGCGCTAGCTGAGCAGCCAAATGGTAAGTCAGTGTCAAATCCATATTGTCGCCGCCAAGAAGAATATGACGGCCCACAGCGACACGCTCTAGGCCAAGCACCCCATCTTGCTCTACCGCTTGGATTAACGACAAATCTGTCGTTCCTCCACCCACGTCAACAACTAAAATATGCTCATTAACATCTAGGCTTTCAGCCCAGCTTTGCTGATCACTTAACCAGGCATAAAATGCCGCTAACGGCTCCTCAATCAAACGAGCACGCAAACCGACTTTTTCCGCGGCTTGCTCAGTAATAGCACGAGCAGCAGGATCAAATGACGCAGGCACAGTAATAACAAGAGTTTGCTCGGCAATTGGCGTATCAGGAAATTGATGGTCCCATGCACTAACCAAATGCGCTAACAAGGTTTCTGTCACCTGCGCTGGAGACACTTTTTCTACTTCTTCAAGCGCATCTACCGGTAATACCGCTTCATCAGCACTCACGCGAGAATGACACAACCAGCTTTTAGCACTCTGTACCAATCGACCAGAAGATTTCGCACCTAACTCACGCGCCAGCTGTCCGACGACAAAATCCGCTTTGCCCCAAGGAAGCTGTAAATCGCTCTCTAAGAATTCACCTTGGTGAGGAAAATACACAAAAGAAGGAAGTAAAGGGCGAGCATCCACTTGACCTGCCGCGATAAATTGCGGAATCACCAATTGCTGGATACACCCTACTTGATCTGATTCGGTTGCCGTTTGACTAGATGGCGAAAAATAGACAGCCGAATGCGTGGTACCTAGGTCGATACCGATGAAATATTGACTCATGAGTTATACCTCGATTTCAGCTGGCGCTAGAATATTTAGGCTTTCTGTATTGGTTACTTTTGGCAGACGAGTTTCCGTCACTTTCCAACCAGGATGAATCAGCGTGCCAGAGTATGGCCCATCACCCTCCACTCGACCTTCCAACTTGATCTGCTTGGAATCGTAACCAGATGGCACTTCTACACGGCTATTTTCCGCGGCACTGTTCACAGCATCAAGAGACACAACATCGATGGTAAAATGTTGCTTCAATACTTTAGAACAACCAGCGTGAATTTGGCGAGACGCCGCCCCCACGTCCGCATCGCTGTAATCATCAATGCTTTCTTGGATGAAATCGATAAAGCGCGCTTCTTGTTGCAACAGTTGTAGTAACTGATGTGCTCCGTCAGTGTTGACCGTATCCAAAACAGGTGCAGCGACTTCGATTTCACGAATCACTTCCACTTCCTCTGTTATGACTTTAGGCTCGACTTCGAAGGCAAATGGCTCGCCTTGATCAACTGTTTGACAGCGAGCGGCATAGTCGCCGCTCCCCATGTATTTAAAGAACTGACCAAAAGCGCCAAAAAAGCGCGGCATAAATGAAACTGGTTTAATTTTATTCGTCATAATCTACCCGTTTTGCGCAATTTAACCGTTTTGCATTTCTTCAAGCTCTAACCAACGCTCCATGGTTGTTTCAAGCTCTTCTTCTTTATGCGCTAATTTCGCCAAGGTTTTCTGAACCTTATCCGCATCATCGGTATAAAATTCTGGCGCGCTAGTGGTGACATGCAACGCGGCGATCTCTTCTTCCAACTTCGCAATGGTTGCAGGCATATTGTCAAATTCGCGCTGCATTTTATAGCTTAGCTTCGCTTTTGGTTTCGCCTGCACAGAGTTTTTTTTATCCTCTTCGACTTTTTTTGCATCTGCTCTGGCTTTTTCTTTTTTACTTGGTATGTCATCAGTTTGCGATGTGGATTCTGTTGGGAATTTACCACCTTGACGAATCCAGTCTTGATATCCACCAACGTATTCTTTCACTCTGCCTTCGCCTTCAAAAGCAATCACGCTGGTGACCACGTTATCTAGAAAAGCACGGTCATGGCTGACCAATAACAAGGTGCCATCGTAGCTCATTAGAAGCTCTTCAAGCAGCTCTAAGGTTTCCACATCAAGGTCGTTGGTTGGCTCATCCATGATCAATAGATTGGCTGGGCGAGTGAATAACTTCGCTAGCAATACACGATTTCGCTCACCACCGGACAAGGCTTTTACCGGAGTACGAGCACGTTCAGGTGGGAAAAGGAAATCACCAAGATAGCCAATAACATGTTTGTTCTGACCATTAATTTCGATAACGTCTTTGCCTTCACCAACATTTTCCGCAACCGTTTGTTCTGGATCTAGTTGCTCTCGCAGCTGATCGAAATACGCTACGTTTAGTTTTGTTCCTTGACGAACAACACCTGCTGTGGGCTCAAGATCTCCCAGCAGGATTTTCAGAAAAGTACTTTTACCGCAACCATTTGGACCAATCAGACCAATTCGATCACCGCGATTTACAACAAAGTCCATTGGTTGAAGAATCACTTTATCTTCGAAAGAGTGACCCACTTGGGTGAATTCTGCTACCAACTTACCTGACTTGTCTTTGGTCTCAATCGCCATTTTTGCGTTGCCTTGGCGGTTAATGCGTTCAGAACGTTCTTCACGTAAGGCTTTCAAAGCTCGAACTCGGCCTTCATTACGAGTACGACGCGCTTTAATACCTTGGCGAATCCAGACTTCTTCTTCTGCAAGACGCTTATCGAACAAGGCGTTTGCGCGCTCTTCTTCTTCGAGCATCTTCTCTTTAAAAGCAAGGAAAGCGGTGATGTTACCGCTGAAGGAAATAAGATTACCGCGATCAAGCTCTATGATGCGGTTAGCCAGCTTCTCTAGGAAACGACGATCATGGGTAATAAATAAGATCAAACCGCGAAATTGCTGAAGCTGTTGCTCCATCCATTCGATTGTTGGCACATCCAAATGGTTGGTTGGCTCGTCTAATAGCAAAACATCTGGGTTAGAAATCAACGCCTGCGCCAAAATAACGCGACGACGCCAACCACCAGACAGTTCAGACATCAGCTTATCAGCAGGCAAAGCCAAACGCTGAATCATGTGATTCACTCGTTGCTCTAAATCCCAGCCCTGAATTCGATCTAATTCAGTCTGAATATCACTTAATTCATTGGCGTGATCATTCTCGAAATCTTCTAATAATTTGAAGTAACGAGTCATTAACGAGTGCGCTTCACCGGCACCCTCACTGACCACTTCACGTACGGTTTTTTCATTCGCATCCGGCAGCTCTTGGGGTAACTGAGCGACCTTCATGCCACCTTCAATGCGCACCATACCTTCATCAGCAACTTGCTCGCCGGAGATAACTTTTAACAGTGTAGATTTACCTGCACCATTACGACCAATTATTGCGACACGCTCTCCAGCCTCAGCTGCAAAACTAATTTTTGACAGCAGTGGATTATGCCCAAAAGCTACACTAATCTGTTCTAACGACAATAGACTCATATCTATCCATATAAAGTAAAAATTTTGTGGCGGTATAGTATCATTCTTCTAAGAGAAGGTTCAGCAAATACAAGCTTTCAAAGTATAAAAAGAAAAGAATTCTTAGTTTAACGGAGCATTTATAGTGTTTTTTTCCCTGCAACGAATTAACAATATAACCATTAGTACAGTAATTTTATAAAACCTCTTTATTCATTATCTTTTGAGCATATACTAGGTTTGGCATAATAATGATTTTCAATCAACGGAGTATTGAATGGCGTTAAAAAACAAGTTAGGACCAATAACAGCAGTGGTCGTGGCAACAGCAACAGTGGGATGGATGCTCGCTGGAGGCAATGGCATTACTGTTAGTAATCCTCAAGGTCAGCCCGATGAAAACACTGTATCCTCTCAATCAGCTGAGATTAAACAAGCCTATTCAGTCCAAGCCAAAACGTTAACGCCTAAACGCATTGAAATGCACCTACCTCTGAGTGGTAAAACACTAGCCGGAGAGACTTTAAACCTAGTTAATAGCTATCAAGGAAGAGTCACTAAACTGCCAATCGAAAAAGGCCAGTTTGTTAAAAAAGGCCAGTCGATGATGCAAATCGACACACGAACACTAAAGATACAAATTGAACAAGCTGGCTTACAGGTTAAACAACGTCAGCTTGAACTAGATGGAATTAAAAAGCTTAACTCTACTAATCTCACGTCAAAAGTTAATGTCGCGCAAGCTGAAACAGATCTTGCTTCTGCAAAAGCTAATCAGAGTTCGTTGCTAATCGATTTAGAAAACGCCAGTCTTAGCGCACCTTTCTCAGGCATCCTAAACACTCTTGATGTGCAGGTAGGACAGGTTCTTTCATCTGGAGAATCTATAGGTTCATTAGTTTCGATCAATCCAATTAAAGTGAAAGTGGACATACCGCAAAACAAAATCCACCAAGTGGAAATTGGCACTCCAGGTAACATTCGACTTGAATCTGGTTATGAAGCAGATGGTTTTGTCTCTTACATTAGCGCGACAGCAAATGAATCTAGCCGCACCATTAGTGTTGAAATGCAAATAGACAACCCAAACAACACTATCCCAGCAGGATTAACCGCAGCGGTTGATTTCATTATTGATGAACAAAAAGCACATGCATTGTCCCCTGCTCTATTGACCCTAGACGATACAGGTCGCACCGCCATCAAAACCATCAGCATCGACAATACTGTGACTATCACGCCAGTCGACATTGTTAAATCTGAACGCGATCACGTCTGGGTTATTGGCCTACCTGATAATGTCAACGTCATCACTGTAGGACAAGGTTTTGTATCTGCAGGCGATCTTGTTGACGCACACTACCAAAACTAGAGAGGCCTACCAATATGCAAGCATTAATTGAGGCCGCTTTAGCACGTTCTCGTACCGTCATGATGTTCTTCGTACTTATATTAATTATGGGGACGGTGTCTTATATCGAAATTGCTAAGGAAAACGATCCTGACATTACAATCCCCATGGCTTATGTGTCCGTATCACTAGAAGGTATTTCCCCTGAGGACGCTGACAGTTTATTAGTCCACCCTTTAGAAAAAGAATTAAAGGGCTTGGACGGCCTCAAAGAGCTGAAATCAACCGCTTCAGAAGGCCATGCCTCAATTATCTTGGAGTTTCTATCTGGCGTAGACATTGACCAAGCTATCAGCGACACCAAAGATAAAGTTGACAGGGCCAAAAGTGAGCTACCAAGCGATGCTGATGAGCCAACTGTATCCGAAATCAATCTGTCTACTTTTCCAGTTTTACGAGTTAATTTATCCGGTAATGTAGATTTCGGTACCCTCAGCCGCACAGCCAAAAACTTACAGGACGCTATTGAAGCGGTTGATGGTGTATTAGAAGCAAACATTAGTGGCGATAGAGAGCAGGAAGCTCAAATCATCATTCGCCCAGAGCAGCTTGAATCTTACAACTTATCCCTGAGTGATGTTGCTAACTTTGTTTCTAATAATAACCGCTTGGTGGCCGCTGGTAATTTAGATACGGGCGCAGGACGCTTTTCTCTAAAAGTCCCAGGTCTATTAAAAACCAAAGAAGACATTCTTAACTTACCAATTAAAGCAGATGGTGATCAGGTTGTTTTATTAGGCGACATTGCCACAGGTGAGCTAACTTTCGAGGATCCCAGCAGCTATGCGCGAGTTGAAGGCAAGCGCAGCATCACTTTAGGAGTCTCTAAACGCGTTGGCGCCAATATTATAAATACTATTGCGGCAGTCAAAAACGTCGTTGAAAACGAAAGTCAGCAATGGCCAAGTGGCGTTGAATATAACCTCACAGGTGACAAATCAACCGACATAGAAACCTCACTCAACGATCTCTTCAACAATGTTCTAGCAGCCACTCTATTGGTAATGATCGTAATTGTTTGGGCCCTCGGAATAAGAAGCGCTATATTAGTCGGCTTAGCAATCCCTGGGGCATTCCTAGCAGGCATTCTGATTTTAAACCTACAAGGCTTCACCATTAATATGGTGGTGCTCTTTGCCTTAATCCTCAGCGTAGGCATGCTTGTAGATGGCGCTATTGTAGTCACCGAGTACGCTGATAGAAAACTGGCTGAAGGAGCATCTAAACGACAAGCCTATAGCGAAGCAGCTAAACGCATGGCATGGCCAATTACCGCCTCTACAGCCACAACATTGGCTGTATTTATGCCACTATTGTTTTGGCCTGACATAGTTGGCGAATTCATGCGCTTTATGCCGATCACTATCATTGCAACACTGGCCTCTTCTCTTGTCATGGCGCTTATTGTGATCCCCACGATAGGATCGATTATTGGTAAAAAAGGCGCCTATAGTGATAAAACAATGCACGCTCTACGCATTACAGAGACGGGCGACCTTAGAGAGCTCACTGGCCCAACAGGGCTATACGGTCGAGTGCTGACACGCCTAGTCGAAAAGCCTATTTGGGTTTTAATGTTTACTATCGTTTTGCTAATTAGTATTTTCATGAGTTATGGAAAATTCGGTAAAGGCGTCGAATTTTTTCCTAATATTGAGCCCGAATCAGCCAACCTAGACATTCGTGCTCGTGGTGACCTCTCTCTTAAGGAAAAAGACACACTCGTTCAATTAGTAGAACGACAAGTTATCGGCACTCGTGAATTGAAAAGTGTCGTTGCTACAACCTATGCAACACCAGGTAATAATGTGGCACCAGATAGTATTGGCACCATTACTATGGAGTTTATCGAGTGGTACAAACGAGATTCAGCTAATGTCATTCTCGATAGAATTAGAGAGAAAACCAAACAAATCCCTGGTATAGAAGTTACCGCTGAAAAAGAGCAAGGAGGACCTCAATCTGGCGCCGATATCCAGTTACAATTAAGCTCTAATTACTCAGAAGCACTGAATATTGCAGCCGACGAAATAAGTAAACAACTACTGCTAAGAGATGAGATTCTGACAGTTAGTGACGATCGATCTCTAGCCGGAATTGAATGGCGTATTGATATTAACCGTGCCGAAGCAAGCCGCTACGGTGTTGATGTTACTAGTCTAGGTAATGTAATAAAGCTAGTGACGACCGGCATTACCCTAAGTGATTTTCTACCTGAAGGCGCAGATGACAAAATTGATATCGTGCTGCGCTATCCAGTAAATCAACGAAATCTGGACCAGTTGGATCAGCTACAGATCCCAACTAATCAAGGTAGCATCCCAGCTAGTAACTTTATCTATCGCTACGCTGCACCTAAGCAAGGCGTCATTAACCGCACTGATGGTAAGAAAACAATCAAAATTGATGCTGATGTGAAAGATGGTTTAGTTGTTGATGAAGTTATTAAAGCAATTAAAGTGAAACTCGATGCTGCGAATATTGATCAGTCGGTCCGTTACGACTTCCGTGGCAATACGGAAGAGCAGCAAAAATCGATGATATTCTTATTGAAAGCATTTGGGGTTGCCTTCTTTATCATGGCGATTATTTTGGTCACCCAGTTTAATAATTTCTTCCAATGCTTATTGATTTTAAGCGCGGTGATTTTCTCAACTATGGGCGTTTTGATCGGCTTACTGGCTAAAGGTCAGCCCTTTGGCATTGTCATGAGTGGTGTCGGTGTTATTGCCTTGGCTGGCATTGTGGTCAATAACAACATTGTTCTTATTGATACATTCAACGGTCTACGCAAGCAAGGCATGATGGTGCGTGAAGCAGCAATCCGTACAGGTGTTCAACGCCTCAGACCAGTAATGCTGACGACCATCACCACTATCCTTGGCTTAGTACCTATGGTGTTTCAATTTAATATTGATCTTATCCATCAATCTTTTAGTGTTGGCGCCCCCTCAGCACAATGGTGGACGCAACTTTCGACAGCTATCGCGGGAGGCTTAACATTCGCAACCCCTTTGACACTTATATTAACCCCGTGTTTATTAGTGCTGGGCTATAGGCGCAAAGAGCGAAAGCAACTAGAAGCACTACAAGAACAAACTATAGAAAAAGCCGACCAAACGACAGTCAATAAGGATGAAGAATCCTAAAGACGGCCCCTTATCAAATTGACTACATTCTAAGAAAATAAAAAAGCGGACTTAGATATTTTCTAAGCCCGCTTTTTTGAATCTTCACACTACTCACTGTAAAACAAAGTACATAAATGCTTTGTTATAGTTGTGCCAATGCCTGATCAACATCAGCAATAATATCGCCGATACCTTCTAAGCCTACAGATACTCGAACCAAGCCTTCAGCAATACCTGCCTTGAACTTCTCATCATCCGTTAATCGACCATGTGTCGTGGTTGCTGGGTGCGTAACTAACGTTTTTGTGTCGCCTAAATTCCCAGTAATAGACATCAACTTAGTGGCATTAATGAAAGTCCAAGCAGCCTTACGACCACCTTCAACTTCGAATGACAATAAACCACCAAAGTCTTTTTGTTGCTGCTTAGCGAGTTCGTGGTACTTATGACTTGGCAAGCCGCCATAGTTCACCTTCAACACTTTAGGATGAGTTTCTAAGAACTCGGCCAATTTCAATGCATTAGAGGAATGCGCCGTCATACGCAATGACAAGGTCTCAAGACCATTCAGTAGCACCCATGCATTAAACGGGCTCATGCATGGCCCTGCACTACGCATAAATGCTGTGAAAACATCAACAATGTCTTTACTAGAAATCAAGGCACCACCAAGACAGCGACCTTGGCCATCAATAAACTTCGTAGCAGATTGCATGACGATATCAGCACCTTGCGTCAGCGGATTTTGCAATGCCGGCGTTGCTAACACAGTATCAACACACAATAAGGCACCTTTGACATGAGCCAATTCAGCCACTCGAGCTACATCAACCACTTCGTACAATGGGTTAGAAGGCGTTTCGAAATAACATAAACGGGTCTTGTCGTTGATCGCCTCTTCCCATGCGGTATAATCTGTCGCATCTACATACACGACTTCAACGCCAAATTTCACGGTATAAGTATTAAAAAACTTAACCGTAGAGCCAAAAATATTTCGTGAACAGACAACACGATCGCCCGCACTTAACAAGCTATATGCCAGAGTCATTAGGGCTGCCATGCCTGAGCTGGTCGCTATGGCCGCTTCCCCCTTCTCCAATGCAGCAAGACGCTTTTCAAAAAGCTCTACTGTTGGATTGGTAAAACGAGAATAAACATTACCATCATCTTCGCCAGAGAATTTACCAGCCGCTTCTTCTGCGCTGGAATAGGCGAAGCTTGATGTCATGAAAATAGCTTCGCTGTTTTCTTGTTCCTGCGTTTGACGAGCGCCTGCATGAATGGCTTTCGTCGCATCATTATATTCCGACATTCGTGTCTCTCCAAAATTGCCTTAGCTGAAAACAACAAAGCCAGGCGTGACCTGGCTTTGTTTCGTAAGTCACTATCAAATGATTTTGCTACATAGGGTGCATCATGTCACTACCAGAAGCGACTTCAATTGAAGATTTCTGAGAGTCATTACGTGCATTCTCAAGGCGAGCAAGATAAGCACCATCAATATTGCCAGTGATGTATTTACCATCAAACACAGAAGTGTCAAATTCACGAACGTCCGAGTGTTTGTCATCAATACATGCTTCAATCAAATCAGCCAAATCTTGGAAAATCAGCTTATCAGCACCAATCAATTCGCAAATTTCTTCTACATTGCGACCATTAGCAATCAGCTCAGTTACTGCAGGCATGTCAATACCATACACGTTAGGATAGCGAACCTCCGGAGCTGCAGAAGCGATATACACTTTCTTCGCGCCAGCTTCACGTGCCATCTCAATAATCTCTTTACTCGTCGTACCACGAACAATAGAGTCATCAACCAACAATACTGTTTTGTCTTTAAACTCAAAAGGTACTGGGTTAAGTTTTTGGCGTACAGATTTCTTACGTACCGATTGACCAGGCATGATAAAAGTACGACCGATATAACGGTTTTTAACTAAACCTTCACGAAATGGGATATTAAGCGTTTGCGCTATCTGCAGTGCCGCTGTTCGACTCGTGTCTGGAATTGGGATAACAACATCAATGTCATGATCCTTCCATTCACGCTCAATTTTAGCCGCCAAGCGGTCACCCATGTTCATGCGTGCTTTGTAAACAGAAATACTGTCGATTACTGTGTCTGGACGTGCAAAGTATACATATTCAAACAAACAAGGACGGGCTACTTTTTTCTCTGTGCATTGACGTACATGTACATTGTGATTCACATCGAAGAAAATCGCTTCGCCAGGCTGAATATCGCGCTCAATTTTAAAGCCAGCTGCATCCAAAGCGACACTCTCAGAAGCAACCATGTATTCAACCCCCGCCTCAGTTTGGCGAGAACCATAAATCAACGGACGAATACCATCTGGATCACGGAATGCCAAAATGCCATAACCAGTAATCAAGGCCACAACGGCGTAACCACCTTCTATACGATTATAAACACGCTCAAGCGCATTAAAAATATCTTCCGGCGTTGGGATTAGCTTATTTTCCAAATGCAACTCATGAGCAAGAACATTCAATAACACTTCGGAGTCAGACGTAGTATTCACATGGCGTAAATCAGACTCAAATACTTCTTGCTTAAGCTTTTCGGTATTCGTCAAATTACCATTATGCGCAAGTGAAATACCATATGGAGAGTTAACGTAAAAAGGCTGAGCTTCTGCTGAACTAGAAGTACCAGCGGTTGGGTAACGAGCATGACCAATGCCAATATTACCGTGTAGTTTTTTCATATGACGAGTGCGAAATACTTCACTCACCGGACCATTGTCTTTGCGTAAGCACAAACGTCCATTATGGCTTGTTACCATACCTGCTGCATCTTGCCCGCGATGTTGAAGAAGGGTTAATGCATCAAAGATGGCTTGATTGACCATGGATGTGCCTACGACACCAACGATACCACACATGTTCTAAATCCTCGTGTTGGGGAATTGCGGCAAACACCGCAAGTTTCTATCTATTTTTGTTGTTACCGAGAACAACTAATTGCCAAGAGCACGATCAATGAGAGACGAATCCATAAGATCCGAGCTCTTGCCTAACATATCACGCGTCCAGTTATTCAACTGCCCCAATTGAGGAATCAATTGAGATGTTTTCCAAAACTCCGTTTTTTCTATTGCTGGGCTTAAACTCAACAACGCAACAAAAGCCACAACGACTAAGCCACCACGAGCAAAGCCAAACAACATTCCTAACACCCTGTCGGTACTCGACAAGCCCGTCACTTGAATTAAGGAGCCTAGCAAAAAGCTTACTAACGCCCCTACAATTAACGAAGCGATAAAAAGCGAAACAAAAGAAACAATATATCGAATTTGATCATTTTGAACTTGATCAATTAATAGAGACTGCATTTGATCAGAAAATTTTACCGACACCACAAAGGCCACAACCCAAGTTAGCAGGGATAAAACCTCTTTCACAAACCCTCTTTTTAAACTCAAAAGAGTAGAAAGAACTACTACTGCAATAATCAACCAATCAACAGTCGATAGCGAACTTACCTGCTCCATGAAAACCTCTAAAAAATCGCTGCGGAGTTTAACAGACGCCTAACTTTTTCCAAACACTGCAAAATAAATATTCAGCTTAATTAACTGAATATTTCACAACAATGCCGCTCAAACTAAACTCTTTTTTAATTTCATCTCGCAGTTTATCGGAGACTTCACGCTTCAATTCTGGACCAACATACACTTTATAAAGCGAGTTGGTCGTAAGGCTGTATGCATCGTACTTAGCAGCCTTAAGTTTTTCTACCAATCGGGTAGCATTGTCTTTGCTTTTGAACGTGGCAATTTGCAATGTCCAGCGATCAGCCACTACCGTAGGTGTGCGTTTCTCAACAGGCGCTTTTACTTGCGGTGTCGATACTTCTGGTTGAGCTGCACTAATCTGAGAAACATCTTTTGCCGCTTTTGGCACAGGTATTAATTCAATATTCCCAGTGTCACTGCCTGAGTCTTGCATAGACGCAACAGGTAAGCTGTCAACAGGTTGAACAGGGGCAATTTCAATAGTAGGAAACGCCGGGGGCGACGTTACTTGAACCTGCATATCCAGTTCTTCCGGACGTTCTCCGTCTAGGATTAATGGTAGAATAATCGAGGCGGATAACACCATAATCCCTGCACCAATAAGCCTATACATAATGGTTCTATCTATCATAAATCACTCTTCCAATTGACCGAGCGCCAAATATTCTGAGACGGTTACAAAGGAGCCAAAAACAATCACAGGGCACCCAACTTGCTTTGCTTGCGTTAAAGCTGCCTCAAAGGCACCTTGAACAGAGCTGAAAGCATTAATATCAAAAGACGGGCTATGGGAATGCTGCACAATATACTTATTAAGTTCATTGGCTTTCGCACCCCTTGGACCAGGTAAATCACAACAAAACCAGCTAGAAAAACTATCAGCAAGATAAGTCATCACACTATTAATGTCTTTGTCTTTTAACATGCCACAAACAGCAATTGGCTTGACAGGCAAATGTTTTATGCGCTGCGCCAGCTCCAAAGCCGCTTCCGGATTATGTGCGACATCAATATAAACATCAGGTGAAGAAGCTACTTTCTGAAAACGCCCAGTTAGCTCTGCTGTACTAAATAGTGTCTCAAGATCTTCCTGAGATGGGGCAAACCCCATATACACTAAGACAGCGAGAACAGTAGCAGCATTCTGCAAAGGCAATGTAGGAATCGGTAAATGCTCATACTGAACACCACCTCCGACCCATGACCATTCATGCTCGTTACTGTCAAAGGTATAATCCACTCCCTTTTGATGTAGCCTAGCGCCAATTTCTAACGCGGTGCTAGCAATGGTCTCAGGAGGATTCACCACACCACTGATCAATAATTTGTTTTTTCTAGCTATACCTGTTTTCTCTCGGGCAATAACATCCAAATTATCACCAAGCCAATCGACGTGATCCAACGCGATAGAAGTCACAACAGCAACGTCAGTATCGATCATATTGACAGAATCCAATCGCCCACCCAAACCAACTTCTAGAACCCAATAATCCAATTCGCTTTGATCAAAAATCCACAAAGCCACCAGAGTACTAAATTCAAAATAGGTAAGAGTTATGCCTTCACGTGCCGCTTCTACAGCTTCAAATGCGCGACACAAAAGATCGTCATCACAAGAAGAGTTATTAAGAGCAACACGCTCATTGAATCGAAGAAAATGAGGAGAGGTATAAGTACCAACAGAATAATTTTGACTACATAAATACTGTGTCAGCATGGCACAAGTCGAACCTTTGCCATTAGTGCCAGCCACAGTAATCACATTGACTTTAGGTCTAGATAAATTCAATCGAGCTAATACAGCATTCCCTCGTTCTAGACCTAGCTCTATTTCAGAGGGATGTTGGCTTTCAATGTATGAAAGCCAACTCGCTAATGACGTGTGCGTCATCTAATTAAGCAACCTTATTATTGGTAAGCAAAGATAAGATATTAAATAAACGACCGCGCATTTCATCACGCTTAATAATCATATCAAGAGCGCCCTTATCAAGCAGGAACTCACTACGCTGGAAGCCTTCTGGTAGTTTCTCACGTACTGTTTGCTCAATTACACGAGGACCAGCAAAACCGATCAATGCATTTGGCTCAGCAACGTTTAAATCACCTAGCATAGCCAAAGAAGCAGATACACCACCGAATACAGGGTCTGTCATCACAGAGATGTATGGAATACCTTCTTGCTTCAAACGCTCAAGGCCGGCACTTGTTTTAGCCATTTGCATCAAAGAAATCAAAGCTTCTTGCATACGAGCTCCGCCACTTGCCGAGAAGCAAATAAGAGGAATGCGTTTTTCTAAACAAACATTTACCGCTTGGATAAATCGCTCACCTACAATGGCACCCATAGAGCCGCCCAAGAAGCTAAATTCAAATGCTACAGCAACAACAGGCATACCGTTCAAGACACCCTGCATAGCAACCAAAGCATCTTTCTCGCCAGTTGCTTTTTGTGCATCCGCGATACGGTCTTTATAACGTTTTGAATCTTTAAACTTCAATTTATCTTCAGGCTCAAGATGTGCGCCGATTTCATGACGACCTTCTTTGTCCAAAAAGATATCCAAACGACGACGTGCACTTACACGAAGATGATGCTCGCACTTAGGACAAACATCTAAATTCTTTTCTAGCTCGGGACGATATAAAACGTTTTCACATTTCGGACACTTCTTCCAAAGACCTTCAGGCACAGAACCTGTGCTGCGCTTTGATTCACTGCGCACAATGGAAGGGACAAATTTATCTAACCAGCTACTCATTTAATTCTCCATATCTCTCGTTGGCTGCCGCTTAAGCGTCCATTTCATTACGCATTGGTAATAAAATATCTTTTAAAGCGCCAGCTATATATTCTTTTTGATGATCTTTATTTTCGGCAATGGCATTAACCAACACACTACCTACAATGACCCCATCAGCACATTGACTGACTAACGCTGCTGTTTTCGCATCACGAATACCGAAGCCAACACCAATCGGTAAGCTAGTAATTGCACGCAATGAATCAACATGTTTTTTAACACTATCTACATCTAACTCAGCAGACCCAGTCACACCCTTAACGGAAACGTAATAAACGTAACCTGTCGCCAAATCACAAATTTTCTTAGCACGCGCTGGTGTCGTAGTCGGTGAAAGCAGATAAATAAGATCAATTTCATTCTCTCGGAAGCATTCTACTACATCTGTCGCCTCTTCTGGAGTCAGATCTACTAATAAAACGCCATCAACACCCGCTTCTTTTGCGGCATTTGAAAAAGCTTGATACCCATAAAACTCAATTGGGTTCAAATAGCCCATCAAAACAACCGGAGTGTGAGTATTCTTTTTTCTGAAGTCCGCAATAATTTGCAATACTTTTTTAACACTTGTGCCAGCAGCTAAGCTTCGCTCACAAGCCAACTGAATAACTGGACCGTCCGCCATAGGATCAGAAAATGGCATGCCTATTTCAATCACATCAGCACCCGCATCAACCAAGGCATCCATCAGTGTTACTGTATAATCAGGACTAGGATCACCAGCGGTAATATACGGAATGAGCGCCTTTTTACCAGATTTTTCTAAATTTTCAAAACATTGTTTAATGCGGCTCATACTTCAATCCCATCCAATTCTGCAACGGTAAGAATATCTTTATCACCACGCCCGGAAAGATTAATTACAACTATTTCATCTTTCTCCATCGTCGCAGCGAGCTTCATGCCATAAGCAACAGCATGACTTGATTCAAGCGCAGGCATAATCCCCTCTAGACGAGTAAGATCTCTGAACCCTTGCATCGCTTCATCATCATTAATTGCTACGTAGTTAGCACGACCAATATCTTTCAACCAAGCATGTTCAGGGCCCACGCCCGGATAATCTAAACCCGCAGAAATAGAGTGCGTGCCAATAATTTGGCCGTCATCATCCGCCATCACATAAGTACGATTTCCATGAAGAACACCAGGACGACCAGCACTCAATGGAGCGGCATGACGGCCAGTTTCAATGCCATCACCGCCCGCTTCAACGCCATACATGGCAACACTTTCATCTTTGATGAATGGGTGAAACATACCAATAGCATTTGAACCACCACCAACACAAGCCACAACAGCATCAGGCAAGCGGCCTTCGTGCTCTAGGCATTGCATTTTGGTTTCACGACCAATTACAGCCTGAAAATCTCGTACCAATTTCGGGTATGGGTGAGGACCGGCAGCAGTACCTATAATGTAAAAAGTATCATCTACATTACCAACCCAATAACGCATGGCTTCATTCAGAGCATCTTTCAACGTTTTAGTACCAGATTCAACAGAAATAACCTCCGCCCCTAGCAGCTTCATGCGATAAACGTTTAGTGATTGACGGCGAATATCTTCCGCTCCCATAAACACCTTACACTTCAACCCCAAACGAGCAGCCACTGTTGCAGAGGCTACACCGTGCTGACCAGCCCCCGTTTCTGCAATAATATTTGGCTTCCCCATGTGCTTGGCGAGCAAAGCCTGACCAATAGTATTATTTATCTTATGAGCGCCAGTATGATTTAAATCTTCGCGTTTTAAGTAAATCTTAGCCCCACCGGCTTTTTTAGTCAGACGCTCAGCAAAATAAAGCGGAGATGGTCGGCCAACATAATGGGCTAAGTCATAATCAAACGCGGCTTGAAAATTACTGTCTTTAGACAAGCGTTCGTACATTTCGGATAGATCTTCCAAAGCGGACATCAATGTCTCAGAGACAAAGATTCCACCGTAAGAGCCAAAACGGCCATGAGAATCTGGTAAATCTAGATTAATATCGTTGCTATCCACACTTTGCTCCACGAATAAATTCTTGAACCTTAGGCTCGCTCTTAATGCCTTTTGACAACTCAACGCCACCACTTACATCTACAGCGTAAGGGGAAACCCGTTCTATCGCTTGTTTAATATTCTGTCCTGTTAAACCACCTGCTAGCACTATCGGCTTCGATAAGCCTTCAGGAATTAAACACCAATCAAACACCTCGCCAGTTCCACCTGGCACGCCCGCTTTATAAGCATCTAACAAGATAGCCAGAGCACTTGGGTATTGATCAACCAAAGCTGAAACATTGTCCCCTTGCTTGACCCGCAAAGCCTTCATATAAGGGCGCTTATATCGACAGCACTCGGACTCGGATTCCACACCATGAAATTGAATCATCCAACGTGCATTTGCACTAACCACAGACTCAATTAGCGATGCACTTGCATCAACAAATAAAGCAACGGGCGTAACAAAAGGAGGCAATTGCTCGACAATAGAATTGGCCGTTTCTGGCGAAACATACCTTGGGCTTTTTTCATAAAAAACAAAACCAATAGCATCCGCGCCATGCTTACAAGCCATCATTGCATCTTCAAGGTTTGTTATTCCACAGATTTTAACTCGGCAATTCATAGCTAGGCTCGTCTACATAGGGTAAAAAATGAGGACCTAAATGCAGTTTAGGCACATTGAAAACATCAGGGTATTGAGCATCGACAAAATACAGGCCTGTCGGTGGCGCCGTAATACCACCTTTAGTACGGTCTTTCGCATCTAAAGTCTGTTTTGCCCAAGATACGGGTTTTTCTCCCGCCCCTATAGACATTAACACGCCAGCAAAATTTCGAATCATATGATGCAAAAAGGCGTTCGCCCTGACATCTAGAACAATATACTGACCGAGTTTTTGTACGTCAAAGTTAAGAATGGTACGGATGGGGGTATTGGCTTGACAGCCAATAGCACGGAAAGAAGAGAAATCATGAGTACCAAGAAACACTTCCGCAGCCTCTTTCATTGCATCAGCATCAAGTGTTTTATATGTCCAAGTTACCCCCTTTGCCAATATTGCAGGGCAAAAAGGAGAAGAATAAATAACATAACGATAACGACGGCTTAATGCGCTAAAACGGGCATGAAAGTCTTCTGAAACATAGCTCGCCGCGACAACGGTAATATCAGAGGGGAGATAGGTATTAACGCCTATCGTCCATGCTCGCTCATTACGCTCAACATCCGTCTCAAAATGAACAACTTGCGCACTTGCATGAACACCAGAGTCGGTTCTCCCTGCGCAAACCACCTTAACAGGGTGATTTGCAATAACCGCTAACGCTTTTTCTAAATTCTCCTGAACACTTGGAACACCAGATTTTTGTGCTTGCCAGCCCTTATATTCAGAGCCATTATATTCAACAACCAGTACTACTTTTTTAGTCACTTGGGAACATTCGCTCCATCATATTCTGCGCTTCTGCGATTTGTTTTTCATTGCCGGAGTCAATAACATCTTCAAGGATCACTCGCGCGCCCTCTTCGTCACCCATATCCATATAGGCTCTTGCTAGATCTAATTTGGTTGCAGCTTCATCACCACTGGCATCAAAGAAGTCAAACCCCTCTTCTTCATCGCTAACTTCTTCATCTTGTGCCGCTTCAGCTTCCCCAAAAGATGGAACCTCCATCTCCTCTTCTTGCTGCGCTTCCGCTAAAGACTCTTCAATAGAGTTAGCCAATGTATCGCTTGGAGAACCACTAAAAACAGCTGATTCATCGACATCATCTTGCTCTTCTTCATCAACGTCGTTTAATAAACTTGATACAAAGGACTCTTCTTCACTCTCAGCTTCATCAGCAATAGGATCTTCATCAACCTCAATGGGTTCAGGCGTTACTGTTGGAATGTCATCTTCTTCATCAAACGCTTCTAACTCATCAAAATCATCCGTATCCTCTAAATCCGGCAAAGTATCAGTTAGCCCATCATCCCCACCAAAGGAATCAAAAATATCCTCAACGCTTTCTTCGGAATCCTCTTCAAGAGCACTTTCAAACTCATCCTCAACTGCTGAGTCATCTTCATCTTCGAGCGCGTCATAAGATGGCTCTGTTGAAGCTACGTCTTCTCCAAATGAACCAAAGTCAAAGTCCGCTAAGTCGTCATCTTCATCTGGAGTGTCAAAATCAAATGCGAACGGATCTTCCTCCTGAGGCTCTTCCGCCACATCTGGCTCTTCCGCCACAGCGGATTCAGTTGCCACGACAGCAGCAACTGGTGCCACTGCAGCAGCAGGGGAAAGGTCAAATTCATCCTTTTTTGATGAATCTTGTTCCTCCTGTTTCTTTCCTGAGCGACGCATAACCAAGCCGATTAAAAGTCCAATCAGCAATAAAACAACCGCACCTATAGAGACAACAATAGGGTTACCGAAAACTTTATTTACAAATGAATCCGCTTCCGCCTGTTCTTTCTCTCTGCGTATCTGATCTGCTTCTAATAACTGATCAACGGTATTCTTTTGCTCTTGAAGAGCTTGTTGAGCACTAGCAAACTGTTGCTGTAAATCTGCCATTTGCTTGTCTTTCAAGCTAATAAGCTTCTCTAGCGTCTCTAACTGCTTATTCAGATCACCAAGTTGATTTGATAACTCTGCTTTTTCTCTTTGTTCTTTGTCGAGCATCTCTTTTGATGCAGATAGCTCATTCTGCATAGCACTCATTGAGGCACTAGAACTTTGTCCAGCATTTGAGCTAGCCATATTCTCAGGCAATAAGCTTTGACCAGACGCTAGCGTTAATTTATCGCCGCCAGCACCAGCTGTACCAGCAGCGGCTTTCGCTTTTGCTTGAGTATTCAATTGAGCCTGTTCAACAGAAGCACCAGATTGAGAGCTTTTTAGAGCCATCCAAGCATTATGCTGTCGCTGAAACTCTTCTTGTGAAATCGACTTATTGAAAAGAGCAATCTGCTCTTGTGTTGGCAAGCGTAAAATTGCACCTTCTTTAAGAAGGTTTATATTATCAGAATAAAATGCGTCTTTATTGAGAGCCTGTATTGCCATCATCGTCTGATAAATAGTCAGCTGATTGGTTGGGCGGTTTTGCCCAGCAATAGACCAAAGAGTATTACCCTTGACCACATTTAACTGGCCTTTAGGAGACATTCTCTCAGCAGACAAGGTTGCTTGACGAAAAACTGAATTGGAAGCAGAAGCTGCTTGCTGTGTAGACACTGCAGTCGATTGAACGACATCTTCTTGCGTTTTTTTCACCAATGCAGATTGATTCAGGGGCGTTTGATATTCTCGAACAAGTTGCCCACTTGGCCAACGAGCCGCTAAAACAAAATGAAGCTCATCAACCCTTAAGGCTTGGTCAGACGAGACAGAAACAGCCAGTCGACCATTCTCTCGGATCACATCAAATTTTAGCTGGGATAATACTCTAGTTGGTGCAAAACCCGCTTGACGGAATTCACTCTCACTGCCTAGACGAATTAAAATATCATTGTCAGTTAATGCGCCTACATCGGAAAGCTCTATTCGTCCGCGATAAGGCTCGCCCAAATTTGATTGAGAGGTTAACTCACCCAGTTCCAATGCGTAACTGCTGGACACATACAACGCGCCTGATACAGCAATACTAACGAGGGTTTTTCTGAGCATAAGCTTCCCTTTATTTACAAATAATGGACATAAATATCTGAACAAGTATCTTACACAGGTGACTATTTATCAATAGCTTTAGAATCAATGGTTTGCACTAAATGTAAGAGAGGTACAAAAAATCCAAAAGTAACGTTTTTGAATGACTAATTCTCACTTTAAAAACATACAGTTTTCATAGTCAAAAAAACAACACCCTACCAAAATATGGTAATAGCAACTATAGCACATCGCCAAAAGTTCTCAGCCTAATCACAGTCAAGCATAAAAAAACCCCGCTAAATAGCGAGGTTTCTTTTATCTCAATGGATGAGAGTGGAATTACATCATTCCGCCCATACCACCCATTCCGCCCATGCCACCCATATCAGGCATGCCACCAGCTTCGTCTTTAGGCAAATCAGCAATCATGGCTTCAGTAGTGATCATAAGACCCGCTACAGATGCCGCTGCTTGAAGTGCAGATCGAGTTACTTTAGCTGGATCTAGGATACCCATTTCCAACATATCGCCATACTCGCCAGTTGCAGCGTTGTAACCATAGTTACCTTCGCCCTGCTTAACTTTATCTACAACAACAGAAGCCTCTGCACCTGCGTTGATAACGATTTGACGCATTGGCGCTTCCATCGCACGTAGAGCAAGAGCGATACCAACGCTTTGATCTTCGTTATCACCTTTAAGATCAATGATTTTGGTAAGAGCGCGAACTAGAGCAACACCACCACCGGCAACAACACCTTCTTCAACCGCTGCGCGAGTTGCATGAAGTGCATCATCTACACGTGCTTTCTTCTCTTTCATGGCCAATTCAGTCGCAGCACCAATCTTGATAACAGCAACGCCGCCAGCCAACTTAGCAACACGCTCTTGAAGCTTCTCTTTATCATAATCAGAAGAAGAGTTAGCAATTTCGGCACGAATTTGCTCAACACGACTTGTGATGTTTGCTGCAATACCAGCACCATCAACAATCGTTGTACTCTCTTTAGTCAAAGTAACGCGTTTCGCGGTACCTAGCTGCTCAAGAGTCGCTGTTTCTAAACTCAAACCAACTTCTTCAGAAATAACTGTTGCACCAGAAAGAACCGCAATATCTTCAAGCATCGCTTTACGACGATCACCAAAACCCGGCGCTTTTGTCGCTGCAACTTTAACAATACCGCGCATACTGTTGACAACCAATGTCGCCAACGCTTCGCCTTCAACGTCTTCTGCAATAATCAATAAAGGGCGAGACGCTTTCGCAACACCTTCCAATACAGGAAGCAATTCACGAATGTTAGTAATCTTCTTATCAACCAACAGGATGAATGGATTTTCAAGTTCCGCACTCATCGTTTCTTGGTTGTTAATGAAATAAGGAGATAGGTAACCGCGATCGAACTGCATGCCTTCAACAACAGCTAGTTCGTCATCAAAACCTGAACCTTCTTCAACTGTAATAACGCCTTCTTTACCAACGCGCTCCATTGCTTCAGCAATGATCTTACCAACAGAAGAGTCAGAGTTTGCAGAAATAGTACCAACCTGCTCAATAGCACGAGTATCAGTGCAAGGAGTAGACAAATCAGCAATTTCTTTTACTACTGCAGCAGCGGCTTTATCGATACCACGCTTAAGGTCCATTGGATTACGGCCCGCAGCAACAGCTTTCAAACCCTCAGCAACAATTGCTTGCGCAAGAACTGTCGCTGTTGTTGTACCATCACCAGCAACATCATTGGCTTGAGAAGCAACTTCTTTCACCATTTGTGCGCCCATGTTTTCGAACTTATTTTCAAGCTCGATTTCTTTTGCAACAGTTACACCGTCTTTAGTAACAAGCGGAGCACCAAAAGATTTTTCGATAATAACGTTACGGCCTTTTGGACCTAAAGTTACTTTAACTGCATCCGCAAGAACGTTTACACCTTTCAGCATTTGCTGACGTGCACTGTCTCCAAACTTAACTTCTTTAGCTGACATTCTTTTATACCTTTAAACTGTTTTAAGTGTTACAAATCGAATATGAACTACAAAGATGATTTAGGCTTCAACAACGCCGTAAATTTCATCTTCTTTCATGATAAGTAGCTCTTCACCATTGATTTTCACTGTTTGACCTGAGTACTGACCAAACAACACAGTGTCACCAACGCTAACAGCTAACGCTTGCACGTCGCCATTAGATTGAATACGGCCAGTGCCAACAGCCAAAACCTCGCCTTGTGTAGGCTTTTCTGTAGCAGATCCAGGCAGAACGATACCAGATGCGGTTGTTGTCTCTTCTTCTTTACGGCGAACAACGACACGATCGTGCAAAGGACGAATATTCATCAATCATTTTCTCCAATTAAAACAATACCAGGACTCCCCTGGCAGGACTGCTCTTACTTATAAAAGCAAGAATCTCTATCGAAGTTTTATATACGGCTAGTAATCCGTATTTCAACCCAAACAAAAAATTATTTTTTATCTATTAAGTCGTTATCTTCATTAGCATATTCACCTTCAATGATATCGCCCTCATCTTTTGAGCCATACCGTTGGCCGCCACGCCACTGAGTGCCACGGGCCATCATTGAGCTCACAAATTTAACAATCAAACCTGCTGCAAATAACTTTCTTAACGGTGGAACCAATAATAAGGCACCAATCGCATCCGTCACGAAACCAGGAATCAGCAAACACAGGCCTGCAAACACCAACATCACACCTTCTGCCACTTCTGCAGCAGGAAGTTCACCACGGCGCATTTTTTCTTGTGCCTTTAATGACGTTTCTAAACCTTGCTTACGAATTAAAGTGACACCTATAATTGCCGTAAGGAACACTAAACCTACTGTTGCCAATGCGCCAATTTCACTACCGACCTGAATCAGTACGGTCATTTCAACAATGGGCACTAGAATAAAAAGTAATAGCGCAAATCTCATATTCACCTTCTTTATGTCATACTCAAACTCGTTTACTGATCTCTATCTATGGGCATACCTTTGATTAATCAAGCAATGACGCACTTTAAATCGCAAGTACTCCTCATTTTAAGTGAAATACCATATGGAAGCTGCATAGCTTATGGAGAATTAGCCAAGCAATCTGGCTTTCCAGGTTATGGGAGACAAGTAGGACAACTAATGAAGAAACTTCCTAAAGACACCAAGTTACCTTGGCACCGTGTAGTTAATGCTCAACGACGAATCAGTTTCGCAGAGAATACAGATGGATATTTGAGACAGAAAGAAAAGTTGGAAAAAGAAGGTTGGATCATTATTGGCAACAAACTCACCCTGAATGAACACACGACACTGAAATAAAAAAACGCCACTAAATATTTAGCAGCGCTTCCGTAAAAAATAGTTTTAGTCTCTAAAATTAGTAAATTGAACCGGCTGCGCCAAATCAGCTCCGCGTAAAAGCGCCATTACTTGCTGCAGGTCATCACGTTTCTTACCTGTGACGCGCAATTGATCACCTTGAATCTGTGCTTGGACTTTAGCTTTGCTGTCTTTAATCATTTTCACGATCTTTTTCGCCTCATCCGTTTCAAGCCCTTCTTTCATTTTCACCGCTTGAGATGCGCGCATATTTCCTTTCACAACATCTTCTTTTTCCAAACTTTTCAAATCAATACCACGGCCAACCAATTTTTGATTTAGAATATCAGACATCTGGCGAAGTTGAGGTTCAGCCTCTGCTTCCATGACAACGTTTTTCTTGTCTTTAATTTCGTAGTGCGCTTTCACGCCTTTAAAGTCATAACGCGTTGTAATTTCTCTGTTAGCCTGATCGACTGCGTTGCTGACTTCGTGCCAATCCAACTCAGATACTACGTCAAATGATGGCATTTTCTGCTCCTTTGCATTTTCAATAAGGTAATTTGGAGCGATAATAACAGGGATTGAAATAAAACACCTAATGGAAACCTATTATGAAGAATACGCCTTGGCTAGTCATCGGCGCTGGCGCTATCGGCCTTTTTTGGGCTTGTAAGCTAGAAAAACTCGGCAATAAAGTCCATCTAGTGTATCGATCAGAGAGCCCTGGGAAGAAAATCACCTTGGAATCGCTTACTGACGAAGAAGGTCAACAGCAGGTTTGCACGACCAAACATAGAATCAAAAGCTTTACTGCTGAAGAGCTAGCCGACCAATACGATAAAGTGCTAATCTGCACTAAGTCTTTTGACCTCACAAATGCTTTCACCCAAGTAGAAGCACACATTACAAACGATGCAGATATTGCTTGCCTTTGTAATGGCATAGGGGCGCAAGAAGAACTTCAAAACAAACTACTAGAAACACAAACCCTTTGGGCTGGCACCACCAGCGAAGGCGTACTCAAAATTGAAGCCAACCACATTAAGCACACAGGCTTAGGTGACACCTACTTTGGTCAATGGCGCCCCACAACCCCAGCCAAAGAATTTCCAATCGAAGGCATGACGGTTATTAACATTCACCAACGAATGCTTGAAAAACTGGCGGTAAATGCCGTAATTAACCCTATTACTGCCATCTTCAACATCCATAATGGCGACATTTTAAATGACGAATACAAACCACTTATCGACGCCACCCTCTTCGAATTATCTAGTATCTTTACCCACCCAGAATTTAGTTACATACAAGAAAGCCAACACCTAACTCAAGACAACCTCAAGAACAGAGTTCACACCATTGCTCAACTAACCCGCCTAAATCGATCATCAATGCATGAAGACATCCGATTGCAACGCCAAACTGAAAACAGTTTCATTTCTGGTTTTTTACTTGATAACAGCCCTATTGAACTGCCTGTGCAACGCTTGTTTTTTGATGGTATCGCTCATGCAGAACAGCGTGAAGAGGTCAAAAAAAAGCTGCTAAGTCTTCCTTAGCAGCTTTTTTATCAAATCATATAACACTAGATTTTGGAGATTTTCTCTTTCGTTAGCAAAATTTTCTTTTCTTTATAAAGCGCACCCAAAGCTTTTTTATAGGTAGCTTTACTTACTTTAAACACTGCATAAATGGCTTCTGGGGACGCTTTATCTGTCAATGGTGACTCACCACCATGAGCATCTAAATAGTCCAGAATATCATCCAGTATATTACGTACTTTCTTGTAGCCAACTTCTTGCAAGCTTAAGTCAATTTTCCCGTCTTCGCGCATTTGCTTAATAAAGCCCACTGTCTTTTCACCTTTTCGAAGCTGCCTAAATGCATCTTCAAAAAACAAAACACCCCAAAAACGGTTATCAATAACACACTTAAAACCAATATTTGTCTTATCACCAATAATGATAGACACTTTATCACCCACACGATAAGGCGCTTCTTCACGGTTCAGCAAGGCATCCACTTTAGTTGTCGCCACAATGCGATTTGTGGTTTGATCTAGGTAGATGAAAAGTAAATGCGTTTCACCTTCCTCAACTCGGTTTTTCTGCTGACTAAAAGGCACCAATAAATCTTTAGGTAAACCCCAATCAAAAAACGCCCCGACTTGGTTTACTGCGATTGACGTTAACGCAGCAAACTCTCCAACTTGAGCCTTGGGAAATTCAGTGGTTGAAATCAATTTATCATCTGAATCCAAATAGACGAATACCTCTACCTCGTCATCTACCGTAACGCCTTTAGGCACATAACGTTTAGGCAATAAAATTTCGCCTAGTTGATCGGCGTCCAAATACACACCAAAATCTTTTTCTTTAACGACTCTTAATGTATTTAAGCGCCCAATTTGTGTAGCCATGAATTCTCCGGCAAGCATTTTTTTTCGCACTATACGCACTTCATTAATAAGCACAATATAGTTCATTTCGAAATCATAAGTTAGTCATTATCAGCTTTCATACAACCAGCAAATATAACGTCTAATTCAGATTTCCCAAGTTCTTCCATTTTTTCAATATTTTGATTTGGTATCTCTGTTGTATCGCCATAAAACTCAATCGCCTTATCCACACTCGCTTCTCTCAATAAATGCAGCATTGGGTAAGGTGAACGATTGGTATAATTAGAAACATCATCAGGTTCCGTACCAGAGAAGCAATAATCAGGGTGGAATGTGGCTAATTGATAAACCCCCTCACACTCCTGATCAAACATAAGATCTTCAGCCGTTTCGACAAAATCCAAATAACGATGAAAATCTTTAAATAGCGTCGGGAATATCAGCAATGTTGTTTCCGTCTCAGGGTGCTCATCCAGCCACTGAATCTCTGACATTAATTCTTCTAATGCCACATCCATCTTCTTTGATCGCAACACTACACAACGCACACTTTCTCTCTCCACTTCGCGCTTTGCGAAAGGACAGACATTTAATGCCACAATAAACTCTTTTACCCATGTCATTGTCTGGGTTGTGACCAATTCATCCGAGAGCAACATAAATCGTCTTCTTATCAATATTTGAATGTATTTTAGAGCAAAGCATACAAAGGGTCTAACTTATCAAGCCAACTTCAGAGGTTTAGATTTCGAATCCTCAGAAAACAAGGTATCATGATTGACATTACAGTCCATTATAGTGGTCCTACGCCCAAATTCATTATGCGATTCATAGTTAATTGATGATATCCATAGTTGGTCGTGCTACTTATCCCGCTACAGAGAGTTTACATGTCATTTGCTGAATTAGATCTGGATTTCACCATAGAACAAGCCATTAGTGATCTTGGTTTTGAAACCCCAACGGAAATCCAAGAACAAGCAATACCAATTGCCTTAGATGGCTCTGATCTCCTTGCAACCGCACCAACTGGCACAGGCAAAACCATCGCATTTTGTGCACCAGCCATTCAACATATTCTTGACCGTGATGAGCAATCTACTACGGCGCCAAAAGTACTAATTTTAGCGCCAAGTCGTGAGCTAGCACGTCAAATTTTCAATGTCGTAGAACAGCTAACGCAACACACACGCATTCAGTCTCACCTAATTATCGGTGGCACACCCTATGGAATGCAGCAGCAACAACTAAGCGAACCATGTGATATTTTGGTCGCCACCCCTGGCCGACTTGTCGAACTAGACGATAAACAATGGCTAGACCTAACAGACGTATCTTACTTTGTTATCGACGAAGCTGACCGTATGTTAGATATGGGGTTCGTTAATGCCATTAACCACATCGCCAAAGAGTTACCAACAGAACACCAAACGCTAATGTTTTCCGCCACATTAGAGGGCGAAAAAATGGGCCGCTTTGCTAGCGCGCTATTAAACAGCGAAACTCAACAGATTCGCCTTGGTGAATCTGCACGCACGGTACCGAGCCAAATTCGTCAATTGGCCTACCGCGTCGATAGTGAAGAACACAAAGAAGCCATACTAAAGCATTTATTAACACAAGAACGCGTTCAACAAGCCGTACTCTTTGTTTCTAATCGGGAGCACGTAGATGTATGGGTTCAACGTATTCGCAAAATGGGCTTAATGTGTGATGGCTTGCACGGTGAAATGAAACAAGGCGACCGCAGCGAGCACATGAAACAAATGAAACGTGGCCGCTTGCAAGTATTGGTCGCAACCGATGTGGCATCTCGCGGTATCGATCTTCCTGAAATCAACACAGTAATTAACTTGCGTCTACCACGCAAAGCGGATTCCTATATTCACCGCGCAGGTCGAGCTTCACGTGAAGGCGAGCCTGGTGATTGCATCTCATTAATCGATATTAACGATTTACCAATGATCGAGAAGATTCAGCGCTTCATGCAAGCCAATATTAAATTTGGTCGTATAGAAGGGCTAGAAGCAAAAACAAAAGCTCGTTCGCCAAGTAGCAAGAAGAAAAAGAAAAAACCAGCGCCAAGCAAAAAATAAAGGCTAAATAAATTAGCAACAAAAACAAGAAAGGCGCTTAAAGCGCCTTTCTTGTTTTTCACTTTGCACATTACGAAAGTCAATCAAACTTCAATGTATGGAGTTTACGCTTCGCTTTAGTTTCTAAATACAAACGATTATGCTGATTAACATGTACTTTTGTTGGTACTAATTCAGCAACGGAAATTCCGTGCTCGATAAGTTGTTGCGCTTTATCTGGGTTATTGGTCAACAAACGCACTTTATTAACACCTAGTGCTTTCAACATTTCTGCTGCCACACCAAAATCACGACCATCATCTGGCAAATGCAGCATCTCGTTGGCCTGATACGTATCATAGCCTTTATCTTGCAAAGCATACGCTTCCAGTTTTGCGTATAAGCCAATACCACGGCCTTCTTGGCGTAAATAAAGAATGTACCCGCCCTGCTCATTAATAAGGTCTATGGCCTCGTCTAATTGCTCACCACAGTCGCAGCGTCCAGAACCAAAGACATCACCGGTCAAACACTCTGAATGCAGACGAACCAACGGAATGCTATTGACGTCTTTTGTCTGTGTTCCTTCAAAAAATATCCCAATATGTTCTTTGCCTGAGTCATCGCCATCAAAGGAAATAAACTCCGCCATCACGTCGCCAGCCCTCACGGGAATCATCACTCGACGCTTAATTGTCAAATCGCTCATCACATCTTCTCTACTAGGGACTTTTTTCACTGTAATAGTATAACATCCATTAATTTGGTCGAAAGCAAAAATATCAATGCTAAATAAGGAAAAACCTTCTAAATCAGATGATCCAAAGGCAAAGCAGTACTCTCTTTCACACTACGCAACAAAAAGCTCGACTGCACACCCGTGACACCTGGTATACGTGTCAGCTTTCCTAACAAAAAATCATGGTACTTTTCCATATCCTCGACCACGACTTCCAATAGGTAATCGCAGTTTTGTCCAGTCACCAAATTACAATTTCTCACTTCTGGAAAAGCGTCCACCTCTTCTTCAAACACACTAAATCGATCTGGTGTGTGTCGGTCCATACTAATCTGCAAAAACGCGGTCAACTTAAGACCCAGGCTAGACTTTTTTAAAATAGTCACCTTACGGTCTATCACTCCAATGTCTTCAAGCGCCTTCACTCGCCGCAGACAAGGTGAGGCGGACAAACCAACCCGGTCAGCCAAGTCCTGATTAGTTAAGCTAGAATCTTGCTGCAACTCTCGCAATATACTCAAGTCAATTTTATCAAAACCCATTATCGCAACTCCAAATCGCTAATTTTATTCTTAGTTACGCAATATAATTCTATTTGAATTGAAAATTCCATAAAAAACGCAATCTTTTACTCATCTTTTTTGTTTACACTATACAAAATGAAGAAATAAAAAATGCTAACAAAAGAAAGCGTCTACTCAAGACGCGCAAATAACAACGGGGTTTACCGACCTCCTATTAATAAGGACAAGATCATGTCGTCTTTTGACCATACAAAGTACACGTCATTCAAGCCAGTCGCTATTGCAAACCGTACTTGGCCTGACAAAGAAATCACTAAAGCCCCAATTTGGTCTAGTGTCGACCTACGTGATGGCAACCAAGCTTTGGTTGAGCCAATGACTGTGGAACAAAAGAAACAATTTTTTGCCCTACTAGTAGATGTTGGCTTTAAAGAAATTGAAGTGGGTTTCCCTGCCGCTTCTCAATTGGATTTTGACTTTGTCCGCTGGTTGATCGAAGAAGATCAAGTGCCAGATGATGTTTACATCCAAGTATTGACTCAAGCGCGCCCAGAATTGATTGAGCGCACCTATGAATCATTAAAAGGCGCCAAAAAAGCCATTGTCCACGTTTACAATTCGACATCTACAACACAGCGTGAACAAGTGTTCCGTATGGACATGGAAGGCATTAAAAAGATCGCAGTAAATGGCGCTAAATGCGTAAAAGAACATGCTGCTAAGCACCCAGAAACAGAGTGGGTATTCCAATACTCACCTGAAAGCTTTACTGGCACAGAAATCGACTACGCCATTGAAGTATGCGATGCAGTAGCAGATGTTTGGCAACCAACGCCAGACAACAAAATTATTATCAATTTGCCAGCTACGGTAGAAGTATCTACTCCTAACCGCTACGCAGACCAAATTGAGTATTTCTGCCGTAACGTTAAACAACGTGACAGCATAATTGTAAGCTTGCATACACACAATGACCGAGGTTGTGGCGTAGCGGCAGCCGAATTAGGCGTAATGGCTGGTGCAGACCGTATTGAAGGCACATTGCTAGGTAACGGCGAGCGCACAGGCAACATGGACATAGTTACTATGGCGATGAACATATACAGCCAAGGTATTGATCCAGAGTTGGCGTTGGGTGATATGGACCGCATCATAAGTGTGGTTCAAGCATGCACCTTGCTACAAGTTCATCCGCGTCACCCATACGCAGGTGAATTGGTGTTCACCGCTTTCTCTGGCTCTCATCAAGATGCGATTAAGAAATGCTTAGCCAACCAAACAGACGACAAACCTTGGGACGTGGCTTACTTGCCAATCGATCCACGCGATGTCGGTCGTAGCTACCAAGAAGTCATTCGCGTGAACAGCCAGTCTGGCAAAGGCGGTGTTGCGTATACTCTTGAGCAAGAATACGGCTTGGCATTACCACGCTGGTTGCAGGTAGAGTTTAGCCCTATTGTTCAGCAGTTTGCGGAAAAAGACGGTGGTGTTGTCAACGCAGAATCCATGAAAGACTTGTTCGAAAGCAGCTTCATGACGGGAACAACGCCATATAAATTGGGCAAATACGACCTTGCAAAAGATGACGTAGATACCGTTCATGCAGATTTGGTCGGAAATAATACCTCAGTCAAAATTACTGGTGACGGTAACGGCGCATTGTCCGCCTTTAGCGAAGCACTAGGTAAGCACTTCAATATGAGAGTGGATATTATCCAGTACCAAGAGCACGCATTGACTGTCGGCAGTGATTCACAAGCGATCGCTTATGTTCAAGCCAACATCAACGGTGATCGTTACAATGGCGTTGCCATCGACAACGACATTGTATCTGCTTCTATCCAAGCACTATTAGCCACAGTAAATCAGAAGATTATTGAAAATACAGATTCTGCTGTAGCCTAAACACTTTAGCTAAATAGAAAGCATAAAAGGCCGACAGTCGATAAGATTGTCGGCCTTTTATGCTTAAATGATGATTACGCAGAATAAATCGGCTTATCCTGCGTAATATACGACTTTATTGCGACCCGTCTCTTTTGCTTCATACAAGCATTCATCGGCACGCTTTAGTAGAGCAAGTTTATCTTCTTTCTTTCCTGTATATTCTGCCACACCAATACTGGCCGTTATAGGAATCTCAACACCCTCATGTATTACAGGGTGCTCTGCGACAATTGCGCGATATCTTTCAAACGCCGCAAGTACCTCATCCACAGGCATTTTTGGCAAAATCATGCCAAACTCTTCCCCTCCTAAACGGCCAATAGCATCACCATCTCTTAGGTTTTTCGTGATGCGACGTACTACTTCCACAAGCACGGCATCTCCCGCGTCATGACCGTAGGTATCGTTGACCATTTTAAACTTATCAAGATCAAATATCGCACACGCCATAGGTACACCATAGCGGCGCGTAAATGACATTTCTCGCTCTAACATAACCTCAAAAGCACGACGGTTTGCAACCCCCGTTAAGTGATCAGTTGAAGCCAATTCTTCAAGCACTAAATTAGACTCAACTAACCGTCGTCTCATATCTGCAATACGTTGCATAGCTAACATTTTAGCTGACAAAATTTTCTGGCTAATAGGCTTAATAAGGTAATCATCACCACCCGCTAAAATGCCATCTTCAACATCATCGTCTTCCGCACTCGCACTTAAAAAAATCACAGGAAGCCATTCCTGTTTTTGTTGTTCTTGTATATCACGGATAGACCGGACCGCATCAAAACCATTCAAATAAGGCATTTGCACGTCCATTAAGATCAGATCCAAATCATCTGAATTCGCTATAAATTGCTCTATGGCCTCTTTACCATTACTAGCCTCTATCGTTCGGTAACCCAACTTCGATAGATGCAACTTAAGCAGCAAACGATCTGTATTAGTGTCATCAACTATTAATACTTTCATTGGCATGACAGCATATCCTGTAGTTTATTTTTCACTTCGCGGTACATTGCTAATACTTCTCTTAACTTCAAATGTAACTCAGGAACATCGCCTTCACGACCTTCTCTCTCAAGCTGTGCAGCCATTGAAGACATTGTCATGGCCCCTACATTTTGGCTAATAGATTTCAAACTATGAGCAAGCCGAGAAATGAGCCCACAATCTACGCCATCATCTTCCATCAGTATTTTATCAAACGAAGCAAGGATACTGTCTGCATCTGCAAAAAAGGCCTCGACTAATAATACAAAATCATCCCCCAATATCACTTTTAATTCATTTAGGGCAGTCTCATCGATAATAACATCTGATTGCACATCAAAAGCTGAACTGGCTGATAACATAGATTGATCTTCACCCATATCTGGTGTTTGGCTGGCTGGTAACCATTTGTCTAACATACTAATAAACTCCTTTTGTTTAAATGGTTTAGGGACTAAACCATCGCCACCAGATCGAAAAACTTCGGGCAATGTCTCAGGCATAATATCCGCCGTTAACGCCAGAATAGGGACACGCTTACGACCTGCACTTTTTTCAGCTTGTCTAATATGACGCATAGAAGAAAGTCCATCCATAACAGGCATATGCAGATCCATAAAGATTAGGTCGGGTTGATGAGCTTCCCACATTTCAATACCAACAGCACCATTTTCAGCACCAACAACATCAAACCCCATACGCTCCAATATGCCTTTCGCAACAGCCATGTTCGCCCTCATATCCTCCACAACCAAGATTAATCCCCGCTTTTGATCCTCACCCAGACCTTTTATCGTCGAATCAACCTCAGCAGAGTGGTCTTTTTCATCTAAATAAGAATATTGACGTCCAATAAAGTGAGTAGACAAAGCAGAAATAAGGCCTTTTTTAAGCATAAATCCCGTCATTGGTTTTGCGACATTAATATTAACCCCCGCGTCAGACAGCTCCTCGCTGGACAATATACCTGCTGATGTTGTCATTAAAATAATCGGCTGGCGATTAGAGCCACTTGCTTCACGAATAAGTCGAGTAAGCATCAAACCATCCAATTCAGGCATCATATAATCCGTTACCACTATTTGATATGGCACCCCATCATCGATTGCCTGACTCACCCTGTGCAAAGCATTCTCCGAATTGATCTCAGCATCCGCATATATGTCACATGAGCGGAGCTGATTTTTCAAAATAGTTAAATTGGTTTCATTGTCATCAACAATCAATGTTTTCTTACCAATCAACAAATTTTCATTGATAACAGCATCGATATGAGAGATAGCATGACTTTCGGGTAAAGATAAAGTGACAGTAAAAGTAGAGCCAACATCAGGTTCACTTACCAAAGCGATATCACCATTCATTAAATCAATAAGCTGCCTTGTGATAGCCAAGCCAAGGCCCGTGCCACCAAACTTACGAGTTGTCGAGCTATCTGCTTGTACAAAGGCATTAAATAATAACGGCTGAACGCTTTTATCAATGCCGACACCCGTATCTGATACACTCATTGTCAGTGACGCTATTCCTTTCTTATCTACAGTGCCGTGTATAGTCACCAGCACATGCCCAACACTGGTAAATTTAATTGCATTACTGATCAAATTAGTAAGAATTTGCTTAATACGAAATACATCCCCAACCAAAAACCTAGGGCAGCTTTCATGATATTGAACCAATAAATCTATACCCTTCTCTTCGGCTTTTATAACCAGCATCCGAACAACATCGTAAATGCTTTTCTCTAAATTGAAATCTACTCGCTCAATTGACAAATGACCTGCTTCAATCTTAGAGAAATCCAACAAATCATTAATAAGATTTAAAAGCCCCTCTCCTGATTCTTGCAACACCTTTAATTGCTCTGTTTGCTCAGGATTAAGAGAAGTCCCAGAAAGTAATTCGGCCATACCCAACACACCATTTAGTGGCGTTCGGATTTCATGGCTCATTGTGGCAAGAAAATCACTTTTGGTTTTGCTCGCGGCGAGTGCTTGCTTACTTGCTTCGCGTAACAACACTTCCGTTTCTTTACGCGATGTGATGTCCATATTGACACCAATAAGGTGTGACGCATGACCTAACTTGTCCAATACTAGAATCGCATTGGACTTGAGGTAACGGGTTTGCCCATCTTTGCGTGTAATTTTGAAATCGAAATCTAAATTTTCTGAGATATAAGATGCTTCTTGCGCGGTAAAATAGGCATTTCGGTCTAAATTGCTAAATACTTCACTGAGCATAAGTTTATCTTCAGGAAAAACACAATCATCCCAAACAACCAGCGGAGACACATTAGCCGATTTGGATGTGCCGTATAACCGATACATCCATTCATCCCAGCGCAAATTATCGCTTTGTAAGTCAAGCTCCCAAACACCAATACCAGCCGCATCAGCCGCAACAGACAGGCGAAGGTTGGTGTCGATCATCTTCCTTTCAACGTCTAATCGTTCAGTCACGTCATGTACATGGGCAATATATCCACCCAGTCGACCATCGGCACTTTTAAACATATTGCCAATTGTTTCGGTATGAAAAACTTTTCCTAATTTATGCCTATAGCTGACACGGTAACGATTTAATACATCTTCAACATCATTGTAATACGCCTTGCCTTGCTTAATAAAATCACGTTCTTCGGCGTAAAGAACCTTGGTACTTTTACCTTTTACTTCCGCAAGCTCATAACCAAACAGCTTAGTGAAAGCAGGGTTAATCATTTTTATTTCACGGTCAGCCCCTACCATGACAATTGCTTCAGGGGCATTCACAAAAAGCGATTCGAAGAATATTTTTTGCTCTCGCAACTCTTTTTCATACTCAGCCTGTATCGCTCTATCCCGCTCCAACGTCATTTCATTACCAATCCATTGCGCCAACAACTTCATAACTTCATTATCGTCTTCACTGAATGGGTGTTTTTTGGGGTTCGGACTCGAAAAATTTAATGTCCCCCAACGCTTGCCCCCAACATACAGGACCATCCCAATATAAGCTTCTAAGCCAAAATTCGCATAACAAGGGTGCTCTTTAATGTCGCTAATTGCCGTATGAAAATAAGAGGTTGGAGTATTACTGCCTAACGTATGTACACAGTAAGTGTTACCTAAATCAAACTGTGCTCCAGGGAGCACCTCGCCATTTGGAGTTTGACTATATTGAACTTCATAGACATCACCAGTAATCGAACTAATAAGCCCAATTGGAAGTGCGAATTGCTCAACGCCAATTTCGAGGATTTTTTGTAACTTTTCATCCAATAACAATTCTGAATCAGCTGTCACCTCATGTAAGAGCCGCAACGTCTCAAGTGCTCGTCTTTGACGGGTAACATCTTGCACACAAACATAAACCCCCGTCACTTCCCCTTGCTCTATTCGAGGAATATATGACGATTTATTAAATCTAACTTCACCATCATCACCTGTATAGTCAACCTCATAATGAAATTTCACCGTTGAACCTTGAAGCGCCTCTTTTAATTTAGGTTCAACCTTCGTAAACATATCCGCTGGCACAAGGTCTTTTACAGATTTCCCTATGTAGCCGTCATCTGATGGCCTGAAGCGCTGTTCATAGGCTTTATTCACAAATTGATAGCGTAAATTACGGTCAAGCAAGGCCATATAGACAGGCATATTATTGCTTAAACTTAAAAGCTCTTCATATTTCACGAACTCCACGCATTCACTTGAAGTTTGGCTGAGGGCTGGCGCTAACAATCCAGCAAAAACATCGGCCAAATCATGGATATGTGCATCAAAACCCAACTCATCAATTGAACAGGGAGCCACGTCTATAAAAAACAAACGTACCCCATAAAGAGGGAAAAACTCAGAAAGGTAACTGGAAACTTGAGGATAATCAGAAAAAAATGGGAAAGCCGTATCGGTTTGCTTTAAATTAAATTCTCGAGAAGAATGTAACACTTGGCTACGGAATGAGGTATCAGAAAAATCAACGCCATGTGTTTCACCTGAAATAACAATACGGCCGTTTTCAAAAAGCAAGCCAGAACAAGACATCCCTAGAAGAGTCCTAGCAACTTTCAAAGCAGCTTGTAATGGATCCATTTATTTCCCCTTAACGGCTTAGCTAAAAGCCTTTATAGATTTCCTCATCCTACTAGGCTAACTATAAAACATAACAGAAAATAAAAGTTTTGCTGCATCAGATTCTTAAGTTAAGGCAGTAACTTATCGATAAGAACACAATCCTTAGTGTCATTACGGCTTGCTTTAACTTTATCTAAGATTTTCTGAGCTACGTCTTTTTGGCGATCTGACACATGCTCAGAATCCACCGTCTTCTGAACATTGCTCAAATAAATGTCCAGTTTGGGCGTGCAATAGTCTTCAAACGCAAAAGCGCCAGTCGATGCAACAACTGCAGCAGCACTAACTAAAGCAACAGAGAAAGTTTTTTTGAACGACATAAAATTTTCCTAAATAAAGCCATTTAATTAGAAAAATTAGATCATAGACAACACAAAAGTGAAACCTAAACTCCCCCTTAAGCCAGTGTATTTAACAGTTTCAATACTAAATAGAAGTAACCTGCAGATATTAAGCAAGTGCATTTGAACGCACTTACCTAATACCACAGATCCTTAACCTAACTTATAAAGCAATAACTTGATGACAAGTTCGCTGAATAAGGTCAGGGTCATGACTCACTAACAACACCGCGCAATTCGCCTCAGTGGCCAACTCTACCAATAACTGCGTTACCTCCTTAGCCGTAATCGGGTCTAGACGTGATGTCGGCTCATCTGCGAACAGAAAAACAGGATCAAGCAACAAGGCGCGTAATATGGCAAAGCGTTGTAATTCACCACCGGATACCGACAAACAATTACGTTCTAAAATCCCTGCTGGTAGTTTCAATTTAGTCATCAAAGGAGCAATACGCGCTTTATCAATATCATGCAAAAGTACTAAATCATCCAATAATTGCCCCAGAGACACACTAGATGAAAACGCCGATGGTGGATCTTGATACAATTTCAGCCATTGATATGGCTTAGCGTTTTTATGAAAACGAGTAAGCTTGCCAGCCGAAACAGGCAACAAATTAAGCAATGCATCGCCAAGCGATGATTTACCGCAGCCACTGTCACCGACAATGCCAACCACTTCTCCTTGCTTGATGGTAAATGACAAACCTTCAAATAAGACGCGCCCTCCACGTTCTAAAGTTAACTTATCTGCAACAAGAAGGTCGTGCGAGCTTGCACGCCTAATAGGCGGAGCAATATCTGACCACGCACTCGGCTCTGCTGCAATAAGTTCTCGGGTATAAGGGTCTTGAGGACTATCCAGAAGATTTGCCGCCTCACCTTTCTCCACCAAGCACCCCTCTTTCATTACTAATAGCAAACCGCCTAACTGACGGGCTACCGACACATCGTGAGTAATCGTCAGCAAACTGCCTAGATTCGAACGGGCCTGGAGCAGCTGCACAATGCCATCACGACGAGACACATCAAGCCCTTTGGTTGGCTCATCAGCCAAAATCACATGCGCCCCACCAGCAGTGGCCGCAGTAATCGCGAGACGTTGTGCCATACCTCCCGACAGTTCATCAGGACGTTTATGGCCGTTACCTACCAAACCGACCTGTCCTAGATCGTCTTCCGCCATAGCAAGCGACATTTCTGCACTATTGCCACGTACAAACCGATAAACCTCTTTAACTTGATCAACCCCTTTCATCAAAGGGTCCAGCGAATGCCAAGGCTCTTGCGGCAACATGACCATTTCACGTCCCCACAAAGCTTGACGCTCTTCAATCGTCATCACTTTACCAAAAGTTTCTATTTCACCAGACACCGTTAAACCATCAGGTAATAGACCCATAATGGCTTGTGCCAGTAAACTCTTACCGGACCCAGTTTGGCCCAGAATAGTAAGTGGTTCGCCTTGCTTTAGCTCCAACGACATTGGCTCCAACAAACAAGTGTCGCCCACATAAACAGCCACATTGGTTAATTTCAGTAATACGCTCATGCTCGTTTCCCTGCCAATAAATGAAATGCAAACACCATCAAAGCAATCACTACCAAGGGCTGAGCGAGTAACCAAGGCGCTTCGCTGTAATACGGAAACAATTCAACCGTCATTAAGCCAAGCTCAGCCAGCGGAGGTTGAATACCAACATACACAAAGCCCAATGATGCCATGGTTAAAATCGCATTCGCGCCACCAAAGGCTGCCAAGGTAAATACTGATGGAGAAATAGCTGGCCAAATATGACGCTTAAACTGATACCAACGGCCAAAGCCCATCATCCGTGACGATTGTCTTGCAGGGCTTTGTATTACGCCTTGTGTGACAGCACGCACTACTCGGAAATACTCCACCCACTGCACCAAAGAAATCGCCAAATACAACACCAAGAATGAACCCGGAGCGATCGCAGCAAACAGCAATACAACCACCAAACCCGGTAAAGCAAGGAGTATATTCACCACAATTCCCATGGCAACATCAACCTTCTTGCCTCCCCAAACAGACCAGACACCAAATGCCGTTCCAACCAGTGAAGAAGTGAACATACACAACAGACTTAACCCGAAAGACAGACCAACAGCATGCGCCATACGTGTAAACATACTGCGACCAAAATGATCAGTACCAAGCCAATGGATTGCAGAAGGCGATTCCATAATGGCATTCAAATCTTGCTGAGAAATACTATAAGGAGAAAAAGCCATCCCCCCCAGTGAAAACGCCAACAACGCTAATAAGATAGCCAAACCAACCCATTGGGATTTTTTCATCTTCATCATGCTTTCGCTCCCCTTGGGTCAATCCATAAACAAATAATATCAACCAAGGTGTTAAGCAAAACGAACAATACCCCCATAACTAAAGCGGATCCTTGAATTACTGGAATATCGCGAGCAAAAATAGCATGGGCCAAACCATGACCTATTCCTGGCCAAGAGAACAATGATTCAATCATTACAATCCCTTCGATCATACTCACCAATTGAATGCCAAAAAATGCCACCACAGGCACAGCAATATTACGCACACCGTGCTGTCGAAAGGTTTGCCATTCAGACAAGCCCTTTACCCGAGAAAAACGATAAAAAGCAGCCTGAAAAGTATGCTTAGCAGAGTCTCTTACCACGCGATTCGACACTGCAGCCAAGCTAATAGCCAAAGTAAGAGCAGGCAAAACAAGGTGGGCAGGAGTTCCAAAACCGGCGACCGGGAATAGCCCCCAATGCAAAGCAAAGAATAAAAGCAGCAATACACCAACAACAAAAACAGGCATAGCACGAATCGCACTCGATAATCCCATTAAGACAGAGTCCAGCGGATTACCTCGCCATGCACTAAGTAACCCCAGTGGCACCGCAATTAAAACAGATAACATCAGCCCAGAAAGAGCCAACAACAATGAATGCCCCAGCATATGCTGGACAGAATCCATCACTGGCAAGCCACTCACTAACGAGTCACCTAGCTTGAATTGAAGAAGATCCGTCAACCAGTGCCAATATGCCACCCATGGGCTTTGATCTAACTGTAATTCTTCGCGCACCAATGCCGCAGCTTCAGAATTTACATTGTCTTGTCCATATCGGCTGGCAGCTATTCGATAAGCCATATCACCAGGTAATGAACGCATCAAAATAAAGGTCAAAGTTCCAACCCCCCACACCACAGTAATCAGCTGCAGAAGCCTTTCTAACAGCATGGCCTTCATGGTTTTACAAACTCCATTTCATTCAAATAAAAGCTGCGCTCAAAAGGGTCGTATCGAAATCCTTTAATGCGATTATTAACAGAGGTTTGCTGCACGTAGGAAGAAACAGGAATCATCGGTCGCTGGTTAAACAATATTTGAGCACTGCGCTGGGCAATTTCTTTATATGATACAGGATCGGAGGTTTGTTCTAACGTCATTAAATCGGCACTTAACGCGCTATTATTCCAATTCATCGCTCCCCAATCACCACCGCCATTCGATCCAAAATCAGACAGCATCACACCCAAAGGGTCAGCAATAAAACCATAATTCCGCGCGATAAGCGCCACCTCTAAAGAACCATCCTGATGGCCCATTGCTATCGCACTTGAATTAGTAATTTCTACCTTAGTTGTCACGCCAATAGCTTGCCACTGGGCTTGGATCGCCGTTGCTACCGCTGTTAATTCAGGTCTATCAGCATAGGTAATCAGTGTTAGTTCAAATAATTCACCCTCTCTCTCAAGCATACCATTTGCATTCTTATTCCAACCCAAAGAGGACAACAATGACTCAGGTGTGCCAACTTCCGATTCAGTCTCACTAGTTACATTATCCAAATGCCAATTAGACATAGAGGCAGGCAATATCTGCTCGGCCTCAGAGCCAGGAATACGCAGAACACCTTTTGCTATCCCTTTACGATCAATAGCTAAGCTCAGCGCTTGACGGGCACGGACATCATTCAAAAAGCGATGTCCGCTGTTTAACTTCAATACAATGGTTCTAGGAATTGAGTTCGATGAGACAGTTAAAATATCCATGCGCTGTAATGAGGGTAGACTGGCAGGATCTAACCCAAAAACAATGTCCGCTTGACCACTTTTCGCCTGTAAGACACGGCTTTCAGCACGATGACCGGTTAAATAACTAGCAAAAGGAATACTGGCTTTTTTGCCCCAATAATCATCAAACTTTTCAACGACAAGCTTATGCGGCGGAGCAAACTGAAAAACTTTATATGGACCTGTGCCAGATAGCGCTAAGACTTCCTCATCATTTCCATACGCTGCAGGAGATAAAATGCCGTTTGCATAATTCGCTAACACCGCCCCCAACAAGGTATAAGGTCGAGACAGTGAAATAACAACAGAAGAATCTCCCGCAGCAGAAATACTGTTGATTGGCGCATTTCTCAATGCTCCATGCTTCGTTTGAGCAATCAAAAGACTATTAACAACAGCCTCAGCATTCATCAAAGTACCATCGTGAAAGTAAACATCGTCACGCAAATCAAACGTCCAGGTTCTTGCGTCTTCACTCACCTGCCAATCCTTTGCCAAAGCCGGAATAAGCAAGCCCTTTTCATTAACATCCAACAAAGTTTCCACCACTTGCATACGACTAAATATATAACCGTTCTTTGAAGGATCTAGACTGGTAAACTCAAAAGCCGCACTAATCGACACAGTGTTAGAGGATGTAGGTCCCGAACAGGCCGTCACCGCCAGCAGCCCAAACAATATAGAACTACAAAATAGTATTCGTTTATAAAAAGGCATTACTTTCATATCCGTATTATCCATGAAACACAAAAATGTAATAATATAACATTACCTTTTTTTGCACAATAAAAAAGCCCACTCAAATCTCTTTGAGCGGGCTTTCTTTATAAAAATTAGTTATATACGCTAGACAGCTAAAATCCAGCAAATGGCTGACTTGGTTCACCGGTGACATCAAGACCCAGCGCGACCTTTAAATCGATAGCCACAACATGACCGGACAACGGCTTTTCTGCTAATTCGCTTTCACTTGTGGCAACACTCGCCGACGTGATGAACAGTGTATTGCCGTCCGCACCACCAAACACACAACTTGTCGGCTTAGAGAACGGCAACTCAATCGTCTGCAACACTTCACCTTCTGGGCTGTAGCGTACAATGCGTGAACCATCCCAATTTGCGTTCCATATACAGGCTTCGGCATCAATACAAGAGCCATCAGCCCCAATACCTTCTTTCACTTCAAAAAATGGGTTTTGGCTGCGCACATCACAAAACTCTGGATACGGAAAAACGTGCACTTTACGAGTCATTGAATCGCCAAAATAAAAACGTCCTCGAGACTCGTCCCATGCCAGTGTATTGGAAATACCAACCCCCTCCAACATGAGTGTCTTTTTGCCTTCAGGAGTGATTTTCCACAAGCGGCCCGATGCACTTTCTTCAGCATCGTCCATGGTACCAAGCCATAACACACCATTTGGGTCACATTTGGCATCGTTACTGCGGTTACCAGGAATATCGGTATCTAAGTCACATAAGTGTTCTAATTCACCTGTCGCTTTATCTAAATACGCAACAGAATCCGCCAAAGCCACCAACAATCGATCACTTTGAGTAGTGAATACCGCAGACACTTTTTTCGGCAAAGTCCAATGTTGGTATTCATTAGACTCTTGATGCCAGCGCCACACTTGGCAGGCAGGAATATCAACCCAATACAGAGCTTGTTCTGACTGACTCCAAAATGGCCCTTCGGCTAATTGATGTCGTTGAGTACTAATTTGCTTCATTGTTTTTATTCTCCTATCTCTGCTTTTTACTTAAAGAGAGCTATTTTTGAAAAGCCTTCCATGCCGCCATAAAGGCTTCTGCATTCGTTTTAGTGACTTCGGCCGATTGACCCTTTTTATACAAAGCCGAACCTAAACCAAAACCACGAGCGCCAACATTTAAATAGTCCGCCACGTTATCTGGCGTAACACCACCAACAGGACACAACCAAGTCTCGGTAGGAATAACTGCGCCTAATGCTTTTACTACGTTAATTGTTGGTAAGGCTTCGGCAGGAAACAGTTTTACCGCATCAGCGCCGGCATGCAGTGCCGAAAAAGCCTCACTCGCGGTAAAAAATCCCGGCATTGCATACAAACCTGCCACTTTCGCGGCTTTAATCAATTCAACATCGGTATGCGGACAAACCATTAATTTTGCCCCCGTGTAGACCAGCTCGGTTAACTGCGCCATGGTCAAAACAGTACCAGCGCCAATCAATACTTGGTCACCGAACTTTTCCTGAAGAGAGCGAATGCTGGTAAAGGCATCAGGCGAATTAAGTGGCACTTCAATTAGACGAAAACCAGCATCAATTAAAACTTGAGCATGCTCAACGACCTCGTCAGGCTTAACACCACGAAGAATGGCAACCATTGGAAATTCTTGCATCAACGCATCAAAAGAATGTTTCATATCATTACGCTCCTTTTGTCGGATTAGTTTCCGACTTAGCCTGACGATTCGCCAAACGCTTTAAACCACGAATACTCGCTTCGTTAGCTGCCAGAAATTCAGCAGTAAGATCGCGCGAAGACAAGGCTAAGGCATATCGCGCGCTCAATGCCTGACTACCAATAATCACTACTCGGCCACTTTGCGTTTCTAATGATTCTGCCTCTAATGCCAGCAAAACATCATTCACATCATGACCAATTACAACACCAGATAAGTAATCTCGAACTTCATCTGCGGCTAACTCGCCACACACAAAACGACTTCGAGCACTGAATAAATGATGCAAAATACCGCCCGCTTGCTGGCTCGCCAAAACGCCTTTTTTGAAGGCAGCTTTATTCAGCTGATCAGATTGAGGCAAACCTTTTACCAAACTGGATTCATCGTTCAAACGCGCAAATAATTCACCAGTGATAGAGGTAGAAAACTGCGTGACCTGACCTTCTGTAATTTGCGCCCATTTACAGTGGGTTCCCGGCAAACAAAATACGGGAGACTCATCGGCTCGACCTTGCTCCTCTAACCAATCAATCGCACCCAATAATTGCGTTTCTTCGCCGCGCATGACATCAGTAAGTCCAGAGACACCTTCACCACGTAACCCAGGCACAATCGCTACCTTGTTTGGCAAAGATGTCGTCAACCAAAAAAGATGTTCAGATAAGTCGTCTAACTTGATAGGACAATTCTGGTAAGGTACTTCTTGCCAACCACCGCGACTGCCCACCATGCCCGCCATATAAATCGGCAAATCAGGCGTTAGCCAATCTCCCAGCAAATCAGATAGAACGCTTTCAAATTCAGCCGGGCCAAGCTTTAGCATGCCTCGATCACTGTCTCGCTGAGCTTGAATTTGACCATCCTGAGTCATCAAAAAGGCACGTAAATTGGTCGTTCCCCAATCGACAGCAATGAAGCTTGCGCTACCATCAGCTGATTGCGGAACAGGATTAATTTGGGTCATTACAAGAGACCTCGATATCATAAGTTCTACGTTAATTTTTAGTGTGTTCGGTGAAGAAATGCTGCTAGAACAACACCAATACCTTTATGCCGCCTGCATAGCGCACACCTTCTTATTTTTATAAATCTATAAACCTTACTGATTAAACTGAAGTCTATATCAAACAAACAGGCCAACAAATAGTGGAACATAGTTCCACTATTTGCAATACTCAATCTATGGCATTTTCAAGACTGGTTATTTTTACTAAAATATTTAAGAGCTGCCTCACCATACAAATACTTCGAAAAGAGTAAGGATCCCATCATGTCAGAACAAGAAACAAAAAGTGGAGGCTCGTCATTAGACAAAACACTTAATCTCTTACAGGAAGTGTGTGCAGCAAAAGTGCCATTACGCTTTGCGGATTTGGTAGATAAAACAGACCTACCGAAAGCTACCGCTCACCGGATTTTAATGTCTCTATCAGAAAAGGGCTTGGTTCGTTTTGACGAAGTCACACAGCTTTATCATCCGGGCTACGGACTATTAGAGCTTGCTCACCAAGCTTGGGCAAAAATCGATGTACGTGATATTGCCGCAGACCAAATAAAACATTTATGGGATGAAACAGGCGAAACCATTCACCTTGCGGTACTTGATCGAGGAGATGTGATTTATATCGACAAACTAGAGAGTCAAAAAAGCTTGCGCCTATTTTCTGCGGTTGGAAAAAAAGGCCCTGCTTACTGTACAGGTGTTGGAAAAGCCATGCTGGCTTTTCTTAATGAAGAGCAATTGGTGGCCGCTATTAATGAGCAGAGCTTTATCAAACACACAGACACCACATTTATTAACGAAAAAATGCTACGAGACGACCTTCTTAAAATCCGTGAAAGCAAAGTATCCTTAGACTTGGAAGAGCACGAGGAAGGCATTCAATGCGCCGCCTCCGTTATTTTAAATCACAGAAATGAACCCGTCGCCGCACTAAGTATTACTGTTCCAAAGTTCCGAATAGACGACGCACGTTTTAAACACTTTCAAATACTGGTGAAAGAAGCCTGTAGGAAAGTATCCGCTCGAATGGGAGCCACAACGCCCAATAATCCATAAGCCCATGATAGCGAAAGTAATGCACTGAACAGATCAATCAAAACGATTAGGACTTACCACTTCAGCAAAATATTGCAAAAGACTTTCCAAAAATACTCTTAATGCTGGTGTCATGGTTTTCCTATTTGAATATACCGCCTGAACAATGCTTATCTTAGTTGTCCATTCAGGAAGAACACGCACCAGATTCCCTCTTTCTAGCTCTTCCGTAGCGACAATTTCTGGCACCAACCCCACCCCGACACCTTGCAATGCCGAACTTAAAAGCAACCAACGGTTCAAACACACCAACCGAGGATGGTGCTGAACCAAGCAAATACTGCTGTTCGGTCCAAGTAATTCCCACTGATGAACAGATTCCTGCTTACCAAAAGTTTCGGTCAATGTGGGCAGTTTAGAAAGCTGATCTGGATGAGTTGGCATTCCAAATTCTTTGATAAACTGCGGACTCGCTACCAAAATCATTTTGCTTGTGCCCAGCTTCTTCGCCACCATACCGGCTCCATTAACTATGGCGCCTCGTGTTCGTAGCGCGATGTCAATGCGTTCTTCCAGTACCTGAACATCTCTATCTGTCGCATCCAAAAACACGGAAATCTTGGGATACTTCTTCATAAACTCAGGCAAAAAGACAGAAAAGTGGTGCTGAGCCAATAAAACAGGACAACTTACCCGAACCACACCCGAAGGCACAGACTGCAATAACGCCACAGACTCGTAAGCAGATTGACCTTCCGCCACCATATTAATGGCGCCTTCATACAATTGTAGGCCAGCATCAGTTAGGGAAAACTGGCGGCTGTTGCGCTGAATCAATTGGATACCCAGCTTATCTTCTAGCTGCGCGACTCGACGACTTAAAAGCGATTTAGTAATGCCCGATACTCGCTCAGCAGCAGTATAGCCACCATGTTCAGCAGTCAGGTAAAAATAATAAATATCGTTAAAATCCATAAACCGCTTTATTACCCTACAAAAAAAGACCAAAAAATGACATTGGAAAAACGCTAGTTTAGGCGTTTTTGGCACCCCATAACAATCACCCCGATAATCCCCGCAACAAATAGCAAAGAGAAATAATCAATCCCCGCCAATATCACGGCATTACGATGAACTTGATCCGCAATCCATGCAAAACCTGCCTTAGTGGCCATATCGCTACTCATGTGAGCGCTATACACATTACTGATCTGACTCAGTGTCCTTACAAATATAGAGTCGTTCGTTGCGACATGCTGATTTAGCACACCATAATGCACCGTCGTACGCCACTGCAGCCCAATGCTTGCCAAGGATATTCCTAACGCCACACTTATTTGTGACACCATATTTTTCACTTGCTGAGCGTGAGAAAAGACCGTTTCATCATGCTGTAGTTCGGCAAACGCCTTCGCCGCCACCGTACCTTGTACGCACACCGTAAAAAACACAAAAAGGAATAGCGCTGGCACCACATAAGTCTGTAAGTTTGTCGTTGGTGTTAACTTCATCATCAAAAAACCGTACGCCATCAAGCAAACAAAACCTGCCACATAGAATTTTTTTCCATGAGGCTTTTTAGGCATAATAAGCATGTTAACGAACAACCCAACAACACCCGCGACTTGCCCAAGAGCGTACCAGTTGCCAATCGTGCTCCAGCCGTAACCAAGGCCTTTTTGCATAATCTGTGGTATCAAATAACTGTTTGACCCCATGATCAAATAACAGACAAAAAACACAGTCACGCCATTTCGGTACAACTTGCTACTAAACAGCGACTTCATCGACAATAACGGTCGATTTTCATGGTGACGCACCATGCTGCGTAAAAAATAATACAGGCTGCTCAAGCCCAGCAATAAAAACACACATACCAACACAGTGTTGCTAAAAAAAGCATAATTACCGTGCTGAAAGCCGTACAAAACCAAAAAAGAACCTGCAGCTAAGGCCATCAAAATATAAGGATGACTTTGACTACGCATCTCTTCTTTTGCAGGTATGCCCGGCAAACAAAAAGCAGCCGTAATTGCACTCAATAAACTCACCACCATCAAGATAACAAACAGATAGTGCCAAGAAGCGGTCATAAATAAATGCGCGGCTAAAAATGGTGCAAGAGCCGAACCTATGGTCAACCCATAAGCATATGCTTTAATACCCGTTAAGCGGATCAGGCTAGGGGGAAATAAATTAATAATAACCCTAGCCCCCGTCATGAAAGCAGCTCCGCCAAATCCCATGATGACATAGCCAATCAAAAAGCCATCAAAGCTCCGACAGTAAAACCCTACCACACAGCCTATAAAGAAGATGAACAAGGAGCCCAATATGTAGAGCTTCCAACCCATTCGCTCAACTAACCAACGCTGCTTTGAAATCGTAACCACAGCGACACAAGCATACGACGCGGTTGCCAAACTATACTCTTGTGGAGAAACACCAAGTTCGCCCATCAATGGCGCAGCGGCAAACACAATCATGCCGGTCTGTAAAAAGTTCAGCAGCATAAGTAGAAATATGGTCGCCAGCATTAACCATTCATGGGATGGCGCTGGCACATATTTGTGACGACTAATTCGACTTATCATCACTTACAAACTTTCTTTAATGATCTTTTGAATAATCACATTGACGTCATCATCATTGTGATCAAATACATGAGTACGCCAAGGCGCCTGAACATCTGCAAGAGGTGTTAATGCTGGTGCGCCAGCATTATTGGTATCGACCGTAACACTCATAGACAAACCAGGACGCAGCGGGTGCGCCTCTAATTCAGCAGGGTCCAACACTATACGTACCGGCACCCTTTGTACCGTCTTAATCCAGTTTCCTGTCGCGTTAGACGCGGGAAGCAAAGAAAACGCACTACCCGTTCCTGGTTCTATTCCCTTTACCTTGCCATGGTAAATCACACTAGAACCATAGACATCAGACGTTAAAGTGGCAGACTGTCCAGCACGAATATTACCAAGCTGTGTTTCTTTAAAATTCGCAGTTACCCAAACATTTTTTAATGGAATAACAGACATCAAAGTCGTTCCTGCCGCCACATGCTGGCCCACTTGAACACTACGTTGCGCAATATACCCACTGGCAGGAGAAAGAATAGAAGTACGATTCAGCGTTAACCAAGCCGCTTTTAAAACAGATTCCGCTTTTAACACATCGGGATGCGTCAGCACCGTCGTATTGTCGACCTTAGTTTTATTTGTATCGTATGACTTCAGAGCAAGGTTATAAGAAGCTTGAGCACTCGTTAAAGTACTTTCATAGTGGCTTAAATCTTCATTAGAAATTAAGTTATTCTTCTTTAAATTCACTCGACGTTGATAATCTTTTTGCGCCTTATCCAAAGAGATTTTAGCCAACCCCACATTAGCCTCCTGCTCTTCCAAAGAAGCAAAACTATTGCGCACAGAACGTATAGTACTCGCAAGGCTCGCCTCTGCCTGTTGCAAAGCCAACTGAGCATCCACCGGATTGATTTTCACTAATTGATCGGACTCACTCACCAAGCTGGTATTATCAACCATGATATCCGTAACCGTTCCAGACATTTGCGACATAACACTCACAATATTGCCTGACACATAAGCGTCTTCTGTTGCCTCGTGGAATCGTCCTATTTTTGACCACCAAATATAGACAACAACGCATACCACAACGACGCCAATCGCCAACATAACAATGGTGTTTTTCTTTTTAATTGAATGCTTATCTATTTCTTCCATCGCTCTTTTATACTCTAAAATAATCTGAAGGGGGATTTTAATCAGGCAAGAATAAGGCGATAAAACTGGGAGGACAATATCAAAAAATGGGATCTATCATCCTATATTTAAGACGAAACAGCCAAGGCCTTTTTTCCTTATTTTTTACTTAGAACTTATGAAAAGATCGACATTTTGAGATAGAAAACCAGTTGCAAAAGCAAAAAACACGTCGCTTTCTAAGAATGTTTTATAACTATTTATTATCCGTTCTGACTGCCAGAACCCGAATAAGATAAGAAAGGTATGATCGAGAGGGACAACAAACGATAGGAGACGATTCAAGCGGACGAAAATCGATCCCTATCCGCCTGCTTGAATCGGTATTACTTAAACAAATTCTTCTAAAAAGTGTTCCAAATATTGATAACCGCGCTGCGCGGTCAATGGATTATACTGGCTGCCATGTTCTGGATTGTCCGCACTTGGCAACATGAACGAATGCATGGTGCTAGCAAAATCTATGTACTGAAAATCCATCCCCAAACCTGCCCAGTAACGTTTCGCTTCTTGAGCTTCAGATTCATTAACTAGAGGATCTTCATAACCATTCAGCACCATTATTTTAGTTTTGGTGTTGGCCTTTTCTTCCGATTGGGCACGGAAAAAACTCATCAAGCCATGAAAACTCGCCGCGCCAGCACTGTCCGCCAGATGCAAACCGGCCTCCAACGCCAAACGACCCCCTAAACAAAAACCAACATGCACAATGGTTTTGCCGTGAATTGCATCACAAGCGGATTCAGTCAGCTCCTTTTGCAAACCATGTAAAGGACCCGCTTCAGCAAGCAAAGCACCCATCTTCGCCAGTTTCGCATCCATTTCGACTGGGTTCTGATCCATGCCATACAAATCCAACGCAGTTGCAGAAAATCCCAGTGACGCAATACGGTCTGCAATGCCTTTTTCAAAGTCAGTCAATCCAGAAAATGTTGGCCAAATAATCACCTGAATGTGACTTTTATCAGAACTCAGCCCATCGACTTGGTAATGCATACGCTTAACACTGTCTTTAAATATCGACTCGAATGTCTGACCCACAAGCAACCCCTTTGAAAATTCATTAATAATATTTATTCAGTGTAACCAGCTAAACCTAATGAAATCAATGCAATTACTCGATATCTCTATCGCAACAGCCACCCAGACTATTTACCAAAGCCTCTTACCCAGTAATTTTTCTCCCAAGGGCGTTAACTTAGCGGCTGGGTATTTTTCTTTTTCCCACCGCCTTGGATCACCCGGAAACGCATAACCCATTGGTGTGCTTTTTTGCTCAAAGCAATCAACTCGCCAATCCCGTATCTCGTTATCATCTAATGCAGGGCTCATAGATATATACTGAGCAATACGCACACGATCTGAATTATTGGGACGAATACCATGGGGAAGCAAGCCATTAAAGATCAATAAATCTCCAGCTTTCATCGCCACAAACGCTGTTTCATATCCAGTTAAATCTGGCACAAAGGGGTTTCGGTCTGGACGCTGGCTTTCACGCCATACAGCCAAATCGCGATATAGATCAGGCACACATTGAAATCCACCCGTTTCTTCATCTGTGTCAGACAGCGCCAAAACACCCTGCACACTAATTGGCAATGGTGTTTGTGATGTATCACTATCCCAATGAATAAAACCTGTAAATTCACGGCCTCCACGATTCGGTGGATTCAAATTAGCACGATCAATCGTGCTCCATAATGCTTCCTTATCCCAAATATCCACAAAGCTATTGTATACACTTGGCGATTGACGGTTATTCCACAACGTTTGATGGTGGTACGCCTCTACCATTCCTGAGTTATTCAGTTCTGTCATTGCATGATCTAAACGCTGGGGGGCATACCAAGTATCTGAATCTTTTGCAGACATATCTTGAAATTCCCATAAAAAATCAACCGTTTCTCGAACTTGTGATGAGTTTATGGCGGCAGGAATAACAACAAAACCGCGCCTTTGCCAATGGAGAAACTGCTCTTGCGTTAAAACTCGTAATGGTAATTGCTTCTTAATATCACACAATGCCACACCAACATGACGACCAGCGGATCGGTTTCCTGGTGTATTTAAATTTTCCGTCACAGCACTTACCTCGTTTGTTTATATTTATTATGTTTCCAAACCAGTGTAATGAGCTAAGGCATTATTTTTTGTCATATATGCCGCAATTCCAGTACTATCTAATCTAAATTCAAAAAAATTTAGATCAATAAGTGCCAAAAATAATGAAAGCTCATTTAGAACGCCTGACTAAAGCCCAAACTTCTTGGCAATTTTTACTCAGAGAATTAAAAGAGATCCCTTTCGAATGGCATTTTCACCCCGCATACGAGTTAACGTTTTCCATCAACAGCACAGGAAAGCGTTATGTAGGAGACAATATTGAAGAATACACAGACAATGACTTAACACTAATTGGGCCGAATCTGCCTCATACTTGGCATTCTCAAAACGCACTAGAACCCGAAGAACCTATTAGCGTCATCGTTTTGTGGTTTAATCATCATTGGATCGAAAGTGTTACTGGTGTATTTCCAGAACTCGCGTCATTGAAAGACACATTGAATCAATCACATCAAGGTATTCAATTTTCAGAAAGCCTCGCCCACCAACTTCGTCCACGCTTTTTGGAAATGATCCAGGCTGATGAAGCAAGAAAGCTCACTCTTTTGCTTGATATATTAGTCTGCTTGCAGAATCAGCCTTACAAGAAATTAGCCAGTTCAAAGTTTAATACTCAGCAAACCACCCTTAACCAGCAAAAAAAGCTTAGCCAAATACTAAGTTGGATACACAAATATTTCGCAACACAAATTACGCTAGACGATGCCGCCAATATAGGCACCATGAGTACCAGTCACTTTGTGCGCTTTTTCAAAGCCAACATGCAGCAAAGCTTTAATCAATATCTGAACGAAGTTCGTATCGGACATGCCTGCTCTCTTCTAATTAGTAGCGAACTACCTGTGTCTCTCATTGCGGAAAAGAGCGGCTTTTTAAACCAGTCTAATTTCAATAGACAATTTAAAAAATTTAAGCATATGTCACCACTTCAATTCCGCAAGCTATGGCACATAAAATGACACCCCATTTACATACACGAACTTGATGTACAATTTATTGTCTTAGTTTCCTGTCACTATGCGTGCCATAATTTATCCAAATCCAATCCCATTATCGTGGCAAGAGAGTGTTTTATATGAGTAATACCTATAACAAACTTACCCCAATGGAAGCCAGCGTCATTCTAGACAAAGGTACAGAACGCCCATTTACTGGAGAATATACCGACACAATGGCCGGCGGACTATATGTCTGCCGCCAATGTGATGCGCCCCTATACACTTCAGAACATAAATTTCTATCTCACTGCGGCTGGCCTAGCTTTGACGATGAAGTTCCAAATGCTGTCAAACGTGTCCCCGATGCCGACGGCCGCCGTATCGAAATAGTCTGCGCCAACTGTGATGGACACCTAGGTCATGTGTTTGAAGGCGAAAGACTCACTGAAAATAACATTCGTCACTGCGTAAACTCCATCTCCATGAAGTTTATCGGCAAAGACTGATTACTTAGCCCAAGCGCATAAACAAGAAAACCGCCTAATTGGCGGTTTTCTTGTCTCTAAGTCTGGTTTAGTTGTAAAACAGTGAACAAAAAGCCTCACCAAACCTTGGGCAGTTCATCCCATTTAGTCGTATATCTTGGCGACAGGTGTTCTCTTTTCATCGCCCACTGAGGCGATACACCTTGCGAGGCAAAGAAGACGTTGCCAAGGCCGCTGTGGTTGATCTTGTCTACCACACTCATTAAAGCGTTTGCATTAGGTTTTGTACTGTCCGCTCGGAATAAGTCTTGCTGAAAAGCATCATGCTCGTAAAAGTCGGCAAGCATGACACCTGCTTTCATATAACGAAAACCATCACGCCAGATTCGAGTAAACAGCACATCAGCGACTTCCAATAAATCCCGCGTGTCATCAGTTGGATTAGGCAGTTCAGCTGAAAGAGTTTTAGAATACTGTGGTTCATTTGAAATAAACGGGCTGGTACGAATGAACACACTCACCACACGACAAAGACGCTTTTCCCCTCGTAGCTTCTCAGCGGCTCTGGTTGTATACTTGGCGATGGCCTCCCGTAGCTCACGCTTGTCTGTCACCTTATGACCAAAGGATCGACTGCAAATAATCTGCTGCTTTGTTGGCCTGACTAATTCTAAATCCAAACAGGACACCCCATTCAACTCTCGAATGGTTCGCTCCAACACCACAGAAAACTCACTTCGAATCGATTTAGGGTCAGCATTAGCAAGATCCAACGCCGTTTGGATTCCTCTCGCCTTTAGGTTTGCCGTAGTACGACGGCCAACGCCCCATACATCACTTACATCAACAATTGCCAATAAACGCTTTTGTCTGTCTGGGTCCATCAAATCTACCACCGAACCGGTTGCTGGGTACTTCTTCGCCGCATGGTTGGCCAACTTCGCCAGCGTCTTAGTAGGCGCGATGCCCACACCAACCGTAATGCCTGTCCATTTATCTACCTTGGCTTTTACTTGTTTGCCAAACGCCAACAAATCCGTCACATGATCAATGCCAGTCAGATCCATAAAAGCTTCGTCAATGGAATACACCTCCAATCGCGGAGCCTCCTCTTCCAAGATGGTCATCACCCGATTCGACATATCCGCATACAAAGCATAATTCGACGAAAAACACACAATGCCATGCTTTCTTATCTCATCTTGTACTTGGAACATCGGCACGCCCATTTTTATGCCTAAAGCCTTTACCTCTTTGGAGCGAGCAACAATGCAACCATCGTTATTCGACAACACCGCAACAGGCGCATATTTTAAATCTGGCCGGAACAACTTCTCGCAACTCGCATAGAAGTTATTGCAATCTACCAAAGCAAAAGCGGTTTGCATTAATGACGCTCGTACTTACGAACCACACTGGTTACCACACCAAAAACCTCCAGTTCAGATTCCTCGGTAATAGGAATCGCCTTATAAGCCTTATTCTTCGGACGCAGCAGCACAGTCGGTTGAAGCTCTAGCGTTTTCACCGTCAACTCGCCATGAATAGAAGCAATCACAATATCGCCATGGCGCGCCGTCAACGAACGATCCACCACCAACACATCGCCAGAATGAACCCCCGCCTCAATCATCGAATCACCCTGAGCACGCACATAAAACGTCGCGTTCGGATGAGCCACACAGAACTCATTCAAATCCAAAGATTTTTCAACAAAATCCTGAGCCGGCGAAGGAAACCCCGCCGACACCGAATCCACATACAATGGGATTCGCACACTATTGGCCGCGATAAACGCCGCCGACTCAGACACACCAAGATAAGTAACACGCATGATAAAACACCATATACTGTATATTTGTACAGTATAGTTTCAAGCAGCACGAATCACCAAGTGAAATTTTGTAAGAAGAGCATTCAACGCAAAGCAGCTGCCTATTCGACAGGTACAAGAAAACCACCCGAAGGTGGTATTTAAAAGGTATATAAGATTTTTCAGTTATTTCACTTAAGTGTTTTTGTACATCCGAAAAAGGCAATAAAGGCGACCATAACACCTTTGACTCGCCCAATGATTTGGTCGAACCATGCGAGGTTGGTTGGGATTCTGGCAAGTTGTTGGTAGTTAAGATGGTTTGGATCATGACCGTGATGTCGGTGGCGGGTATGACGGCGAAGCTTTCTGCTATGAAAAAGGGCTTGGCTGCATCGTTCACAATCAATTTTTCATCTGACCCCAAATTTAAACAGCGTGGAGAAACTTTAACGCCTAATTCCCTGCCTCGCAAGCCTTGCGCGCGCAAAAACAAAATGTCGTTCTCTTCTTATGAAAGCGACATTTTATAGTTAAAGCCTTGTGTTTGTTGGGCTACAGCAAAGCGCATTAACAACTCAATGGCGGCATGTTGGCGGCAAATCACAGTTCTTTTTTGATAAAAACGTTTTGTTTAGACGAAAAAAAACCACCCGAAGGTGGTATTTTTAAAGCTATACAGGATTTTTAAGTCATGACTCTCTTACTAATTGTGTAAAACTTGGCACTGAACGATCAAGCTTTATTAGCAAGTCTTCGACTGTAAGCTCCGGGTCTTTATGTACACGTGCAAAATTATCTAAAGCTTTCATGACACTATCTTTTTCATTAGTGAACAAGAAACACATCAACTCGTCTCTTGTCATCGTTCTAATGCCATACTCAGCCAATAATTCTGCTGGAAAATGTTTGGTGTTATCTGTCGCAATAATATTACAACCCGTCTTTATTGCGGCGGCCAGAACATGACGATCATCAGGATCAGTAAGTTTAAGCTGATCTATTAATGGTTCGTAATCTAAGACATAACATTCAAAAAAGGACTTCTTAATTGCCTCAACTTGCTTGACTATTATTTCCTTACTTTCAGGATGCTTACGAATAAAAGCACCAGTCCATTCCGCATCTATCTTATCTGTCCAAAAAAATTGAACTGAACACTCATCTAAATTAGCCAAATTGAGAAGCATCATTCTCAATGGCTGTGAATACAAGACATTTGCATCCAATAGAACTTTATCACTCATGGTATTTCCTTACATAAAATCTGACTCCTGTTCAAAGTTAGCAATTAAACTAAGGGTTTCATCACGCGACATCTTTGCGTTAGAAAGCTTTTCTCTGAATAACATCACATCCGCCATTTTTACACGGTGATGAGTGCCTACCTTCATAGATGGAATTTGCCCAGCCAAAATATAACCTGTTACTTTTGGTCGTGACATTCCAAGGTATTTCGCTGCAATAGCCGGACTAACCATTTGATTTGGATCAATCTGTTGCACTTCAAAGTTTTCACTGTTCCCATTTTTAGCCAATTGACTTAACGCCTGAACAAGTACATCAAGGGTTAGTGTTGGCACTTCAAATTCGGCTTTTTGGCCATTTTTTAGAAGCACATCAATTTTTAACTTGTCTAGATCCGCTTGGTGCTGTGTTAGATACTGTTGCGCTCTCATTATTGCGCTAACATCCGGTTCAACATTTAAACGTGTCTTAATCATTCATAACTCCTTCCTCTTAGCATTATCGAAGCAAACCGAAGCTGGGAATTCTCAAATGTCTTAGAGGGTTATAATTTTTACTAAACCTTTGATAACTAATAACAAAGATTCACTATTTTACACCCACATAGTTTTTAGCAGGTTAAGTTTTGCTCTTAGCTAGAGCTTTAATTACCAATCATCTTGGTTCTAGAGGCATCCAACGATGCTGCAAATTGTGTTACTGGCTTTACCCAGTAAGGTCAATAATAAGTGAAATAACTGAAAATAGCAAAACAAAATTCAGTTATTTCACTTACAGCATTCCAAAGTGACGATTTCCGATTTTTTGACCAGAAATGAGGCGGGATTTCAGGAATAGCGAACGTTAGGGTAAAGTAGCGAGATCACTATTTATCCATGGAAGACGCCATGTTCAATACAGCCAAGAACACAATAAAGAAAGCCGCCAAAGACCAAGTCGAGTTTGTTGGAGCCATTTTGACAGGCGTGTTTGTAGGGTCAATTTTCACCTTGGCCTACGTTAAGTTTTGGAAGGAAGGCGATGTAACCTTTGCTGATATTGGTGGAATGTTGGCGGGGACTGGCACTGTTGGGCTTTTATTTGTAGCAATCAAAACAGCTAGGAGCTGGCGTGAACAACTTCATGAATCAGACAAAAGAGAAAGCCTCAATAAATTTTACGAAACATCCTTACAAGTTCAAAACTCACTAATTCAACTAAGGAAACTGCGATTAAGTCCCCAATATGAGACAATGCCGATCTGACCATTACCTCAAGACCGAATGACATGAATCAGCTTTCCTTCGCCGATACCG
>NZ_QPJQ01000015.1 GCF_003337275.1 Marinomonas foliarum | reverse complement strand
AAACTGGCAGCCAATAGGTGATGTGGAATTAAATCCAGAGCAACACAAAGACGCTGCTTAATTATTTTAGGCGACAACTACCTTGAAAGACGCCGAATGTACCACCACATTTAATGGGTGACCCCTTAAGACTTAGACAGGTTTTACTTAACCTAGGTAACAATGCCATTAAGTTTACAGAGCAAGGTGAAATCATTATTTCTGCGCATGTTTTCAAGCAAAAAGGTGACCTGATTGAACTTCACTTCAGTGTCAAAGACTCAGGTATTGGTATTTCAGCAGAACAGCAAACCAGACTCTTCCAGTCTTTTTCTCAGGCCGACTCATCAACTACTCGTAAGTTTGGTGGCACAGGCTTAGGGCTCGCCATTTCGAAAAAAATCATCGACTTAATGGATGGTAATATTTGGGTAGAAAGTACAGTGAATGAAGGCAGTACTTTCCACTTCACCGTGGCGTTTGAACAGAGCAAGATTCAATCTGAAAAGTTACCTAATTTGCCGCTATCACATCGAGTGCTTATTGTTGATGACAACAGTTCATCACGGGATATTTTGTGTCATATTATTGATAACTTTGGCCTAAGAGCCACCACCGCCAGCAGTGGCAAAGAAGCATTAAGCCTGATTACTGAAAACCAAACTGAGGACCCTTTCTCGTTAGTATTGGTTGATTGGAAAATGCCCAATATGGACGGTGTAGAAACCTGCCGAGCGCTACTCGAAAAACATCAAGGCGACAAAGATTTTCCAACCATTTTGATGGTCACTGCTTACGGTTTAGACGACGCACGGCGAGCCAGTAAAGACGTCAACATTTCAGGTTTCTTAACCAAGCCAGTCACGCCTTCTTCGTTGTTTGATGCCATTATTCAATCCTCGCACTTGGAATACGCGGTACCAATAAAACACACCCTACTTCCTAAAACGAACACTCAATCCTTGGTCGGCGCACACATATTATTGGTCGAAGATAACTTACTGAATTTAGAACTGGCACAAGAACTACTGTCTACTAATGGCCTTATCGTAGACACGGCCCAAAATGGCCAAGAGGCGCTCGATAAACTTAAAGACAATACCTATGATGGTATTCTTATGGATTGCCAAATGCCTGTCATGGATGGATATACCGCCACGAGAATCATTCGGCAAGACTCTAAGTATCATGATTTACCTATCATCTCCATGACAGCTAACGCGCTTGCAGGAGATGAAGAAAAAGTGATTCAGTGTGGCATGAATGACCATATTTCCAAGCCAATTCAAGTCAATGTTATGTTTGAGACATTGCAGAAATGGATCAAACCAAAGCCAACGTCTGTCCAACAAGCTCCATCAGCCCCCACACTCTATCAACAGTCTCTTACACCTGAGGAACAACGTGACTTAGGAAGACTAGTGGGTATTGACCTAACAGTTGGGCTTGCAATAACACAATATGACATCAACTTTTTTTGGCGCTTACTGTTGCGTTTTTATGACTCTCAATCTTTCTTTGTTAAACAGTTTAGTGAACTATATAAAGAGAGTGATAAAGAAGACGCCTTGCGCATGTTACATACCTTAAAGGGTAATGCTGGCAATATTGGAATGACCGATTTAATGCACAAAGCGGCCGAGTTGGAAAATGCTTGCCAGCAATCAGAAGAACAGTTCACACAGGCGCTCAATCAACTTGCAGAAGAGCTGGAACGTGTTCTACTGCCCATTCGATCTCATAAAGATCGGCAAGCACGCCTGACGAGTGAAACACCGTTAGCAACAAAAAAACGACAAAAAATTTCATCAGACTACTATCAAACATTGCTAAATAAGCTGTACGATCATTTATTGAACAATAGGCTGGATGCGGATATTGTTGCAGCAGAGCTTGAAAGCATCATGGAGGGTAATGAAAGCATTGATGTTCTACACAGCATTCGTCAGTCCATCACTCGTTATGACTTTGAGTCAGCCTTAAATAAGTTAAAAGACTTAATGCCAGAACAATAGTGAGTTGCATATAAATCGACATCATAATGGCGGACACTTTCATGTTTACACAGGAACAACACAAGCCTCTCATTCTTATTGTGGATGACACGCCTGAAAATATTGACGTATTGGCTGCAACGTTGCGCAATGATTACGATCTGAAAATCGCCACAAATGGCAAAAAAGCACTGCAAATTGCTCAACAAAGCTCGCCTAAGCCAGAAATGATCTTATTGGATGTCATGATGCCAGAAATGGATGGCTACGAAGTTTGCCGCCGACTAAAAGCCAATCCTGTCACATCAGATATCCCCGTCCTGTTTGTTACCGCCAAAGCCAATCCTTGTGATGAAGAGCAAGGCTTCGCACTTGGCGCCGTTGATTACATCACCAAACCGATCAGCCCTCCGAGAGTAAAAGCGCGTGTTCGCACACATATCGCGCTCTACAATCAAAACCGCCAACTGCAAAAGAAAGTCAAAGAACGTACACTGTCACTGGAACAGAACCGCCTACGCATTATTCAGCACCTTGGGCGAGCCGTAGAGTACAAAGACAATGAAACTGGCGCACACGTTATTCGTATGAGCCATTACTCTAAATTCCTCGCAGAAGCCTATGGTGGCAACCCAGATTGGGTAGAAATGGTATTTAATGCTGCTCCTATGCATGATGTTGGAAAAATTGGCATTGCAGACTCCATCCTCCTAAAACCAGGAAAATTGGATCATGATGAATGGGACACCATGAAGCAGCACACTATTTTCGGAGCCAAGATCTTAGGCGATTGTGATGATGATCCAATGTTAAATATGGCGAAAGTCATTGCGCTTACCCATCATGAAAAATGGGATGGCTCAGGTTACCCATATGGACTAAAGGGCGAAGAGATTCCTATTGAAGGTCGTATCGTCGCTATTGCCGATGTACTCGATGCATTACTTTCTAAGCGCCCATACAAGGCTCCGTGGACACTTGAAGAAACATTAAAGTACATGGACGAGAATGCAGGCCTGCATTTCGATGCTTCATTAATCCAATTACTTCATGCCGTCATGCCCGAAATCGAAGAAGTACGTGCAGCCTACCCTGACGAAGAAAGCTAGTCACTTAACCCCTTTGCTTTAAGAGATTCCCTTGTCTACTTACCTGCTTCTTTCTCCCACTCTATGTTTTCACCACCAAAAATAGTTTTTATCAATCATAACTTTAGTTAATAACAATTTTAACTATAACTCCATTTTCCCTAATATGAGTTCTGTTGGTAACGCACTCAAACACATATTAGGAGAAACACAATGATCAACACACAAATCAAACCATTCAATGCTACGGCTTTTAAAAACGGTGAATTCGTAGAAATTTCTGAAAAAGACGTGCTAGGCAAATGGGCCGTATTCTTCTTCTACCCAGCTGACTTCACTTTCGTATGCCCAACAGAACTAGGCGATGTTGCAGACAACTACGCTGAACTTCAATCTCGCGGTGTAGAAGTATTCTCTGTCTCTACAGACACTCACTTCACTCACAAAGCATGGCACGCAAGCTCTGAAACAATCGGCAAAATCCAGTACTACATGGTTGGCGATCAAACAGGCAACATCACAAACAACTTCGGCGTAATGCGTGAAGGCCAAGGTCTTGCAGATCGCGCGACTTTCTTGATCGATCCAGAAGGCACTATCCAAGCCATGGAAATCACAGCTGAAGGTATCGGCCGCGACGCTCAAGACCTACTTCGTAAAGTAAAAGCAGCACAATACGTAGCCGCTCACCCAGGTGAAGTTTGCCCAGCGAAATGGAAAGAAGGCGAAGAAACACTGACTCCTTCTCTAGACCTAGTTGGCAAAATCTAAGCGGTCGAACAAAGAACAATAAAGGGGTCACACCTGACCCCTTTTTACTCTCAGCACAGTAAATTACTCAATCATATACAGGTTTCATCATCATGTTAGAAGCAAACTTAAAACAGCAGTTGGGCACATACCTGCAAAATATCGTTAATCCGATTGAAATTACTGTGTCCACAAACGGTTCAGCAAAATCAGAAGAATTACTTGAATTGGCTCGCGAAATTACCGAGCTAAAAAGCGACAAAATCACCCTAACGGTAGATGCAAACTCACAAGGTCGTGCACCGCAAATGGCCATCGCGCCAAAAGGCGAAGCAGCACGTGTGCGTTTTGCAGGCATCCCAATGGGCCACGAGTTTACCTCTCTCGTACTGGCTCTATTACAAGCGGGTGGTCACCCATCCAAAGCGGCACAAGAGACCCTAGAACAAATTAAGTCTCTAACATCTAAATTGAACTTTGAGGTGTACATTTCCCTCTCTTGCCACAACTGTCCAGACGTGGTGCAAGCCGTTAACTTAATGGCGGTATTAAACCCTAACATTACCGCGACCATGATCGATGGTTCTTTATTCCAAGACGAAGTAAACGAACGCAACATCATGGCCGTGCCATCTGTGTACCTAAATGGCGAACTCTTTGGCCAAGGTCGCATGACACTGGCAGAAATAATCAACAAAGTAGATACTGGCGCAGCAGACAAACAAGCCGCAGCCTTAGCCGAAAAAGCACCTTACGACATGCTAGTTGTTGGTGGTGGTCCAGCTGGTGCAGCTGCTGCTATTTACGCAGCACGCAAAGGCATCCGCACAGGCGTCGTGGCAGAACGTTTTGGTGGTCAAGTCAGTGATACCATGGCGATTGAAAACTTCATCTCTGTCAAAGCAACTGACGGCCCGAAATTGGTCGCGGGACTTGAGCAACACGTATTAGATTACGATGTTGACCTAATGAAGCTGCAAAAAGCCGTTCGCCTAGAGAAGAAAGAATTCATCGAAGTGGAATTAGAAAATGGCGCGATCCTGAAAAGTAAATCCGTTGTGTTAGCCACTGGTGCACGTTGGAGAGAAATGAACGTACCGGGCGAACAAGAATACCGTAACAAGGGCGTAGCTTACTGCCCACACTGTGACGGTCCATTGTTCAAAGGCAAAAGAACCGCGGTTATCGGTGGTGGTAACTCGGGTATCGAAGCCGCAATTGACTTGGCGGGTATCACAGAACACGTTACCGTGTTTGAATTTGCCGACACCTTACGTGCCGACGATGTATTGGTGAAAAAAGCCAACTCTTTGCCAAATGTGACTATCATCAAAAACGCCATGACAACCGAAGTTATCGGTGATGGACAACGTGTTATTGGTTTAAAATACACAGACCGATTAACCGACGAGTCTCATCTTGTAGACGTGGCTGGGATATTCGTACAAATTGGCTTAGTACCAAACAGCGAGTTCTTAAAAGACACGTTGGAGTTAACGAACAGAGGCGAAATCGTCATCAACGCTCATGGCGAAACCTCTATCCCAGGTGTATTCGCAGCAGGCGATGTTACGACAACACCGTACAAGCAAATCATCATCTCCATGGGTGGCGGCGCAACCGCAGCTCTAGGCGCATTTGATTACTTGATTCGTAACTAAGCAAACAATTAGAGTTATATAAACCGCCCTCTGGCTTAGCTGGATGGCGGTTTTTTTACATTCTATAATCAATAAAAAACTAAAATACCTCAAATAGGGGTAGAGGGAGCACAATACGCAACCTATATTGATTTAATATTAAGTGCACATTTAACCCTTATAGCTTCAAAGAGTATTCGTTATGAATCGCTTATTTAGCCTTAGTCTACTTCTAATTGTGTTATCTGGTTGCGCGAGCCAAAAATCAAAAGAAGCAGATATCCAAATCCATGGAATAACAAACAATGATATGGCGGTGTTAGAAAGCCATAAAGACAACCCCTACATAACAAGTTCAAAGGATGCCCTACCCAGCTATATTGAGTACTCCAACGCCATGGAGGCCGCCATCTACAACCGAAACCTCGACGCAGTGAAATACCTGACCAGCATCAATGCCGCCCATAAAGTTTCTATACGATATTTAAATCTTAACAATCAATGGGCACGCACACCGGTTAATGTCCCCGCTGCAGAGCTGGCTTGCGGAGTCGCTGAGTTCGACATTATGCAAGTATTATTGGAACGCTATCCAGACGACACTCTTAACTACACCAATTGTTTACATTATGTCGTTTCTTCATATTCATATTACCCAGATCACTTTGCTGTGCTAAAAAATCCGGCCCCAACCTTTCGTGATGGGAAAAATACCGCTATTGCAGTACAAAAAATAATAGATATGGGTGGCGATCCAAACAAATTACCTGAATATGGCTCTCCTCTTTATGAGTCCATATTCACTTCTACAACAAACAATTTATTAACCGCTTTACTCGAAAATGGCCTAGACGCGAATATGCGATACTCTTGTGTCCACGGAAAGTGTATGTTTCTCACCGAACTAGGAAACTACCTCGATGAAGTGCAGTCTTCTGAAAGAGCTAGAATACTGGTGAAATATGGAGCAGACGTTAATGTAACCCATAACACTCCAGTCATTGTTGGCTTTAACACTTATGGCTCATACTTATACGAAACAAAAAGTATGAGCCCTTTGCATGACGCAGAGTTTTTTGATCGGAATATATTGGCTGCCACTTTGATTGATTTAGGAGCAGACCCAACACACAAAAATGCAGATGGTTATACCGCTGAAAGCTTTAAAGGCAAATTTGCTGAAATTAAAGTCTTACGTGAAAAACAAGTAGCCATTAATCAACAAAGAGCAGCACAACAAAATCAAGATAGTGGATCATCAGCCGGAGGTACTATCTTAAATATCATGGGAGCCATAGGAGCGGGTGCTTGGTAAACAAGCCAAAAAATTAACTGAATTTTAAATTCCCCAATGAAAATGCCCTCCCATAAAATAGAGGGCGTTTTTTTGTGTGCTAATACTGGCTGACTATCTGGTTCAGCAAGAAGAAACTATGTGGAAAGCTTCTAAGCTGTAGGTACAGTACCGCCATCAACAACGTATTCGGTGCCTGTTATGGATGAAGCTCTAGCCGATACTAGGAAGGTAATTAAGTCGGCAACTTCAGAAGGTTGTGCTGGACGTCCTAAAGGAATACCACCAAGCGAATCCATAATAATCTTTTTACCTCCTTCATAATCCGTACCGGCATGATCAGCAAGCCGTTCAGCAAGTCGAACCGATGCTTCCGTTTCTATCCAACCGGGGGAAACACGCACAACGCGAATGCCTTTTGGCGCCACTTCTTTCGATAAGCTTTTACTGTAAGTGGATAACGCCGCTTTCGCTGCGGCATAAGCGGTAGTCGATTCAGGCAAGGGAAGTTTGTTCTGTATCGATGTGACGTGAACAATAACACCAGAGCCTTTTGTTATCATTGAGGGCAATAACCCTCTATCAATGCGTACCGCAGACAGTAAATTTTGACTCAATGCATTTTCCCACTCTTGCTCATCAAGGACAGAAAAACCTCCACTGGGAGCGCTTGAGCCGCCCAGCACATTGACAACAATATCAACACCACCAAACTTATCTAATACGGTGTTTACTAGCGCGCTACAACCCGCTGCCGTCAGCAAATCCCCTTCTATGTATGAAATGCCTTCTAGGGCTTCTTTAGGAACAGAACGAGCCACGGCAATCACATGCACTCCTGCGTCATGTAACGACTCAACGACCGCCGCTCCCAACCCCTTAGTTCCGCCAGTAACCAAAGCAATACGTCCATTTAACTCAAGATCAAAACTCATAAAGTGATCTCCAACGCGGCAATTTTGTCACCATCCAGCGTGAAAGCGTATTGAAGATTCACAGGACTCCCAGGAAAGTTACCTGCGACCAAACCGGTGACAATCATTTTCTCCTCGCATTCGCGTAATGACTGCGGTTCAACTGTGTAGGTATATTTAGACGATGTGCTCATTTTCCACTGCCTAATTGCATCTAATCCCATATGAGTTTGTCCTTCATCTTTTACCACTGCATTCTCGGAAAAGCAGGCAACAATAGCCTCACCATTTTCCTTATCTGCTTTAAAATAATTTGCGATTGGTTTGGGAAGAACAATTGTCATAGTAAAACTCCTTCACTTAAATTAGTGGCTCAATACAAGCCAAATTGCTGTCTGAGAAGAATGGCGTTAAGCTATCCGGAAAACAAGAACCGACAAAAAAGTAGGGTACTTACTCTGAAGTAAGTTTTTGATCTCATAAGGGCTGAGGCCATAAAAAAAATGACAAAAAAATGGACGCCAGCTTCTGCAGCCGATGGCGTAGAGCAAGTACTAAAAATTCTGGAAGGAAAATGGAAGTTGGTCATCCTCTTCCATCTCTTTGGCGGACAAGTAAAACGCTTCTCTGAATTAGAAAAAGCCATTCCTGCCATCACTCAGAAAATGCTCATTCAACAGCTTCGTCAAATGGAAGCCGATGGAATCGTCACACGAACCATTTATCATCAAGTTCCACCAAAAGTAGAATACCGTTTAACGGACTGGGGTCAGGAACTTTGCCCTGCTCTAGACGCCTTACTAAAATGGGCTGAAAATCAGAAGTGATGTTAATACTCTCGACGTCATTCAACGAATGACTCTGCTGACATGATTCCACTCTTTAAATAACCGACCTTGAAATGAAATTAAACTGTTATTCTGGGGTCTTATTAGCGCTGAATACATTCTTTCAACACACTTCAATAAAAGAGACACAGTATGAAAATGTTACGATTTATCTCCATTTTAGAAGGCACGTCGCTTCTATTGCTGCTCTTCATTGCCGTGCCATTGAAACGCCTGATGGACATGCCGGAATATGTAAGCATCATTGGCCCAGTTCATGGAGGGTTGTTTATCTTGTTTAACATTCTGTTGGCGTTAAGTGTGTCCCGATATGGGGTTTCGTCAAAACACGCCTTGATAGGATTTGTTGCGTCATTATTACCTTTTGGGAGTTACGTGTTTAAGGCAAAAATTTTAAATAAATACTGATCACGTTTTTCGAAAAAAGCCCAAAAAGCAGAGAAAAACCCTTTTCTCTGCTTTTTACAGGCGATTCCTAATTTTTAACCACAAACCTTAGTTAGACGGGCGCTTTTAAGCTTGTTCGTTGGTATCCAGCTCTGATGTAAAAGCATCATCGATAAATCTAACAGCATTTCGTAAAGCGTGATCAGCTTCAGGAAGTAACCCTGAAAAAATATGCCAAACGTGAAACATTCCAGGCCATACTTCTAACGTCGTCCTAACTCGGTTTTCACCAAGATGAGAAGCCAGTCGGGTCGCGCCATGCAACATAACTTCATTTTCACCGATTTGAATTAAGGTTGGTGATAATCCTCTAACATCCGCAAAAATAGGTGATGCATCAGGGTTCGTTGGTAACTCGCCAGCCAAGAATAGAGCCGCTAGCTGGTCGAGAAAATCCGTAGTACATATTGGATCAATGCCATTTCTAATTCTGGCGGAAACACCACAGTGAGTCAGGTCTGCCCAAGGAGAAATAGCAACCGCTGCGGCAGGAAGAGGCAGCTTCGCATCTCTGGCTTTTCTCATAATGGTGACGATCATGGCCCCGCCTGCGGAATCACCGGAAATGGCTAAGGTGCGAGGGTCCCCCCCCTGCTCTAGCAAAGCCCTGTAAGCATTGAATGTATCATCTATCGGCAAGGGAAATGGGTACTCAGGTGCTTGTCGATAATCCGGTACATACACTTGAGCACGAAGCTGCTTAGCATAATGCCCAGCTAACCCTCGATAGGCTTTTACGCCGCCATGAACATAACCGCCGCCATGTACATAAAACAATACTCGACCTTCTATGACATTATCTGGTGTGACTAACATGGTAGAAACACCACCTAGATCAACATGACGAAATGAAACGCCTTCTGGTGCAGGAAACAGTTTATCAAGATCATCAACATAACTAGCGCGGGCATCTGGCCAGCTTATGTCACTTTGGCCTGTCATTTTTTCAATAATCGGTGTGGCCGCTTTTATCCAGCCATTTAAAGCATTTTTCGCATTTTCAGGTAGCATAACGTCTCCTTTATGGTATTTTATTCAACAATCCAAATTCTAAGTCATATCTTGGGGAATAGGTTTCTACAGTGAGCATCCAAAAATTCAGCACACACCATTCGACGGGCAGTATCGAGCTAAACACCATGCGTACTTTTGTGGCTATTGCTGAAGCTGGAAATTTTGTCCTTGGAGGAAAAAAGATGGGCTTAACCCGTTCAGCAGCGGGTAAATCATTAGCGCGCTTGGAAGCCCACCTTGGTACACGCTTACTCCATCGCACTACTCGCCGAGTCTCATTGACCTCCGATGGGCAGTATTTCTATGAGAGGTGCACGCAAATACTCAGCGACATAGAGGATGCAGAAAAAAGTGTTCGACAGGATGACATGGAACCAAAAGGCACATTACGCCTCACTGTAACAGCGGCTTTTGGAAGGATAGTGATATTGCCACTCCTCAATAAATTCCTGAAGCAATGGCCCCATTTAGAAGTAGAAATAAGCTTTACAGACAGAATTGTGGACTTGGTAGAGGAAGGTTTTGACCTAGCAATCAGAATGGGAGATATGCCAAACCAATCTTTAATGATTGCCCGCCCCATTGCTAAATACTCTCCTTATATTTATGCATCGCCCACCTACTTAGCAGAAAATGAGATAACAGAAGATATCACCGCACTAGAAGAGCAGCAGCGTCTCATCTATGGGCTGAATCCCAATTCAAGTGCTTGGCATTTACACCAAGAAAATGGCAAGGATGTCACCATAGCAGGAACACAGCGCCTACGTTTTGATAGTGGTGAAGCCGTGAAAGATGCGGCAGTAGAAGGAATGGGGGTGGCATTTTTGCCTTCTTTTTTAGCCGTCGATGATCTACAAAAGAACCGTCTTGTTAAGCTATTTCCGGAGTATTCAGGCAAGGAGATTCCGATTCATGCGATCTACCCTAATCGCAAGCATCTAGCTGCAAAAGTACGCAAGTTCATCGATATGCTCACTATAAACCTACAAAACCACTAAATTTAACGGGATGACTATCGGATAGGGAAATCGAGAAAGACACAAAAAAGGGTTAGAAAAGACCAAACGAGCCCTATCTAACCCTTCTACAGATCTTAAACGGAAGATTTCTTCACAAACTGAGATTTCAGCATCATTTCGCCGCCGCCATCTATTTTGCAATCGATGTCGTGGTCGCCATCGACGAAACGCTTAATAGTCGCTTTGGTGCCGATTTTTAGCACTTGAGAGGAGCCTTTTACTTTCAGGTCTTTCGCCAACGTCACTTTATCGCCTTCTTGCAATAAGTTACCGCCCATGTCCTTGATAATGAGCGCATCTTCATCAACCACAACTTCATTTGGGTTCCATTCGTGCGCGCACTCTGGGCAAACCAACATAGCTTGATCTTCATACACGTAAGCAGAATCGCATTTTGGGCAATTTGGAAGACTCATATTTATCACTACCTTATAACGTAAACGGGAAATTTTCGCGCATTATAACCCTATTTTCGATATGGTTTTTGCATGCTCGTTAAAATAATTTCTTTTTGAAAGGTTTTAAGCAAAGTTATTCCAAATAACTAACTCAACGCTGATTTGCATCCAATCTAAACCAATGTTCTCCTAAATACGTACTAAGGTTAAGCAAGACAATAAAAAGGATGATGTAATGAAAGTGGGTTTGGTATGGTTTGGAGACGATTTACGCAGCGCAGATCAGAACATATTATGGCGAGCAATGCAGGAAGTGGATTTTCTCGTTTGTTTGTATTGTATGGAGCCTCATCATCAACGCCCAAGCCGTTACGCAACGCAAGGTATGTCAGAAAACCGCCGTCGTTTTTTACAGCAAGGACTCAACGGTCTAAACGCGACATTAGCTAAAGTAGGGCAAACTTTATTTGTCAGTTCGATGGATGCCGACACCAGCTTAAATTTGATCCTCAACGAAGTTCCCATATCCCACCTTTATCGTAACCATCATGGTGGTTGGGACGAGCAACAAACGCTTAAGCGCATCGAAAACCAATATCCTGACGTGCGCATCCAAATAGATCATGGGCTGAGTTTATTCACGCCTTCTCAGCTACCATTTAATTTAACAGGATTACCCGAATCATTCTCAAAGTTTCGCCGCTTGGTCGAAAATGTAGACTCGACAACCCCACTGCCAAGCTTACACAAACTACCGCCTGCACCGAGTTTTAATATCCATAATATTATGCCATGGCAACACCAAATTACTGACAACCACAGTGCCTTTACGGGTGGTGAAGAAGCGGCAATGGATCAGCTAAGCGATTATTTCTCTACCAATCTCCCGAACCAATATAAAGCAATGCGTAATGAATTAGATGGTTGGGAAAATTCCACCAAGCTCTCTCCTTGGCTAGCACAAGGCAGTTTGTCAGCCAGACAAATTAAAGCCAGTCTCGACGTCTATGAACGCGATCACGGCGCAAGCGAATCCACTTATTGGATTTATTTCGAACTGCTGTGGCGTGAATACTTTCACTGGTACGCGACGCGTTATGGTAAACAACTTTTCTTGCCGGGTGGCTTAACAGGAAAACAAACTCAAGGCAGCTATTACGCGGAGCGTTTTCGGAAATGGAGCCAAGGCAATACGCCCTACCCCATCGTTAACGCTTGTATGAAACAGCTCAACGAAACCGGTTTTATGAGCAATCGAGGTCGCCAGATTGTTGCCAGTTGTTTAATCTATGAGTTAGGCATTGATTGGCGTTATGGCGCGGCTTACTTTGAAGAACAACTGATCGATTACAATGTCGGCTCCAACTGGGGGAACTGGCAATATATTGCAGGTGTCGGAGCAGACCCTAGAGGCGGCCGTCATTTCAATTTGGAAAAACAAACTGCACAATACGACCCGAATCAGAATTTTACTCATAAATGGCAAGGCCAAGTCTACGATTCACAATTAGATTCAGTCGATGCCGCTGACTGGCCAATTTACCCAACATCAAGCAATTAATCATGGTACATAATAGCCAACATAAATATCACACTCTGCGCGTTATTCTTGGCGATCAACTCAACGCTGCGCACTCTTGGTTCAAAAAACATGACCAAGGTGTGCTGTATTTGATCGCTGAACTACACCCAGAAGCCACTTATGTAACGCACCATATTCAAAAGCTCTGCGCTTTTTTTCTTGCGATGGAACGCTTTGCTGATGCGCTAAAAGAAAATGGCCATCAAGTATGTTATCTCACTTTAGATGATACCCTGAACCAAAGCTTAGAAGAGGTAATATTCAGTCTTACGGAGCAACACGATATTCTACGTGTTGAATTACAGCGCCCTGATGAATATCGAGTATTGGCACAATATCATGCGCTAACCACCACTAATTCGACGCCAATCTTTAATATAGTCGATAGCGAGCATTTTTTGTTGCCTTTCAACGAAATACCTAGGCTCTTTCACGCTAAAAATCCCGTTCGCATGGAACACTTTTATCGCAAAATGCGCCTACGCTTTAATATATTGATAGACGATCAAGGTCAGCCAGAAGGTGGCCAATGGAATTACGACAACGCCAATCGCAATAAGCTCAAAACTAAAGACTTAACCGATATTCCAGCACCCTTGTGTTTCCAGCATGATGTGACCCACCTACTTGAGCGTATTCAACGCCATCAAATTCCGTCTATTGGTCAAGCTGAATCGACTTTACTTTGGCCTGTCACCAGCCAAGACGCGCTAAATTTACTCGCCTTCTTCTGCGAGCAATTACTGCCGAATTTTGGCCGTTTTCAAGACGCTATGACAAACCAAACGTCCCACAGCTGGAGTTTGTATCATTCGCGCCTGTCCTTTGCTCTTAATGCAAAATTGATCAGCCCAAAGCATGTTATCAAAGCCGCCATCTCGGCTTACCAAGACAATGTCCAAATCGACATTGCCCAAGTTGAAGGCTTTGTCCGACAAATTCTTGGCTGGCGTGAATATGTGCGCGGCATGTATTGGATCAATATGCCTGACTATCAACAACAAAATGCCCTAAACGCTGAACGAGACCTACCAAGCTATTTCTGGAACGGTCAAACTAAGATGAAGTGTCTTGCTAGCGCCATTGGGCAATCTCTCGATTACGCTTATGCCCATCACATTCAACGCTTGATGGTGACGGGGAACTTCTGCATGTTAACTGAGGTTCAGCCTGAGCAGGTCGACGAATGGTATTTAGGCATTTACGTAGACGCTTTGGAATGGGTGGAATTACCCAATACGCGCGGCATGAGCCAATTTGCTGATGGCGGTTGGATTGCCTCCAAACCTTATGCGGCCAGTGGCAGCTACATGCAGAAAATGAGCGACTACTGTGGTGATTGCCACTACAAAGTAAAAGAGAAAACCAGCGAGGAATCTTGCCCGCTCAACAGCTTATATTGGCGTTTTATGGTCAAGCATCGACAACGTCTAGCGAAGAATCATCGTATTGGTATGATTTACGGTAACTGGGATAAGCAAGACGACACACAAAAGCACGCCGTCTTAGAAAGAGCAGAATGGTGTTTAGACAACATTGAATTGCTCTGAAGTTATCGTTCAGCAGTCAAAATAACTTATCAGGCTAGGCAAACTGTTTAACAGAAAGCTCGACCATTAAATCGCTGCTTATTTTTTCTAGTGCAGCTTCTAATTCTGACAAAAGTAGGTTTTTTGGAACCACCAAAACCATCTCGGTTTTAAATAACATGTCAGAGCTCATCGGTGCAGGTTCACACGAAGTGGTGAGTTCTTTGACATTAACCATTAATGAATGCAGTACTTGAGACACTTCTTTAACAATACCCGGACGATCATTGCCAACCACAGAGAGAGACAAAGTAGAGCCTGATCCAACACTTTGCTTAGCCACTTCAACGGTGACATGCAAACCCAATTTTTCAAAATCACGTAAGGCACTCACTAGAGCTTCTTGTTGATCCTGCGGTACAGAGACAGTCAAAATACCGGCAAATTTATCGGCCAAATGCGCCATGCGACTTTCTAGCCAGTTGCCATTGTAACGTGCGATGGTGTCGGACAGGCTCTCAACAAGGCCTGGGCGGTCTTCGCCAATAAAACTCAATACAAGATGCTGCGACATAAACTTCTCCATCGATATTGTTAGGCTGATACATATTACATCAAATCAAGACTACTGCAGTTCGGCACAGGTGCCAAGCACTCACTAATCAAGCCATTCATTCTAAATTATAGAGGATCAACCCGCTTTGTGTTTGCCTGTTGACGTAAAAACCAAAACCCCAACAAGGCAGCAAGCACCCCTGAAATACTGCCCACGCCGATTGCCCATCTAGCACCAAAGAAGTCAGCAATCCAACCAACCAAAGGCGCACCCAACGCCGTACTGCCCATTGCTGTAGCCAAAACCACAGCCATCACTCGGCCTCTATAACGCTTCTCCGTTGCCACCTGCATATAAGAAGCAGTCGATGTAGTAAACAGCTGCAAACTAAGGCCGAGCAAAATAAGCAGCACAGCGAATGCCCAGAATGACGTGCTGATGGCCACCAATAAGCAGCTCACCGCGAACATAGCGGCAACATAAATCATAAAGCGAAACGTCGGTGAAGAACGACGGCTAGCAGTTACCAATGCCCCACTAATCGAACCAATCGCCATCATAGAAATTAAGAAACCATATTGATCCGCATGCCCTTGAAACACATGCACAGTCATCGCAGATAGGTACACCGAAAAATTCATACCTAGGCTACAAATTAAAAACGACATAACCAGTATGACGGCCATCTCACGATGCTGCCAAATGTACCGAAAGCCATCCAAAAACTTCGCTACATCGGGCGTCTTTTTACTGTTATCCGTTTCAATTTTTGGCAGGCGGCTTTTGAAAAGATGTAGAGCGACTAGTAAAGGAATAAAAGACAGCACATTGATCATAAACACCCAACCAGTCCCGATTAAGGCGATCAGTATGCCTGCAATGGCCGGCCCAACTAAGCGGGCTGAGTTAAAGGACACAGAATTGAGCCCAACGGCGTTTGATAATTCTTTTTCACTTACAAGATCCGACACAAAGGCATGACGAGCAGGCGCATCAAATGCCGCCACACAACCTAAGGCAAACGCACAGGCGCATACCTGCCATAGCTCAACATGACCACTCAATACCAATATGCCAAGAATCAATGCCAAGGTCGCCATCAAGCATTGAGTAATAAACAGCAACTTTCGACGATCCATTCGATCCGCAGCCCAACCAGTGACAGGCAAGAGTAAAATCTGTGGTGCAAATTGTAAAAATACCACCAGCCCTACGGCTGACGCATTCTTATCTGATAGTTCGGCGATGACGATCCAATCCTGAGCAGTCCGCTGCAGCCAGGTACCGATATTCGAAATAACTGCGCCACCGAACCAAAGTCGGTAATTCAAGTTTGATAGCGACCGAAATGCATTACTCAATACACACCTCTTAAACTGGTTAATAAAACATCAAATATTACTTAAAAGTGTCATTTTTTAGAGGTAATATAGGGAACCCTTTATAAGATGAGCACAAAAAGCACGGATTAAAGATGACTTTTTTGTACTCACGCATTCTCTCAATAAATTAACCAAGCATACCTTGTTCTGTAAAACGTAAATGGACTTTGAGTTTCACAGTAATAACGCAATAAAAATAACTTACTGTAGGTAATACATCGTGATATTCAATAAAATGTCTCTGAAAGCTCAATTTATCTCCGTAATAGCCTTGCCTTGCCTTGTGCTCTTACTCGTTAGTTGGGCAGGCTTACGCGGTCTTTCTAGCGGACAGGAGCAAACTAAACAGTTGGCCCAAAATACCAGCGCCCCAATGCGATCTCTCGCGGAAGTTGCATCACGAATCCCTCGTATGCGTGTTGGTATCGATATTATCTTGCTGCAAGAAATTCCAGCCATGCAAGATAAAAAAGGTGCCCTAACTCGCGTTAAAGAAACCCGTACAGAAGATATCCCAGAAATGGATATGGCGCTTAAGCAAGCGTTGAACTCCCAAGTGAATCCTAAAATGCGTGCTGAAGTACAGAATCTCATTGACGTGTTCGCTAAAGTCAAACGTGATGAGCTAACGCCAATGCTTGCCGCTATCGAAAATAATGACTTAACGACTGCTCAAGAAATATATAAAACTAAATACGCAGACAGCTATGGCGTAATGCGTAAAGCCGTCAATGTCATCCTTGACGAACTGCTTGAGCAAGGTCAACAAAGCTACAACCAAAGCCAGATTAATTATGAAAAAAGCCGCAACAACATGATCGCCTTAATAGTGATCGCACTATCGGCCTCTATCATCTTAGCTTGGTTAATGTTACGTCGTCTTAACAGCCGAGTTTCTTATCTACAGCAACATATTTCAACTGCCAGTGACAAATTAGATCTTGGTTCTATGATGTCTCTTGATGGCAAAGACGAGCTTAGCGATATCGCCCAGCACTTTAATCAGTTTATCACTAAAGTCCGTACGGCAATTGAAAACGTAGCTGACAACTCCCGTCAGCTTGCTCACACCGCAAACGACGTCGCATCGAAAGCCAAGGCAACGCACACCAACTGCCTGAATGAGCGAGATCGTACCACTCAGATCGCTACAGCCATTCATGAAATGGGCGCCACAGTGGAAAACATCGCAGAAAACGCGTCTCAAGCAGCTAAAGCAGCCCAAGAAGCAGATAAACAAGCTCACCAAGGAGCAGGATTGGTAGCACGCGCTCGCCAAGGTGTGACTGCGCTATCTACTGAAATACAACATATTAGTGCCGACATTGATTCGCTAGCAACACAGACAGATTCGATTGGTAGCATCCTAGATACGATTCGCAGTATCTCGGAGCAAACTAACTTATTGGCGTTGAACGCGGCGATCGAAGCTGCCCGTGCAGGTGAGCAAGGTCGAGGCTTCGCCGTCGTTGCCGATGAAGTACGTAACCTTGCCAGCCGCTCTGCTGCATCGACTGATGAAATCCAAAAAATGATCGACAAGTTACAAGAGCAATCGGCCAAAACCGTTGCGACTATCCAATCTGGACAAGATCAGAGCACCGAGGTTGTTGGTCAGGCGAATGAAGCCAATACATCACTGGAGCAAATCACTTCACACATTGGTCAGATCAGCGACATGAACATTCAGGTTGCCACTGCGACAGAAGAGCAATCTCTTGTAGTAAACGACATGAGTAAAAACGTTGAAGAGATTAATCAGCTAACAACAGAGACATCTGAAATAGCTGATGAACTGACTGCATCAAGTACCAACTTACAGAAACTGTCTGCTCAGCTTGATAAACTGGTTACCCAGTTTAAGCTTTAACAGTTTAAGCTAGCAAATCGTAGAAACAAAAAAGGGAAGCTCCCAACTTCCCTTTTTTGTTATCACAGGTCTATAACAAGGTTATTGAAATCTAGCTCTTATCATTAGAAAGACAAGCCGCCGCTGTAAATAGAGCGTCTGTCGAACTATTCAATGCGGTCTCGGCAGAATCCTGTAAAACGCCGATAATAAAGCCAACCGCCACTACTTGCATTGCCACCTCATTCGAAATATTGAATAAGCTACACGCTAATGGAATCAGCAACAACGAACCACCCGCAACACCCGATGCTCCACATGCAGAGACGGCAGCAATCACGCTAAGCAATAACGCTGTACCAAAATCCAATGAGATGCCTAAAGTGTGCACTGCAGCTAAGGTTAACACCGTAATGGTAATCGCTGCGCCAGCCATATTGATGGTCGCACCCAAAGGAATGGACACAGAATAAGTATCCTCGTCCAAACCTAAGCGCTTACACAAATCCAAATTTACGGGAATATTTGCTGCCGAACTACGGGTAAAGAATGCGGTTACGCCACTTTCTTTTAAGCACTTAAATACTAAAGGATAGGGATTACGGCGAATTTTCCAGAATACCAATAGTGGGTTCGTCACAAAGGCAATAAACAGCATCGCACCAATCAACACAGCCAATAGGTGAGAATAGCCAAGCAATGCGTCAAAGCCAGTTGCGGCTATGGTGCTCGCAACCAAACCAAAGATACCAAACGGCGCTAAACGAATAATAAAAGAAACAATACCAGTCACACTGGTCGATATGTGTTGTAGGACAGATTTCGTCGCTTCAGAGGCATGACGTAACCCCAAACCTAAGCCAGTCGCCCAAGTCAAAATGCCTACATAATTCCCTTGAACCAAAGCGTTAACAGGGTTATCGACCATCTTAAATACCAAGGTATGTAAGACTTCACCAATTCCCTGAGGCGCACTTTTACTTAAATCTGGCGCGACCAAATTTAGCTCAGTAGGAAAAGCAAAGCTGAACACAACGGCTGTTAATGCCGCGACAAACGTGCCGATAATATAAAGAAGAATCACTGGGCGAATATGGCTTTGCTGAGCTTGCTTGTGATTGGCAATCGATGCCATCACCAACAAAAAGACCAAGATTGGTGCTATCGCTTTAAGTGCTTTAACAAAAAAATCGCCCATCAAAGAAGTTGATAGCGCCGTGCTTGGCGACACATACGCTAGGACGACGCCACAAACAATACCGATGGCAATTTGTAGTACTAAACTACCGCGAAGATAACGCTGAAACAAAGAGGGATTTTGAGCAAATGACATTAGAAGGGGGTCCGTTGAAATTTTCAAAGCCGCACCTTACTTCATCCTCGCTCAAAAATGAACCATTTTAGGGCATAATTGCAGATATTATTGCAACATATCAACTAAATCGAACAGTTAACCGATTATTCAACTTCCTCACTTTTTGCTCAAAACGTACCTTGAACTTGATCACAACAAGAGCAATATTAGAGGCATACAAAAACCTTATTTAGGAATAATCATGTCGAATTTGTTAGAAAAACTAAACTGGCGTTATGCCACAAAAAAAATGGACTCAAGCAAAGTTGTTGAGCAAGAAAAAGTAGACCGCATCCTAGAAGCTATTCGCCTAACAGCGACATCAAGTGGACTTCAGCCATATGAAGTCATTGTGGTGAAAAACAAAGCGCTACGTGAAGCCATCGTTCCCCATGCTTGGAACCAAGCACAAATCACTGACGGTTCTCACCTATTAGTGTTTGCTGCGTGGGATAACTACACAGAAGAACGCATTAATAAAATGTTCGACCTAGTAAACGACGAACGAGGCTTTAAAAATGAAGGCTGGGAAAACTACCGCCAAATGATTTTAGGCGATTACCCTCCACGTGATGCTGAAGTGAACTACCAACACGCAGCTCGTCAGGCTTACATTGGTCTAGGCACTGCCTTAATTGCAGCCGCTGAAGAAGGCGTAGACAGCACACCAATGGAAGGCTTTGACCCAGCTAAAGTTGATGAGATCCTAGGTCTTACTGAACGCGGTCTACGCTCTGTGATTCTATTGCCTTTGGGTTACCGTGCAGAAGAAGGCGACTGGCTAAAAGAACTGAAAAAAGTACGCCGTTCAAGTGAAGAGTTCATTACTGAAATGAACTAATTTCAGATCTATTCAGAAGTACAAAACCAAAACGCCAACATCGTTGGCGTTTTTTTATGCTCATTTTTTGAACTTGGCAAAAAATAGGGAATAGTGAACCAAAGCCATAAATAGTGACCCAAATACACCAAAATTTGCGTATGTTAATAGCAATAAAATACCCAACAGCCCAAGGACAAAGCATGGCAAAGTATCTAGGACTCATTTTCATCACGCTATTTTTAAGTGCATGCTCTTCGAACGATAACTGGCGCACAGCAAGCCGAGAGCCTGCAGGCATCGCGCCATCACCAGAAACAGAAAAAGCAGCCGTTATCGAGTTTTATGCCGCCGACGCTTTTAGTTGGCGAGGCTGGTTTGCGGTTCATACATGGGTGGCTACCAAAGAAAAAAACGCTTCTGAATACACGGTACATGAAGTGGTCGGTTGGCGAGTAGAAAGAGGACTTCCAGCGTTATCTGAATATAAAACAGCGACACCAGATCGCTACTGGTTTGGCGCGAAACCAGAAAAAGTACTGTCTATTATTGGCCCAAAAGCCGAAGCATTGATTCCAAAAATTGACGAAGCGGTGAAGCGCTACCCTTGGGCAAACGAATACACTGTATTCCCAGGACCAAACAGCAACACCTTCCCGACCTGGATTGGCCTACAAGTACCTGAGTTGGATCTTGATATGCCATTTCGAGCCATCGGCAGCGGTTATGCAGATTAAAGGCTATAACTAGAAAAAACGCAGCAATAAAAAAGCGAATGGTGCTGGCACCATTCGCTTTTTTATCACCCTACAGAGCAAGTTTAGTGCTTGGTCGTACCAGGATTTGGAATGAAGTTGATCACGACTTCTTCTGTTTCTGGAGAGCGGCTGTGAGGCGTGTTTACTCGTGTTGGAATCTCAGTGGGCTGCGCCTGTATAACCGTAGATTGCTCATCCGTGTATCCACAACCAACGCACTCACGATATTGCTTTTCGGCGTCATCATCGCGCCAAGCACGAATTTTATCCATCTCACTACAACGAGGGCACACCGCCCCTGCGATAAAGCGTTTTACTGTCATAACCCTACCTTCAAAAAAGTAACGCCCTAATTCGGCGCTATAAAAAAGCAGCGCTTTGTCTGATTCTCATCAGGCGAAGCGCTGCTTCCTTGCAGTACAAAAAGTTAAGCCGCGATGCCGCTGTGTCTCAATAAGGCATCGGTGCTTGGCTCACGACCGCGGAACTCAGCAAATAATTCTGCTGCTGGACGAGAGCCACCATTGGCCAATATGGTATCACGGAAGCGAGCGCCAGTATCTTTATTGAATATGCCGTCTTCTTCGAATTTCGAGAAAGCATCTGCCGATAACACTTCTGCCCATTTGTAGCTGTAGTAACCGGCCGCGTAACCACCCGCAAAAATATGCGAGAAGCTATTTTGGAAACGATTAAACTCAGGCGGTGTGACCACCGCCACTTTACTACGAACATCATCAAGCACTGATTGAACAGAAATGTCTTTTTGATATTCCATGTGTAGACGGAAATCGAACAAAGAAAACTCCAATTGACGCATCATCTGCATGCCAGACTGGAAGTTCTTTGCTGCCAACATCTTATCCAGCAAGTCTTGTGGCAACGGCTCACCTGTTTCGTAATGGCCCGCAATATGAGCCAATGCTTCTGGCTCGTAACACCAGTTTTCCATGAATTGGCTTGGCAACTCGACCGCATCCCACGCCACACCGTTAATGCCCGATACAGAAGATACATCCACTTGGGTCAACATGTGGTGCAAGCCATGACCAAATTCGTGGAACAAGGTCGTCACTTCGTCGTGCGTCAACAAGGCAGGTTTATCACCAATTGGTGGTGTGAAGTTACACACAAGATAGGCAATCGGTAGCTGCAAGCGGTCATCGCTTAAACGACGGCGAGTACGGCAAGAATCCATCCATGCACCACCGCGTTTTGCTTCACGCGCATACGGATCTAGATAGAAACGAGACACGTCTTCGCCACCCTTGCTGATCGTAAATAACTGCAAGTCCTTGTTATAGCTATCAAATTCTTTTTCTTCGCGAATATCCACACCGAATAAAGTTTGTGCCACGTGAAACAATCCGGATAAAACTTTATTCATCGGAAAGTAAGGACGCAGTTCTTCTTGAGAAATACTGAACTTATGTTGGCGTAGTTTTTCCGCATAATAGGTCATGTCCCAAGCGTTCAATTTTTCCACGCCGTTTTCGTCTTTCGCGAACGCTGTTAGTTGCGCAAGGTCTTGTTCTGCCGAGCTTTTTGACTTTTTCGCTAGATCACCTAAGAAATCGATAACCTGCTGGCCATTGTCCGCCATCTTAGTGGCAACAGACAATTCTGCGTAATTATCAAAACCAAGAATATGAGCCATCTCATGACGTAGCTCTAAAATTTCGTCAACCAGAGGCGCATTGTTGAATTTGATATCACCACCTTGATCTGACGCGCGCGTCGCAAAGGCACGGTACATTTCTTCGCGCAGTTCTGCATTGTCGGCGTAACTCATCACTGGAATGTAAGATGGGAAATCTAGGGTGAACAACCAGCCGTCCTTTTCTTTGGCTTCGGCCATTTGTTTGGCTTGTGCCAAAGCGGATTCTGGCAAACCAGACAGCTCACTTTCGTCGGTGATTAGTTTGCTCCACGCTTGTGTCGCGTCTAATACGTTTTCACCAAACTGACTGCCCAACTCAGACAAACGCTGGCTAATCTCGCCATAGCGTTTCTTGGCGTCGCCTTCTAGGCCGACACCAGACAATTCGAAATCACGAATCGTTTGCGCCAAGGCTTCACTTTGAGCTTGGCTTAGCGTTTTCGCCGCCTCACTTTCAGCAAGACTCTTGTAAGCTTGATACAAGGCTTTGTTTTGCCCAAGATCCGTATAAAACTGAGTCAATTTTGGTAAGCAAGCGTTGTAAGCGGCACGTAACTCAGGCGTATTTTTAACGGAATTCAAATGGCTGATTGGCGACCAAAAGTTATTTAGGTCGTCGTGAAGTTGATCCAACGGCAAAACAAGACTTTCCCATGTTGGATTGGTGTTTTCGCTCACACAAGCATCAATCGCGGCTTGGTTATGCTTCAGTAGTTTCTCTAGATCCGCTTCGATGTTCGCAACATCGACGTCGGTAAAGCTCGGTAAGCTGGTCGCGTCCCATACAGACTGTGACATATCATGATATCCTTTTAAAAATTGAACGCTGTAATGCATTGGTCAATACTATGCTTAATAAGATAGGTTGTCTTAACACTTTTTCAATGCATAAAACGCTATTGTGTTAATAGTTCCTTCGTTTATTAACACTTTCTATTAATCAAATCCTGTAAGAGAGCAGTATATGGTGATGAAATCTTTCCGTGGCAAAACACCACAACTAGGCGACCGTGTATGGGTCGATGACAATGCCGTGATCATTGGCGATGTCACCATTGGCGAAGACAGCTCGGTTTGGCCTTTGGTGGCGATCCGTGGCGACATGCATCGCATCCGTATTGGTGCTCGCACCAGTATTCAAGACAACTCCTGCTTGCACATTACTCATGCGAGTACCTACAAACCTGAAGGCCACCCTTTGGACATTGGCGACGATGTGACAGTGGGTCACATGGCGATGTTACATGGCTGTACCATTGGCAACCGAGTCCTAGTCGGTATGGGAACGACAATCCTAGACGGTGCCGTGATTGAAGACGAAGTTATCATAGGCGCTGGCTCTTTGGTGCCACCAGGTAAGCGTTTAGAAACCGGTTTTATGTACATGGGCTCCCCTGTTAAGCAAATCCGTCCACTTAACGCCAAAGAAATCGAATACTTTCAATATGCCGGACTTAATTACGTTAAATTGAAAGACGAGTACTTGGCTGAAGCAAAAGCTGAATCCGAAATAAGCCGATAGATAGAAAAATTACGGTTAAAATAGTAATAAAAGCCAGACCAAGATCGTCTAATGACCACACACACTCCGAGGCTTAAATGACTAATGCGAATGTTTCTGTTGAAATAGATTCTTCAGCAGCAGTAAATATCTTTCAGGATACTGTTTTTATTGAAGATTTACGTACACAGATGCTGAAGTTCGCAAGGCTTCAAGTTCGAGACAATCAGATTGCCGAAGACGCAGTACAAGAAGCGATGATCTCTGCGTATCAAAATATTGATCGTTTTGCGCGACAAGCCGCGTTTAAGACTTGGGTGTTTTCCATTTTAAAGAACAAAATCATCGACTTATTGCGCAAAGAAAAACGCCACACGGCAGCCAGTCAGCTCGAAGATGGGCCGAACCTAAATGGCGACGCGTTAATAGAGCACTTGTTCGAAGAAAATGGTCACTGGCAAAAAGATGAGCGGCCCAAAAAATGGGATCAACCAGAACATGGCGTTGAAAACACACACTTCTGGCGAATCTTCGATGCTTGTTTAGATGCGCTACCAGCCAAGTACGGCCGATTATTTATGATGCGCGAATTCCTCGAAATGGACACACCTGAAATCTGCCATAACGAAGAAGTAACCGTCAGCAGCCTAAACGTCACCTTGTATCGCGCTCGGCTGCGCTTACGAGAATGTCTAGAAGATCACTGGTTTCAGAAGGAGACATCGTAATGATGAAATGCAAACAAGCGACCCAGATGCTCTCGGAGAAACTGGACCGCCCTTTATCCGCTAAAGAAAAAATCAACCTAGCCATGCACACGGCAATCTGTGGACCGTGTCGTCAATTTGGCAAACAAATGGAAATGATCCGCGGCTTATCAAAGTCCTACTCCAAAGCAAAGGAATCGGACGATAAATAAGCCTGCCTATAAAAACACCGAATAAACTAACGTAAGCGTTTAAATGGCAGAGTGTAAGCCACTAGGAACAACAAGGCCGCGCAGACGACAACACTTGGGCCTGTTGGTGTGTCCCAACGATAAGACGCCCACAAGCCACCACACACCGACAAGCAGCCAATCAAGCTAGCGAACGACGCCATTTGAATCGGCGTCTTCGACAGCTTCCGTGCGGTTGCTGCGGGAATGATCATCAAAGAGGTAATCAGCAGCACACCGACGATTTTCATCGCCACGGCAATCACCAAAGCCACCAGCAACATCAACAATAAACGAATCGCCTCTACCGGATAACCTTCTACTTTTGCCAATTCTTCGTTTACGGTAACGGCGAGCAATGGCTTCCAGAAAGTCACCAATAGCGCGATAACCGCCAAACCACCGCCATAAATCCAATACACATCGGCTTGGTTAATCGCCAGCAAATCACCAAATAAATACGCCATCAAATCGATGCGAATGTTATCGAGGAAACTCACCGCCACTAGACCAAGCGACAAAGCGGAATGCGCCAAAATCCCCAACAAAGTATCCGTGGCAATAATGTGCTTCTTCTGCAACGTCACCAGCACCAAGGCCAAGCCCACACACAACACAATAATGGCAAGATTCAAGTTGATGTCGAATAAAAAGCCTAACGCCACGCCTAACAAGGCAGAATGCGCCAAGGTATCACCAAAATACGCCATGCGTCGCCACACAACAAAGGCCCCTAGCGGCCCAGCGACCGCCGCCACACCTAACCCACCAAACAAGGCTCTCAGTAAAAGATCTAACATGGTTTAACTAACTCCAATATCGGCTAACTTAGGTGTGATTAATGATGTTTACAATGGGCATGGGCATCGCCATCGTCCGACAAAATACTACCGTGTTCATCATGCACATGATCATGCTGATGGGCATAAATCGCGATGGATTCGTCTGCTCCTGGTACGCCAAACAAAGCTTGATAGGCTGGATGACCTGTAACGTGTTGCGGACTACCTGAACAGCACACATGCTGATTAATACAGACCACGGTATCGGTTTTCGCCATCACCAAATGCAAATCATGAGACACCATCAAAACACCGCAATTTAGCTCATTACGAATGCCTTCAATCAGGTTATAAAGTTCCACTTGCCCATTCACATCCACGCCTTGAACAGGCTCATCAAGTACCAATAAATTCGGTCGATTCAACAAAGCGCGAGCCAATAATACGCGCTGCGTTTCGCCACCAGACAACACATGTACTTGGGATTGGAGCAAATGACCAATGCCAAGTTTTTCGAGTGTTGGAAGAATCTGTTGCTTATCGACACCACGCACCAAGGCCAAGAAATGCTTTACCGTTAATGGCAGGGTCGGATCGATATGCAGCTTTTGCGGCATATAACCGATACGCAAGGTTTTGTGTCTTACCACTTCGCCTGACGTGGCTTCTTGCAAGCCTAACAGGGTACGAATCAGCGTACTTTTACCGCTACCGTTTGGGCCAATCAGGGTGACAATTTCCCCTTCGCTGATCGTCATATCTATATTTTCGAGCAACACTCGGCCATCAAACGCTATACCAATTTTGTCAAAAGCAACCAATCGTTTACTCACGCGCTTGCTCCTGCTGATTGTTCCTTACATTTCGCGCACAACCCCGTTAACTCAATGGTTTCAGCTCGCAGTTCAAAACCTTGATGTGCAGCCTTTTCAACCAACGCCGCATGAATATCTTGGTAATCAAATTCCATAACATTGTGACATTCGTCGCAAATCAAGAAATAGCCTTTGTGAGCTTTGTCTGCATGGGCACAACCAAGGTAAGCGTTCATCGATTCAACTTTGTGAATCAAGCCTGCGCCTAAAAGAAAATCCAATGCACGATAAACCGTTGGTGGTGCAGAGTTAAACCCTTCTTCGGCCAACTTCGCCAATAGCTGATAAGCACCAAGCGGTCGATGACTTTCCCAGATTAATTCCAATGCGCGACGGCGTACTTTCGTTAGTCGCTGCCCCTGCTGGACACACAGCGCTTCCGCCGTGCTCAACGCACTCTCAATACAGTCATTATGGTTGTGATGGACGTGCTGATGCGAGTCTTCATGTTTCATTAGAAAGCCCTTCCTGCATTACTTAAGTAGCTCCAAATCATTGAAGTACTGATGATGATCAAAGCGAAAGCGGCAATAAAACCAAACGCGCGCGACACTCGTTGTCGCCAAACGCGATGCTCACTGCTTAACGCAAAGCCGGTATCGCGCACAAACACACTGACACCCGCCAAAGAGGCAACCGTAATTGCTGTGCCTAACGCCATGGCAAAAGTCGCCACCAGGCCCCAAACAAAAATACCCGTGCTCAAAGAAAATAACAAAACCAAAATGGCCCCAGTACAAGGACGAATACCAACCGCAGCCACCATGGCCCAAATACTCCGACGGGCGGTTTTTGCCTCGTCTTCATGGTGTGCACAGCAAGTATGATCATGAGAGTGGCTGTGCGAGTGACCATGACTTCCATGGGAATGACCTTCATGTGTGTGACCCTCATGAGAATGGTTATGGTGCTCTTCTAAATGATCTTGCGAGTGATCATGACCACAACCAGACTGGCCGCGTAATAAGCGCACAAGAATCCACACACCAATCAAACCAACCGCAGCAAAACTCGCCACTTCAAAGAAACGACTGATTTGCATGGCTTTTCCCGCCAAGGAAAATACTTGGCTCAACACCAAAATGACTAATACCGCCATCACTGCTTGAACGCCAGCACATAAAAAAGCCAAGCTAACTCCGCGACGTAATGGTGCTTTGCTCGCCAGCATATAAGCCGAAATTACCGCCTTCCCATGCCCAGGACCTGCCGCGTGAAACACGCCATAAAAGAAACTGGTAGAGATTAATCCCCACAATAAAACAGGGCTGCCGCCCTTGCTAATAGAGCGCACCAAAGTCACAAGCTCACGATGAAAGGTGGCCTGCTGAGCAAGAATCCACTGAATAAAGTCTTGATACACCGCAAAATCCATCGCGGCATAGAGAGGCGAGCTCAAACAAAAGAAAGAGAAAAATAAAAAAGCGACGTTCTTTGCCATAATGGGTTATCACCGAGACTGGACAGAATTTTGTTATGATATAACAACTCAAAGTCAAGGAGAAGCCAAAGCCTAGAAACGCCGCAATTTGTACAAGATTTAACTTATTACCGCCTAGCTAACAGCTGTTGTAACAGGTTCTATAAATCCCATCACACCGCTCATAAAGATTTGCGCAGCCATAGCCGCCAAAATCAAACCTGTAATTTTAGACAAGACATTCAAGCCGGTTCGACCCAGCATTTTCTCGATCAAGGAACCAGAATACAAAATCATCGCTAAGGTACCCAACGCCAACAACAAACCGCATAAGCCGATAATTAAATCCCAACCTTGCAATTCAGCGCCATAAACCAGAATCGTACCAATAGTCGCAGGCCCAATAATGGTTGGCACTGCCAGAGGTACAACTGACACATCGTCACGTTCTTCGCTTGGCATACCCACAGCATGATTACGTGTCCCATCACGAACCAAGCTCAAGGCAGACATAAACAGCAAGATACCAGAGCCAATACGGAAAGAATCCAATGTGATGCCTAATACGGCAAACAAACTGCCACCAAAAAACAACAACACAATCGATATCGCCACAGAGGCAATAATCGCTTTATTCGCCACCTGTCGACGAGAAGTTGAAGACTCCCCGCGCGTTAACGCAAGAAACATAGACAACACAAAAAACGGCGCGAAGAGAAAGAAGAACTTAATCCAAGTCGAGATCAATAAACTCATTAAAAGAATCACCAAAGAAACAGGCAGCAAAGCCGCATGCTTATTATCTAAAGCCCTACCATATATTGCTAGGACACACCCAATTTGCAGCGCTTGTGGCGCGGCAAATATCTATCTGAAAGCCGTCTCTATTAAAAAAGCGCTTCTAAGAGAACACAGACGAGAGAATTCTAGCAAAGAATCTGAAAGAAAGAGGAGTAAATAACAATGAATGACAAAAAGAAAAGCCGACATAAAGTCGGCTTTTCGAACGCTCACTCATTTTTCAAACGCAAATGAATGCGTCTTATGACACTGCTTTTTTTTGAAAGCGTCCAAGCACCCATGTAAAGAACACAGGGACAAACAACACACCTAATAATGTCGCAGAGATCATGCCACCGATAACACTCACACCCAAAGAGTGCTGACTAGCAGCCCCAGCTCCGGAAGCTAATGTTAACGGCACAACCCCTAAAATAAAGGCCATAGACGTCATAATAATTGGACGGAAGCGCAGTTTGGCAGCTTCGATTGCAGAGTCTCTCAAGGAATATCCTTGCTTATAAAGGTCTTTAGCAAACTCAACAATCAAGATCGCATTCTTCGCTGACAAACCAATAATAGTAATCAAGCCAACCTTAAAGTAGACGTCATTAGACATTCCCGTTAGATACACAGCCGCAACCGCACCCAAAGCACCAATTGGAATAATCAAAATAACCGAAAACGGAATAGACCAGCTTTCGTACAATGCAACTAACAACAAGAAGACCACTAATATTGAAATAGCCAACAACATAGGTGCTTGAGAACCCGCCGATTTCTCTTGGTAAGACAGTCCCGTCCACTCAAAGCCAATGCCTTTTGGCAAAGTGTCTACTATGCGCTCAATTTCAAGCATGGCATCACCCGAACTATAACCTGGCATAGGGCTCCCAGAAATTTTATAAGCTGGATAACCATTGTAACGAGACACCTGAACCGGCCCTATTTCCCACAAGCTACTTGCGAATGAACGCATAGGAACTAGGTTGCCTTCATCATTCATCACTTGCAGCTCTAACACGCGCTCAGGCGTCATACGGTCAGCAACATCCGCCTGAACGACTACTCGTTGCAAACGACCAGCATTGGTGAAGTCGTTAACAGAAGCAGAACCATATGCCGTTGATACCGCATTATTAATCGATTCAAAACCCACGCCCAAAGCTGTGGCTTTTTTACGATCGATATCGATCCTAAGCTGAGGTGCGTCTTCTAAACCTTCCATCATGGCGTAAGCGATGATTGGAGATGCATTTGCTTGACCTAGAACCACATTACGCGCGTTGGTTAACGCTTCTCGTCCTAAGTTGCTTCGGTCCTGTAATCGTAGTGAGAAACCACCAGAGTTACCCATACCTTCAATAGCCGGTGGCGCAACCGCCATAGATCGGCCGTCAGAAATGCTACCGGCAAACTGGTTAAAGGCCGTCGTTTCATCCGTCAATGATTGCTCGCGGGCAGACCAATCGGTAAAAGTCGGGAATAGCAAGCCGGCATTCGCCCCCATACCAGAGAAACTAAAGCCCATAACGGAAACAACATTCTCTACCGCATCACGCTGACCTAAAAACGCTTCAACATTTTTCATTGTCTCATTGGTTCGAGAAAAAGTAGCACCAGCCGGAAGCTGCACATCTACAATCATATAGCCTTGGTCTTCCGTTGGAACAAAAGATTCAGGCAAATGCACATAGGTATAACCAAGGCCAGCAATCAGCACAAGATACACCAACATGAAACGTCCAGAACGGCTAACCAACTTACTATTTAATGTCGAATAACGGCTTGTTAAAGTGGCAAACTTACGGTTAAACCAGCCAAAGAAACCACCTTTTTCATGATGTTCTTCTGTGTTGATCGGCTTCAATATGGTGGCACATAACGCTGGTGTAAATGTCAGTGCCAAAATACCAGACAACATAATAGAAACGGCAAGCGACATAGAGAACTGTTGATAAATAATACCAACGGAACCGCTCATAAATGCCAGAGGAACAAACACCGCAGACAACACCAAAGTGATACCAACAATGGCACCAGACACTTGTCCCATTGCTTTAATCGTTGCTTCTTTCGGAGGAAGCCCTTCTTCCGCCATAATTCGCTCGACGTTTTCCACCACGACAATGGCGTCATCCACCAAGATACCAATCGCCAACACCATACCAAACATGGTCATCATATTGACTGAAAAGCCTATGAAAGACATCACCGCAAAGGTACCTAAAATACACACTGGCACTACGATAGTCGGAATCAAGGTATAGCGTAAATTCTGCAAGAACAGCAACATCACTAAGAAAACCAACAAAATAGCTTCAAGCAAGGTGTAAATTACTTTTTCAATCGCAGCGCTAACGAATTTAGACGTGTCATAAGGGAAACTGATTTGAATATCATCGGGGAAAGTTTCTTCCAATTCTGCAGCACGGGCTTTAACCGCTTTCACTGTTTCTATGGCATTTGCACCAGGCGATAATTGCACGGCCCCCATCACGGCTTTTCGACCATTCAAACGGGTCTCAAAGTTATAGTCTTGCTTGCCTAGTTCAACGCGAGCAACGTCTTTAAGATACACGGCAGAGCCATCGGAGCTACTGCGTAATACGATATTACGAAACTCTTCAGGATCTTCTAAAAAGCCTTTCACCACCAAACTGGCTGTTAGCTCTTGTTCATTATCCGCTGGGCGACCACCAAAGCTACCCGCTGGAACCTGTACGTTTTGGTTTCTAATCGCGTTATTAACATCACCAATGGATAATCCGTAACTCAACAGCTTCTCAGGAGAAACCCAAACTCGCATAGCCGCTTCGGTACCGAAATATTGCAGCTTACCAACACCCTCTACACGACGAATATTATTGTTAATATTACGTGCTGCGTAATCGGCCAAGGCAACGATACTTTTAGACGAATCATCCCCTTTGAAAGTCAGCGCATAAATCATCAAGAAGCCAGAGCTCGCTTGGTCTACTTGTACACCTTGTGCAATAACACTACTTGGTAAACGGGCTTCGGCTTTTTTGAGTCGGTTTTGTATATCGACCTGAGCCAAATCTGGGTCAGTACCCGGTTCAAAAGACGCAGTAATCTGAGCAATACCATTGGCGTTACTAGACGAATCAAAATAGAGCAAACCTTTCGCGCCATTTAGCTCTTCTTCGATAACACTAGTCACCGAGTCCACCAACACCTGAGCAGATGCTCCAGGGTACGTAGCACTTACCGTAATCTGCGGTGGCGCGACGACCGGAAATTGCGATACCGGTAGCGTTGGCAAAGCAAGCAACCCTGCCAACAAAATAAAGATTGCAATTACCCAAGCAAAGTTGGGCCGCGCAATAAAGAAATTAGACATGCATTAAGCCTCTAAAAACGTCTTAATAAATGAGATGAAAGGAGCAATGGACTAAATGTTAGAGGCCAATTTAACGGAAGGCGTTACCTTCTCTCCTGCTTGATACATGGCAGCATTATCAATAATTACTTTATCGCCACTCTTTAAGCCGTCAGTAATACGCCACAAATTTTGCGACATAGACCCCGTTGTAATTGAGCGAGATTCCACTGTGTTTTGGTCATCCACAACATAAACAAACGCACCACTGTTGCCACGCATCACGGCACGTTGAGGGATCAAAATAGCCGTTGAAGAATAAGACTGAACGGCTTCCACTCGGACATACATACCTGGCAATAGCACTTTCTCTGGATTTGGGAACAAACCACGCAACACAACATTGCCAGTTTTTTCGTCAACTTGGCTATCAGAGAACAACAGCTTGCCTTCAAAGCGCTTGTCGTAACCGTCTAATCTAGCTATCAATTTGGTGCTATGAGTAGACTCACCTTTTACTGATTGCTTGTATTTCAAGGTATCGGTTACAGATTGAGTAAAATCGATATAAACAGAGTCAAGCTGCTGAATAGTAGCCATCAGCGTCGCATCACCTTGTCCAACCAACATGCCTTCGCTGACATTTGCTCGGCCAATACGACCCGAAATAGGCGCACGCACCGTTGCATATTCAAGGCTTAGTTCAGCGTTTGCCACATCCGCTTTCGCTGAAGCAACCGACGCGCTAGCACTCAAATAAGCCGCTTGAGCGGCATCAAATGTTTGCTTACTAACAGCCTGAGATTTTAATAACGGGGCATAACGGTCCACCAGCATCTTGGCATCGAACAGAGTTGCTTCCGCCATGGCCAATTTACCCTTAGCACTATCAAGCGCTATTTTTAAAGACGCTGGATCGATTTCGAACAAGACGTCTCCCGCACTAACATCAGAGCCTTCTACAAAAGTTCTATGTAAAACGATACCTGGAACACGAGCTCGTACTTCTGCCTCACGGATAGGTTCGATTCTTCCTGGTAAAATGGCATTTTCTTCAAACTCAATAGGTTGCACGGTAGTCACGGTCGCCGCTTTTGCACTAGGTGGAGGGCTCGCTTGAGCTTCTGGCTCACTAGAATAGCAGCCAGACACAACAAATAACGCAGCCAGCATTAGCAGCGTCCGTCCATTTTTTAAAATTCGTATCATTGTTTTGTACCTTAAAATTTTATCTGACTGAGAAAGACAGGTAAGATACTAAACAACTCCAAATGAATCAACTTAGATTCATTTGATTCTTTATAGTTTTTTATTTCATCTCGTCGACATTCCAAGTAAAATGCCAACATCGAGGATGTTGAGCTTAAGTCGAAATAAAAGTCAACTGTCAAAAATTTTGGAAAAAGATCATGGCTGAAGAAGAAACGAACAACACATTGCTGAATTCACTTGCGCTTGCTTTGGTTGAATACCCACGAGCATCATTGCAAGAGCTGTCCTGTGCTGTCGGTGTGAGCAAGGCTACCTTGTATCGTTTCTGTCGAACGCGAGAAAACCTAATTGAAAGGCTGTTACAACGCAGTATTGAGTCTTATCAAGAAGCTATTCGAGACGCCGATCTCGATACAGCAGAGCCAAGAGAAGGGATTCGCAAGCTGCTAGAAAACTACTATGCCAATAAAGAGCTAACCATTTTCATCATACAATATTGGCAGCCTGCGTTAGCCGAAAGTGGCGCTTGTGTCGAAACACAAGGCATTCTAGACAAGTTCTTTTTACGAGGTCAGCAAGAAGGTGTTTTTCGAATTGATATAAGCTCAGTCGCCATGACAGAATGCTGCCACGGCTTATTCTCTGCGCTTATTGATGCGGAATTAAGAGGTCGAGTACCCAGAATAAAAGTCATCGACATCATAGAAACCATGTTGCTAGAAGGCGTTTGTACTCAGTCATACAAGACCCCCTAACACTCAGCGCTGGCTCAATGCGAGTTTTGCACCAAAGCCCAACAGCAATACGCCAGTTAAGCCATCCAAGACCAACGCCACTTTTGGTCGCGCCAACCAAACGCGCGCTTTATGAACCATAAGCGCAAGAAACGTTTGCCACAACATCGCTATGATAAAATGAAGTGAGGCCATAAAAAGTGATTGAGCCAATGCCGAATGGCTAGGGTCAATAAACTGTGGCAAAAATGCCATGTAGAAAATAATCGGCTTAGGGTTCAATACGTTAGACAAGATCCCTTGACGAAAGCTGCCCCATGCCGTCAATGACTTAGGATTTTTCGCATCTTTAAAGGTCATGCCAACCGGCTTCATCGCACTTCGAATCGCTTGCACACCCAAGTACACAAGATACGCCGCACCCGCTAATTTAAAGGCAGTAAACAAACCTGCAGAACCTAGCAGGATAACTGACAGGCCTAACGCCGACACGGTCGCATGAGCAAATAACCCCATGCAAATGCCTAAGCTAGTCAAAAAACCCAACCGCCAACCACCTGATGCCGCGTTGCGCATCACCAAAATAGTGTCCACACCTGGGCTCATAGTAAGTACCGTAATAGCGGCTAAGAAAGGCAACCATTGGAAATGTTCTAACATGCGCTTAGACCTTTATATGAAACATTGAAAACGAAAAATCGCTAGAAAATAATTAGATTAAGGCTGACAAGTCAGATCAACCCAAACGGCGACGGAGGTTTCTGTAGCGTCACGTTCTACTGGCGTACATATTTCAGATAAGGCACCGGACAAACGCACTAAACCTTCTTCCAATGGCTCCATGGCGAAATACAATTCATCGTCACCAAAGGCCAGACTCAAGGTCGAAGTTTCTAGATTAACGGGAGTAGGCAAATCAATACCTAGACGAATCCACAACATTTGGTCCCGAATACGAACATCCGCAACGCGCACTTGTTCTGGCACCAAATCTGCGCCGTCTTGTTTCATTTTGATAAAAAAGCCGTAATTCTCAAAGCTCTTCAACACCTCAATCATATCGAGTTTTTCTTGACCTGTGAGCTCACCATCACCGTCTACGTCGTATTCAGCAATCAAGCTTGTCGACGTAAAAAGATCCAACTCCCATGTCGCTGCAAGGCTAGACACATTGGCTTGGTCGACATTGACACGATACTGAGAATCCACCCAAACATGAGGGTGTGCCATAGCAGAGCCCGTAAACAGAGCCGTAACGCACAAACACAACCAAAGACGCATCACTTCACCTTAAAAAATAGTTTCATAAGAACAGAGTCTTAAAAGCTCGAAAACTGACCTATAGGAACTCAACTAAGCTCGGGGAATATTGCACACGAGACTCTAAAATACGCTGAAACTCAAGCGGATCATGCTGCTGCGCCAAACGTTCAGGGTCATGCTTCGCCCCATGCCACGCTTCCAAACGAGACAGCCAAAAACGCAACGCTGCGATTTTCAACATATGCGGCCAAGCAAGAATCTCTTCTGGGCTCGCTTCACGCTCATGCAAATAGGCTTTTATCAATGCCTTATATTTGCCTTTATCTAATTCCCCCGTTGCCATGTCCGAACACCAATCGTTTACCACAATGGCTAAGTCGTACATCACCCAAGAATGGCACGCATTGTAGAAATCGATAATGGCAGACAACTTGTTGCCTTCAAACAAAGTGTTGTTGTAGAACAAATCCCCATGAATAGTGGTTTTCGGTAAATCTGGATGTTCTGTAATAAAGGCATCAAATTCAGCAATTTGCGACAACAATAATTCCGCTTGTTCTGGCTCTAATTGATCTGCGATGGCTTGGCTGGTTTTATGCCACCACGCCACGCCACGATGGCTATCACGGTGAACAGGGAAGTCCTCACCCGCAATATGCAGCTTCGCTAAGGCTTCGCCCATTAATCGACAAGAAGTTTCGTCCGTGCCTTTCAGCTCACCACCGGGGAAGCAGTCAACAATGATAGTCGGTCGACCATTTACTTCACGTAGGCGTTCACCATGAATATCAATCAAAGCCGCAGGAACATTAAAGCCTTTGTGTTTCAAATGAGCGACAACGTCCAAGAAATACGGAACTTCGTCTAAATCAAACTCTTCAAACAGAGTCACAACGTACTTACCCGTTGTCGTTGTCAAAAAGTAGTTGGTGTTTTCTACCCCACCGGAAATGCCTTGAAACGAAACCAGCTCACCTAAATAATAATCCGCCACTAAGGCGCGCATGTCAGAGTCCGAAAGGGAAGTGTAAACAGCCAAGTTGTGTTACCTAATTTGTTATCAAAGGATGACGATAATATGAAAACGCCTATGCTCCACAATAAGTGCAGAAAGGTCAATTCTAAGTAGCGCAAATCCCCTGTTTTTCTGCGCACACTTTATATTCTATGCGAAGCCACTGGTTACAACTCAGATAACTTAGTCGACATATATTCACCAAGTAGCAACATATTAAAAAAGCCGCATCGTATATTATTTAACCAAGTATTTAACAAACTGATCAAAACGATGCAATGAACTCAGCAAACTACCAAAAGAACATCTTGAAAGATGCTATCTATAGACTTCTGATTATTTCTGCGCTCAGCTATGGGTTATGCGGGTTATTTTTCAATGTGTTCCCCCTTGTAACATGCGCGGCTTGCTTGGTCTTATTGCTGTATTTCCATAAGAACCCTTTGATTAGATCAAGCAAAACCCTCAATTGGTATGCGGCCATCACCTTGCTTACCTTCACACCAGTCACCTTTATGTTTATCTATAACGGGTGGCAAGGAAGACTCGTATTTATCGAAAGCTATCCGCCCATTTCTGGCATGATCATAATGACATCTATGCTTATTATGTTGGTGCTGCCGAAAAGGCACACCAAATTCGGGGCTTTATTCTGGGCGCTAAACGTCTTACCTGTACTGCATTATTTACTGCTGCACCCAGCTGAATTACACACATCGCGCGGTTACGACTTGTTATTTTTATTTGGCACTGCCAGCTTGTTTATTGTGGCAATTATTCCTTACCAACAAAATATCAAGCAGCAACTAGACGACATTTTCTACGACCTGATGCGCTATAAAATGCACGCTGACAGAGATTTCCTAACAGACATCTATAATCGACGCGGCTTACACAGCTGGCTAAACCGCAACAATCAAACCGACACTATAGGTTTAGTACTACTCGATGTGGATTATTTCAAAAACATCAACGACCGCTTTGGCCACGCCACAGGTGATCAGGTATTAGTTGAAATTGCTTCACGCTTGCGCACCGTATACCGAGACAACCATTGCCTTGTACGCTGGGGTGGAGAAGAATTTCTTTTGGTGATTACCAACCCGTCGGCCGCTACATTGAATAAGCTAGCCAATGATTGCCATCTTGTTTTTGGACAGGTTCCTTTTCGCACTGTGGGAAAAGTTACCACAAGTATTGGCGTATCTCGCATTGCTTCGATCACTGCGTTTGACCACGTAATCGAAGAAGCCGATCAAGCCTTGTATCATGCTAAAGAAAGTGGCCGAGACAAAATCATCGCATTCAGTGACATTCAGCAGTCATTAACTATGAAAATGCGACAATTACTCATAGTTGACTAGCACACAGAGCATTCGAAACTTTATCTGGGTTTAGACTGTAAAAATCATCATAACCGCTTAGAATAGACCTCATATTTGCCGATTCACAAAGAGGTTCTATTTTGGCTACGGATTCTACGACACAAACACCGATGATCTTGGTAGACGGCTCGTCTTACCTTTACCGAGCATTCCACGCGATTCCACCTATGCACACCAGCGATGGCCAACCGACCAACGCCACGCGCGGTGTGATCAGCATGATCCGCAGCCTCATTAAAACCTACCCAGATTCCCCCATGGTCATCATCTTCGACGCCAAGGGCAAAACCTTCCGCGACGAGATCTACAGCGAATACAAAGCGCAACGCCCGCCCATGCCTGACGACCTACGCCCGCAAATCGAACCCATTCACCGTGTGGTGGAAGCCATGGGCTTGCCGCTGGTGATCATAGATAACGTAGAAGCCGACGACGTCATCGGCACCATCGCCAAACAAGTGGGCGAAGCCGGCCGCGAAGTCGTTGTTTCCACGGGCGATAAAGACATGGCGCAGTTGGTCAATGACAAAGTCACTCTAGTGAACACCATGAACAACACGGTTATGGACATCCAAGGGGTGAAAGACAAGTTCGGCATTCCGCCTGAACTGATCATCGATTACCTCGCACTCATGGGCGACAAAGTCGATAACATTCCAGGCGTACCGGGCGTGGGCGAAAAAACCGCCCTTGCCTTGCTGCAAGGTTTGGGCAGCATCAAAGACATCTACACCCGCTTAGACGAGATCGCTGCGTTGGGCTTCCGTGGTTCCAAAACCATGAAGCAAAAAATGGAAGACAACAAAGAAATGGCAGAGTTGTCTTACACCTTGGCGACCATCAAATGCGACGTAGAACTGCCTTTCGAACCACAAGAATTGAAAAACGGCGAAGCCGACAAAGAAAAGCTGCGTGAATGGTTCACCAAGCTGGAATTCAAAACTTGGTTGTCTGACCTAGACAAAGCGCCAAGCGTAGAAACCGCCAGCGATACCGTTGGTAATGACGGCCAAGTGGAAACACCGGTTAAATCCAACATCGAAGCCAACTACGACACCGTCTTAGACAAAGCAAGCTTCAACAAATGGTTGGAAAAAATCCAAGCCGCTGAACTGGTTGCCTTCGATACAGAAACCACTTCCCTCAACTACATGGCTGCGGAACTGGTTGGCTTGTCCTTCTCGGTAGAAGTGGGCGAAGCGGCTTACGTTCCAGTGGCTCACGATTACGAAGGCGCACCAGAACAACTGGACCGCGATTGGGTGCTGGAACAGCTAAAACCTTGGCTCGAAGACGACAGCAAAGCCAAAGTCGGCCAACACCTAAAATACGACGCCAACGTGCTCAACAACTACGACATCACCTTGCGCGGCATCGCTTACGACACCATGTTGGAATCTTACGTTTACAACTCCGTAAGTTCACGTCACGACATGGACACCTTGGCGAGCAAATTCCTTGGTCACACCAACGTGAGCTTTGAAGACATTGCTGGCAAAGGCGCGAAACAAAAAACCTTTAACCAAATCGGTCTAGAAGTGGCCGCTTTCTACGCCGCGGAAGACGCCGACATCACCTTACGTTTGCACCAAGCGATTTGGCCGAAAATCGAAACCACGCCAGAACTCGTCAGCATTTTTAAAGACATCGAATGCCCATTGATTCCAGTATTGGCGAAAATGGAACAAACTGGCGCCTTGATCGACCCAGAACTCCTGCACCTGCAAAGCAGCGAAATTGCAGGCAAACTGCAAGAACTGGAAATCAAAGCCCACGAACAAGCGGGCGAAAGCTTCAACCTAAGCTCGCCAAAACAGCTACAAGTCATCTTGTTCGAAAAACAAGGCTTGCCGGTTATCAAGAAAACACCCAAAGGTCAGCCTTCTACTGCCGAGCCAATCTTGCAAGAACTGGCGCAAGACTACGAACTGCCACGTTTGATCATGGAACACCGCAGCCTGTCGAAATTGAAATCCACATACACCGACAAACTGCCAGAAATGATCCAGAAAACAGGCCGTATTCATACCTCGTACCATCAAGCGATTACCGCGACAGGCCGTTTGTCGTCGACGGATCCGAACTTGCAGAACATCCCGATTCGCTCTACCGAAGGTCGTCGTATTCGCCAAGCTTTTGTCGCGCCTAAAGGCTACAAGTTAGTCGCGGCCGATTACTCGCAAGTCGAATTACGCATCATGGCTCACCTGTCCCAAGATCCGGGCTTATTAGACGCTTTCACAAAAGACGCCGACGTACACAAAGCCACCGCAGCAGAAGTCTTCGAGGTCAGCCTAGACGAAGTCACCACAGAACAGCGCCGCCGCGCCAAAGCCATCAACTTCGGCTTGATCTACGGCATGTCGGCCTTTGGTCTAGCGAAACAGCTTGGCATTGGTCGCCCAGAAGCAGGAAAATACATCAAACGCTACTTCGAACGTTACCCAGGCGTGCAACAATACATGGAAAACACCCGCGAAGGCGCGAAAGAAAAAGGCTACGTGGAAACCATCTACGGCCGCCGCTTGTACCTGCCAGACATCAAAGCGAAAAACGCCATGATGCGCCAAGCCGCCGAACGCACCGCGATCAACGCCCCGATGCAAGGCTCCGCCGCCGACATCATCAAACGCGCCATGATCAAAATGCACGACTGGCTAGCCGACACCGACCTAGACGTAAAAATGATCATGCAAGTACACGATGAACTCATCTTCGAAGTCGCCGAAAAAGACCTAGAAAAAGCCCAAGCAAAAATCGTCGACATCATGCAGAATAGTAGTCAGATTGATGTACCGCTGTTGGTAGAGGCGGGAGTTGGAGACAACTGGGACGAGGCGCATTAAGCGCCTTTTTAAAAGGGGTCAGATCCCTTAAACGCCAAATCAGGTTATAACTAATGTTGGCATTATTTTTAAGGGATCTGACCCCTTTAAGAAAATTGGTCTCTCTTCAAGGAGGAAAAGATGCCAAGAAAGCCTCGTTTCTTTTTACCAAATGTTCCGGTACATATCGTTCAGCGCGGCGCTTCTCGCGATCCCGTTTTCTTTGAGGATGAAGATTACAAAGCCTATGCTTTCTGGATGAAAGAAGCCGCCATCAAACACGATGTGGCTATTCATGCTTTTGTTTTAATGACTAATCATGTTCATATCCTGTTGACTGCTCAATCTGGAGCTGGTGTCAGTCAGTTTATGCAACATATTGGTCGACGTTATGTCCCTTTTATAAATCATAAATATGGACGTAGTGGCTCCCTTTGGGAGGGAAGGTTTAAAAGTAGTTTAGTCCAATCAGACCGTTATTTCTTGGCTGTCATGCGCTACATTGAACTTAACCCCGTTAGAGCTAATATGGTCGATTACCCAGGTTTGTATCGGTGGTCTAGCTTTCATCACAACGGCGGATTTAAACAGCTTTCGTTTATCACCGCTCATTCTGTCTATAATGCCCTTGGCCGTAATATCGAAGAAAGAATACAAAACTACATACGACTGTTTGAACAGCACCTTGATACTAGAGAATTATCAAAAATACAGTCAGCTTGGCAAACAGGCACGCCTCTTGGCGACAACCACTTTAAAGAGAAGGTCGAAACTCAACTAAGACAAAGAGTCGGTCAAGACCATCGAGGCCGCCCCTCTAAAAGGGGTCAGATCCCTTAAACACCAAATCAAGCTGCAACTAACATTGGCTTTATTTTTAAGGGATCTGACCCCTTTTATTACTATTTTCATCTGACCACAATTTCACAATTTCAGCGCCCTACCGGAAAGTAGGGCATGAGTCCAAGTTTAAAATTCGATTTCTGTGCCTGCAACGTAGGCCATTTCCGCGCCTTCTTTGTTGGTGTTAGAAAGCTCTGCAAAGACTTTTACGTCTTTAAATTCAGGAAACGCATACGTCACGTTGGTATACCACTCACGAACTTCTTCATCCGATTCAGGCTTATTATTCACATAACCAAGCACCATGGTGGTCGAGTCGGTTACGTCAAACATGGCCACTAGGTTATAGACTTTTAACGTGTCTTTCGCTTCCGAGTAGTCTGCTGCGAAGGTCGCAAAGCCGGCATCGTATTTGGCACTCACACCATACGAGTCCATCTTATCGCCATGAATTGCTTCCTCACGATTTTGATAGGCGACGGCGAATTCCACGTTTGAAACATTAAACGATGCAAACGCATCAAATGACTGCTCGCCTTCACTGTCTTCACCTTCTGCTCGTAATTCCGTCGAAAGCATAAGGTTAACTTTGTCTAGGTCGAAGTTTACTAAGATCACGTCGTCGCCACCCGTTTCATCAAAAGCCACATCGTCCGAGTCCATCTCATAGTCCTCCGCCACACCAAACTCATCCGTGGCGTAATCTTGCTTACCAACCGACAGCGCAGTATCACGGTAAGCAAAACCGACATAAGCGTCTTTGAGTGCCGCGCTATTTTGATCTTCGTCATCGTTAGCCGCGTCATCAAAATCAAACTTAATTCGACCAAAAGCACTCAGGTCCTTGGTGAGTTGATAAGAAATTTTGTTATCAAGTTTCAAAGAATCAAAATTCACGTAGAGATTTTTATCTTCACCATTGTCTTTTTGCAATTGGATTTGGATGTCTCCATTCAGTTTATATTTAAAGCCGTCTTGATCAACAATGGTGGCCGCCATAACGGAAGTAGTCATGAGAGAAGAAAGCATCGCGGTTACTAGAATTGTCTGTTTCATTTTAAGTTCCTCGATGAGGCTTGTCCGTGTCGCTAGACAACAGCAACCCCACCTTATTGAAAAGTGTTTATAATTTATTTAAGAGTTCATTAAGTACTGAAAGTGGTGATGTACCGCTAGTGAAGGCTTAATTCATCACGGTAACAACGTTCTAGTTCGTTTAAACTGTAGAAATATTGAGTGCCTGGAAATACGTTACAATCGTCTTTAAAGGCGATTTCTTTTTCGTTGTAGAGCATCTTCACCAAAGTGGCACTATTCGGTTTTTTGCTTTTAAACAAATCCCATTGAATGTTCGCAGAGTAAGGCGTCACCCAACCGCCACGCCATGTATTATTTGCTTGGCTATAAAGTTCATCAGGGGACGCGGATTTCTGGCTGCCTTCGACATGCAGAAGCGCCGCCAAGGGCATAATTTGCTCCGCGTGGGCAAAACGAAGTTTGGCGACATGCTTAACCGCTTGGCGGTCGTTTGCAACGGCGTCCATTTCATTGAACATGTCTTTTAGCAGGGGCTTCGCAATGTTGTAAGTCACGCCATGGCCATCCGCAAAGCTTGGCCCTTTTTCATAGAAATCTTCCGCATCAGACTGGTAAGCGAACCAAGCGGACTCTTCTGGCGTAATAAACTGTTTCAGATCCCATTCACCACCTTGTGCTTGGGCCTCTCGCAACATCCCAGGCGCGATAATAAACATGTTGTAAAGCTTGGATGCCGCATCGACTTCGTTTTGCACGTACTTCCAATCGTCTTCTGTTTCATCTGGTTTACGAGTATTGGTTTTAAAGCAATCTCCAGCCGCCACATCGCAGTTTTTGTCATCAGAAATTTGGTGCTCAAGGAAGTCGACAAACTCCTTGCTATAAATGCGTTCTAGCATCTCACGAGCCAATAATTTGGTTTGCGGCAGTCTTGCTAGTTCATCAAAGACCGCCTCTAGCTTGTCTGATTTTTTAAACGCTTTATACGCTTCATAATTGCCTTTGTACTCTTGATAATTGGCGTTTTTTGCTGGATTGGTTTTGTGGGAGTAAAGCTCGTATTTATTGACCATCTTCTTATCAATTTTATTGGCTTGTGTTTGGGCTTGATAACACTGCGCCGCATCATCACTTACATAATTAACGTCTTTTGCAAGCGACTGCATGAAGAAGTGGGCCGTTTGATTGGCCCGCGCTTTACCTGATGTTTGCACCTGGATGCAGACTGGCTGTTGAGATGTATTCCGCATGAGCAGTGGCAAACGCTCAGCCATACGTGTGGCAATACCTGAAGGCTCTTCTTCACCAATTTTTGTGAGTAAGCCGTAGCCTAGAGTTTTGTTTGCGGCGGTTACTTGGTCGGTGATCGGCCCAAGTTTTTCACCTAGCTCTGTTAATTGACCGCGTTGTTTCGCCAACGTCCATACTTGCTTAGTCAATATATCGTATTTTGGACTTGATAATGCACGTGCTCCATGGCGTTCAACCAATTGCGTATAAGCAATTTCATAACCATTAGGTACGGCTTCGTAGCTGTTTAAATCTTGTTTAGGTACATAAGTTGCCTTGCTGCTGTATTGATATTCAACAGACTGAGCGAGGCTACTAGACGCACTCAACAAGGCGATAGTTGCTGAGGCGATGAGAGAATAACGATTCATGAGTTTTCCTAAAAGTGACAGTGAAACAGGTATGATGCGATTTCCAAAAAACAAGCGGAACAGTAACCTGTCAATATGACAACCTGATTGCATAAAAATGAATTTTGCACATAGGTGCAAAATTAATCTGACGTCCATTTATTTCATTTGTGATGATTTTTCGGGCTATGAGAGGAGCAATTGGGGGCAGATGAAAATTCAACAATTGGGGCCAGATAAAAATTAAACCTTCTTACTTGGCTTCCGCCCTCGCTTTACAGGCGAAACTCTCCTGCCCGTTAGCTTTTCAATCTCTTCTTTAAACCTGTCATTCCCCAGTGCCATATCTGAATGCGTAGCGGATCGAATCCGTCCGAGTTCTTCTTCTGGGATGTGGTATTTGAATAAAGCTTGAGATAAAGCTCATGTGGCTGCCAAAGCTCACTTTGTAGGTCCAGTGACGCCTGAGTATTAAAGCGATGGCTCGACCACTTGTAGTGAGCGGGATGGGATACCATATCTGCTCTAACAGGATTCAGTTCGATATATCGCTGGCAGATAAAAAAGTCTTCCTCTGCACTGATGACACAAGATTTAAAAATCAGAATAGCATTTTGGGTTGCCTTGCTTAACCCCTGCTATAGTTATGCCAATGAACACCTTATGTTTTATACAGTGATTGAGTTTTGTGAGTCATTACTTGGAGTACGCGCTCAAATGATTAACGAGTTTATCGAGCTTAGCCAAGACGGCTACGGTATATATGATCAAGACGACATACTTATATTCTGTAATTCAGCCTTCGCTGAGCTAAATTACCACCCTAAAGAACAACTCATAGGCAGATCGTTTGAGGAAATTGTTCGACTAAACTACTCGAATGGCCGTGGAGCGAAAATTGATTCTAAGGATGTTAATGCCTTTTTACACTATGCCCATAAAATGAGAAGATCGCGCCCGTTTCGAATTTTTGAAGTCGATTTCATGGATGGTCGTTGGTATTTATTTTCTGAGCAAGTCAATGAGTCCCGCTTTCTTTTAGTTCAGATGAAAGAAATCACCAAACAAAAAATCCTTCAGGGTGGGCTGGAAAATACATTAGAAAAGCTCAGCGAGCTTGCTCTCGTCGATGAGCTGACTGGGTGTGCCAATCGTCGAGGCTTTGTCAATTCAGTCGAAAATGAGCTAATACGCAATCGACACGCTGGAACCTACTCGACAATGGCGTTAATTGATTTAGACCTTTTCAAAAAAGTTAATGATGAATTTGGTCACCAAATTGGAGATGCAGCGTTGCAGCATGTTACTAAGCTGGCAACAACACAACTGAGACAATACGATATATTTGGCAGAGTTGGCGGCGAGGAATTCGCTATCTTTCTTCGCAATACTGATCAGGAAATAGCCTTCAACATTATCAATCGAATTCGAGAACAGATCGCCGCGACACCTCTTAAGATAAATGGACACACTGTCTTTTTAAGCATATCTGTCGGCCTCGTAACCGAAGATAGCAACGCCTCTTTTGAGCAGCTTTACACCAAATCAGACTTTGCTTTGTATAAAGCAAAAGCGTTAGGTAGAAATCAAGTTCAACAATATTGATCGCTGAGGTCTAACAATTAGGGTCAATTGGGCAGATGGAAATTTAATCCGTCTGACTCGGTTCCCTACCGCGCTTCATAGGCGAGACTCGCCTGCCAGTCAGCGTTTAATATTTTCTTTAAAACTGTCATTCCCCACTGCCATATCGGGCTGTAGGGATTCGGGTGCATATAAAAAACTATTCACGAGTACGCTGTAGGTAGATCACGTACAGTCCACTGGCAATGACAATGCCCGCTCCTACTATGGTCCACCTGTCTGGTAGTTCGCTAAATACTAAGAAGCCAATAATGGTGGCAAACACCAATAAGCTGTAGTTGAACGGTTGTAATACCGAGGCTGGTGCATACTCTAGCGCTTTTACTAACAAAAGCTGTGCGGCGACACTCATAATAGAGATCACGGCCAATAGCATCCATTCCTGCATGCTTGGTGCACGCCATGCCGTCACACCAAAGAGGGTTGCACACACGAAGCCGATCAACGCCATATACAGTATGTTGGTATGAAAACCATCACCCGCTGAACTCACCTGACGAGTCACGATATGGTAACAGGCAAAGCACAGGGCTGCAGTTAATGGTATCAATGACTCAGGTTTAAAGACGTCCAACCCAGGCCGAAGAATAATAAGCGTTCCGGCAAAGCCGACACAAACCGCTAACCACGATTTCATGCTTACCCGTTCTCCTAGGATGGGGGCCGCCAAGGCAATCGCCATCAATGGGAATGCCGCCATCAACGAATGGGATTCTGCCAAGCCAAGATAACGCAGAGCCAAATTAAAAATCGCAATCTCTGCGATGGATAATATGGAGCGCAATACTTGTAACTTAGGACGAACTGAACGTAATGCATGGCGAATAGTGCTGGTGCGTGATACCCAAACGATGGCAAACAGGGCAAATACCCAATAGCGCACTAATACCACTTGCGCTACGGACATATCCTGCACGAGGATTTTCGTCACGGCATCTTGTGACGCGAATACCAACATCGCGGCTAGGCATAACAATACGCCTTTTCCCACTAAGTTGGAGCCCACTTCCTTGTTCGATGGATTCATTTGGCCATTGCCCTTCTATGGTGTGCTGAGTCTTGGATGGTCTCTGGATTGTAAAACATCTCAAAGAACAATTGGGCAATTTAGATGTGTTTAAAAATTGGGCGCTAGAAGCCATTTTGGCTATCACTTAATAGACAATCCATAACTCACTTTAAACGACCTATTTTGGTGCAAATTTGACGTATTTTGTCCGTCTGTTTAACAATGAAGTCTGTAGAATCGAGTGTTACTATGATGGATGAGGCAGGAAAGACAGATGGATTTTAATATAAAACTTGTTTTTAGCGGCATTGCGATTGCGTTAGCGATGGTTGGTTTTGTGCCTTATATTGCGCTGATCCTGCGAGGCAAGGTGAAACCTCATGTATTTTCATGGGTCATTTGGGGCATTACCACTACCATTGTATTCTTTGCTCAGCTAGAAGCCGAGGGCGGCGTAGGAGCATGGCCCATTGGGTTATCAGGCTTTATTACGATTTTCATTGCCTTCTTAGCGTATATTAAGCGCGGTGATGCCACTATCACTAAATTAGACTGGGGATGTTTGGCTCTTGCCTTGGCATCATTGCCTCTGTGGTACGTAACAAATGATCCCCTGTGGGCTGTGTTGATTCTGACCACGATCGATATGATAGGCTTTGGCCCCACCTTTCGAAAAGTTTATCACCGCCCCTTTGAAGACAGCCGTGTTTTCTTCATTATTATGATTTTACGTAATGTGTGCTCTGTGGTGGCGCTGGAAGCCTACTCTGTGACGACAGTGCTGTTTCCGTTCTGCTTGGCGGTAGGGTTTTTGATTATATTGGTTATCCTGCAATTCCGCCGCAGTGTGCTGTCCCAACAAACAGTTTAAATTCGCCAACTGTTATTGATTAAGATCAAACTAATCATCATTACTTTGCAAACGCCTAGGCCAATAATATGTGCCTAGGCATAATAACACTCAAGCAAATGTATCCACGTTAGGTGGCTACATTATAGAGATTCTCCCTTTTTCTATTGCTTTTACTGACACTTTTAGCAAAAAGCGCAAATTACAAGCTGCTTGCTGACTATCTATGCTGAGTTAATCAACTTTCCTACTGGCAATTTTGTTCTAAAGTAACACTATTGATAAGCGCTTTTTAGGAGCTAATTATGTCTACTTACACAAATGGTGTTTCACTGAATGCAAAGCGTTATAACGACAAGCTGTTACTCAATGTGAAAACCTCAGGTCACCCAAGCGACATGGATTTCGAAAGCATCACGCCTAAGCTAGAGGCGGCGCTGTACACTATCCATTCCCCTTATGCGGGTTTGTTGGTGGATATTAGTGAGTTTGAAGGCTGGAGCATTAAAAGCGCTTGGTCGGAATTTTTATTAAGTCAGCGACTTGGCGGTGAGTTCAATCGCATTGCCATCTACGGCAAAAGCCGTTGGCAGAACAGACTAATTCGTGTAATTAGCTGGTTTATCTCTGCAGACATTAAGGTGTTCAAGCGTAAGAAAGAAGCGACAGACTGGGTTATGTCTTCATAAGCCAGTCTTGATCCGCTGAACCCATTTATCCCCTAACCCCAGAGCTGACGTAACTCGTTTAGCTCTTGTATAAACCAGTCTGATAACTGTACGTTCTCCGGCCACCAAGTAAAGGCTGTTATCCAAGCTTCTGCGCTTGGGCTTAACCAATAACCCACTACGCAGCAGAGCACCAACACCAGCGACGCCAGCGGCTCACCCCAATCGGTGAGCTTCATCGCGGTGCCAAACGAGCGTTTGATACGCATGCCAGACAGTTCAATACTGTATAACTCATCAAGTATGAGATGGATGGTCGCACCCAAGAATATAAAACCACCAATCCCCCAAGCGGTTTTCGCTTCAAGAGCGAACAAGTGATAAGTAATAGGAACGGCAAGCATGGCAAACATCATATTGGCCAGCAGACTGTGCAACGTCCCCCTATGTATAGTAAATTGCTCAAACACCCATTGGATAGGGAAACGTACCACTAAATAACTGACAATCGCTAAGGCGAGTACCTGCCAATGAATCAGTTTCTCCATGCCAAACGCAATTGCCAGACCACCAGCCAAGGCGCCAAAGAGCCGAAATATCAGACGAATAGCGGCAGAATCATCGGCATCGATATCAGGCAATAATCCACCAAGGGTGCCAGCCAAGGCGTAAAAAATGGCCTCGTTCATATTGGCAAAGCCCATAATAAAGGTGCTGGCTGCCAATGGTGCGCTGAGTATGGCTGCCACCGTAAAATGGGTTTTAAAGTCGGCCATTTGGCAATGTCCTATTGCTATAATGTAAGGTGAAATCCGATGTTGCGGACGGTAAAATTTTGGTGGACGAATGCTACAGGAATCGAGGTATAGAGTCTGCGCAGCAAAAACTAAAGATTCATTAAAGATTTACCACTGTTATTGTTTATACTCTTGGTTGTCGCGGGCTAGAAAGCCTCGTTCGAATCATTAAGAGAGAATAAATGGCAAAGCGTAAACAGGGTATTTTCAAAAAGACTTGGACCATTCTTTGGCGCGCTTTGCTATTGCTGATTCTTGTTTTATTGGTGTTTCGCTTTATACCACCGCCAACCACAGCGTTTATGTTGCAAAGTCCTTATCCGGCCACTCAAGATTGGATCAGCATTGATAAGCTACCGCCCTATATGCCACTCGCCGTGGTTGCTTCCGAAGACCAACGCTTTCCCAATCACTTCGGCGTTGATTTTACCGCGATAAGTAAGGCGCTTGACCAATACGATGATGGACAAGGTCTTCGTGGTGCGAGCACTATTACCCAGCAAACGGCAAAAAATCTTTTCCTTTGGTCTGGTCGAAGTTTTATTCGCAAAGGATTAGAAGCAGGCTTTGCCATTGGCCTTGAAACACTATGGGGCAAGAAGCGTATTCTTGAAGTGTATTTGAATATCGCTGAGTTTGGCCAAGGCATTTATGGTGTCGAAGCCGCAAGCCAGCATTATTTTGGCAGATCCGCCAGCAAGCTCACCATGAACCAAGCAGCTCGCTTGGCCATCATGCTACCAAGTCCCCGTACTCGAAACCCTAACGAGCTAACCTATTATCTTCGTCAAAGAGTCGATTGGGTTGAACAGCAAATGCAGCAACTTGGCCTAGACTATTTGAAGCCCATTCTTGAATAATCTTTAAAGCTCGTATTTCACCATTCTAATACGAGCATGCCACCCACTTTCTCCTTCCCCTAGTGCCATAAAGTGCGCTTTTTCACTTTTAAGTCGATTAATTGCGTCCATTTGTAGGGGACACGCATTATTTTGGCGTTTTCAGAACACTTTCATGTCGTTGAACAAGATTACACTGCTGCACTAGCACAACGTAATAAAGATTCTCATTTATCGTTTTGTGTTTAAAAAATAAAACCATGCTCTGTTTGGATAATGTCCATGGGTAAACATTCTTATCTGTGGGGAAGGACAGGGACTCTTCTCTGCCTGGTCTTAGAATAGCCATTAAAGCCAGAGCGAACGTATAAACTATCTTGCAGGTAATGAAAACGATGACTTCAATTGAGCAACTTAAAGCCGCTCGCGCGAGTGCGCTTTCTCTGACACAAAAAGGCGCTCCTCAGGCTACTAGCAACCAGTTCTTCGGCGTTGGTCCTATTACAGACATGACATTAAACGAAGTGGATGCTCGTCAACTTCGTTTTGAATTTGACGCTTGGATAGAAGAAAACTACCCAAAACTAGACGACAAAGGTAATCGCATTGGTAGTTTCACTACTGCGGAAATCGGTCGTGGCATGCACCGTGGCTACCCTGCAGACAAAGTCCTAAATGACATGATGCGTGAAATTCACCGCTACTTTGGTTTTCCTAAAGCCAACCGTATGGCGGTTGGTCTTGGTGGTGGTCACAGTGGCTTTACCGCAGCAGCTCTGCATTTAATGACTGCAAACGATGCCTCTCAAATTGTGTACGTTGATACGCCTAAGCCTGAATCGGCTGAAGGCAAGGCTGGCGGTTTCTTTCGTCAATCTTGGGGCACTCAGCTAACAGAATTACAGCGTTATGCGACTAACGGTGACGAAAACCGGATTATCTTTGCTGAAGGCGAAGGCGCGATTCCAAGTGCTGACTTCCTAATCGAAAAAGGCGTTAAATTGTTCTTCGGTGTGGGCCATGAAACAACAGGCGCGACCACTTACACAGAGCAAGAAATTGCCAACTTATTGGCTTGGATTGACGCTAACCCAGAAGAACACCACGCCGTAATCGATGCAACGTCCCTACTTGGTGCTATGCCTTGGGCGAAAGAGTTGGTGGATGGCGTACTAACAAAATGCAACCTATTCATGCCGTTCCAAAAAGCCATCGGCGGTATTTCTGGTTACTTCATCGTTTCTTTAACTAAACCTGCCTTAGCACTGATCAATGCGAACCAGAAAGACCCTTCTTGGGCGATTCCTCGTCAGCTTAAAATTGCAGTGCCACGTGACGCAAAAGAACCACTGACCAGTGAAAAAACCACTGATCTTGGCCCAATCTACGATGCAGAAAAAGACCAAATGCTTGGCGGTATCATTAATACCTTCAGCACCTTAGCGTTTGCCGAAACCACCTTTGCGATCCTTCGCAACGAACGCATGATAGGTGATGTTTACGCACTGAATGCGCGTTCTGCAGCAAACCGCCAGTCTGTAGACAGCTGGATAGCAAGCAGCGACTTGTTCGAACTTGGTGTATCTAATGCAGATTCTCGTGGTGCAGCCGTAACGCTTCTCAAAGTGACGGATGGTGACATCACAGACGCAGACGTTCACGCTCGCATCATTGCTAAGTCGAAGCAAATGTTAGGCTACGAAGGTATCACTCATACTGACGGTGCGCACGAGAAAGGTCTAGACGTTGCTCGTTACGTAAACGCATTCCCAGGTACGCCAGGCGACTACCGTGCATGGATCGGCGGTATCCGTCCTTCACAAGACATCACGGCGCTACTAGAAAACATTCAGTACTGCTACCTACGTGCGAAAAACGCGGTTCTTGAAGAATTGCTAGCTGAACAAGGCGAGTCTTTCGAAAGCGCTGTATCAGCGTCAGCTGAAGGCGACGTACGTGTAGACGATGCAAACCGTGCTTACAAAGTATTAATCGCTGACCTAGTCGGCATGGTATTCGATGCTGACGGCAACGCTGATTGCAGCGAAGTTGCAGCTTACATCAAGTCTAAAGGCGGTGAGTTCCACTTCGGTTCTGTTGCTGAAGCCGGTGACCTTGCGAAAGGTAAAGTACATTTCTTCTACCAGCCAAGCCTAAGCCGTGAAGACGAGCTATTAGCTGAAACGGGCGAAGGTCAATACGACGCTGTGATCGCTGCAGCGACATTCTTCCCAGCGGAATCTAAGTTCGAGTTAGGTGGCGTACGTATCGGTGCGGGCACTGGCAACATGGGCTCTGCTAGCTGGGGCGGCGGTAACGGTGAAGGTGGTGTTGCACCACTGATGAACACACCAAGCTTCAACTCTCGTGCAACCGCACAAGCGGCAATGAAAGCGCTGCTTAAAGTGCTTCCTGATCTACAAGTTTCTGCCATGCACGATCGCGTTGTGGCGGGTGACTTCGACACAGGTAAGAACCTTGCAGAGTTCCCAACGACTAAGCTTGAAGGTAAGAAGCTTGCTGTTGTTGGTTACGGCAACATCGGTCGTGAAGTAGCGAAACTAGGCGCTGCATTTGGTATGAAGGTATCTGTATACGCTCGTCCTGCGCACCAGAAATGGATCGAGTCTGAAGGCTTCACTTACGCCTCTAGCATCGTTGAAGCAGCACAAGACGCTGACGTACTTAGCCCACACACTGGCCTAGGTGCATTCAATGCTGATACTGGCAAGTTCAGCAACTCTGACATCATCAATGCAGACGTTTTCTCTGCAATGAAACAAGGTGCCGTGCTAGTTAACTACGACCGTGGCGAAGTAGTTGACATCGAAGCGTTAGACGCTGCCTTAGCAAGCGGCCAAATCCGTTACGCAGCAATCGATGCGGATTTGTTTAAAGACCCAGCTACTGGCGAATTATCTGGCCCAATGGTTCCTTACCGCAACATCTACGAAAAGCACGTAGGCAAAATGGAACTTCTACCACATGCGGCGGCAGACACAGAACACGTTTCTCGTGTCGAAGGCGCTAAGCAAGCGGTTGATCAAATCCTAAGTGTGATTCAACACGATAAAGTGATTAACCTAAAAGGCGATTTGCCTAAAGGTTTCACCAACGGTGGTACTAAGACGGTCAACGGCGTGGGCAAAGTAAACGCGAGTTCTGTTAAAGCGTTATCAGCTGAGCAAATCAAGCAACTAGCTGACAGCGCAACACAAATTGCGGCATACTGGGGAGCAATTAACGCAACCGAAGACACAGACAAACGCGCGGCACTTGTTGCTGAATACTCGGAGATGATGGTATTGAACTCGAATATCTACACGACGTTACTTGCTCAAAATGGTCTGCAAGGGCCACTTGGTAATTAAGTAATACTGTCGTTAGACATTCAAAAAACCGCATCTAAGGGCGTGACTCTGTCCTGTTGATGCGGTTTTTTAGTTTATGCCTCTGAGGCAAGTAAGGGAGAACAGGTTTGCATTCACATGATAAAAACTCTGCTGTGTCTATTTTTGACGCTGCGATCAATGCGGTGGCTGGCTACAATGCAACGTACCGTGCAGTAGAAAGCTTTACTGACTTCACGCCAGATCAAATCATAGCCGTCGGTAAAGCAGCCAGTGGCATGTGTGCAGGTGCCTTAGCGGCACTAGGTAACGATTGCCCTGCGTTATTAGTCACAAAGTACGATCACACAGACCAAACTATGTGGAATGCAACCAACGTAACGGTTCTTGAGTCAGCTCATCCTGTTCCAGATCAACACTCATTGGACGCTGGCAAGCAAATACTCTCTACGGTCACAGACATGCAAGCAGGTAGTAAATTACTTCTTTTAGTCTCTGGTGGCGCATCGGCTTTATCTGAAGCTCTGCCTGACGATGTCAGCTTGGAAGACTGGCAAAAGCTAACAGATCAAATGCTTGCAGCTGGCTATAATATTGGTCAGATCAATACCCGCCGCAAAGAAACCTCTTTGGTCAAAGACGGTAAGTTACTCGAAAAATTTAAAGGTGCTGACGTCCGCGTACTGGCTATTTCCGACGTGGAAGGCGATGACATTGGTACCATTGGCTCTGGCACTGGGTCAATTAAACGCTGTCCATCGGCTGCCAGCGTTGCCTTAATTGGTACCAACCAAGTCGCCCGAGAAGCAGCGGCCAACAAAGCAACAGAGCTTGGCTATCACGTTATCGAAAATACAGAAAACCTGTATGACGATGTTGAAATACTGTCTTCTTATATTGGTCAGCAACTAATGGATGCCGAACCGGGTGTGTACATTTTTGGCGGAGAGCCAACGGTTAAGCTACCCGAAAACCCCGGCAACGGTGGCCGTAACCAAGCGCTAGCACTAGGCATTGCAGAAAACATCGTTGGTCGCGATAACATATTGGTGCTGGTTGCCGGCACTGACGGCAGTGATGGTCCAACCGACGCAGCTGGCGGTATTGTAGATGGCTCAACAGCAAAAGATATGCACGCGGTTCGAGATGCATTGAAACGCGCTGACGCAGGGACCTACTTGCGTGAACAGGATGCGATCTTTATTACTGGCCCAACAAATACCAATGTCATGGATGTGATAATTGCCATTATTCGCTAGTATTATCTAATATAAACGGGCACCAGCCCCGAATTCACGGGGCTTTTGTGCAGGTCATTTGCTAGAATCCGCCTATTCCGATTAGGTTTTACTTTAAAGGCAGGCTATGAGGCGGTGCAGCGAGGCCATTGAGTTATTCTTAGAGATGATGACAGCCCCTGCGCTGGATATTATCCGCCAGCACGTAGAAGACAATTTTGAATCATTTGAAGACGACGAGCTGCCTGATGCCGTATTTAGCTTCTTAGCGGAGTTTGATCGTTATCGCCTTTGCGTTGAACCGGTTATTCGTTTTTTACAAGGTAAAGATTCCAGCCTTGCACTGCGTATTACATCCCGCCGTTTTTTACCTGAAGGCCCTGCGTTTGATGCTATAGAACAGATGCGAGCTACTTGTTGACTATTATGCTTTCCGTTCGACAACACTGTAAATCCTAATCTATACAACTATTACCTTTCATCTATAACCGATGATGCTTGGGAAATGTTCTCTGACATCGTTTTCAGTAGCTGATATTTACGCTCTTCTAATGTCTCTATTTGATGATCGATAGATTGTAGCAGTGACTGTTGAGCGCTGAGTGTTTCTTCACAAAATTCAGCGCCTTCTACTAGTCTCATGCATTCGGGGAAAGTACGTATATCTTTGAGATTGAAACCAAAAGAAATCAAACGCTGAATTTGCCTTACCTGAGTAATCGCTTCTATCGAAAAAAAACGATAGCCATTATCTCCACGATAGCATGTTAATACGCCCTCTTCTTCATAGTGTCGAATAGATCTCACACTGACACCTGATCGCTTAGCTAAATTGCCAATAGTGATCGTTCCTGTTGGTTTTCTGTTTTGCATAGAATACTCAAATTTTACGTTGACTCTCACATTAGTGTTAGGGTTTAGACTGCGTTTTTAATCTTAAACTAAGGATATATCTTATGATAAAAATCGCACGTAAGCTCGCTTTGAGTAGCTTACTCTACTCGTTTTTCTTAATGTTTTTTACTCCATTGGCTTTCGCTAGTGATCAGAATTATAAAGTGGTTTCTGCCGATGGCGTATCTCTTGCTGTACAAGAATCTGGGGCTCCAGAAGGAATACCTATCATTTTTGTTCACGGTCTGCTTGGCAGCCATTTAAGCTGGAGTTCGCAAATTAATGACCCTCAGCTGGCAAAAAACCGTTTAATTACATTTGATCTTCGTGGTCATGGATTATCTGATCAACCTGAGGCAATCGAATCATATCAAAATGGTCGTTTATGGGGCGATGATTTAGCCGCAGTGATTGAGTCGGTTAAAACCACATCACCACAAAAGCCAATATTAGTTGGCTGGTCTCTAGGGGGATCTGTCATCAGTAGCTATTTAGCAACCTATGGCGACTCTCATATCGCGGGTGTTATGTATGTTGGTGGAGTGATTGAGTTAGCGGCTGGACAAATCACACCTCATCCAAAGACTTATAGTGGTATGGCAGATGAAGACCTAAAAACACATCTTGAAGCTGAACGTCACTTCATACGCTTATGCTTTAATACACAACCTGATACCGAGACTTTTGAGCTTTTATTGGCCAATGCTGCGACAGCATCTTTTAACATGCAAAAAACCGTTCCAAGTATGAATGTGGATGTTGTGAATGGCCTAGGCAAGCTAACCAAACCTTTTCTTTTAATTTATGGCGCTCATGATGCTTTGGTTAACCCCAACGCATCTCTAAAGAGAGTTAAAGAGCTTAATTCTACTAGTCAGAGCAAAATATATGAAAACTCAGGACACTCTCCATTTTTTGAAGAAAGCACTCGATTTAACAACGATATAATTAATTTTATTAACAACACAATGAATAAAAATTAAAAAAAAATAGTTTCTGAAAAATGCCCATAGTATCAACATGCCGCTATGGGCAGCCCCAATTCTACCTTCATTAGAAAACGTCTTAATTCATAATCCTTGAACTAAAGAACAGCTAGAAAAACAGCATTTAAAAAAGGTTGGAACTCTTTTTAAATGCTAGAATCCGCCTATTCCGATTAGGTTTTACTTTAAAGGCAGGCTATGACCGTTCTTCTGATGACTCCACCCATGACGCAATTAAATACGCCCTACCCAGCAACGGCGTATTTGACGGGCTTTTTGCGCTCTCGGGGCTATGAGGCGGTGCAGCGAGACCCTGCCATTGAGTTATTCTTAGAGATGATGACAGCCCCTGCGCTGGATATTATCCGCCAGCATGTGGAAGACAACTTCGAGTCATTTGAAGACGACGAGCTGCCTGATGCCGTATTTAGCTTCTTAGCGGAGTTTGATCGTTATCGCCTTTGCGTTGAACCTGTGATTCGTTTTTTACAAGGTAAAGATTCTAGCCTTGCACTGCGTATTACATCCCGCCGTTTTTTACCTGAAGGCCCTGCGTTTGATGCTATAGAACAGATGGAAGCCGTGTCAGGCGACATTTTAAAAACCGCCTTTGGCCAGCTTGGCGTGCAAGACAAAGCCAAATATCTGGCCACTTTGTTTATTAATGACTTGTCGGCTGTGATTACTCAAGGCGTCGATCCGTACTTTGAAGTCAGTCGCTATGGCGAGCGTCTAGCGGCAGCTAACCCAAGTTTTGACGATCTCTACAATACGCTGATGGGCGAACCGAGCTTCAGTTCAGAAATCCTCGAGCAATTGGTCGAGCAATATCTGGAAGAAACGCAACCCAGCGTCGTGGCATTAACCGTGCCTTTCCCCGGTAATATGCTCGGCGCACTGCGTATTGCGCAAACTTGTAAAAGCATTAATCCCGATCTTCCTGTGGTATTGGGCGGTGGTTTTATTAACACCGAGCTACGTGCACTGAAAGACCCTCGCGTGTTTGAGTTTGTCGATTTCCTCTGCCTTGATGATGGCGAACGTCCTTTTATGACCTTGCTGGAATTCTTTGACGGAAAGCGTGAAATCGACGAGTTAGTGCGTACTTACTTCCTCGCTGAAGACGAAAATGGCGAGCCATTCGTTCACTACAATGAAAACGCCGAGCTTTACGATATCCCGCAAACTGATGTCGGCACACCGATTTACGACGGTTTGCCGTTAACCGAATACTTGTCCCTGTGTGAAATGCTCAATCCGATGCACCGAATCTGGAGTGATGGCCGCTGGAACAAGCTCACCATTGCCCACGGCTGTTACTGGCGCAAATGCAGTTTCTGTGACGTGACACTGGATTACATCGATCGCTACGATGCGGCAGGTGCCGATATATTGGTGGACCGTATTGAAGAATTGATCGCAGAAACCGGACAAACAGGTTTCCATTTTGTCGACGAAGCCGCTCCGCCAAAAGCCTTGTTTGCCTTAGCAAGACGCCTAATCGAACGCGGCGTGGTGATCAGTTGGTGGGGCAATATTCGTTTTGAAAAAACCTTCACACCAGAGCGCTGTCAGTTATTGGCGGATTCTGGTTGTATCGCGGTAAGTGGCGGGCTTGAAGTAGCATCTGATCGATTGCTAAAACTAATGAAAAAAGGCGTGAGCGTCGAACAAGTCGCTCGCGTAACCAAAGCCTTCAGTGATGCGGATATTCTGGTGCATTCTTATTTGATGTATGGCTTCCCGACACAAACTGAGCAAGAAACCATAGACGCTTTAGACATGGTGCGTCAGATGATGGCGCAAGGCTGTTTTCAATCGGCTTTCTGGCATAGATTCGCCGCCACAGCACACAGCCCAATTGGTATTAACCCGGATGAATATGGCATCACTCTCGTAGAGCGCCCTGATATTTTGTTCGCAGAAAACGATGTGGACTTCACCGATCCAACGGGAACCGATCACGACATGTTAGGCGACGGACTGCGTAAAGCACTCTACAATTACATGCACGGCATCGGCTTTGATCAGCCAATGGACTTCTGGTTTGATAAACCAGTGAAAAGCACATTGGTGAAAAAAGACCTAATTTCAAAAGCTATTAACAATGTCATTGCGAGCCATTAAATAACAGCTCGTTTTTGCTAGGTTTATGTTGATCCATTATTTTATTCGCAACAGCGAAACAATATGTCGAGTTCTTCCCATCATTCTCAAGAACAATACCATAGCGGGCCCAAACCATAGTCTAATACTTTTTTAGTGCTATCTCTTTCTCCTGAAGTACAAAAATGCGCAACTACCTCCAAAGGCATATAGAGTCCTGACGCTTTTTTTTTTATCTTTTATTGCCGTATTGTCTACACTAATAGCCAATAAAACGTATTCGCTCGCTGAATCCAATCCAATTGACTAACCAAAAAAAGGCTCCAGATGTCGAATCTTAGTATAAGAGTAAAGCTTGTTTTCCTCGTTGGCTTTTTTGCCATGTGTCTAGTAGGTATTGTGATTTTGGCCTCTACTCAATCCATCCGTTCAATCAATGAATTCGCATCAGATGAACTAAGTCAAGTTCAAAAAGACCAAGCAGAAACCTTACTAATGTCCACGGCTAATGAAGCACAAACTAAGGTTCGAGTGTTCCTCGAATCCACCGCTTCGACGGTGACCAACTTCGCCTCACTGCTCACTCAAACAGCCATAGGAAACAGCGGCGAACCATTCAGCCGTGAGCGTGTTCACGCGATGACAAAAGGCTTTGTAAAAAGCACGCCAACCATGAGTGCTTTGTATGCTCAATTTGAAAAAAACGGTTACGACCAATTAGACAGCACGTCGCCAAAGAACACGCTCACGACATCAGATGTTGGAACCTTAGATGTATATTGGGTGAAAGAAGAAGGGCAATTTGTTTCTTACGAAACAGAGTCTGCAGAGAAGTACGGCACCGAAGTAGACGACAATGGTATTCGTGAATCTGAATGGTATTTATGCTCTCTAGAATCTGCTAATGCCTGCTTACTCGATCCTTATCTATATGAAATATCAGAGGGCAATAGTGTTCTTATGACCAGTTACACCGAACCCGTCTTGGTCAACAAAAAGTCTGTCGGCTTGGTCGGTGCGGATGTCAATTTGCCGAAGATTCAAACCGAAGTCACTTCTTTGGCTCAAAACCTATTCGATGGTCAAGGGCAGATTACTATTGTTAGCCAACGTGGCATTATCGTGGGTTCCAGTGCATTCCCCAAAGCGGTAGGCAATAACATAAAATCGACTCCGTTATCTGGTGTGGATCTTACGAAAAAAGGATTGGTTGAAGGAGAGTTAGAGTGGACATTTACCAGTGATTTTGCCATTGGACACGCGGCTCAAAACTGGACTGTATTCTTGTCTGTTCCGACTAGCGTTTTACTTGCGCCATCCATAAAGTTAAACGCTGGACTAAATGCTAAAACCAACAATGCCGTAACGATTTTACTCGGACTTTCATTGATTTTGGTATTCATTGGGTTAGGGGTTATTTATCTAATAGTACGTTCTGTAACCGCACCATTGGGTGATATCGCGTCACGTATGAAGGAGCTGGCTTCTGAAGAAGGCGATTTAACGCAACGCCTGGGGCAACAAAAACATCTCGAATTGGTACAGCTTGCCGATGGTTTTAATCTGTTTACTGAAAAATTGCAAAAAATGGTTCAACAACTCAATGAACAGCGCCATGTCGTGGCACATTCCAATGAAAGCTTTGTTGATACCACCATACAAGTCGACTCGTCTATTTCATCGCAAACTGATCAAATTCAGTCCGTTGTGACCGCTGTAACAGAGATGTCGAGCTCTGCTTTTGATGTGGCAAACTTAGCTCAAGAAAATGGCAATGCCACTAATGAAATGAGCGGTTATCTTAAAGAATCATTAGACTTAGTACAGCACAACCGCAGCCAAGTAGAACATTTTGCCTCTGAACTGAACGAAGCCAGCACTCAAGTAGCTAAAGTCTCTGAACGCAGCGACGCAATTTACAGCATTTTAGACACCATTCGTGCTATCGCAGAGCAAACCAATTTGTTGGCCTTGAATGCTGCAATAGAAGCCGCCCGCGCAGGTGAGCAAGGCAGAGGATTCGCTGTCGTAGCGGACGAAGTGCGTAGTCTCGCGGCACGTACACAAGACTCCACAGAGGAAGTCGACACCCTTATAAAAGCTCTACAAGAAGACGTCGGCTCCGCAGTAAACTTGATAAACAACAGTCAATCTAACATCAGCGAAACAGTAACCGTGGCCAACAACAGCGCAGAGAAATTAGGTTTTGTTAACGATCGCGTAGTGACTATTTCCGAGAATTCCTCACAAGTAGCTTCTGCCGCCACAGAGCAGTCTAACGTAGCAGAAGAGATTAATCGTAACCTTGTAATCATCAGTGATGCTGCACAGGAATTACGCGACGTGGTCTCCAGCTTATCGTCCGGCCATAAGAATAGTGTGGAAGCAGTGAATCAATTAACCAACATTTTGTCGAAGTTAAAAGTATAAGTGCGGCTTGGGTAAAAATGAAAAATGTGACCGTCAGCCATGAAGGCTGACGGTCAATACCATTAAACACCAGATCAAATTTCTGGCTGTAAGAAGCTGTCAGAGCGTGGTTTGTTGGATTGGCGCTCATGCAAGAATATATACATTGCCAATACAAACAACACGACAGCCAGCCCACAGATAAGTAAATACACATTGGACAGGCTACCAGTCGCATCGTAAATCATCCCTGCCAAGACATTGCCTAGAGCACCACCAAGTCCAAACGTCACCATGCCAATACCGTTGATCTGCATGGTCGCTTTGGAAGAATATTGTTTGCTTATCCAGCCTGCAATAATGCCCCAAATAGGGAAATACATCATGCCGTAGCCAAAGCCTGCAAGCATAACAAACTGCTCAGGACGATAAGTGAAAGCCAACAAGCCTAAAGCAAAAATGCCAAAAATAACCAAAAGCGTAACACTAGGACCTTTGTTATCTGCCAATTTGCCAACAAAAAAGCCCGCGATCATGCCTGTTACGCCAATAATCCCCCAAGTATATCCGCCCAATGCTGGCGGTAGTGATAACTCCGCCAAATAGGTATTCAGCCAAGTCGTAAAAGTAATGGTTGAAGCGCCCACTAGTAGCAAAATCAAGCAAGCAAGAAAAGCGGTGCGTTCACGCAATACGGTTTTAAACAACTGCCGTGTGCCCATTGCGAAAGTAACATCAATGTCTTGATCCTGTGACTGAGATCGAACGCTTTTAAGTAACCTAAAAGTGACTACCAAGGTAATCAGTCCAAGTACCGATGCAGCCATCCAACCGCTTCGCCATCCCAATAGTGGAACAATCAGTAAAATGATCAAACCATTAACACTGTAACCCCAAGCAGTACCGCTTGAAGCAATAGACAAGTTAGTCGCTGTGCGGTCAGCACGACCGTACCGAGTAACTAGCTCCACAATGGACCCCCAACTAATGGCCGCACTCGCCGCCATCACGGTGAGAACAAAAATCATGACAGTCGTATTATCTAGCCATGCCATGGTAAACAGCAAAGACGTAGTGAGTATGCCTGTGATCAGCAACAAGCGACCGGAGTCTAGGCGCGGACCAATTACGCCCAATAACATAGCACCGATAAGATAAGACACTTGTGTTAGCGCCCCAGCTAGGGCGAGATGCCAACTGGTAATATCAAGCGAGCCTTGCATGGTTGGCACTAATGCCGCAAACAAGAAAATACCAAAGCCGTGACTGATAACCTGATTAAAGCCAAATGTTATTGGAATACGCATCAAAAACTCCTTGCTAAAAACACCCTTGAAAGACATGTATAAAAAACAATCAATGGCGCCATATTAGGAGCTTGCTTTTATTCGGTAAATCGATAAATATTCAACTCTACGTTCAACTATATTGAAAACTAAACAATGCGTGATTTACCGATAAATTTACTTCGCACTTTTATGGTCGTGGCTGAGACGCTAAACCTGACTGAGGCCGCCAAACAACTGCACAAGGCGCCATCGACAATCAGCATGCAGCTCAATCGCTTGGAAGATTTAATCGCCAACCCACTGATGGAACGTGGTCAACATGGTGTGCGATTAACTGCTGTCGGAGAGCAATTAAAAGCGCATGCGCAACAGCTTTTAAACCTTCATGATCAAATTGTTGGTTCGTTTCAGAATATGGACATTAGTGGTGTGGTTCGGCTGGGAACGCATGATCAGTACGCTAGCCGCACGCTTGCTCCGCTTTTACAGGACTTCATTTTGAGCTACCCCGAAGCTGAACTAGAGGCGATTTGTGATTATCGTCCAGATTATTTGCTGGACCTTTTGGACAAAGGCAAGCTTGATATTGCTCTAGTTGAAATGCTGGCTGATACCGAAGGCGGCATTCGGTTACGCCGTGATGAACTGGTTTGGATTGGTCCAAAAAATCATTTTGTTCATACCCAAAGCGTACTGCCCTTAGTGGTATTTGCTGAGGGTTGTAAACACCGTCAATTTGCCTGTGAAGCACTCGACAATGCCAAAATTCCTTATCGCATCGCCTTTACCAGCCAAAGCCGTTCAGGCGTTCTAGCAGCGGTTCGCGCTGGCGTAGGGGTTGGTATTGTTCCTTACCACACCTTAGAAGAAGAGGATTTGGCTATTTATCAGGATTTGCCCTCTCTTCCAGACATGGAAGTGACGCTTTTCACATCGCCAAAAGCCAACGAGGCAACTCGACGCTTAGAAAAAATCATGGTCGAAAATCCGATCTTTAACCCACAAATGGTAGGAGTCAGATACTAAGACGATTCTGTCCTAAATCTGACTTTTATTGCGAGATTCTTTTTTCTATCTGTACCTTTACGAGCTACTGTCTTACTTTTAAAAAACAGTGTGTTACTCTGTTTGAACTATGGCTGGACTCTAGGGAGAGTTGTATTGTTTAAACCAAACTATTATTTATTAGTGTCTGCTGTTTTTGTGTTGTTGGTTATCATGACCAGCAATGTCTATTTCCAGCTCGCTTGGGCATGGTTTGCCCTGTCTTTTTTCACTGTCAGTCTGGCCTATCTTCTTAATAAACCAACAATATTTCGCAAACGTTCCGATGGCACAGTACCCATTTATGTGCGCTGGGTATTTCTGCCTTTTTTGTGGAGCACACAGCTTTATAACAGTTGGGCGAGAAGCACAGATTCTGTTCCTGCGTTACAGAAAATTGATGACGGCTTATTCTTGGCTCGACGCTTATTCCCTTCGGATATTCATGAAATAAAAAGCGAGAACATTAGCGCTGTATTAGACGTAACCGCTGAATTTAGTTCTTTAAATTGGATGTCTTATCAAGCCGATGTGGACTACTTAAATATTCCAATTCTTGATCACTCAGTCCCTTCCGATACGCAAATACAAAAAGCTCTTAACTGGATACACACACACCGTAAAACGGGCCGCTCTGTGGTCATTCATTGTGCTTTAGGTCGAGGCCGCTCAGCCTTCATGATGGCAGCGTATTTACTGAGCCAGAACCCTAAGTCCACTCCCAGAGAGGTGATGGAAAAAATACGTGATATTCGCCAGACTGTTCGCTTAAACAAACGCCAGTTTAAACATCTAAAAAGCGCCTTAGAAAGTAAGCTTTTGGTGGTGCATAACTCCGCTTGGCTCATTGCCAATCCGGTGTCTGGAACACGCCAATGGGAAGCACAACAAGACGTTATTTTGCGTTATCTATCAGCCTATTTTGATGTCACGGTGAAAACAACCACACCAGAAAAAAATGGCACTGCATTAGCCAAAGAAGCGGTTAAAGCTTCGCCAGATATGATCATTGCCTGTGGTGGCGATGGCACAGTCACTGAGGTTGCAGCGGCCATGGTAGGCACCAACATTAAGCTGGGTATTATCCCATTTGGCACCGCCAATGCGCTAAGCCATGTGCTCTGCGGCACCATGTCAAAAGTCGCACCTTTGGAAACCATTTGCTTAAACCTAATTGATGGCTGCGAACAACGCATCGACACCGCAACCTGTAACGGCGAATTAATGCTATTACTGGCGGGCGTTGGTTTTGAGCAACAGATGATTGAAAAAGCCGACCGTAGTAAAAAGAACACCAGTGGTCAGCTTGCTTACTTGAAAGGTCTATGGGAAGCCATCGGCCAAAACGAGGTCCATGAATTTACTATTCAACTGAATGACGATGAACCTTTCACCATCACAACACCAAGCCTAACCATTGCTAATGCCGCTCCTATAACGACGCTTTTAGCACAAGGTAAAGGCGTACCGAATATTATGGATGGCGAGTTGGATTTAACTTGGTTAGACCCTGAGCGCATGCAAATATTGAATTTGGCTGAATTGGCTATGCTTGGATTGGGCGACCAAAATGAAGACAGCGAAGCCCCTGAAGGGAACAATGGCGTATTCCATCGTTCTGCATCGCGTGTAACGGTAGATATCAGTCAAGTAGGTCACTATGTGATCGATGGCGAAGAGCGTGAAGCTGAAAAGCTAGAAGTCGTCGTCAGACCTCAATCTTTGAGTGTCATCGTCCCTGAGTCAGTAATTAGCGATAAAAAAGCAAATTACGCATAAGCAATTTAATAACAACCCGCATTCACTCATTGAGCCAATGCGGGCTTTTTTTGCTTACGCTTTAATAGACTTTTGCTCTTTTAAACAAGATTTAAGCTACGACACCGTATTCCAAGGTAATTGCCCTGGAGCGGCATCAACAAAGTTGAAGTACTGTTCTAGCTGGTCAATCAGATCACGTATCACCTCATCCTGACTACAGCCATAGAGCTCATAACCCAGCGCGCCATTACGAATATACACATCGGCCTGCCAATGAGTATCGTATTTCGAATTCTCACTGTGGGCTTCTGGTATTTCATGTTCCGTGGCCACTACTTGGTAATAGAAATCTAACTTTTCGTCCCTTTCTAGCTGAAAAGTAACACCGTTTTCTTCTCTAGTGATATTGGCTTTCCAGCCATGAATCGCGAGCTCTTTTTGTACTTCTTCCATCGCAGGCTCAACCACTTCTTTAATGAAGTGAGTCACCTTGGCTTCACCAGGAAATTTAAACAAAGTACTTAAGCGTTTGCGCCAGCTGCCTTCATTACTGAATGCTCGACCTGGTGTTGCAGCGGCTTCCACTGCTGCACCACGATGCCCTTCGATCACCAAGGCTCGCCATAAGCCAAGTGCCGCAATCAACATGATGATGGCAAAAGGCAGTGCGGCTAAGATGCTCATGGTTTGCAAGGCCCCTAAGCCACCCGCCAGTAATAAGGTTGCTGCAATAATACCTTCTAGAGACGCCCAAAAGACTCGCTGCCACACAGGTGTTTCCAGCGCACCACCAGAAGCCAATGAATCAACGACTAAGGACCCAGAATCCGAGGAGGTAACAAAGAAGGTAATGATTAGAAAGACGGTAATCACCGATAGGAAAGTAGACCAAGGCAATAAATCATAGAACTGGAATAATGCTACCGAATGGTCTGCCTGAACTTCGCCAATCAAGACATCTTTACCTTGCTCCATAATCAAATACAGGGCGGTATCGCCAAAGATAGCAAACCATAGGAAAGTAAACAGCGTCGGTACCGCAAGCACACCAAAGATAAACTGGCGGATAGTACGACCTCGGCTAATTTTTGCAATAAACAAGCCGACGAATGGCGCCCAAGCGATAGTCCACGCAAAGATAAACAGCGTCCAGTTACCAATCCAATCACTTTGCGTATAAGCCTGTAGATTAAACGTCCGCTCTACAATGTTGCTGAGATAAGAGCCTGTGTTTTGTACGAAGGCATCAAGAATATGAATACTTGGGCCAACGAAAAACACAATCACCATGATAAAGACAGCCAAGCACATATTTAAAATCGAAAGATTTTTTACCCCTTTATCCATACCAGCAACCACAGAACCTATTGCAGCTAACGTAATTAACCCAATGGCGGTGATTTGCACCATGGTGTTAATCGGTATGCCTTCCCAAAGGTAATGTAAACCCGCGTTGATTTGCGTAACTGATAAACCCAGCGTGGTCGCCAAACCAAACAAAGTACCAAGAATGGCAAACACATCGACAATATGACCAATAGGTCCGTAAATACGATCACCAATCAGGGGATAAAGTGCCGACCGCACCGACAATGGCAAACCATGGCGAAAGGCAAAGTAAGCCAGAACCAGCCCCATCAGGCCGTAAATCCCCCAGATATGTAGGCCCCAATGAAAATAGGCAATTTGCATCGCTTCTCGAGCTGCACCAATGGTTTCGGCAGTAGCATTCGGTGGTTGGGAAAAGTGTAAGACAGGCTCAGCAACACCAAAAAACAACAAGGCAATCCCGTAGCCTGCGGAAAAAAGCATCGCAAACCAAGCCGGAAAACTGTATTCAGGGTCTCCATGATCTGGACCTAAACGAATATTGCCCCAGCTACTGAATCCGATACAAACAAGAAATACGAGAAAAATTGCGGTAGCCAGCATATAGAACCAGCCAAAAGTCTGAGTAACCCAAGCCAATGCGCTTTGAAATACCTCTCCTGCAAACTCTGGATTACTTAGGGTTCCTACGATAAGAAATAGGGTAACGATAACGGTTGGGATGAATACTGGTAACAGTATTGCACCCGTTACTGTCTTTTGTGAATTGGTCATAAAAGCCTCCTCTTCTTACACCCTGACAAAAGCTGATAAGAATAGCAACCTGCATGACCTGACGTGACTTCTGTGATTTACACACTAACTCTATGATTAGAAATGAAAAAAGCCAGCATGGACCCCTAATCTACCCATGCTGGCTTTACAATACTAATAATGTTCCGCAACGCTTACCCTAAGTTTTTGCCTTAGGTAAAAGCAAATCAAAGGCTAAAACGCGGCTTCTCACCCTATATCATTAATGTTGAGCTGCGACTTGTAGTGCCTTCATCTCATCATGGCACTCTTTCATTCTGACTTTAACGCGACGCAAGGTAACATCACAGTCTTGAGCTTGCTTTCGCTCTAGCGCCAAATCAAGTTCTTCTAGAACCTTATCTTCCACTTCCTCAAGCTGATCAATATAAGTAAACGTAGTCGAATCACCAGAGATCTTAGCCAACAGCTTCGTGTACGATTGGCGCGCTTTCACCATGTTGCTAGTGTCATTTTCGACTTCGCCTTGTTGATCAATAGCGAAGGGTTGTAGCTCTTGCACCGCTTCTGCTTTAGCGCCAATCATACGATCAAAGAAAGCTTGGTAAGTACTGTTATCAAGTTTAGTTTTCGCTTCTTGGTAGAATTCAATACCGCCGTTCATCACTTTAATAATGTCTGTAATGTGGTGGGCTTGTGCAGTTTGATTTTGCATATGTTCCTCCTAATTAGCGTTACTTTTATTCCGTGTTGCTACATACATACTTGGCGATGGCTTGATTAAAAACAACCGTATTTCTGTAGATGCACTTAGACTGCATGTTTGCTGCAGAAAGTAGAGACGGCCTTACAAAGCCTCTTTTCTTTATAAAAATTAGGCCTAACCCTTGATCTAAAGCAGCTCTTGCGCTCCTCCTCTGTGCCACTATGACTACATAGCATTGCGTCTAATTAAATAAAAAGATGGAGTTTGTTATGAAAGCAGCTGTAGCCAGTAAATTTGGTGCCATTCTAAACATTGAGGATGTGGCTAAACCTAATGTTGAACCACATCAAGTACTCGTCAAGATTCATGCTTGTGGCGTTTGCCATACGGATTTACATGCTTGTCATGGAGATTGGCCTGTAAAACCTACCCTGCCCTTTATCCCTGGTCACGAAGGCGTAGGTGAGATTGTTGAAGTCGGCAGTGCGGTAAAGCATTTGGTCTTGGGAGATCGAGTCGGCATTCCTTGGTTGTACAGCGCCTGCGGACATTGTGAATATTGCTTAACAGGCAACGAAAACTTATGCCTTTCGCAGCAAAATGCTGGTTATTCCGTCGATGGTGGTTACGCTGAATACTGCGCGGCTCATGCTGAATATGTGGTTAAAGTACCGGAAGGCTTAGGTTATGTTGAAGCAGCGCCGTTATTCTGTGCCGGTGTGACGACCTATAAAGCGCTCAAAGTCTCTGGCGCAAAACCTGGCGATTGGGTCGCTCTATTTGGTATTGGCGGTCTAGGCCATTTAGCCGTGCAATACGCTGTTGCCATGGGATTTCGAGTCGTTGCGGTTGATACGGGCGCAGCCAAACGTGACTTGGCGATGTCATTAGGTGCAGAATATTTCTTCGATTTCAAAACCGACGATGTCGTAAAAGAAATTCTAGACACAACCTCAGGTGTTCATGCCACCGTTTGTACTGCTGTCAGCAAAGCGGGCTTCAGACAGAGCTATGACGTCATTCGACGTGGCGGTAAATGTGTCTTGGTAGGTTTGCCGCCAGAAGACATGCCGTTGCCAATTTTTAACACGGTGCTTAATGGTGTCAGCGTAGTTGGTTCCATCGTTGGTACTCGTAAAGATCTAGAAGAGTGCTTGGAATTTGCCGCACGAGGTAAGGTCAAAGCCATTATTGCAGAAAAAACACTGGATGATATTAATGAGATTTTTGCCGATATGGAAAAAGGTGAAATCACAGGCCGTATTGTAATGACCTTGTGATTGTTTGTTTTTCTGGCGTGTGAAGCACAAAGCCAACCCTTACCAGTTGGCTTTGTATTATCTGCATCTTCTCTAAAATACAGTCATTATACTGGCAACCGCGTTGATGCTTTTAGTTCTCGCAAAGAGATATTCGAAGCGATTGCAGACACACCCGGTAATTTTCTCAGAACTTGATCCACAAAGCGGCTGTAATCGTCTAAATCTTTAGCAACCACTTGCAGTAAAAAATCCGCCGCACCTGTGGTGTTATGACAAGACAAAACATTGTCACACTGCTGGATCATCTGTTCGAAAGTTTGAGTGATTTCTGCATCGTGCTGATTACAGGTCAACTGCACAAACGCCATCACCCCAAAGCCTAACTTACGTCGGTCAAGGTTCGCCTGATAATCGGTAATAATACCCTCTTCCTCGAGGCGTTTTAGCCGGCGCCAACAGGGTGTTTCACTTAATGAAAGTTCGCTGGCTAATTTTGCGTTAGTCAGCTTACCATCTTGCTGCATACGTCGAACAATATCAGTGTCTACCTTATCCAAAGCCACCATTGAAAGATTCCCCTCTTATTAACCTCATATCTGAAATAGTATTTCTTAAGTTCGCTGATATACAAGGAAAAGAGCAAGGTAATTTCTTCTATATTCAGTAGTCTATTAGGCTGACGTATTGATCACCAAAGGAGAACACCATGAAAGCCGTTGTCTACGAAAGCTTTTCAGCCACACCTAAAATTATGAATGTCGAAGATCCAACGCCAGAAAATCATGGCGTGGTGATCAAAGTTGAAGCGACAGGTGTTTGCCGCAGTGATTGGCATGGCTGGATGGGACACGATCCAGACATTGTGCTGCCACACGTTCCAGGTCATGAGTTTGCAGGTGTTATTGAAGCCGTAGGCAAAGATGTTCAGCGTTTTAAAGTCGGTGACCGAGTTACTGTGCCCTTTGTTAGCGGCTGTGGCTCTTGTCCTGAATGTCACGGTGGCAATCATCAAGTCTGTGGTAATCAAACACAACCAGGATTCACTCACTGGGGCTCTTTTGCCGAATACGTCTCTATTCACAATGCGGATGTGAACCTTGTTACCTTGCCAGAAAGCATAGACTTCACCACAGCGGCTAGCCTTGGCTGTCGCTTTGTGACCTCGTTTAGAGCGGTTGTCGATCAGGGTAAAGTCAGTGCAGGACAATGGGTGGCTGTGCATGGTTGTGGCGGTGTTGGCTTGTCAGCCATCATGATTGCCAACAGCATTGGTGCCAATGTGATTGCGGTGGACGTGACAGACGACAAACTTGAATTAGCAAAAGCCCTAGGCGCTTACGCGACCATTAATGCCACCAGCGTGGCTGATGTAACAGAAGCAATTAAAGAGATCACCCGTGGCGGAGCTCATGTATCAATCGATGCTTTAGGCCACCCAACAACCTGCATAAACTCCATTAAGAGTTTAAAAAAGCTAGGCAAGCACGTTCAGGTCGGCTTGCTGTTAGCAGATCAAGCAACTCCACCGATTCCAATGAATCTGGTTATCGCTCATGAATTAGAAATTATTGGCAGTCACGGCATGCAGGCGTTCCGTTACGATGCCATGTTGTCGATGATTAAGTCAGGAAAACTCAGCCCAGAAAAACTACTTGGCCGCACCATCAGCCTAGAAGAATCCATTGCAGCGCTAACCAACATAGACAAGATCAACCCACCGGGCGTGACTGTCGTTACACGTTTTTAACCTCTGTATCGCATGTAAAAAAAGAGCGCTTACCCTTGAGGGCTGCGCTCTTCTCTATTTAGACGATTCGTTTGTTCAGAGAATCCTCTGATACTAACCGTTATTAGCTCTGTTTGGTTTCTAAATGCATTTCAGACTGATTACCCGCATTAGGATCATTGTAGACACTTTCGTCTAACTGTCCTTCGCTCTTAGCAACCACAGTAGACACTACAGCATCACCAGACACGTTAACCGCAGTACGAATCATGTCTAACAAGCGGTCCACACCCAAAATCAAGCCAATACCTTCGATTGGTAAGCCTACTTGAGCAAACACCATAGATAGCATAATCAAGCCAACACCAGGAACGCCTGCGGTACCAATCGATGCCAGTACAGACATTAAGATCACCGTTAGGTAACCCATCATACCAAGCTCTACATTATAAATATTGGCAATAAAGACCGTCGCGACACCCTGCATAATGGCAGTACCATCCATGTTGATGGTCGCACCAAACGGTACAGTAAAAGACGCTACCGAGTTTTTCACGCCAAGGCGTTTTGTCACCGCACGCAAGGTAACAGGAATCGTCGCGTTTGAACTGGATGTACTAAAAGCAAACACTTGCGTGTTACGCATTTTCTTCATGAAAGTAATTGGGCTCAAGCCAGACAAGACTTTCAGGATCACTTGCAAAGTCACAAATAAATGGAAGAACAAGACGCCAATCAGCACCAATACATAACCCAACAACTGAGCGAGTAAATCCATCCCCAAATCCGCTATGGCTCTAGCGATAAGACAGAACACGGCATACGGCGCCACTTCCATAATAATGGTGACCATCTTCATCATTATGTCGTTTAATGACTCAATGAAATCGCTAACAACCTTAGCTTTTTGTCCTACCATTAAGATGCTTACACCAAACATGATCGAGAAAAAGATCACCGGAAGCATGTCACCTTGCGCCATGGCGCTAATAGGATTTGAAGGAACGATATTAATCAATACCGTCGATAATGGTGGAGAGTCTTTCCCTGTGAAGGTCACAGAGGACTCGGCATTCATGCCTTCACCAATACCAAAAGCGGTGGCAATAGTCAGCGCTGCGGCAATGGCAATGGCCGTTGTCAGAAGGTAAAGAACGAACGATTTAGACCCAATCCTTCCCAGTAACTTGATGTCACCAATGCCACACACACCACAGACCAATGAGAAGAAAACCAAAGGTACAACAAGCATTTTCAGGGCGTTAACGAACATTGTACCAACGACTTTAAACAAGCCATCCGTTAAGTAACTGTTCGCCCATGTCCCATCGGCATTTAGCCCCGTTAAATTGAGGATCAAGCCAACAATGATGCCGAGCCCCATCCCAAGTAACACTTTAAACGTTGTATTCATAAGACTCTCTCATTCCATTTGTCATCGTTGTTTTAACCCGCAAATCATCACAGCGCTAAAATAAAAGTCACGCATAGTACATGCCATTATAGTGCATAAAAACCATTTTCTTTGGTTTGATAGGAAAAGACTACGTTACTTTACAGGGAGATAAGAGCAAGAAATGTACATTAGTGACACTTAATAGGTACCAGAAAAAGGCTTAAAACAAGCCTTCAAGCCTCACAAAAAGCCAGCACGTCTTTAAGCGGTAGAGGATGACAGAAGAAATAACCCTGAATTTTTTGTGCGCCCAATTCTTGCAGCACTTCTAGCTCCGCTAAGGTCTCCACTCCCTCGCCTAAAACTGTGCTTTTGGTTTCTTTCGCGAAGCCAATGAGTGCGGCAACCAAGGCTCTCTTTCTATGATCTGAATTGATATTAGCGATTAAGCTTCTATCTAATTTAATGATATCGGCCTCCAGCTCCAATATATGCTGGAAGCTGGCAAAGCCGGCCCCTGCATCGTCAACAGCAAGGCGCATGCCTCTGTCTCGAAAGTGCTGAATGGCATTTCTAAACGCCTTATAGTCTGGAATAGATTCTCGCTCGGTTACTTCTAAAACAATACGATGCAGAGGCGCTTTGTCTAACATAGATTGTAAGTAAAGTGATGTAAGGTGCTTAGGAGAAACATTCAGTGTTATATAATATTGTTCAGGAATAAGCGGTAATAAACTTAATGATTCTTCAATAGCAAATAGCTCTAGTGCTTCACCAACACCTGATATGTTTGCCTGATTGAACCAATAATCAGGGGAACGATATGGCTCGACTTGAAAGCGAGACAAACATTCGAAGCCCTTAATAGATTTGGCTTTAAAATCATAGATTGGCTGCAATACAATGGATAGCTTACAGTTATTTATAATGTCAAAAATATTGTCACATGCAGCTTCTCGTAATCTTGATGCGGTCAGTTCTTTTTCGATATTACGAGCCGAAATTTTTGCAAACAGCGTTAACATTGAAAGGTCTTTATTCGTCAATGACTCATCAGCCTTCTCACTGAAGCAACACAAAGTACCATAAAGATAACCATCTGAGAGATAGATAGGCACTCCAATATAACTGCCTATATTTAAAATTTTTGTTACCGCTAACGCTTTGGTTATTTCATTCTGCGACGTATCAGGAATAATTCTCGGCAGTTTTTCTTCGGCAATTAGCTGGCAATAAGTTTCTTCGTTTTTATCCTTATGACCTTTATTAAGTGAACCATTACAAATGTCTTTTTTATCGACATACAACATTTCACGATGACCGTTATGAAAACGAGACAAAAACGCGACGTCCATCCCTAAATGCTGTCGAATAGCTTGTACTAGATGCTCCAAATCATAATTAAAGGAACCTGCTAAGAGTTCCGCATCCATTCTGCTTTGATTCTGAACACCCAAAATAGACATCATTAAATCGACGCTACTATTTATTTCTGCTGTACTTGTCTCGAACACTTTCTACCTCTAAGAAATGATTTTATATGTATTAGGCATTATGAATGCTCACCCCAAGACGTAGATAAAGCATACCAAAAGCACTAAATCTCTTACCGTTTTTTTTCCGTGCCAATATGTAATCAAATGAGTCTAGCGTTTTTTTTCAAAACTATTGCGTAAACAAATGAATAGTTAAGTAAGCAGATCAAAGAAAATATAACTTTCGCGATTGCTATAAAGTTTTCTTATAGAACTTTATGGCTAAATATTTCTCACCTTTCAAACTATATGACTCAAACATGTCGTTTTCCTCCTTAGAACCACTTTTTTCGCCGTTCTAACTTTCCCATTTATCCACTTAACTTCCCTCTTTGCGCCTTTGTAAATAGACACTTAAGGTGCTTTAATTCCCTCTATTCGCTGACGTCTCTTTTCATTCAAGCCTCAGCGTACATTAACAATCCAAAAAGGACATTCTATGGTTACCGCGATTATCATGCTTTCTGTTGAGAAAAAGTACATCAACCAAGTCGCTGAAAAATTGGCTTCTATTGAAGGTTTATCTGAAGTGTATTCTGTAAGCGGTTCATACGACATTACCGCCATTGCTCGTGTGCAGACAAATGATCAACTATCTGAATTGGTGACACAGCACCTTGCACAGATCGATAACATTTTAAAAACAGAAACTATGTTGGCGTTTCGTGCTTATTCAAAACATGACTTAGAAGGCATGTTTTCAGTCGGCGTATAATTAAAAAACTCTTTGTTTGGAGCATGCAATAATGAGCCATCTTCATACTGGATCTTGCTTATGTGGTGCGGTTAAATTTGAACTGGAAGGTGAATTTAAGAAGTTTTTCCTTTGTCACTGTAGCCGTTGTAGAAAAACCTCTGGTACAGCGCATTGTGCTAACCTTTTTGCGCCAGGCGCGACCTTAAATTGGTTAAGCGGCGAAGACAAACTCAGCTTTTATCGATTAGAAGACACAAACTTTGCTCGTACATTTTGCTCTGTTTGTGGCTCCAATGTCCCTACCGATGCGAAAAGTCGTGGTTTGGTTGTGGTACCGGCAGGCTGCTTAGATACAGATGTCGATATAACGCCGCAAGCGCATATATTCATGGATAGCAAAGGCAACTGGGATGATCACTTAAGCGATGTGGCTGCGTTCGAAACCATGCCAAGCTAAATAACTACTAAAATAAGCGGTCAATAAAAGCCAACTAGGTGACAAACACCGATGTTGGCTTTTTTATTTAATTAAAGCTCACTTAAACGACGAGCGGCTTCTAATAGAGTAATTTCTTCTTTAGCGAAACACAGACGAATTATGCGCTGATCTCTTGGCGCTTGCTGGTAAAAAACGCTCACTGGAATCGCGGCTACGCCGACTTGATCAATAAGCCATTCGCAAAACGCTACGTCGTCCAAATCACTGATCGCGCTATAGTCCAATAATTGGAAATAGGTGCCTTCACAAGGCAATAGCTTAAAACGGCTGCTAGCTAATGCGCCTCTCAATACATCACGCTTTTGGCGATAAAAGCTGGCCAAGCCAGTGCTTGCTTCGGGTTCAGCGGTTAGGTGTTCTCCCAAGGCCTGTTGTAAAGGCGTTGCTGTGCAGAAAGAAACAAACTGATGTACTTTGCGAAGCTCCACAGTTAATTCCGCTGGCGCCACAACATAACCCACCTTCCAGCCTGTTAAATGAAAATTTTTGCCAAAAGACGAGACCACTAGGCTACGCTTTGAAAGCTCCGCATGTTTGTGAACACTTACTGCGGATTCACCAAAATGAATAAACTCATACACTTCATCAGACAGTACATAGATGTCTCGGCTCGCAATCGCTCGCCATAAAGATTCTAAATCCTCAGCCAACCAACAGCTTCCTGTTGGGTTGTGTGGCGTATTGATTAATATCAAGCGTGTTTTATCCGTTAGCAATTCAGCAAACGCCTGCCAATCAGGGCGAAAATTCGGTGCCGTTAACGTCACTCGTTTACAAACACCGCCCGCCAACGTCACCGCTGGCTCGTATAAGTCATAAGCGGGATCGAACAAAATCACTTCATCGCCGTTATGAACTAAGGCGGCAATCGTATCGAAAATGGCTTCCGACGCACCGCTCGTCACTGTAATCTCACTAAGTGCGTTAACTTTTCGACCATAATGACGCTCTACCAAGCTGGCAATCGCACCTCGCAATATTGGCAAGCCAGTCATGGGCGAGTATTGATTATTACCAGTTAAAATCGCCTGCGAGGCACGCGCCAATAATCGCGCATCAGGCGGAAAATCTGGAAAGCCTTGCGACAAATTGATCGCTCCCTTTTCCGCCGCCAATGCTGACATTCTGGTAAAAATAGTGGTGCCGACGGATGGCAATTTGGAAGTAAGAGTAGAAGAGATGGTCACAATATGTTGCCTTAAGCGAAAGTAAATTTAACTAAGTTAAAAGACTTAAGGATCCTTCGTCAATCCTCTTTGAATGAGAATAATTTTATGATGAGATAATCATTTAATTTATCTAACAATTTCAACAAAAAAAACGCCAAGGCATTCACCTTGGCGTTTTCAGATTGAGCTTGTATTAACTGAGACTACGCAGTCATAAATGGATAATCGGTATAACCTACGGCACCAGATGTATAGAAGGTATTTGGGTTAGGCTCGTTTAATTCAGCGCCCGCCTGAACGCGTTCAACAAAGTCTGGGTTGGCAAGAATATCTTTACCAAACGCCACGCTGTCCGCTTGATTATCTGCTAGCACTTGGTTGGCTTCTTCTGGCGAGTAGCCCATATTGACCATCAAATGCCCCTTGTAAGCGTCACGCGCGACACTGACAACATCGGCTTGCTGCTCGCCAAAGAAGTCCGCACGCATTAAATGCAAATACGCCAAGTTAAAGCGATTTAAGTGCTCACTCAAAAATCGAGTCCAAGCCAGTGGGTCGCCTTCTTTCATGCTTTGGAAACTATTGAGCGGAGATAGACGCAAGCCAACTCGATCACTGCCAAATACCTCTGTTACCGCTTCGATCACTTCCGTTAGGAAGCGGGCACGATTTTCCAAGGAGCCACCATATTCATCAGTGCGCTGGTTAGAGCTTTCACGCAAAAATTGATCAATTAAATAACCATTGGCACCGTGAATTTCAACACCATCAAATCCTGCTTCTTTTGCATTGATTGCCGCCTGACGAAAATCTCCCACAATGTCTTTGATTTCGGCCACGGTTAATGCACGAGGTACCGTGTAGGGCTTTTTGCCTTCAGGAGTATGAGTTTCACCATCGATTTCAATCGCGCTGGCAGAAACGGCTTCTTTGCCACCATTTAATAACGGATGACAAGCACGACCACCATGCCAAATTTGCATAAATATACGGCCGCCTTTTTCATGGACGGCGTTTGTCGTTAGCTTCCAACCTTCGATCTGTTCAGCGGAATATATACCTGGATCATCGCCAAAGGCTGATGTTCCCTCAGTCACCATAGTACATTCGGTGATCAACAAACCTGTGCTGGCACGTTGAGCATAATATTCTGCCATCAAGGCATTTGGCTGATGACCAGGAGCACGTGTGCGAGTCAAAGGCGCCATGATAAAACGATTAGGTAACTCTAGGTTTCCCATTTTTAATGGGCTAAATAGGTTTTTTTCTGTGCTTTTCATTATGAACTCCAGAATAATTTTCAATCTTTATAGAAAGGATAAAGACTACATAGGGCAGTTATTTTAAAAAACAATCTCGTGCACTTTCTTTCCTGAATAGTCGGTCAAACTTCTCTCAAATACAGATCAAAAAATAAGCGCCAAGAGTGCTTGCAGGTCACCTTCTCAAGGACTATATTGCGAGCATCAGACGGCATGTATGTCGTCTTTCTTTTACCCGTTTGAACACATTTCGTGTGAGGGAATTCAAGCTCATGACATCTGACTCCAGCAGGCCAATCGCGCCTTTTGGCACCCTGTTAGGTATAGCGCCAGGCAATGTGCCAGTTTACTCTTCCGACTATGATTCCGCCGATGATAATGAGTTACCTAACCGCCATGCTTATCGCAGCTATGTCGATGGAATTTTCATGGGGTACAAGTGGCAATGCGTGGAGTTTGCCCGTCGTTGGTTGTATCTAAATAAAGGCTATATCTTTGATGATGTTGCTATGGCCTATGATATTTTTCGTCTAACGTCAGCTCGGCTCATTACAGATGAGAGCCGCTTGCCACTGAAATCCTTTCGCAATGGCTCGTTACGTCATCCTGAAGTCGGTGCTCTTTTAATTTGGAACGAAGGCGGTGAATTTGAAGTAACAGGGCATGTGGCTATTGTCACTAAAGTGTTGCCAGATCGCTTGTACTTGGTCGAACAAAACGTCGGCCATCAAGTGTGGGAAGAAGGCCAAGATTACTCTCGCGTGCTTGATGCGCGTATCAGCAAAGATGGTGGTTATTGGCTGCGTTGCTCCTATGGCGATGCGTCCATTATGGGTTGGGTCATCCAAACTGAAGATGACCTGCACGCAGAAAATATTGAACCAGACGACCCAGCGTTGTTTGATTTACAAATTCGCCATGTACCAAACAAAGGCCAAGCTTCTCGCGCTTGGTTAAATGTCGCGAATCCAGCGGAAGAAGCCTTTGTCGACATGATGGGCGGACACAAACTCGCCAGCCGACCGGAAGACGACTACAAATACATGGTGATGACAGAAACCGCTGAACGAGAACTAAAGCGCGCCACCAATGAGTTGCACGCCTTGTTTATGCACGCTACGGATTATGTGCTGCAAAACGATGACCTGCTTTCTAGCTTTAATATTCCTCCAGCTTTATGGCCGAAGATTCACCAATCTTGGGATAACCGTCGTAACCAGATGATCACCGGACGCTTTGATTTCAGTCTGTCAGCTAATGGAATCAAGGTATACGAATACAACTGCGACTCAGCCTCTTGCTACATGGAAGCGGGCATCATTCAAGACAAATGGGCCACGCATTATGGCGTAGCGGAAGGTGAAGGTTCTGCGACAGAATTAGTCGATGAATTGATCGAAGCGTGGAAAAACAGTGCGGTAAAAGGCGTGATTCACATCATGCAGGATACAGACTTAGAAGAGAATTACCACGCGCTTTTCATGAAACGTACCATGGAAAAAGCAAGGCTCGATTGCAAAGTCATCAAGGGTGTCAGTAGCCTGCGTTGGGACGAAGACGGTGATGTAGTCGATGCTGACGGTGTCAAAATCCGTTGGGTATGGAAAACCTGGGCGTGGGAAACGGCACTGGATCAAATCCGTACCGAATGCGATGACGATGAACAACGCCTTCGCGACTACAAAACCGATGCACCTCGTAGTGAGGCACCACGTTTAGTCGACGTTTTATTGCGTAAAGACGTAATGGTCTATGAACCACTTTGGACGCTTATTCCCAGTAATAAAGCGATTTTACCGGTTTTATGGCTGCTTTTTCCAGACCATCCCTATTTATTGGAATCGTCATTTGAATTAAGCGATGCATTAAAAACCAACGGTTACGTGAGTAAACCTATCGCTGGGCGTTGTGGTTTTAACATTAGCCTGTACGACGGTGAAGACGACTTAATGGAAGAGACCGCTGGGCGTTTTGCCCATCAAGATCAAATTTTCCAAGCCTTATGGAAGCTACCTGATATTGAAGGTTATCGCTCACAGGTGTGTACTTTTTCGGTAGCGGGGCACTACGCTGGCAGCTGCTTGCGCGTTGATCCGACCTTGGTCATCACCAAAGACAGTGATTTAATGGCTTTGCGAGTCATTGAATGACCATTAGTTCCATCTCAAACTATTGATTTTAATTGTTTTTATATAGAAGCCTTTGCCTCAGACGATGGAGCAAAGGCTTTTTTTTGGTAACTAATGATTGACTAAAAACCCACCACCTCTTAGATTAATAAAAAATATAACACGTGTAACATTTATTATGACGACGAGAATGGTTCACCAAACCGAGGCCACTCGGAACAAAATTATCACTATTGCGGAAGCTCTTTTTATCGAAAATGGCTTTGCCGATACTCAAATGAAAGACATTGCGGCGGCCACTGGCATGAGCCGTAATACCTTATATCGCTATTACCAAGACAAATACGATTTGGGCTTTTCTATTCTAGTGGTGGTTCTTACCCGCAAAATCGGTGTATATGAAGGCATCATAGACAAAATTAAAGCGCGTCATTTTTCCAATGTTCTCGAAGGGCTTGGTGTCCTAATGCAAGCGTATTCTGATGTCCAATATGCAGACGATGACCGCTTCATCGCGGAATTTGATGGTTACTACGCTGGATCACGTATCCCCACCGAGTTTCGAGATAAACTGACCCAACTATTACCCGATACAGTCAGCAAATCTCTCACAGACATTGTCTCCCTAGGGCAAGCAGAAGGCAGCATTCGCGCTGACGTCCCCGCGTCCTATTTGGCGGTCACACTATTTAACAGCGTCCCAACTTTTTTCCGTCGTATGCTGCTACGCCGAGACGCCTTGATGGAAATTGAACAAGAGGCCATTCCACAACTTACCCCTGTGTTAATCCAGCTACTACTCGATGGTCTGAAGCCATCGCCACAAATCTAATAAGGATGAAACGATGAGTGATACAAAAATAAAACAACTCTTAGACGAACTAACCCTAGAAGAAAAAGCCATGCTCTGTACCGGCAAGGATTTTTGGAACCTACATGGGATTGAACGCTTAAATTTACCCTCCATCATGGTGACAGATGGCCCACATGGCCTGCGTAAACAATCCGGGGAAGGCGATCATGTCGGTCTAAATGCAGCGGTAAAAGCCACCTGTTTCCCTACCGCATCGGGGCTTGCGGCATCTTGGAATACCAAGCTGATTGAAGAAATGGGCGTCGCGCTAGGCAAAGAATGTCGCGCTGAAGATGTCTCTGTATTACTTGGCCCTGGAACCAATATCAAACGCAACCCATTGGGCGGGCGCAATTTCGAATACTTTTCTGAAGACCCATTACTCTCTGGCGACATGTCAGCCGCTTGGATCAAAGGCGTACAAAGCCAAGGCGTGGGAACCAGCTTAAAACATTACGCAGTGAACAATCATGAACATTGCCGCATGACGGTCGATGCCATTGTCGATCAAAGAACCCTACGCGAGATCTATCTACCAGCCTTTGAAAGAGCCGTTAAACAGACACAACCTTGGACAGTCATGTGCTCTTACAACAAGGTAAACGGCACCTACGCTGCCGAGCACAAGCAATTGCTCAACGACATTCTTGTCAAAGAATGGGGCTTTGAAGGCATTATTGTTACTGACTGGGGCGCCAATAACGACCGCGTTGAAGGCGTCAAGAATGGCCAGCATTTAGAAATGCCAAGCTCTGGCGATATGAATACCAAGAAGATCATTGCTGCCGTTAAAAGCGGTCAACTAACGATGGAAGCATTGGATAAATCTGTTTCTCGCGTGCTGGAACTGATCCTGAAATCACAAGCGTCTTTAGAAAGCGATAAGGTCAAAGCTGACCTAAATGCTCACCATGATCTCGCTGCGCGAATCGCGGGAGAAGCCTGTGTGCTGTTAAAAAATGATGGTTTATTGCCAGTTGCCGCAGGAAAGAAAATCGCTGTTATTGGCGCATTAGCTAACAACACTCGCTACCAAGGTGCGGGCAGCTCCAAGATTAATCCATTCAAGCTAGAGCAACCTCTCGACGAAATCAAAAAACAGTTTGGTGCCGATAATGTCAGTTACACTGCTGGCTACCATCTCAATGATAAAGAAGACGCGGCAGAAATCGCCAAAGCTATTGAATTAGCAAAACAAGCAGACGTGGTGTTTTTGTTTGCAGGACTGACGCCAAAATACGAATCAGAAGGCTTTGATCGTCAGCATTTAAATCTGCCACAGGTGCAACTAGACCTAATCGCTGAGCTTGGCGAACAGCTCAATAAAACCCTTGTTGTGCTGCAAAATGGCGCACCTGTGATTCTACCATTTGTCGACAAGGTACCCGCCATACTGGAAGCTTATCTAGGCGGACAAGCCGGTGCTTCAGCGGTGGCTAAAGTGCTTTCTGGCGAGGTAAACCCCAGTGGTAAATTGGCTGAAACCTTCCCAGCAAATTTAGACGATGTACCAAGCCAACCTTATTTCCCAGGCACCACAAAACAAGTGCAATACCGCGAGGCTATTTGGGTCGGTTATCGCTATTTTGATACCACCAGCACGAAAGCACTTTTTCCTTTCGGTCATGGTTTGTCTTACACGAGCTTCACTTATTACCATTTAACCTTACTAAGTGGCGATCACTCACCATTTAAAGAAAATGACGCTATTAGGCTACAAATCACTATCACCAACACCGGCGATACAGCCGGCGCGGAAGTTGTACAGTGTTACGTTGGGCAAAAATCCCCTTCTCTACCTCGCCCAGCCAAAGAGTTAAAAGCCTTCGAAAAGGTTTTCTTAGAACCAGGTGAAAGCAAAGAAATCGCGCTTGAGCTGGATTATCGTGCCTTTGCCTATTGGGATGAAGCTCAATCATCTTGGATAGCTGAGAGCGATGAATATCAGATTCATATTGGCTCTTCTATAGAAGATATTCGCGATACCGCCAATATTACCTTAGACACGGAAGTGGCAAAGAAACAGCCCATTGCTGCATTAAAAACCTACTTCGAGCCTGCAAAACGTGATTTTAATGACGCGGCATTCACTGCGTTATTAGGTTACGACATTCCCGCCCCCACTCCTACTAAGCCTTACACGGTGAACTCAACCTTGGGTGACATTGCCAACGAACCATTAGGCAAGCCTCTGTTTGAAAGCATGCTTTCTGTATTTACCCAAATGATGGGCGGCGATCAGAATGACTCTGCGGCACAAGCCGATCGCCTGATGGCGGAGTCCATGGTGGCGGATATGCCATTACGTAATTTGCCAGTATTCAATAGCCAGCAATATTCTGAAGATCAGATTTTGCAACTTATTGCCTCGTTAAATAACAAGGAAACAAGAGCTTAAACATTATCGTTTAACTCTGTTAAAAAGCCCTTCATTACAACGAATCACTGATGCGTAATGAAGGGCTTAGTTAATAAACAATAAAAACAACAACGAGACCATTATGTCGAACTCGAACTATGAAACCAGTTTTCGTGAACGCGTAAGCTATTACACCTTTTTCACCGGTCAAAACATTATTTTTATGTTTGTGACTATCTTTATCAGCATTTACTACACTTCTGTACTCGGTTTATCCGCTGGCACAGTGGGCATTATTTTTCTTTTAGCCAGAGTATGGGACGCGGTTAATGACCCAATTCTTTCTGTTCTTGTCGAGCGAAGTCGTTTTAAAGGCGGTAAATTCAAACCTTGGGTGAACGCAATTGCTTGGGCCGTTCCTCTTGCTACCGTATTAGTCTTTGCCTTCGGTGATTACCTAGCGGAGCAGCCAATGTGGCTTCGTATAGTCTATGCCTTCATTACTTATGTAGGCTGGGGCATGCTCTATACCGTTTCTGATGCCCCCGCTTACGCTATTGGCACTATCATGACCAACAACAAAGACGAACGTAATGTAATCTATTCTTTTGTGCGTTTTGGCGGCTTTGTGGGCATGGTCATCGCTATGATTAGCGCACCTTGGTTGGTCGAAAAACTCGGTGGGAAATGGACGCTGGCGGCTGTCATTATGTGCTTCACTGCCATGCTTCTGATGTTAACCATTCGCAAAGTAAAAGAACGCCACGTAGTAAAACAAGAGATACCCTCGCTTAAGCAAATATTAGGCACGGTCACTGGTAATAAATACTTGCTGATGTTTATCCTTGCCTTTGTTTTTATTGGTGGATCTAACGTTGCCTTTACCTTAATGCCTTATATCGCACGGGATGTATTTAATGATCCCTCTCTTTCCGGCTTATTCCTTTTCGCCATGATTGGCCCAGCTATGCTGGCATCACCATTAGTGCCGATTGGTATTCGTAAAGTTGGAAAAATTGCCACCTTCGCTTGGGCTTCTGCCGCCCTATGCATTCTGTCTTTGATTACATGGGTAATTGGCTATGAACATATCGAAGCATTCGTTGCTTTAACCATGATCAAAGCTGTTGCTCTTGGTGTCACTCTGATTATGCCAAGTATTTTCATTGCCGATTGTATTGAGTATGGCTATATACGCTCAGGTAAACGCCTTGAAGCCGTCACCTTTGCAACTCAAACCTTTGCGAATAAAGCGACAACAGCGGTTGGAGGGGCAATTGCAATGGGTTATCTCGCTATGGTTGGGTTTATTGAAACCACTGCAGGAAACGCTGTACAGCAAACTCCAGCAGTCATTCAAGGCATGTGGGATGCACTCAACTTAGGTAACGCAATAGGTGCGAGCATTGGTTTAGTCATCTTTTTATACAGCTATAAATTAACTGATAAGCTACTGGCTGATTTAAAACATGACACCCCAGAAGAAGACAACAGCCAGTATCAAAACCCATTTGAAACGGCTAAGTAATTCATTCTCTCACACAGGCACTTTGGCTCATTTATTTTCACCATGGTGTCAGAGTGAGATATTTAATAACGTAAATCTGTATGGGAAGCCATTTTATTCGATAAAAGATATCTACACTCGAATAAGTAAAGTGTACTAGAAGAAAAGTGGGACAGGAAAATAACCACGATGAAGAGCAATATCACCAGAAAAGGGAATAACCAATAATATTGCTCTTACCTTTAACTAAACGCTAGAAGCCATAGTTAAATCGAACTCGTGCTGCAGTTACTTTATCATTTGTACCCGCAGCCACTTTATCAGCCGTTGAATATGAACCAGCAAAGGTCACCGTTGCATTCTCAATATCCAACACTGGCACTGTGTAAGCAATATAAGTGGTTAACAAAGAAGGATCATCACTCGTTCCTTCATCGACAGAAGAAGCAATAAGACCTAGACCAAAGTTACCGTATGTCATATTTGCCATCATAGAAGTCACTTTTTCATCGGTTTCATGATCTTTACCGAACGTTGCGGCAAGATTAACGTTCGCAGCGGCCACATCAAAATTAGCAGAGACTGCATAACCAGATTTTTTAACTTCACCGCCTGCTGCCAAATCATACTTAACACTTTCATAGCCCGCTGTAATAGTCGCGGCGCCCGCAGCAAAGGTTACAGAAGGTCTAATACCAGAGATAGCCGTCGCTTTATCTTCTGTGGTTTCATCGATATTTGGATCGCCATAAAGAGTAGCAAGTTCAAATTTAACACTTTCGCTAGCATTGAAGTGTAAAGCAAACTGACCAGTATCATCACCTTCACGGCCGCGAGTCATGTTCGCTTCATAAACATCTACTGCTTCTACGTGTTCAATAAGGGTGTCTTTGCCTTTTGGGAACAGATTTACTGCCTCAAAACGACCGGCCTGAAGGTCCCAAGTGCTATTACCAAATTGGACGTAAGCATCATCAACAACAGCGTCGCCCGTTGTTTTTATGGGTAAGCGGATTAAATGGTTGATCTTACCTTTGCATGAGAGTGAGACAGACCGGCATCTCATCGGATTATCTGGTTGATGCTTCACCTACTGCT
>NZ_QPJQ01000014.1 GCF_003337275.1 Marinomonas foliarum | reverse complement strand
CACTTGAATGTCTTTGGTAATCCACTGGTTTTCACTTACCGTCCCCTGTCTATTTATAATAACAAATGAGGCGACAACTATCCTGACACAGGGGGCCTTCAAGCATTGCATACCAATAAAAAAGAAACGCTAATTTCATTACGAGACGGATTGAGCTCAGCCACAGAAAATTTTCCTGTAGAAACTCTTGCTGAGCAAGATAAAGATACCAAAGAGCTAGAGAGGCTCCTACATGAATCTGAAACCTGTGTGACTCTTCTTGCTCACGAGTTACAAACTATAGAAAATGCAAATCAGAAACTCAAGAGTGAGCTAGAGCACATAAATCCTAATAAAGAGGCCTCAAATAACTTATCTTCAGAACTCTTGGTACAGCGAGAAAGAAATAGAAAGCTGGTTAGTATAACCACGGAGCTTAAAGAGAAAGTATTAGCTATGAGGCTGGGGAAAAGTCACCAAGAATTACGGGGTGTTTTTAACAAAAAGAGTCTTGAGAGTGACAGGTTGCAGTTGGCATTTTCTGATTTAGAGAAGAAATATTTAGGGACTCTTAAGCATTAGAGTCCCTAAATATATTGCTTACGATTTTACTTGAAAGTTTAGCATCCGTTGTAATGGGTGAAGTGCTTTCACTCTGGTTTCTTCCGAGATATGAATTTCTCCAGAATTGTTTTTTAAAGCATCTCTCAACATTTTCAAGCTGTTTAAAGCCATCCAAGGGCAATGTGCGCAACTGCGACAGGAAGCACCTGAGCCAGCTGTTGGGGCTTCTATAAAGCGCTTGTTTGGAGAGGCTTGTTTCATTTTATAGAAAATACCTCTATCCGTTGCCACAATAAATGTATCGTTAGGCATTGTTTTAGAAGCATTTAGCAGCTGAGAAGTTGAGCCAACTACATCGGCCACTTCAACAACTGCTTCTGGGGATTCTGGGTGAACAAGCACTGCAGCGTCTGGGTATACCGCTTTTAGATCAGTAATTCCTTTTGCTTTGAATTCTTCATGGACGATGCAAGCACCATCCCATAAAATCATATCCGCACCTGTCTCTCTTTGGATATATCCGCCCAAATGTTGATCTGGAGCCCAAATAATTTTTTCACCTTGATCAACAAGGTGTTCTACAACATCTAAAGCGATACTAGAAGTAACTACCCAATCAGCACGTGCTTTGACGGCCGCTGAAGTATTGGCATAAACGACTACTTTACGATCGGGGTATTGATCGCAAAAGGCAGAAAATTCATCTATAGGGCAGCCAATATCAAGTGAGCAAGTCGCTTCAAGAGTTGGCATTAAAATCGTTTTTTCCGGACTCAAGATTTTTGCCGTTTCACCCATAAACTTCACACCAGCAACTACTAATGTATCTGCTGGGTGATTTGCGCCAAAACGGGCCATCTCTAAAGAATCGGCAATAATTCCGCCCGTTTCTTCAGCAAGTTCTTGGATTGCATCTTCAGTATAATAATGGGCAACTAAAACAGCATTCTTTTCTTTTAGTAATGACTTTATTTCAGCACGAATCTGAACGTCATCAACTGACTTTATTTTCAGACTCTCTTCGGCTTCAGATAAATATTTTTGGACGGTATCGCGAAGTGCTGACTTATTGGAAAGCTCGGACATATCATTACCCCTTAAGAAACTGGGAGCGGAATGAGTGTTTTTTGGTGGGTCGTACTGGATTCGAACCAGTGACCAATTGATTAAAAGTCAACTGCTCTACCAACTGAGCTAACGACCCAAAAATCACAAAAGGAATAAAAACGTTGGTGGGTCGTACTGGATTCGAACCAGTGACCAATTGATTAAAAGTCAACTGCTCTACCAACTGAGCTAACGACCCAACGGGTTGCGTATAATACAGAGCCCGCTGAGGAATGCAAGCTATTTAATTTTACTTAAATAACCTGACGCTAGTTTAGCTGCTTTACTGTCTGGAAAGCGACGAATAACATCTTGCAAGTAAGATTTTGCTTTTGCACTATCGCCCATTTGATCGCTAACTGTCCCTAATTTGTACAATGAATCTTGCTCTTTACTGTGACCAGGAAATTTCTGAATAACAGTAGTAAATGCGTCAATAGCTTCACTAGAGCGACCTTGTACCAATTTAACTTCCCCTAGCCAATAGTAACCATTGCCAGTAAGAGAGTTGTTTGGGAATTGTTTCACAAACAGCGTAAATGCCGTCTCTGCTTCATCAAACTTTCTTTGACGAATAAGGTTATATGCATCGTTATAAGCTTGCTGAGAGGCTTCTGTTGGCGGTTGGAGCGTAACAGGAGCTAAAGGTGAGGTAATTAATTGATTACTAGCTGTTCGGTTAGTTGCTGCATCTTGATTGACTGCTCGCTGTGGTTCTTGATTTTGTGCCGGAGGTAGATTTCTGTTCGTTTCATTAACAGAAGCCGACATCAGTAATGATATACGTTTGTCGAGATCAATATAACGATCCCGCTGGCTTTGCTTCATTAACTTTAATTCATGCCCTTGCTCTTCTAGTTGGCCACGAAGACTTTGAACTTCTTGCTGTAGCGTTTCTAACTGGAACAGTAGGTCAGCGGCGGCTCCCGGTGAAAGCCCTCCGCTTGCCTGCTGCATTTCAGCTGATGCGAATGGTGCTGTGAAACACAGCACCATTGCAAAAGAGCGAATTCTGATATTTTTATAGATCATTATTCGTAACGCACTTCTACTCGACGGTTTAGCTGCCAAGCGTTGCTATCGTGACCAAAAGCAACTGGCACTTCTTCGCCAAAGCTCACTGTTTCGATTTGAGAAGCAGCTACGCCTTGGATAGTCAAATAACGGCTAATCGCTTTAGCACGACGCTCACCTAGAGCCATGTTGTACTCACGAGTACCGCGCTCATCAGCGTGACCTTCCAAAACAGCACGCGCATCTGGGTTTGCAACCAAATATTCAGCGTGTTTAGCCAATGCTTCACGGGATTCTGGGCGAACAATTGATTTATCAAAATCAAAGTAGAATACAGTTTCAACGCCAGCTAGAGAATCCATGCTAGATTCTTGGGCTGCGGTATCATCAACGATAACACTTGTTAATGCACCGTCTTCACCAGCACCGTATGCTTGATCAGAACCGTCAGTATTAGCTGCTTGCTCTGTTGAATTGGCATCTTCAGCAACAGTTGAAGAATCTGTATCTGTCGCTGTTGTACTACAACCCGCAATCCAAGCGGCAGACAATCCAATTACAGCAAACTTACCTAGTTTGTTTACACTCATTATTCACTCCTCAATGTCTTTATTTGAAATACGGGGACCAAGATGGTTCTCGTACATCTCCGTCTGCTGATGGTAACTTATATTTTACAAGTCCATCAACGGATACTACGGCTAAGATACCCTTTCCTTGATAGGTTGTGGCATACATCACCATGCTACCATTTGGCGCAATGCTTGGCGATTCGTCTAAGTAAGTCTCCGTTAGAATTTGTACGCGACCAGTTTTCATATCCTGTAGTGCAATATGATAGTTGCCATCGTCTTTTTGAACTGTCACAAGATATCTTCCATCTGGAGTCATTCTCGCTCTGGTGTTTAATTCACCCTCAAAAGTTACTCGTTCTACACGCTTACTATTTACATCTAATCGATATATTTGTGGGTTACCACCTCGATCAGATGTGAATACTATTCCTTTACCATCTGGTTCCCAGCTTGGTTCGGTATCAATAGCATAATGATTCGTCATACGCTCCAGTTTTTGGGTGGCGATATCCAGAGTGTATATCTCTGGATTGTTGTCCTTAGACAAGACTAATGCTAATTTTTTACCATCCGGTGACCATGATGGAGCACCATTTAATCCTCTAAATTGTGCTATTTGTTGTCTTTTACCAGTGGCTAGCTCTTGTATAAAAATATTTGGCCGGCGATTTCTAAACATTACATAAGCAATATTTCGTCCATCCATACTCCAAGATGGAGAAAGTATTGGCTCTTTTGATTCAACAACTACACGTGGGCGATGCCCATCGGCATCAGCAACTTGTAACTTGAATAAAGGAGCTTTTTTATCACCTTCTGCAGTAACATATAATATTCTAGTACTAAATGCTCCCCTTGTGCCCGTCAATAATTCGTAAACTTTATCACTTATATAATGTGCAGCATCTCTAAAGTTTGCAGCACTTACATCTATTGAGCTATGCTTTTGAACGGGTTTTTGGGTTAAAACATTTAATAATTCAAAGCCAATTCTATATTGATTATTTTGGAGCTTTTGAATGTTTCCAATAATAACGTAATCACTTTTTAATAAACGCCAATCTCTATAAAATACATCCGCTTCTTTTGAAGGCATGCTTAGCATATTTGATCTAGGTATTGCTTGGAATAAACCACTGCGACTTAAATCATCCTCAACAATTTGCGCCACATCTTCTGGTAGCGCATCTACTCCAGTATAGCCGAAAGGGACTACAGCAATAGGTAATAATTGATCTGCACCACTCGTTATTTCAATAACTAATTGGGCTCTAGCTGTACTCAAAAATATTAAGCAAGTGAATACTACACTCAGCCATCTTTTAAACATCATTAGTTTCTCAAATCTTGTGGGTTAAAAATTAAATCTACTTGACGAAAATTTCGTTCAAAAACGTAAGAGTCTATTTCTGATAACTCGTCAATCTTTCTTACTTTATAAACAGCATCGACGGCTTTTTGGTCAAATAAAGCATCGCCGCTAGACCGTGTAACATCCACATTCCTTACTTCGCCATTAGGTAAGAAGTAAATTCGAAGATAGGTTTTCATACCATTTCGTGCACTAGGTGGCCTATTCCAATTAGCTGTTACTCTATCATTAATCAATCCACTTATAGATTGCACCATTTGAGCTTCAGCAGCTTGTTTTTTTGCCTCCTCAGCGGCGGCTAAAGCAGCGGCCTCTTCGGCTTTTTTCTTTTCCTCAGCGAGTCTAGTTGCTTCTTCTTGACGTTTTCGCTCTTCTTCAGCTTGCCTTTCTGCTTCTACTTTGCGTGCAAGTTCTTCTTTGCGTTGTTTATCCTTAGCTTGCTGCTCAGCCAGGCGCTTCTTCTCAGCCTCTTGTGCTAGACGTTTACTCTCAGTTTCTTTGGCAACGCGCTGGCGCTCCGCCTCTCTTTTTTGCTCAGCTTCTTTCTTTTGCGCTTCTGCTTTCTCTTGGGCTTGCTGTTTAGCACGAGCTAATTGTTTTTCTTTTTCTTCGAGGGCCTTACGCTGCGCCTCTTTTTTTCTATTTTGTTCAGCTTGTTTTTTCTTTTGTTCTGCTAAAGCAGCAGCTTGCTGGTTTGCTGCTCTTTCTTCCGCTTCACGCTTTCCAATAATTGTTTGAGAAATATCAATCACAGTGGCATTAACTATAGGCGGTCTTTTTGGTTTTTTTTGCTCTTCATCACTAAAATCAATGGTCAATAGACCTGCGATTACAATGCTAAGATGTAAACCTACAGCCAATATGATTGGAATACTATAACTGTCCTCGCGCAACCATTTCATTAATTTGTATCCGGCTCAGTCACTAACCCCACATTTGGAGCGCCAGCACCCTGCAAGGCAACCATTAAACCGATAACATCACCGTAAGGGACATTCTTATCGCCTCTTACTAGTACGGACATTTTAGGGTTTTGGTTTAATATTTTTCTTACGCGGTCCTGTAACTGCGATAACTCAATAGACTCTTGAGCGCCGCCAACATCTAAATAGTAACTTCCTTTAGCGTCAATTGAAGCAATCAGTACATCATTTTCATTGTCTTGTATAGGTGACGCATTAGCATTGGGTAGCTCTACATCAACCCCTTGTGTAAGCATAGGGGCTGTAATCATAAAAATGACGAGCAGAACCAACATAACATCAATGTACGGCACAACATTGATTTCCGCCATTGGGCGACGTTTGTTTCTTCTTGAACGAGCCACTATACAGCGCCTCCCTCTCTCACATGGACTTTCCTGTGTAAAATGCTTGTAAATTCATCCGCAAAGTTTTCATAACTAGAGCTGAGAGACTCTGCTGTTGAAGAAAAACGGTTGTAAGCAATAACAGCTGGAATGGCTGCAGCTAGACCAATCGCTGTTGCGATAAGTGCTTCCGCAATACCGGGCGCTACTGTTGCTAGTGTGGCTTGCTGAACCTCTGCAAGTCCTATAAACGAATGCATAATCCCCCAAACGGTACCAAACAAGCCAATATACGGGCTAGTAGAACCAACCGTTGCTAAAAACGGCAAATGTTGGTCAAGCTTTTCCTCTTCTCGGTATAGTGCCACTCTCATGGTTCGTTGTACCCCATCCATAATGGCTTCAGGCTCGACATTTTGGTTTTGTCTCAGTCTGGTGAACTCTTTAATTCCAGAAGTGAAGATATTTTCCATACCTTCTACTTTTCTGCCTTCTTGAGTTAATTTTCTATAAAGTTGGCTTAAATCAATGCCCGACCAAAAACTTTCTTCGAAGGCTGCACGTGTCTTTTTTGCAGCTTTTAAAACTCTAATTCGCTGGAATATTACGACCCATGAAAATATGGAAGCTGCTAGTAGAATCAACATAACAAGTTGAACTACAAAGCTGGCGCTGGCGATAAGTCCCCAAATTGACATTATTAACCTCTATTTAAAATCTGAAGGTAGCTGGTAATTAAAATGTTCGTAAGCGCGTTTCGTGACCTGGCGCCCTCTCGGTGTTCTTATAATAAAGCCTTGCTGTATTAAAAAAGGCTCTATGACATCTTCTATTGTATCTTTGTCTTCACCTAAAGCAGCAGAGACACTATCTAATCCAACGGGCCTACCGTCAAACTTTTCTATCATAGTCAACAACATACGTCTATCTAAGTGATCAAATCCCTGACTATCTACACTTAACATATCAAGCGCTCTTTGAGCAACCTTTTGCCCAACAATAGCTTCACCACTAACTTGCGCCACATCTCTGACACGGCGCAATAATCTATTGGCAATCCTTGGTGTTCCTCTTGATCTTCTGGCCACTTCAAAACAGCCTGAATGATCAAGGTCCATGCCCATTTTTCCAGCTGATCGTGCAACAATCGTTGTTAATGACTCTACATCATAAAACTCAAGCCTTTGGACAATGCCAAACCTATCACGTAGGGGGGACGTTAATAACCCTGCACGCGTAGTTGCTCCGACAAGCGTAAAGGGAGGGAGTTCAATTTTAATTGATCTTGCTGCTGGCCCCTCACCAATCATAATGTCCAACTGGTAATCTTCCATAGCAGGATAAAGAACTTCTTCTATCGCTGGACTTAGTCTATGAATTTCATCAATAAAGAGAATATCCCCTTCGTTCAAATTCGTAAGTAAAGCGGCTAAGTCCCCTGCTCTCTCAAGCACTGGACCTGATGTTGTTCTCACCTCAGCACCCATTTCATTGCCGATAATATTAGCCAGTGTTGTTTTACCAAGGCCTGGTGGTCCAAATATCAAAGTATGATCAAGCGGCTCTTCACGCTGACGAGCTGCTTGAATGAAAATCTCCATTTGTTCTTTAACAACTGGCTGACCGATATATTCGGCAAGTGTTTGAGGGCGTATTGCCCTATCTACCTGTCTATCATTGCCCTTAAGTTCAGCTGAAATAATGCGATCCTGTTCAATCATCTATTAATTCCTAAGCATGCTTTTCAGTGCTGCCTTGATGACATCTTCGCTATTTGCAGAATCTATCGGTACGCCCGCTATCGCTTTTGCTGCCTCTTGTGGTTTGTAGCCAAGAGATATAAGTGCAGCTTCCGCTTCTTGTCTAGGATCAGCTTGAACTTGGCGTAAAACTGCTGGAGCTGAAAATAAATCACTTTTTGCTGCTTGTCCAAGCTTGTCTCTGAGCTCAATAATCAAGCGTTCAGCTGTTTTTTTACCCACTCCTGGTATGCGTGTAAGGGCAGACACATCGGACTCTTGTACGTTGTTAATTAGCTCTTCTGATGACATGCTTGATAAAATAGCGAGTGCCATCTTTGGGCCTATACCATTAACTTTGATAAGAACGCGAAATAAAGCGCGCTCATTTTTATCAATAAAACCGTATAAAGTATGGGAATCTTCTTTTACTAATAGATGGGTATAAAGAGTAACCTGCCCGCCAACTTGAGGAAGGTCATAAATGGTCGTCATTGAGGCGCTTACTTCATATCCAATACCAGCCACATCGACTAATAGTTCAGGAGGTGCCTTTTCTATCAGGGTGCCGACTATTCGTCCGATCACAGTGTTTTCCTTACATCTTGCTCTGTCCAACGCTTAGAGGTACGTCCAGCTCGTTTACCAACACCATACTCTAAACCTCCTGAGGTTCGTGTATTTGCATGGCATAAGGCAATGGCTAACGCATCGGCCGCATCGGCTTGAGGTTTTGATTCTAAGTGAAGTAACAATTGAACCATCATTTGAACTTGTGTTTTGTCTGCGTTGCCATTTCCTACAACAGACTGTTTTACTCGTCTTGCAGCGTATTCGTGGACAACCAAATCTTGAAGAGATGCAGCCACAATAGCTGCCCCTCTCGCTTGACCAAGCTTTAAGGCAGAATTGGCATTTTTAGCTAGGAACACTTCTTCTATAGCAAACTCGTGCGGTTCATACTCACTTAACAATGTAGAGACGCCTTGGTAAATATACTTTAGTCTAACCGATAGCGCCTCATCCGGTAGCCGAATACAGCCACTAGTCACATAAACGGATTTACCATTTGTGATATCGACAACACCAAACCCGGTAATCCGGGATCCAGGGTCAATCGCTAAAATTCTGGTCGTCGACATTCTTCTCGCGCCTTTTATAATTACTGTATATTTCAACAGCCCTTTACAAAGTATGCAATGTAAAAATATAAAAAAGGTCGCTAATTAGCGACCTTTTACGTTTTACTTTCAAATTATTAACATAACTTACTGTTTTAAAATAAGTTAAAAGCAAACACTAGGATTCAACAACCGGTTTTCTAACTCGAATGTTTAGCTCTTTTAGTTGTTTCTCGCTTACCTCACCAGGTGCTTGGGTCAATAGACAAGTCGCACTCTGAGTTTTAGGGAAAGCTATAACGTCACGAATTGAGCTTGAACCAGTCATCAGCATTACTAGGCGGTCAAGGCCAAATGCTAAACCGCCATGCGGAGGCGCACCAAACTTCAATGCATCGAGCAAGAAGCCAAATTTCTCTTCCTGCTCTTCTTTAGTAATATTCAATAACTCAAATACGGTTTCTTGCATTGAAGACTGGTGAATACGAATAGAGCCGCCACCAAGTTCAGTGCCGTTAAGAACCATGTCATAAGCTTGTGACAACGCAGTTAATGGGTTTGCTTTTAGGTCTTCTGGTGAGCAAGAAGGCGCTGTGAATGGGTGGTGAATTGCGGTAATTCCGCCATCACTTGTTTCTTCAAACATTGGGAAGTCAACAACCCATAATGGTGCCCACTGGCAAGTATATAGATCTAGGTCTTCACCTAGTTTGCAACGAAGCGCGCCAAGAGCTTCATTCACAACTCGTTCAGAATCTGCGCCGAAGAAGATCAAATCACCATCTTGTGCTTCAAGGCGTTCTAGCAACGCAGCACGTACCTCAACAGGCAAGAACTTAACGATTGGAGATTGAAGGCCTTCTTCAAGGTTGGATTTATCATTGACCTTGATGTAAGCCAATCCTTTAGCGCCATAGATGCTAACGAATTTAGTGTAATCGTCGATCTGTTTACGAGTTAAGGCGTTACCACCAGGGACTTTCAGTGCTGCTACGCGACCTTTGGGGTCTGTCGCTGGCCCTGAGAAGACTTTAAAGTCAACATTCGCCATTAAATCAGAGACAGTAACTATAGTTAGCGGAATACGAAGATCTGGTTTGTCGCTACCGTAGGTTTCCATCGCTTCCGAATAAGGCATACGAGGGAAAGTGCCTAGGTCTACATTCATTAACTCTTTGAATAGACCAACAATCATGTCTTCCGTCATCGCCATGATTTCTTTTTCGCTCATGAAAGATGTTTCAATATCTACTTGAGTGAACTCAGGCTGACGATCGGCGCGTAAATCTTCATCGCGGAAACATTTAGCAATTTGGTAGTAACGATCAAAACCAGACACCATTAAAAGCTGTTTAAATAGCTGTGGAGACTGAGGAAGAGCGAAGAAGCTTCCCTGTTGTGTACGACTAGGAACCAAATAGTCACGTGCGCCTTCAGGAGTAGCACGAGTCAAGATTGGTGTTTCAATATCCAAGAAACCATTTTCATCTAAATAACGACGCAATACAGAAGTAACTTTTGAACGGAAACGCATTTTTTGCTGAATTTCAGGGCGACGCAAATCGATGAAACGATTTTTCAAACGCACGTCTTCACCAACAGACTGATGCTCATCAAGCTGGAATGGTGGTGTTTTAGCGGCATTTAGAATTTCTAAGTCAGTACCAAGAACTTCGATTTCGCCAGTGTTCATATTTGGGTTGACTGTGCCTTCTGGGCGAGCACGAACCAAGCCTTTTAATTTGACAACAAACTCGTTACGAACACTGTCTGCCAAAGCAAAGCTTTCTGCGCGATCTGGGTCAAAAACAACTTGCGTAATACCTTCACGGTCACGGACGTCTAGGAAAATAACGCCACCGTGATCTCGGCGACGATGAACCCAACCGCATAGGGTTATTTCTTGTGAAATGTTAGAAGCATTTAACTCGCCGCAATAATGGCTGCGCATAATTTCTTTTCCTATTACTATCTCAGTAAGAGAGTGATGTGTTCTTAGAGTGCCTTCCACCAAGTTAAACAATGTGTTTTATGCTAAATGGAAGAGCTGAATAATTTAAGGCAAAACATTATATGCGAACATAAGCCGACTCTCTAGGGGCTGGCCTAAATTTGTCGGCTACAATATTCGCTATTAACTGATACTGGTTATTTCGTAAGCCGCTTGCTTGCCATTTTGCAACAATTCGACCTCTTCACCTACCATTTTTCCTAGCAGTGCTTTTCCAACAGGGCTTGATATCGTGACGAGATAAATAGATTTGCCATTTATCTCGACCGTTAGACCACCTGCGCAGGGAGAAATTATGAAATATTTTTCAACTTCATTGACTGAGTCAATTATCTTTAGTGCTACTAGGCACCATAACTCAATAGCGTCATCTTCATTAAAAATATCAAATGTTTTTTTATTGAAAAACAACCAATCTTTTTCACATTCGAGAACTCGCTTTGATTGGCCATGAGCCAAATATGAAGCCTCTAACCCAAAGGTATCGTATTTATTTTCAGCCACACTTTCTTCATTGGTCGCAGCATCATGGGCTTGTTTGGCAGCCCATTTGGCGGTTTTGAAGCGCTGTAATAATGCATCAGTAATGGCTTGATAAACCTTTTTTTTATCCACTTTTAAGTCTACTTAATATTGATGCATGTATTGTAATGATTCACGCCAATAAGAGAAGCAACTCATAAATACTGTCAATGCACGCAAGAAAAATGACAAGGATTATGACTTTATGGTGTTGTGCGATCTGTTAGTTGACACTGTCAACTATTAGGAATATATTGATAATCGTTCTCATATAAAAGGGCTTCATACATTATTAAAGAGGGTTGCATGAAGGAAAATATTGGCGAGTCGGTTCACCGGCTTCTGCATCTCTATCGACATCAAGTGCGCAGCGCTGCATTAGAGGCAAATGTCTCTATGCCAGTGACTCATATACGCTCTCTAAAGTGTGTAAATAAGATCAACAACTGCAGCGCAAAGGATATTTCTGACCGACTTTCATTAGATAAATCTCAGGTTACACGAGTTCTAAAAGAATTGCTTACAAGCAATTATATAACGAAAGTTCGCAACCCAGAAAACCACCGAAGCCAGTTATTGAGTTTAACTGATCTAGGTCATGAGCAACTATCAAAAATAACCACCTTAGAACAGGCAGCAGTCGAAAGAATGACGCGAAATTTAACAGATCAGCAAATAAACGATTTTATACGTATTTCGGACACCATGATAAGCGACTGCGTTTCATTATCTAAATGCGACAAACAGAATTAAGGAGACCGCCATGAGCAAGCCACAATCACGAGAACTAGTTGTTATTAAAAAAGCATACATTACCCCTCATATGTTGCGTGTAACCTTGGGTGGCGACGAAATTAATACCATTCCTGAAGATCAAGAAAGTGGATATGTAAAACTTATATTCCCCACAGAAAATCAAAAACCATTGTTCCGTACTTATACTATTCGCCATCAGAGAGAGGATGAAATTGATATTGATTTTGTCCTGCATGAAGATGGAGGTCCTGCATCAACTTGGGCGAAACAGGCTCATCCAAATGATAGAATTCTTGTTGGTGGGCCTGGGCCCAAAAAGCTCATTGAAGAGTCTGCACAATGGCAGATCATCGTAGGGGATATGACAGCCCTACCCGCGATCAGTGTCAATTTAGAAAAATTACCGCATGATGCTAAAGGGTATGCAATCTTAGAAGTTATTTCTGAAGATGATATTCAACCCTTAAAGCACCCAGAAGGTATTGAGTTGAAATGGGTAATTAATCCACATCCTGGTGAAAATAACAGCTTGTTACTTGAGGTAGTAAAATCGCTTTCATGGCCTAAAGGAAGTGTATCCGTATGGGTCGCCTGTGAATTTACTAATATGAAAGCACTGCGCTCATTCTTTAAAGTCGAAAAAGAAATTGAAAAAGATAAATTTTACATTTCTAGCTATTGGAAGTTTGGTAGTAATGAAGATCAGCATAAAGTGGTTAAACGGGTGGACCTTGAAGAAACCGCCTAGTCCACTTGTTACAAAAACAAAAAAGCCAGTTCATTATATGTGAACTGGCTTTTTCACTATTTCACTCACTTATAGCACTACACTTTCTACAATCAACTCAACCACTTCATCTAGCGATGTTTCTGTAATTTCAGAGTCAGAAATTACTGAATCGGCGACTAAAAAGGCAATGCCCGTCTGGCGAATCAAATCAGCTTCTTGTGCAGTTGCATCCGCCTTGACCAATGCAACAACGCCTTGACGCAACAACAGACGCTCAAGAGCGTCACTTTGCGCTAAGACATTGGCTGACAATGCAATAATCGCAGGCTTTTGCCCAAGTCGAGCTGCACGATCTTCTGCAGTAACTACTGTTTCTTGATCTAGTTCAGCTACAGCCTCTTCAACCATCCCAGCACCGACCGTTACATTGGTTAAACGGTCGATAATAATAAGTGCACCAGTAAAACGACTATCTGTGTATTCATCAAACGCAACAGGTGCATCGAATTGAATAACAGCATCACCAATACCATTTAACTCTAGTGAATCGATGTCGCTGACTTCGAGTGTATTAACATCAACTCTATGATTAAAGTGATGAATTTTACCGGGCACAGTTTGTGTTCCGAGCTTGAAATCATACAATTTACCAGGCACCAGTGGATGATCAGCCATCCAGACAATTGAAGAGCGGAGCGTCGTCGCGATCAGAGGTTCTTGACCAAGGTGCGAAAGCATATCGCCACGGCTGATATCAATCTCATCTTCCAGTGTAATAGTAACCGCCTGCCCTGCTTTTGCTGTTTCTAGATCGCCATCAAAGGTGACAATTCTTTCTACAGTCGACGTTTTTCCAGATGGCAAGGCAACCACTTTGTCGCCAGGCTTCACAACTCCTGCCGCAATGGTTCCAGAGAAACCACGGAAGTCTAAATTCGGGCGATTAACATATTGAACAGGGAATCGGAATGAGTCACGCTTAACATCACGGTTGATCTGTACGGTTTCTAGGATAGACATCAATGACCCACCCTGATACCAAGGTGTGCTTTCCGAAGCATTTACCACGTTATCGCCACGTAATGCTGACATGGGTACAAAATGAATATCTTCCGGTTGGCGATCGCCAAGTTGACCAATGAATTTCAAATAGTCCGCTTTGATTTGCTCATACTTCTCCTCAGAGAAATCAACCAAATCCATTTTATTAATAGCAACAACAACATGCTTAATTCCCAATAGAGAAGCAATATAGCTGTGGCGACGAGTCTGGGTTTGAACCCCATAACGCGCATCAATCAAAATAATAGCAAGGTCACAAGTTGATGCCCCTGTTGCCATATTACGAGTGTATTGCTCATGTCCGGGGGTGTCAGCGATAATGAACTTACGTTTTTCAGTAGAAAAATAGCGATAAGCGACATCTATCGTGATGCCCTGCTCACGCTCTGCTTGCAGACCATCAACAAGTAAAGCCAAATCAACTTCTTCACCCTGTGTGCCGGATTTTTTACTATCACGTTTAACAGCATCTAGGTGGTCTTCATAAATTAACTTAGAGTCATGAAGTAAGCGGCCAATTAAGGTACTTTTGCCGTCGTCGACGTTGCCGCATGTAAGAAGACGTAATAAGTCTTTTTCTTCATGTTGTTTCAAATAACCAAGTATGTCTTGGCTGATCAATTCTGATTGGTGAGACATTCTTTCTTTACTCCAAACTTAGAAATAGCCCTGTTTCTTCTTCTCTTCCATTGACCCAGATGAATCATGGTCGATCATTCGCCCTTGTCGCTCAGAGCTTCTTGTTAGTAGCATTTCCTGAATAATTTCAGGCAGAGATGCTGCTTCAGACTCCACAGCCCCGGTTAATGGGTAGCAGCCTAGTGTACGAAAGCGGACTGATTTCATTTCAGGTACTTCGCCATTCAAAGGCATACGCTCATCATCGACCATGATTAAAGTGCCATCACGCTCTACAACTGGGCGCTTCTCTGAAAAATAAAGAGGAACAATTGGAATACTTTCCAGATAAATGTATTGCCAAATATCCAATTCGGTCCAGTTTGATAACGGGAAAACACGGATGCTCTCTCCTTTATTAACTTTTCCATTATAAATATTCCACAATTCTGGACGCTGATTTTTTGGGTCCCAGCGATGCTGTTTATCACGGAAAGAATAAACGCGCTCTTTGGCGCGAGATTTTTCTTCGTCACGTCTAGCGCCACCAAAAGCAGCATCAAAGCCATATTTGTCTAAAGCTTGTTTTAAGCCTTGGGTTTTCATTACATCGGTATGCTTTGAACTACCATGTGTGAAAGGTCCAATGCCTTGCTCAATACCCTCTTGGTTTTGATGAACAATAAGCTCTAGGCCAAGTTTTGCGACCATTTCATCGCGAAATGAAATCATCTCTTTAAACTTCCAGCCAGTATCCACATGCATAAGTGGAAATGGCGGTTTGCCTGGATAGAATGCCTTCATAGCAAGGTGCAGCATTACAGCTGAATCTTTACCGATAGAATAAAGCATTACCGGGTTATCAAATTCAGCCGCAACCTCACGTATTATGTGAATGCTTTCGGCTTCTAGTTGTTTTAAGTGAGTAAGTCTTGCCTCTGTCATAATTTCCCATCTCTATATATCAGGATTCAGCATTTTCCAAACTATAACATGCCTTAAAGTTATAAAAATAACCCCATCTAGACTTTAGTGGAATATAGATATTAAAAAATCCATATGTTGCTAGGAGGTACATAAGGTTTATAGAGGAGTTTAAAAAAGCGAAGACACAAAAAAGGCCGAAACAATCGGCCTTTAAGTAACGTAATGAGTAATGTTATCTATCATTCATTAATCAGTTGCTGCTCTAGCATCAGTTGATTAATTTGCTTACGTAATCGAATGATTTCTGCATTTACCTGAACTCTAAATGTATCGCTAGATTCGATAGCTTCTTGATGTCTAGACAATGTTTGTTCAATATTCGCCATATCAGAATTGTTTGAGCCCTTAGCTTGCGCCTCTATCGAGGCAACCTTGTTTTCTAGGGCCGCTAAACTTTGAGAGACTTGCTCTAAACTTAATGCCTGTGCCTCGTTCTGACCGCTCTGTGAGGTGATCAGCTTTTCAGTAGATTGCAATTGCTTAGCCTGATCGGCTTGTTTTACGGCAATTGATTTCACGGCTTGATCAATGTTGGCAACAGAAGGAACCAGCTTATTAAAGCCCGCTTCGACTTCATTGAAAGCTTCTGCTTGAACCGCTATGCGCTTAGATTGAGTCGACATAGTTTCACGCATTGTCGAAAGCTTTTTTTGCACTTCTTCAATAGCTGCATCATTACTTGCAATGGACTTTCTATTTGTATCGTAAGCAACACCCCATAATTTGCGAATTTCGCTGGCATGGTTGTTTAGTGTTTCCTCCAATGTTTCTCCCTGCTTATTGGCAGAAACATCTGCAGCAAGCAATTGGTGATCCAAATTTTGTATTTCACTTTTAGCGCCGTAAAGCTCGTTGCGCAACTGCATATTTTGTTGCCACAGCCAATAACCGGCGCCAGCAGAAATAATAAGCAAAAGAATTAACAAAAAATAGATTCCTACAAGGCTCTGCTTCTTATGCACAACGTTTGGCGCATGAGCGGGTCTTGCTGGTGTAGGAGTAGTCTGGCTCTTAGGCGTGGCAGCACTAGGCCTTCTTTCGCTGACTTCATCTTGATCCAGAGTCAGGCTTGGGATCTCAACATCATCGTCTTTTCGCATGGAAATCTTATATATCGTTATTAACAAAAATTATGGAAATTAGCTCAAGAACAAATCTAAAGAATATTATCTTTAGATGTTCGGTGATACTATATAAGCACCATTAACTGCTTGATAACAAGCATTTTTCGTTAAATAAAAGCAAGGAGAATTGAAATGGCTTTTGAATTACCCGCTCTTCCTTATGCTAAAGACGCACTAGAGCCTCACATGTCGGTTGAGACGCTTGAATACCACTATGGCAAGCATCACAACACTTACGTTGTTAAACTGAACGGCTTAGTATCAGGTTCTGAATACGAAAATAAAACGCTTGAAGAGATCATTGTATCTGCTCCAGCGGGCCCTGTTTTCAATAATGCAGCTCAAATCTGGAACCACACTTTTTTCTGGAACAGCCTAAGCCCTAATGGCGGCGGCGAGCCAACTGGCGCTCTTGCTGATGCAATTAATGCAAAATGGGGTTCTTTCGAGAAATTCCAAGAAGCATTTAATGACAAAGCAGTAAACAACTTCGGCTCTAGCTGGACTTGGTTGGTTAAAAACGCTGATGGTTCTCTAGAAATCGTCAACACTAGCAATGCAGGCACTCCTATGACAAGCGGCCAAACAGCGATCATCACCGTTGATCTTTGGGAACACGCTTATTATATTGATTACCGCAATGTTCGTCCTGATTACCTTAAAGGTTTCTGGGCTCTTGCTAACTGGGAATTCGCAGCAGCAAACTTCGCAGCGTAAGTCTAAGTCTTGTAAATTAGATCTAGACCAGTCAAAAAAATGCGGCACACTGGCCGCATTTTTATTTTCTATTATTCTGCTTTCATTTCTGCTTGAGTCGAGAGTTTAGCCTGAATGAATTCTGAATGAGGCATGAATAGCAATTCGCTGATCCTTCTTATTCTATGATCTTCATATGAATCAATGTCTCCGTCTGCAAGGGCCACGCGCCATAAACCCTTAAGTAGTAGCATCTTTTGCTCTAGTGTCGCCCCGTCATTAATGACTTTAGTGAACTGATACAGATCATTGGCTTCATCAACCCCAGACTTAGCGTCTTCATATAAAACATCAATATCTTCACCTAAATCGCTTATTTCACGGAGAAAGCCTTTGACCTGCTTTTCTTCTTGCTCATCGACTTTATGATCTGCAAGCATGACTTCCATTAACAAAGCGGCAACCGCTTTTTGATAAGATATTTGCTCGACCTGTTCCACAGGAAGTTTAAAAAGATTTTTTAATGCTGTAATCATTATTTCTCCAAAATACACTCGCGTAGAGCTTCAATAAGGCTATTAGGGAATTGTCGATAGTCTAGATATGGGCACCAGATATAGGGAAGACTAATTTTGGCTTGATGTTTGTCGCCTATTAATTCTGCATGATCAGGAACTGGGTATACACTTTCAAAAGTCTTGCCAACAATAAAGACAATGCCTTTAAAATTATGAATTTGATCGACGGAGAAAGCGATACCAACTCTTTCTAGTAAATCCACATCACGAAATGTTCGCCAAGTGCTGTCATCTGGTACAGCCAGCTTTGCCATAATGGTGAAAATTTTACGCCAATGATTTCCATTAACTTCAATTAAAGTGGCAACATCAGCATTAGTGAAATCTTTTGTTAAGAAATGGGACGGAAATTCCGGTTTATTCGGCAGTAAAAAAATATAATCTGCACTTTCTGTTGACGCACCTAGCCACAACTCGTTCATTAGCCTCTCCTCAAGATATCTAAGAATACAATGAAGATTGATTAATATCAGTATCGTAATGAATAAACACTGTGTACAAATGAGGCGAAAAATAGCAAAAAACAATATATTAGGGTTTTCTTATGAGATATATTAGAATTAGTTAATATAAAAATGAGGACTGAATGATGGACATGATTTTTAACCCTTTAGTTGGTGGCTTACTCATAGGTCTAACAACAACGATTTACCTGTTAACCCTTGGTAAAGTCATTGGTATAAGTGGTATTTTATCGCAATTGCTTTTTTCTAAAGAGCGCTTTCTACCTTTCTTATTTATTGCTGGACTAATTATTGGTGGTGCTGCCTACGGTACGTTAACTGAGCAAACAGTGGATTTTCTTGAAGTCAGGAGCCCATGGCTACTTATCGCATCTGGACTATTGGTCGGTTATGGTACTAGGTTAGGTGGTGGGTGCACGAGCGGCCATGGTGTTTGCGGGATTTCACGACTATCGCCGCGCTCAATTATCGCTACATTAACTTTTATGTTGGCAGCCATTATGACTGTAGCAGTGTTAAATTAGGAGAAATCACATGTCTGCAATCGTAACACTCATCACTGGTATCTTGTTTGGTTTAGGTTTGGCATTTTCAGAAATGACCAACCCAGCCGTTGTCATAGGCTTTTTAGATATTTTTGGTAACTGGAACCCATCACTGCTCATAGTGATGGCCAGTGCTATTGCTGTTGGTATGCTTGGTTACATCATTAAAAACAAACAAATTAAGCCACTTTTATCGAATAAATGGCAAGTGCCATCGTTACGTCATATAGATAGTAAGCTTATTATAGGCTCAGTACTTTTTGGTATTGGTTGGGGGTTAAGTGGATATTGCCCCGGTCCAGGTTTAACTGCTTTGATCAACAATCCTGCTGAAGGTTTTTACTTTATCTCAGCTTTGATTATCGGCAGCGGATTACATTATTTTCAGGCTCGATCTGGTCTGAAATAGGCAGTAAAACCCCTAAATAAAAAGGAGACGATCACAGTCCCTTTTTTTTGGTCTAAAATATGAAAAAATACTTGACCAAAGACGTCCTGCGTCTTAAATTTCGCCCGCGTCATTGCTGAACATAATCCGCACCGCTTCAACTGCTGCGCTAGTCGCTTAAGGCCAATAAAGCCGGATAAGTAACAGCCATAAGTAGGACGGGAGAAGGTAAAGGCGTTTACTTATTAAATCGGTTTATGTTTTGCATAATTAAGGAGCTTTTTGCCCATGACTATTGACGTCAATTCTTTTTACACACCAGAGCGCTTTGCTCGCTTTAAAGCGTTTGCTGAGACCAAAGACACCCCTTTTGTTGTTATCGATACTGATATCATTGATGAAGCCTATACAGAATTAACAAAGGGTTTTCCGGTTGCTGATATTTTTTATGCAATTAAAGCAAATCCAGCACCTGAAATTTTAACTCTACTTCGTGATCGCGGGTCAAACTTTGATGTGGCATCACGTTATGAATTAGATAAGCTGCTTGCAATTGGCGGTATCACACCAGAGCAAGTTAGTTACGGCAACACCATCAAGAAAGCAAAGGACGTTCGGTACTTTTATGAAAAAGGTGTGCGCATGTTCGCGACGGATTCAGAAGCGGATTTGCGTAATATCGCAAAAGCAGCTCCTGGTTCACGTGTTTATGTTCGAATTTTGACAGAAGGAACGGTAACCGCTGATTGGCCTCTTTCACGTAAGTTTGGCTGCCGTCCTGATATGGCGATGGATCTACTTGTACTTGCGAAAGAGTTAGGATTAGTTCCTTATGGCGTGTCTTTCCATGTTGGTTCTCAGCAGCGTGATATCGGCGCATGGGATGCAGCAATTGCTAGCGTTAAAGTAATTTTCGAACGCTTGAAAGAAGAAGATGGCATTGTATTAGAGATGATTAATATGGGTGGCGGTTTCCCTGCTAACTATATTGCTCGTACAAATGATTTGGCAACATACGCAGAAGAAATCAAACGTTTCTTGGAAGAAGATTTTGGTACAGACTTACCTCGTATCATTCTAGAGCCAGGTCGCTCTTTGATATCTAATGCAGGCGTTCTAGTGAGTGAAGTTGTTTTGATTTCTCGTAAATCACACACAGCATTAAATCGCTGGGTATTTACCGATGTTGGTAAATTTTCTGGCCTTATTGAAACATTGGATGAATCTATCAAATATCCAATTCACGTAGATAAAGGCGGTGAGCTGGAAGAAGTTATTATTGCAGGGCCAACCTGTGATAGCGCAGACATCATGTACGAAAACTACAAGTATGGCCTTCCACTGAATCTAGCAATTGGTGATCGCATGTACTGGTTATCAACCGGTGCCTATACAACAACTTACAGTGCTGTAGAGTTTAACGGTTTCCCGCCTCTGGCTTCATACTACTTGTAAGCTACTCGTTTAAATTGCAAGCACACTAAAGCCTCAGAAATTGATTTTCTGGGGCTTTTTATTGGAAAGACTTTCCCGTTGAGCAATAATAATGACTTATTTTTTATCTACAGCACAAAAAGGGAATTTTCATGCCTTACACCCTAAGTGGACTCGTTATCTATCCGATAAAATCTATCCAAGGTATTTCTTTAGAAAGCAGCAATGTCGAAATGACTGGCCTTTTTGGAGATCGCCGCTACATGCTCGTGAAGCCAAATGGTTTGTTTATTACAGGGCGAGAACACCCGAATATCACTCTAGTGTCTGCTGAAGTTATTGGTGAGGAGCAATGGTCCCTTTCACACCCTGATATGCCTCACAATATTGTTATTAGCCCATCTATTTTTGCTGAGCAATATAAAAGCGTAACTGTGTGGGATGATGTACTACAAGGGCAAACAACCAGTGAAAACATAAATGACTGGTTTAGCGAGGTGGCCGGAGAACCTGTACAGCTTGTTCATTTTGGCGGAGCATCAGAGCGTTTTACCAGTCGTAGGCCTGACGCGCCAGTGGCTTTTGCTGATGGCTATCCATTTCTTTTAACAAGTGAAGCGTCACTCGAAGAGCTTAATCGTAGCTGCCCTAAAGACATTGACATGATGCAATTCAGACCTAATTTGGTTGTAAAGGGGAATTATCCATTCGAAGAAGACAGCTGGAAGCGAATTCGTATTGGGCAAGTAGAGTTTGAAAACGTAAAGCCCTGTGTTCGCTGTATTTTCACAACATTAAATCCGAAAACAGCAGAACGAATAGGAAAAGGTGAACCACTGAAAACACTAGGTAAGTTTAGATTGCTGGGTAAGGACGGTGTTACTTTTGGAGTAAATATGATTGCAATGAATACAGGAAGTATTCAATTGGATGACAGTATTGAGGTTCTTGAATATAGAGAGCCGGAGAAATATGTAGATAGGCGAAAAGCATAAAGCACTACTTTCTCAACTCACAAAAAAGGAAGGCGCTTGACCTTCCTTTTTTACACACCATACTTGGTTAGTCGAATGCTTACACTTCTTGTTTCGCTAAGTATTCGTCGTATGTTCCATGGAAATCGACGATACCAGATTCCGTTACTTCTACGATACGAGTCGCCAAGGATGAAACGAATTCTCGGTCATGACTGACAAAAATCAAAGTGCCTGGATAGTTTTCAAGCGCCAAGTTCAAAGACTCGATAGATTCCATATCCATGTGGTTAGTCGGCTCGTCCATAACCAGAACGTTAGGTTTTTGCAGCATCAACTTACCAAATAGCATGCGACCTTGTTCACCACCAGAAAGTACCTTCACAGATTTCTTAATGTCGTTTTGAGAGAAAAGTAAACGACCTAGAGTGCCACGAATAACTTGCTCGTCATCCCCTTCTTGTCCCCATTGACCCATCCATTCAATTAGATCGACGTCTTTTTCAAATTCATGAGCATGATCCTGAGCGTAGTAACCAATATTCGCATTTTCGGACCATTTAACATCACCTCTGGTTAGATCTGTGTCACCAACCAAACATTTTAGCAAGGTTGTTTTACCGATACCGTTCGGACCGATAACTGCAATACGCTCACCGACTTCCACCATCATGTTCAAGCCACTAAATAGCTCTTCGTCGTATGACTTGGCAACGTTTTCAATTTGCACTGCCATACGGTGTAATTTTTTCTCTTGCTCAAAACGAATAAATGGATTCTGACGACTAGAAGGTTTTACTTCTTCTAGTTGAATCTTATCAATCTGTTTAGCTCGTGAAGTCGCTTGCTTTGACTTAGAGGCGTTGGCAGAGAATCGACTAACGAATGATTTCAATTCGTTAATTTGTGCTTTCTTCTTAGCATTGTCAGATAACAGACGTTCGCGCGCTTGAGTCGCCGCCGTCATGTATTCATCGTAGTTACCAGAGAATAAACGCAATTCACCGTAATCCAAATCTGCCATGTTAGTACACACAGAGTTTAAGAAGTGACGGTCATGGGAAATGATTATCATGGTACAGTTACGTTCGACCAAAACACCTTCCAACCAGCGGATAGTATTGATATCCAAGTTATTGGTTGGTTCGTCTAGTAATAGGATTTCTGGATCAGAGAACAAAGCCTGAGCAAGTAAAACACGTAACTTTAAACCAGGAGCGACTTCGCTCATCAGACCATAATGCTGTTCTGTAGGAATTCCCACGCCTAATAGAAGCTCTCCAGCACGGGCATCGGCCGTATAACCGTCCATTTCAGCAAATTCAGCTTCAAGATCGCCAGCGCGCAAACCATCAGCTTCTGTCATTTCCGGGTTTGCGTAGATAGCATCTTTTTCAGACTTAATTGCCCAAAGCTCTGTGTGGCCCATAATGACAGTATCAATAACGGAGTATTCTTCGTAGGCGAACTGATCCTGCTTCAATTTACCCAGACGCTCATTTGGGTCTTTAGATACATTTCCTCCGCTTGGCTCTAGGTCACCGCCTAGAATTTTCATGAAGGTGGATTTACCGCATCCATTGGCACCGATTAGACCGTAGCGCTTTCCTTCTCCAAACTTGACAGAGACATTTTCAAAAAGAGGTTTTGCACCAAATTGCATGGTGATATTAGCCGTCGTTAACAAAGCATTCTTCCGTTTATCATGAGGTAAGTGTTTTTGCTTTTATTTGTTTGTCATCATAAGAGCAAAGATTATGCGGCGCATTATCGCACAGAATGAAGTGACTCTTTAAGGAAGAAAGTGCTTATTGTTAAAAAAAGCGCGAACTAACTGTTACATATAGAGTCAATAACCCACAAACAGAATACAAAATGACACTAACCTTATGGCTAGGTAATGCTAAAACTAATGTATAAGTTGGCTATTTAGAAATTCAATTCATGGCCGATGATATATTTATAACCACTGACGGAGAGAGATATGGAAACCGTCTTAGCAGTAGATTCACAGTATGATGTATCGCCAGAACACTTAAAAGAGGGCTCAATTTTTGGTGCTCTATCAAACCCCTCTATCCAATTTTTACTAGACGAAGGTGTTTTGCACAAAGTAACAAAAGGCGATGAGATTTTTTCTTATGGCAGCCAAGGTGGAAGTTTTCATGCTGTCTTACATGGTAGGTTAGATTTTTATAAACAGCATGATGATAAGAAGTTACGAACTAGGACCATTTGTTTTGGTGAAGCGATTGGCTTCGTGTCCATGATTGCTCTGCATGAGCGTGTGGGCAGTCTATATGCTTTAGAAGATTCTTTATTGTTGGAAATTTCAAGTCAGTTATTTAGTGACTTCCATGACCAATATCCGTTTGATTTTGGTATTTTGCTAATGAACTTATCGCGGGATATGGCAAGAACCATACGAGTACTAAGTAATGCTTTGGTTGAGCATGATGTGCTTGTGAAAAGAAATTAACCGACTAAAGCTTGGTCGCACTGTCGGTTAATAATCGTAATTATCTTTATTTGATGGCTGCGACAACCGAGATCTCTACTAACAATTCAGCTCTTGCTAGTCTCGCCTCAACACAAGCTCGAGCTGGTGCGTGGTCTTTTGGAATCCATGAATCCCAAACAGCGTTCATTTCTGTAAAATCTTTCATATCTCGAAGATAAATTGTTGCTGATAAGATATAAGATCTGTCTGAACCGGCCTGCTCTAATAAGACGTCAACTTTCTCTAGCATGGTTTTAGTTTGCTCAGTGATATCCGTATTTGCATCCGCACCCACTTGGCCGCATAAATACACAGTCTCGTTATGTTTAACGATCCGGCTCATGCGTTGACCTACTTCCATGCGCTCAATTGTTGCCATAAATACCTCTATTTCGTTAAGAAAGAATATACGCTTTTATGTTTATAATTTTATGTGCCCCACTATAAAGGTAGAAGCCCCTAAAATTCCAGACCTTTTTGCGCTTTGATACCCCGTTTAAAGGCGTGCTTAAGTTCTTTTATCTCACTCACTGTGTCAGCAAGCTCAATCAAGGCATCAGAAGCGCCACGACCAGTCACAACAAGATGTTGGTTTTCAGGGCGACACATTAAGGCTTTTAACACATCATCTTCGTTAAGGTATTCATAGTGCAATAGATAAGTCAGCTCATCTAGCACGACCAACTCAACGGTAGTGTCATTGAGCATGCTCACAGCACTTGCCCATGCCTCTTCCGAAGAGACAATATCTGCTTCCCTATTTTGTGTTTCCCAAGTAAAGCCCGAAGGCATAATTTCCCATCGTACATTTGCTTGTTGTTTGAAGAAATCAATCTCGCCAGTGTTCCATTCTCCCTTCAAAAATTGAACCACTCCGACCTTCATATCATGCCCAAGTGCACGGGCAACCATTCCCAATGCCGAACTAGATTTGCCCTTTCCATTTCCCGTCAAAAGAACAAAAGTGCCTTTATCTTCTTGGGCCTTAGCAATACGCTGATCAACATGCTTTTTGATATTTTGCATACGCTGCTGATGTTTTTCTGGATCTTTGATTGCTTTTGACATAACGCCTCTTGGTGCTGAAAATAAAAGCCTTATTTGCTCGAGCAAATAAGGCTTTCACAAGGTGAATTAAATTCTATCGTCTTCTGGGTCGTAACCAAGGTTAGGCGCTAGCCAACGCTCCGCATCGTCTTTGCTCATACCTTTACGTTCTGCATAGTTATCCACTTGGTCAGGGCCAATTTTACCAACACCGAAATACGTCGCATCAGGGTGAGCAAAATACCAACCACTTACTGCGGCGGTTGGAAGCATGGCAAAGCTTTCCGTGATTTCCATGTCAATTTTTTCTTTTACATCTAACAACGTCCAAAGCTTGGCTTTTTCAGTGTGGTCTGGGCAAGCTGGATAACCAGGTGCTGGGCGAATACCTTGGTATTTTTCCTTGATCAATTGTTCATTTGTTAATTCTTCTGCTTCAGCGTAGCCCCAATACTCTTTACGAACTTTTTCGTGTAAATACTCAGCCGTCGCTTCAGCTAAACGGTCGGCAACCGCCTTAATCATAATGGAATTGTAATCATCATGATCCGCTTCGTATTTCGCTACCAAAGGATCGATACCAAAGCCTGCCGCACAAGCAAAGGCTCCGATATAATCTGCGACGCCACTTTCTTTTGGTGCAACAAAATCGGCTAAGCTATGGTTGTATTTACCTGGGGCCGTCAGTTCGTTTTGAATACGCAGGAAAGACAAGCGCTCGATCACTTCGTTGCGTGATTCATCTGCATAGATCTCAATATCATCATGGTTTGCTTGGTTAGCAGGGAATAAGCCAACAACCGCTCTTGCTTGCAACGATTTACTCGCAATCACTTCATCCAGCATGACTAAGGCATCCTGGAACACGCGGGTGGCTTCAACACCGACCACGTCGTCAGTAAGAATGCGAGGATAAGCACCTGCAAGTTCCCATGTTTGGAAAAAAGGTGTCCAATCTATGTAGTCTTTAACTAGGTTTAGGTCGATATCGCTTTCCGTTAATACGGTGATGCCAAGTTTGTTCGGCTGAACAACATTGCTGCCATCAAATGCGATTGGGCCTTTATTCTGGCGCGCTTTATCCAAAGAAACACGGCGACCCGCTTTAGCACGATCTTTATAACGAATACGTGTTTTCTCGTAATCCGCTTTGATTTCGTCGACAAAGTTCTGATAACGCACTTTATCTTTACTGAGTAAGGCGCTGGCCACACCAACACTACGAGACGCATTAGTCACATGAACGACTTGGTTGCGTTTATAGTTTTGTTCAATTTTTACTGCGGTATGGGCTTTTGATGTCGTCGCACCACCAATCATGACGGGCAAATCGAAGCCTTGGCGCTCCATTTCTTTGGCAACATGCACCATTTCATCCAACGATGGCGTGATCAAGCCAGACAAGCCGATCATGTCTGCGCCCTCTTCTTTTGCTGTGCGCAGGATTTTCTCCGCCGACACCATGACACCAAGATCGATCACTTCGAAGTTGTTGCACTGCAATACAACACCAACGATGTTTTTACCAATATCATGTACGTCGCCTTTCACCGTCGCCATAACGATTTTGCCGTTGCTGGATGAAGCCGTATCCATATTGAGACGCTTTTCTTCTTCAATGAAAGGCATCAAGTAGGCTACGGCTTTTTTCATTACTCGCGCTGATTTCACTACTTGAGGCAAGAACATCTTACCGGAACCGAATAAGTCACCAACTATGCTCATACCATCCATCAATGGACCTTCAATGACTTCTAACGGACGAGCAAAGGCTAAACGAGCTTCTTCAGTGTCATCATCTATAAATTCGGTTATGCCTTTAACCAACGCATGACTTAAGCGCTCAGAAACGGGTAAACCACGCCATTCTTGCGTTTCTTTTTCTGCGACTTCGCCGTTTCCTGCAAACTCACCAGCGATTGCTAACAAGTTGTCTGTGGCATCGGGCGTACGGTTAAGCACAGCATCCTCAACTGCATTACGCAATTTTGTTGGGATATCTTCATACAAGGCAAGTTGCCCTGCGTTAACGATACCCATTGTCATGCCTTGTTTAATCGCGTGATATAAGAAAACCGCGTGAATGGCTTCACGTACTGGATTGTTACCACGGAACGAGAAAGAGACGTTTGAAACACCGCCTGACACCTTGGCATAAGGCAATTCGCGAGTAATATCGCCTGTTGCTTCGATAAAGTCCAAAGCGTATCGGTTATGTTCTTCAATACCTGTAGCGATAGCGAAGATGTTTGGATCGAAAATAATGTCTTCAGGTGGAAAGCCAACTTCATCCACCAAAATATGGTATGAACGACGGCATATCTCTATTTTACGAGCACGAGTGTCCGCTTGGCCGACTTCGTCAAAGGCCATGACGATAACCGCAGCGCCGTATTTCATTAGCTTACGCGCTTGTTCGCGGAATTTATCTTCGCCCTCTTTCATACTGATAGAGTTAACGACGCCTTTACCTTGAATCCATTTCAAACCCGCTTCAAGGATTTCCCACTTCGAAGAATCCAGCATGATAGGCACACGAGAAATATCCGGTTCAGACGCGATGAGCTTAAGAAAGCGCTCCATTGCAGCTTGCGAATCCAACATGCCTTCATCCATGTTGATGTCGATTATCTGCGCACCGTTTTCCACTTGCTGACGAGCGACATCCAAAGCGGTGTCAAAATCACCTTCTTTGATAAGACGTTTAAACATGGCCGAGCCGGTCACGTTGGTTCTTTCACCGACGTTAACAAACAGGCTATCGCCATCGATGTTAAATGGCTCGAGGCCTGATAAGCGACAGGCTTTGTCAATTTCTGGAATGACCCGTGGTGTTGCTTCTGCAAAGGCCGTTGCGAAAGTCTTAATGTGTTCAGGGGCTGTACCACAACAACCACCAATTATGTTCAAAAATCCTGAATCAACCCAACCTTGAATCTCTTCAAGCATCTCCTCTGGCGATTCGTCATATTCGCCAAAGGCATTAGGTAGGCCTGCATTTGGGTGAGCAGATACGTGAGTGTCGGCAATACGCGAAAGCTCTTCTACGTATTGGCGTAGCTCTTTTGGCCCTAGCGCACAGTTTAAACCAACAGAAATAGGTTTAGCGTGAGAAATAGAGTTCCAGAAAGCCTCCGTGGTTTGACCGGATAAAGTACGCCCTGAGGCATCGGTAATAGTGCCGGAAATCATTATCGGATAACGAACACCCGTTTTTTCGAAATAATCTAAAACTGCATAAATAGCGGCTTTTGCGTTCAAAGTATCGAAGATAGTTTCGATTAGCAGAAGATCTACGCCACCTTTGATTAATCCATCAACGGCCGTTGTATAAGCGTCAACTAACTCATCAAAATGTATATTACGGAAACCTGGATCGTTAACATCAGGAGAAATGGTACAAGTACGACTAGTCGGACCAACAGCTCCAGCAACAAAGCGAGGTTTACTTGGATTTTGCTTGGTAAATTCGTCAGCGGCTTCACGAGCTAATCGAGCGGATTCAAAATTTAGTTCGTAGCTAAGATCTTCCATGTGGTAATCCAGCATGGAGATGTAATTGGCATTGAAAGTATTAGTTTCAATGATGTCCGCGCCAGCTGCAAGATAGCTGGAGTAAATGTCTTTAATGATCTTTGGCTGAGTCAATGAAAGAAGGTCATTATTGCCTTTTAAGTCACTTTCCCAATCTTCAAAGCGCTCGCCGCGATAGTCTTGTTCTTCTAATTTATATCCCTGAATCATGGTGCCCATGGCGCCATCTAGAATCAATACGTTTTCAGCTAGTCGTTTCTCAATAATAGAATACGAATCGGACTTTACCACGCTCACCACCTCAAAAAATAATATGCAATGGTACTATACCGAAAAGTTGAGCTTGTCGCGTTGAAAAAAAGTAATGCGGAGTTGAATGATTCGAGGAAAGAAAAAAAGCGAAGCCAACCAATCAAGGTCAACTTCGCTTTTTTAAGAAAGCCTTAGTGATATTAAGAGTTCAATTCTTGGTTGCTTTTCGACTTATTAATTCGCCCGATCAAGAAGCCACCGATCAGACCAAGTAAAATTGCCACACCCCAATAACCGTATTTATCAAACAAGTTGGTATTGATTAAAGATAAGGTTTCGTTGCCACGATAAATCTGTCTCTGAATAATTTGATCTTGGAAATTAATTTGCTGTCTTACAAACAAATTTAGCTGTGCGTCTGGTTTTTCATTTAATCCTGCTACACGCCAGCGCCACTGCAACCGACCATTTTGCACTATGGAACTTGCAACTCGATCGCTAATTATCTGAATGTCACTGTCTACAACAAGCTCTGCTTGATACGTTTGGCCAGATAAAGATGGCTGAGCATCAGCAGAAACTAAAATTTCAAAGTTATTATGTAACGCCATTTCATCAGGTAGTTGCCAACGTACATTACGCAAACTCGAACTCAATTGCGACTGCAATGCTTCGATAGTTGCAGTAACGGAAATACCACTGTTCTCATTAATCTGAAGTGCTTGTTTAGTACTGGCAAGTCGAGCTGAAACGGTACTAAGCTCAGATTCAGTTGTACTCAGTGACTTTTCAGTTGCTTCTAACTGAGCAGCCAGCGTGGCATTATTTTGCTGAGCTTGAGACAACTTCGCATTTAAAGCTCTCCAGCGCTGCTCATAAGCAGCGCCCTCGTCTAATGCTGCTTCTAAGTTAACAATATCATTTTTGTATTCTTCAATAAGTGCTTTTTGTTCTGCGACCTGGTTTCGAAGGCTAATTAGCTCGGCGCGCCATTGAGCATTGTTACGCTCATATATGGCGTTTTCATCCATAGGTACAAGAATTTGTGCCGTGGAATCCGGTAGTTCCGGGTTATCATTTAAAGAACGAACTCTATCGGATAGCGCTTGATGTCGAGCTCGGGCATCTGATAATTCCCCTGCTAAAATTATGTTTTCTTGTTTAAGGTCAGATAACTGCTTTTGATACGCTTTGTTATCTGTTTGAAGATTCGAGTATTTTTCCTGCAACTCCGTATGCTCACCTAATAATTCAAGGTAGCTTTGTTTAAATCCCTCTTGTGATAATGGCATCGCTTCAAGGCTGGCGACTTGCTGCTTTAGCGATACATTTTCATTTTCAAGCTGGCTAATACGACGGCGCAATAACTCATTATCCAATTTTAAAGCTGAATATTGAGACTCGAGTTCTGCTCGGGATTGTTTTTGCTTCTCTAGCGTTGCGAGGGTTTCAGCATTTGGTGCTGTTTTTTGTAAAGAAGCAATTAGCCTGTCTTTTTCATCAAGAGATTGGTTAAGCTTAGAAAGCTGTGCTTTATTATTGTCTAGTTGAGTCTGGAGACTTTGAATAAGTTCAGCATTTGAATCATTGCTAGGTGGTTTTACTGTTGCAGCAGATGTTAGCTCAGCGGCATTACTTTCCGTAGAAGATGTAGATTGCTGGCTAGAAGTTGTACTACAGGCAGATAGTAATAATCCTAAAGCAATTGGAATAATCTTTGTTGTATTGCTTTTCATTTTTCGCTCCTTAATAAACTCAAGGTCGACAATAGGTTACCACTCTTATGCCAGAATTAAGTATAGAATGCAAAGAAGTAGTAAAGACAGCTATTTAAACCATATCAAAGAAACAACAAAAAAGCCCTTGAGGAAAATTCCGCAAGGGCTTTAGTTAACACCTACAAGTACTGTTAGCTATTAAGCAAGACTTTTAGAAATTACTTCATAAACATCTTTTGACAAATCTTCCGCTAAAATGCGCTCTAATTCTGCTTTCATTTTTGCACTTAGCTCAGGCTGCATTTTTTTCCAGCGAGTTAATGGCGTACAGAGCCTAGAAGCAATTTGTGGATTACGTTTATTTAGCACAATAATCTGATCCGCCAAAAAGCGATAACCGCTGCCGTCAGCATTATGGAAACCCGCAACACTTTGACCAAAGCCCCCTAAAACAGAGCGCACTTTATTTGGATTTTTCAGATCGAAAGCTGGATGCTCCATTAGTCCTTGTACTGTTTCCAAAGCATTTTCTTGATCTTGGCTAGCACTTAACATCAGCCATTTATTCACTACCAATGGTTCCGCTTTCCACTGCTCATAGAATGCAGACAATAGCTCTTCTGCTTGCTTGTGCTGTGAGTTCACAGCAATAGACAGCGCAGAAAATTGATCAGTCATGTTATTTGCTGCTTGGAACTGCGTTACCACCTCTTGCTGAGCAAGCTCATTATCTGTCTCAACCCAGTAAGATAAAGCAATATTCTTAATCGAACGATGCGCTATATCTTTCGCTGTCGCTTGGTAATCACCGTGGATTTTATGTTCACGATACACTCGTTCAAAATCCGTTGACAACGCATGAGCCAACTGAGCTTTTAAATATTGGCGTGCTTGCTTGATTGCCGCTGGGTGAATTGGATTCGCTAGCTCAGACAAATACGCCTGGCTCGGCAAAGCAAGAATTAAAGCAACCATAGCTGGGTCTAGCGTTTCATCAGCTAATAAACTTTTAAAACCATTAACTAACTGAGAATCTATTGATAATTCTTTCCCTTCAATTGCCTGATTAATCAGCGTGGTCAGCTCATTAACTGCCAATTGTTGAGAGGCGCTCCAACGATTAAAACCATCCGAATCGGAAGACAGCAGTAACAATAGGTCTTTCGAAGAATAGTCATAACGTAATTTAACTGGAGCCGAAAAGCCTCGTAGCAAAGATGGTACAGGCTTAGAAGTCAAACCGCTAAACTCAAATTCTTGCTCACTGGATGTCAGGTGCAGAACGTGATCTTCTGCCACAACACCGTTTACCTCAGAGGATACGACAGTACCCTGCTCGTCAAGTAAACCAACGCGCACAGGAATGTGCAGTGGTAATTTTGTTGGCTGACCTGGAGTGGCTGGCGTATCTTGCTTCATCGCTAGACGATACGTGCCCGTTGCTTCATCAAAACTGTCTGTCACTGTAACAATCGGCGTACCCGCTTGAGAGTACCAACGTTTGAATTGAGAAAGATCAAAACCAGAAGCATCTTGCATAGCAGCAACAAAGTCATCACAAGTCACCGCCTGACCATCGTGGCGATCGAAATACAAATCAGAACCTGCACGAAATTTCTCTGCGCCTAACAAGGTATGAATCATGCGAACAATTTCAGATCCCTTTTCATAGACAGTCAGCGTGTAAAAGTTGGATATCTCAATAAAAGAAGCCGGACGCACAGGATGTGCCATTGGGCCAGCATCTTCAGCGAATTGAGCGGTTTTCAGAAAAGAAACATCTTCTACACGTTTTACGGTTTCTGAATGCATATCAGCGGAAAAAGTCTGATCACGGAAAACAGTAAAGCCTTCTTTTAAACTTAGCTGAAACCAATCTCGACAAGTAACACGGTTACCAGACCAGTTATGGAAATATTCGTGCGCAACAATTGCTTCGACACGTAAATATGTATCGTCCGTTGTGGTTTCCGGGCTAGCCAACAAACAAGATGAATTAAAAATATTCAACCCTTTGTTTTCCATGGCACCCATATTGAAATCATCGACGGCAACGATCATGAAAATATCTAAATCGTATTCACGTCCATAGGTTTCTTCATCCCAACGCATAGAGCGTTTTAGTGCTTCCATCGCATAATCGACTTTGTCGATATTGTGAGACTCGGTGAAGATTTGCAGTTTAATATCGCGCTTACTTTGCGTGGTAAATACGTCATTTTTTACCGCAAGATCACCCGCAACTAAAGCAAAAAGATAAGCAGGTTTAGGGAATGGGTCGTGCCATACAACGACTGTCTTACCTTCATCCGTTTTACCGCGTTCAACTTCATTACCGTTAGACAACATTACAGGGTAACGAGATTCGTCAGCAATAATGGTCGTGGTAAACACTGACATGACATCAGGACGATCTAGGTAATAGGTAATATGACGAAAACCTTCGGCCTCACATTGAGTACAAAACATAGAAGACGAACGATACAGGCCTTCAAGGCGTGTGTTGTTTTGTGGCTCAATCAAGGTTTCACAAGTCAAAATAAACTGATCTGCCGTGGCAGTAATGATCAGTTTGTCTTCACTGATGCGGTACTCTTCTGGCGGCAAGGCATAGTCGTCCATGGCAACACCAATCAACTTAACGTCTTCACCGCCATCCAAAACCAAAGGCGCTGTCGATTTGCCAAATGCAGGGTTGCGACGCATATGTAGGCGTGAAGTGACAATGGTTGTCGCTTCGTCTAGATCAAATGTAAGCTCTGTTTTATCAATAAGAAAAGGAGGAACTTTATAGTCTTTTAAATAAATCGCTGATGGCTGACTCTCTTTCATTTGTTCTTATCTCCTAGAATGTCAATGTCGCTTGATAACCGGTGTATTTACGAATATTAATCACGCCCGTGTCTAGCATCCAGTACTGGCCTTTTATGCCCATCAAAGTGCCTTCAATGTGCGGCGTTTTTTCTGCGTTAAGGCTGGTTATTTTGGTTGGGTATTCTAAAACTGGGTAGGTAAATTCATGAGTTTCATTTTCATCGGATAAATCGGTGATGGACTGCAACCCAAACTCATGTTGCAAGGAGTCTAGGCCTTCATAAAGTCGATCTATTAAACGCTCTTGCTCTTGCTCAAGATCCATTTGGATAGACGACCCTTTGAGCATGTTGCGCCAATTGGTTTTATCCGCCACTTGTGTTTTAAATAAGGTTTCGACTAAACCAGACATTCGTCGGTTTTGTACTCTAAATAAAGCTCTAGCCTGAGTGGCCCCCTGGTCTATCCAACGCGTGGGTAATTGATCACCACGAGTAATACCGACTTTTAACGCCGATGAATTGGCCAAATATACATAATGACTTTGCATGCAATACTGCTCAGCCCATTCAGGTTCTCGGCAAGTACCTAGATGAAAGTGGCACTTTTCTGGACTCATGATACAAGTGTCACAAGCGGCCAACTTTCTAAAGCAATTAAAGCAAAAGCCTTGGCTGAACGATTTTTTGGTCACCTTGCCACAATTTACACAATGAATCGTTCCATCAAGATGCAAAGAAACTTTTTTACCTAACAAATCGTTAACCAGTACACGATCACTTCCTAGGTTCAGATGATAATACACTTGGCCATCACGAACCTCCGTCGACATTTTTTTAAGGTTACCCTGCAACATCAAGCTTGTCCCTCAGGACCATCGCCAACCCATTTAATGGTGTCTTGCTCTTTCGTTGGGTCTTTTTTGCCAACGTTTTTATGACCTGTGGTGTCGATGTAGCCAACACGATCTTTTTCTTCTTTATTGCTGTAGTCATAAGTAATAACAGCTTGTAGACATAATTCTGTTTGTTCTGGTGTCAATCTTACACCGTTCGGCCACTTACCAAGCTCTACCGCTTGCTTCAGTTTGACATATACTTCAGGCGACATATTGTCGATCATTTCTTTAAAATTCATTTTTGTATCTCCCTGCTTTGAAGCAGGCCAAGCCTATAATTAAAAGATAAAATTTAAACTGATTGAACTATTTATGACGGTGTTTGGTCGTAAGCCAATAAACAACACCAAGCACTAACCCTGACAACAAACCGATGGTATGAGCCGTATTGGCAATACTGCCAAGCCCTATCATTTCTGGGAAAGGTGTATAACCTACCCCTAACCAAATTATAAAAAACAGCATTAGCTGCTTGCTGATAATGATTGGCCAGCGCTTGTTTAAAATAGGTAAAAGCCAAGCAAAGCCAATTAAGCCGTAAACAACACCAGACAAGCCGCCAAATAATGGGTAACCGCTTATTTCGTACTGTAAGACGTTACTTAATACCGCAATAATGACAACCCCAACACTCCAAATAATCGACCCTAAAATACGCTCTAATTTACTGCCAACTTCCCAAATCCACAGTGTATTAAAAACAATGTGTAGCACGCTGAAATGCAATAATGTAGGAGTGAAAATACGCCAATACTCACCTTTAGATAACACTTCAGATAAATCATAAAAATAAATATGACCATTTCTAATCTCGAATGGACTAATAGAAAAGTAACCGACTGTTTTGATGTCGCCACCAAGTTGAGTAATTACCGCTACTAATAAGGTTAACAGTAATAAGATTGTTGTCACTGGCGAGAGTTTGAGCTGAGAAAGTATTCCACCTTTAGTGGCTATTCTGGTCACCGTAGCGGGTTGAGCTTGCAGCAACAAAGCAGGATCACCCTTCCAAGTAGTCATAAGCTGCTCAACGGTTGGCAAGTGGCTTGGATCCAATACCCACAACTCATTATGGCCATCTTTGAACAGAATTTGATGTGCCACTTTATGATGCCACAAAGCTTCGGTTAACCCTTTAGGGTCTTCTGTTTCTTTGAACTGATAAACAAAATACATGCAGCCTCTAAAAGGATTTGTTTACAAAATAATAAAATTTAACCAGAACCCAATATATTAAGCGCGATAACTGGATTGCCAACCTAGCTTGTCACGACATACATTGTAAAAATCATGATTCTTAGGGTGTATTAGTCGAATTCCACCCGTTTTTTTAGATATGTGGATCTCATCCCCTGGTGCCGCGGTAATATTAAGCTGGCCGTCACAGCTCACACTTGGATACGTTAGATTCGATTCGCATACAACAATGCGTATATTGGCATTGGCATCAATCACAATAGGTCTGTTACTTAACGTATGTGGGTGCATGGGCACTAGAACCAAAGCATCTAATTTTGGCAGCATAATTGGACCACCAGCAGACAGCGCATAAGCGGTTGATCCTGTGGGTGTGGCAACAATTAAACCATCAGATTTTTGATTCATGACAAATTGATCGTCTATGAATAAGTCAAAACGAATCATTCGAGCAGATTTGCCAGGGTGAAGAACCAAATCATTGAGCGCAATACCTTCGCCGCTAGGACGATTCTGACGCTTGATTTTCGCTTCAATCATAAAGCGCTTTTCTTCATGGTATTCGCCACGAAAAATAGGGTCTAATTCTTCTTGAAGATTGTGTGGCGAGATGTCGGTTAAAAACCCCAACGTACCTCGGTTGATACCTAATACAGGAATGTCGTAATTACAGATTGCTCTAGCAGCACCAAGGAAACTTCCGTCACCTCCCACTACCATGACCATGTCACAATGATCACCTAATTCTTTTAGCGCCGATGAAGCGACTTTCACACCAGGCATCATGGTCGCCAATTGGTCTTCAAGTACCGGAGCGATGTCTTTTTCTTGTAGATACTCCATCAGTTTCTTAACCGTATCAAGAATCTGAGGTTTATCTAATCGAGCAATAATACCAACACGTCTAAAAAGACTCATGTGTCATTCTCTTCCCGTCTATCGATGTCAACAAATCAACCCACTAAAGTATGTATAACGGTTTTTATTTTCATGTGGGTTTTACATAAGTTGGGCAACTTTAACATGAAGACGTCGACTATCGCCATCTCGTTAAGAGTACGTAAAGGGATTAGTATCTTTTGAAAACCCTCGCCAACCTTGCAAACCACCAGTATGAATAAATAATGTACGACGATATGGCCATGAACCTTCTTTCATGGCATTCAAAACAGCAAACATACTTTTACAGGTATAAACAGGATCAAGTGGATGATTGGGGTTTGCACGGGCAAATTCTGATATGAAGGACTTTAGAACTGGACTTTGTTTGGCATACCCACCTTCATGACAGTCTGAATGAAAGAATAACTTGGCATCAAGCCACTCTTTAGTTATTGGTTTTAGAGTCAATCCATCGGATAAATCTAAAATCAAACCCCGCTGAGCAGGCTCACCTTTTAATGCGCTAAACACATGTAAATCTGGCGTATTGGCATTTGCCAACAAACCCGCTGCGGTTGTGCCTGTACCAGACGATACCACCCACGCATCATAAGCATCATCGATGGCACTAATATTATCCGCCCAATCACGACAACCCATGGCGCCAAGCTCACCACCGCCACCTTCTGGAATCCAGTAAACATTACTGTAGAGCTGGTTTATTTTGCTGACGACTTGTGCATCCATTCCAAGACGATAATCCGATCTTGATGAAGGCCATAACTCAACACCAGCAGACACCAAATCTTTTAGAGTCGGAGTGAGTGTAGGCTGAAGCTCCCCCCTTACGACAGCAACCGCTCTAAACTGCAAATCTTTGAGCGTAGCGCCAAAGGCATGAAGATGATTTGAAAATGGCCCACCAAACGTAGCGATGACAGAAGCGTTTTGTTGTTCTGCGGCTTTTAGGTGATGTTGCAGTTTATGCCATTTATTTCCTGGCGCATTAGGATGCTCGAGGTCACCGCGGTAGATGTCTAACTCGTATTGAATATCTGAAGGCTGAGCACCAGACGAATAAAGAAAGGCTGGTGGAAGGACGATTGACTGAATGCAAGACACAAGCATACTCATTTGAAAAAATGCACATGCTTTTCATATTAACATGAGCTTTAAACCCGTTATCACTTACTTTTTCAACTAGAATTGATTGGGGACAAAGTAAAATTAAATCTCGATCAGCCATTGTCACTATTTTTACGCCTTTACATTCACCCGTGCGGATAATTATCCGAGCCCTAGTTTGGCTTTTCTGTAAATACGTTCGCAGCCTTTGAAGGGTGAGTATGCAGACGCATTATTAATTTATATCCCTACTTTTTACAAAATCAATAAATGTTCGCAAGGGAGTTGGCACCAATCTTCGACCAGAATAATACAAATACGGCCCGCTAAAAGACAACCACCAATTATCAAGAATAGGTTCAAGTTGCCCTGAGTCAAAATAAGGCTGTAGCCATTCTTCAAACAAATAAACAACACCCGTGCCAGCAACAGCTGCATCAACAGCAAGATCTAGAACGCTACCTATATTAACCACTAAAGGACCTGAAACTTTGATCTCTATAACTTCATTATCTTTCTCAAATCCCCAAGTGTTGGCTAACCCTGATCGAAACCGACCCGTTAAACAAGGATAATTCAATAGGTCACGAGGGTGAGCTGGTCGACCTAACCTATCTAATAATTTAGGCGCTGCGGCTAATGCATATCGTTGTTGACGTGGCCCTATAGGCACAGCAATCATATCCTGTTCTAGTCGCTCGTCATAACGAATACCAGCATCGAAACCTGCATCAATAATATTGATAGCATCGCTCTCCGCCGTCACTTCAAGTTCAATATCAGGATAGGCCTCCAAAAATTCAGGGACAATAGCTGGCAATATTAATTTTACGGCACTAACAGGTACGTTAAGACGAAGTTTACCCGAGGGTTTATCACGATATAGATTGACCATATCTAACGCTGAATCAAATTCATTCATAACAGGATTCATACGTTCTAACAAAACCAAACCGACTTCCGTAAGGACAACACTGCGAGTATTACGATGAAACAATCGTACTCCCAACTCCCTTTCTAAGCGTCGTATGGCATCACTTAAACGTGAAGCGCTTATATTTTCTACTCTTGCGGCCTCACGAAAACCACCAGCTCTAGCAACAGCAACAAATGCCGAAATGTCATTCATAGATGCTTTCATTGTTCTAAATCTCGCACAATACGTTCTGATTAAATAGGATTGTCGCACAAAGTGATGCAACTTAGAATAGACCACCTAACCAACATCTCACATAGGAAAATCATCATGGTTAACATTCAACAAGCTGGTACATTCAAGCTCGGTAATAAAACAATCAACCGAATGGGTTACGGTGCTATGCAGTTGGCTGGCTCCGGCGCTTTTGGTCTACCTAAAGATAAAAAAGAAGCCATTGCAGTCCTTCAAGCCGCAATAGAAAGTGGCATTAACCATATCGACACCTCCGATTTTTACGGCCCACACATAACGAACCAAATCATTCGTGAGGCATTACACCCTTATACTAAAGAACTAGCATTGGTGACTAAGGTTGGTACTCTTCGCAATGAGAAAGGCGATTGGTTGCCCGCTTTTTCAAAGCCTGAACTTATTCAAGCCGTACATGATAATCTAACCAACCTTGGCATAGAACAAATCGAGGTAGTCAATCTGCGAGCTATGTTTGATGCTCATGGCCCAGCCGAAGGCTCTATTGCAGAACCATTTTCCGTACTTGCCGAGTTACAAAAAGAAGGTCTGATAAATCACTTAGGTGTCAGTAATGTTACTGCAAATCAAATTGAAGAAGCACGCAGTATCGCACCAATTGTTTGCGTGCAGAACCAGTACAATCTAGTGCACAGAAGAGACGATGCACTTATTGATCTGCTTGCAAAAGAAGGCATTGCCTATACACCTTTCTTTCCACTTGGCGGCTTCACACCACTACAATCATCCATTTTAGAAGAAGTTGCGATATCGCTAAACGCGACAGTAATGCAAGTCGCTTTGGCTTGGTTGCTTCAGCGTTCAGCTAATATTCTATTAATACCAGGAACATCTTCAACTAAACATCTACAACAAAACTTAGCCGCAGCAGAGTTGATTTTACCGAGTGAGGCCATTGCCAAATTAAATAACATTGCCGTTAATATCTAAAATATAAGCGTTAAGCCTGTAGGTGAATTAAAACTACCCAACTATCTCTAGATGGGTAGTTTTATGCTCAGGCTCAATACTAAAAGGCAAAAAAAGACCTGCCCCCAATTATTAATTACAATTATTCGACACGTTTGGAGAAGCAGCCACATAATTTGAGCGGAAAACAGATTGATTATTAACCAGTATTTATTTTCGAGCTGATTTTTTCTGAAAATAATCGTAAGAAATGAACAAACAAACAGCCAGTTTCAGGAAAGTTATTCTGAAATCGGCTGGATTTAAAGCAGGAAGTGTATATGGACAGTGTGGACAGGACACCTATTAAATGCTCTCTGGACGATATCCCCGCATAGCCAGGGAATAATTCGGGTCAGAGTAAAATTAAATTTCTACAATCAGCCATAACCCCTATTTTTACGCCAACCGCACGGCGTGGCATGGAGACTCCTTTCTCACATACTTTAAGATAAAAAAGGGTAGCATGAAGAGGGATTAGCTAGGGAGTCTATTTAGTTTTACTCTGTCCCCAATTACAGTGTAGGTATTTTAGCTAGATGAAAGCCCTCAAGTTGGTTTTGCTAATGCATAGAAGATATCTTTAGAGACGACGAAGAACCATAAAAATATCCCTTTAGAACTCAGTTGTTTGTTAAAATCTGCACACTCATCAATTGTGGAGATGAAACATGATTCCAAAGCTTTCTGAAGTCTCGCCCATTCAGGCCAAATACCTTTCTTTCATCGAACGCCTGAAAGCTTCAGGATTCTCAGGAGACACCAATCCTGATTATGCCAACCGTGTGGTTCTTTCAACTGATAACTCCATTTACCAAGTCTTACCTCAAGGGGTTATCTTTCCTAAGAACATCCAAGACATTCAGTTATTGGTGCAGTTATGCAACCAAGAAAAATATAACGATGTAGTGTTAAGCCCGCGAGGCGGAGGTACTGGTACTAACGGCCAGTCGTTAACCGATGGTTTGGTGATTGATTTATCCAAGTACATGAATCGAATTCTGGAAATAAACGCTGAGGAAGGTTGGGCTCGTGTCGAAGCTGGCGTAGTAAAAGATCAACTTAATAAAGCGATTAAACCTCACGGCTTATTCTTTGCACCAGAGTTATCGACCAGCAACCGAGCGACTATTGGCGGTATGATCAACACCGACGCCAGCGGACAAGGTTCGGTAATGTATGGGAAAACACGCGATCATGTTCTTGAATTGAAAACCGTGCTGTTAGACGGACATCTACTAGAATCAGCCCCCATTGATGATAAAACACTGGCCGACATACAAAGTGGTAGTGACTATTCCGCTCATGCGCACCGTGTTGTCGATAGCATTCAAAAAAGCAAAGCTCAAGAGATCAAAGACACCTTCCCTGAACTTAACCGCTGTTTAACTGGCTACGACTTGGCTCATATTCGCACCGAAGACGGACAATTAAATATGAACTCGGTGCTTTGCGGATCAGAAGGCACATTAGGTTTTATCGTCGAAGCCAAAGTAAATCTTTTGACTATTCCGACTTATGCGGCTCTGGTCAATATTCGCTATGACAGCTTTGAGGGTTCGCTTCGTCATGCACGTGAGCTGCTCACTGCCAAGCCAACCTCTATCGAAACCGTCGACTCGAAAGTACTCGGTCTTGCAAAAGGCGATATCGTTTGGAATTCTGTTGCTGAATTTTTCCCAGAAGAAGCGGGAGAAAATATCCAAGGGATTAATCTAGTCGAATACACTGGCAATGATGAACAAGACGTTGCCAACAAAATCAAAGTGCTTACTGGCAAACTTGACGCCTTAGTTGAACAAGGCGGTAGTAGCGCTCTTGGTTACACTATTGCCATGGGGCATGAAAACGTTAACAAGCTCTGGGCAATGCGTAAAAAGTCGGTTGGTCTGCTTGGGAACGCTAAGGGAGAAAGACGCCCTATTCCATTTGTTGAAGACACCGCCGTTCCTCCTGAAAACCTTGCCGATTTCATTATGGAATTTCGTGCAGTTCTAGACAGCTACAAGGTGCAATATGGCATGTTTGGTCATGTGGATGCCGGTGTTCTGCATGTTCGGCCTGCGCTTGATCTTAAAGATGAATCCCAAGAGCCCATGATCCGCGAAATCACCGACAAAGTAGTTGCGCTCACCCAGAAATACAAGGGTTTATTATGGGGTGAACATGGCAAAGGCGTTCGTTCGGAGTATTCTCCAGCCTTCTTCGGTGAGCTCTATCCCAGTATCCAGCAAGTGAAAGCTGCATTCGACCCAAGAAACCAATTAAACCCTGGCAAAATCGCCACACCATTTGAACTCGGTGTAGATTTATTAAAGATAGATGCGGTTCCATTACGAGGTCAATTTGACCGTCAGATTCCGCTTCAGAACCGTGATCAATTTCAAGAAGGCATGTACTGTAATGGTAATGGAGCCTGTTACAACTTCGATCCAAATGATGCCATGTGCCCTTCTTGGAAAGGCACCCGAGATCGTCGCCACTCGCCAAAAGGTCGTGCTTCTTTAATGCGTGAATGGCTTCGTGGCATGAGCCAACAAGGCGTGGATACCGTAAAAGCAAGCAAAGACGCTAAACACAGCAATGTCTTTTTCAACTTCTTACCAAGACTAAAAAACACCCTAGCAAAACGTCGTGGGGAATATGACTTCTCGAATGAAGTTCATGAATCCATGATGGGCTGCTTGGCCTGTAAATCATGTGTCGGACAGTGCCCAATAAAAGTTGATGTTCCAGATTTTAGAGCGAAATTCTTAGAGCTTTACTACAGTCGCTATTTGCGACCTACTAAGGATTACCTTATTGGCTCGCTAGAATTTATGATGCCAACCATGGCGATATTTCCGCAGCCATACAATTGGTTGGTAAGCCGTAGTTGGGTGAATCACTTCAGTAGCAAATACATAGGTTTGGCCGACAATCCAAAACTGAGCAAGCTCAATCTAAAAAAAGAAATGTCACGCCGTGGTATTCGTTTGGCCACGCCATTGGCGATTGAAGCCTTGAGCCCAAAAGACAGATCTCGCGCCGTTATTGTCGTACAAGATGCTTTCACTAGTTATTTTGAAACAGAATTAGTTCTGGATACGATGGAGACGTTGAGTCGATTGGGGTTTCAAGCTTACCTTGCCCCTTATATGCCTAATGGCAAACCATTGCATGTACACGGCTTCATGAAAGCATTTAACCGCACGGCGCGTAAGAACTTAGATATGCTACAAAGCTTGGCTTTCTATGGATTGCCTTTTATCGGGATTGATCCTTCCATGACGCTGACTTATCGAGCGGAATACAGCAAAGCCTTTAGCGATACTCGACAAATCCCTAACATTCAATTGATGCAAGAATGGCTAATGAAGAAAAGCGCACACCTAATTAAACAACCTTTAATGTGCGATAGCTCCACTTACCATTTAATGACTCACTGCACTGAAAAAACCAATGCCGCAGCATCTCTTCAAGACTGGCAAAAAGTCTATAGTATTTTAGGGCTTGAATTAAAAATCGAAAACGTCGGCTGCTGTGGCATGGCGGGGACCTATGGCCATGAAACCGCCAATAAAGAAACCTCGAAAACCATTTATGATTTGTCGTGGAAAGAAAAAGTAACTGATCCAGGGCTGCTCGGAAAACTAGTGGCAACTGGCTACTCTTGTCGTAGCCAAGCAAAGCGTTTTGATGATGTTGCTATCCCTCACCCAGTACAAGCTATCTTGAAACATCTTCGAGAAGCAAAAGTCGAGTAATTTAAAATACTAAAGATTTTTCCATAAGGCTCGGTCTCCGAGCCTTATCTATTTTTATCAAGGAACACTATGTTAATACATGACAGCGCCGATGAACTTGGTCCTATTCGCATATTTGATGATGGCCAATACCGCATCCTGTCTTTTGCCGATGGCGATGAGCAAAGTCGTATTCGCCTTTCTACGCCCCATATTTTGCAGCACGAATATACGCAAGCCATGATGCTGCCCTTATTGTTTTGTGAACCAAAACGAGTGTGTATTTTAGGGCTTGGCGGTGGCACCTTGCTTAATGCACTTCACCATACGGTACCAGCCATTCATATAACTGCTGTAGAACTACGACAAGAGGTGATGGACGCGGCGGAAATGTATTTCAAATTACCCAGAGGCAAACGCATTAGTTTAGAAGTCGCCAATGGCATTGATTACATGGAAGAAGGTTTACCTAAGAAAGTCGACTTATTAATGACGGACCTTTATAACACCGAGGGAATGGATCGCGCCGTCCTCCAGACAAGCTTCATTGAAAACTGCGCCAAAAACATTAAGGAAGATGGTTGGTTAGCCTTAAACTGCTGGATTGATCAAAAGAATAACCATGACCTCACCGCGGTGATTAAACAGCACTTTAACGATGTTAGAGCCTTAGATACGGGAAGTGGTAACTGGGTGATCATCGCAGGCAAAAGAATGAACAACAATAATGCCAAAGAACTAAAAGCCGCCGCGCAAAAGCTCAGCGATAAAATGGGTTTTCAGTTAGGAAAATGGCTGTCTAGATTATCAGATATTTAGTAAAACGTACTTTACGAAAATAAACGCCGCTTATTTATTAACAATAAGCGGCGTTTTTTTAAAAGATCAAATTGCTTTACTAGCTTCCTAGCACACTGTCCACCAAGGCTTTCGCCTCACTTTCAAGCTCAGCAAGATGCGCTTCTGATATAAAGCTTTCTAAGTAAATTTTATAAACGTTTTCTGTGCCCGATGGTCGTGCAGCAAACCAGCCATTTTCTGTTGACACTTTTAGGCCGCCAATTGCAGCGCCATTACCTGGTGCATTGGTTAAGACTGAAGTAATCGCTTCGCCTGCTAATTCCGTTTGCGTGACATCTTTGGTATCCAAAGCGCCCAACAAGGCTTTTTGAGCTGATGTTGCGGCAACATCAATACGCTTGTAATAAGGCTTACCATATTTAGCCACTTGTGCGTCATAGTGACTCTGTGGATCTTTACCTGTCACGGCTAAAATCTCGGCCGCTAGCAGCGCCATGATAAAACCGTCTTTATCTGTCGACCAAACGCTTGCATCTTTGCGAAGGAAAGAGGCGCCTGCGCTCTCTTCTCCACCAAATGCCATTGTGCCTTCGTACAAACCTTCTACGTACCATTTAAAACCAACTGGCACTTCACAAAGTTGTCGGCCTAATCCAGTCACCACGCGGTCTATCATGCCACTAGAAACAAGGGTTTTACCAAATTGAATATCTTGTGGCCACTGAGTTCTATGTTGAGATAGATACTCAATTGCCACTGCTAAATACGCATTTGGGTTCATCAATCCAAAGCCCGCACAAACAATGCCGTGTCGGTCATAATCTGGATCATTGCCTACCGCGATATCAAAATCGTCTTTGAGTTTTAATAATCCCTGCATGGAATAAGGTGATGAACAATCCATACGAATACGGCCATCTTTATCACGCGGCACAAAGCGGAAAGTAGGATCTACTTCTTCATTAACGACGGTAATATCTAAACCGTATTTTTTTGCAATAGGTTCCCAATAATGAATGCCTGAGCCACCCATCGGGTCCACGCCAATACGAATTTTTTTATCCGCGATAGCCTTCATATCAATGACATTTTCAAGGTCATTAACGTAATGATTAATGAAATCAAACGGTTCGATTAAACCACTGGCATCCACTTCATCTGGAGATAAACGTTTTACACCTTCAAGGTTAGCTTCAAGTAACGCATTCGCTCTTTTCGCTACCCAGTCGGTAATGTCTTTGTCTGCTGGACCGCCTTTACTTGAATTGTATTTAATGCCGCCGTCTTCTGGTGGGTTGTGGGAAGGCGTAATCACAATACCATCACTAACATCAGCCTCTGCTTTATTGTGGGTTAACACTGCATGAGAAATAACGGGGGTTGGTGTATAACCACCATTTAACTGAGTGCGAACCCCAACACCATTAGCAGTGAGCACGCTCACTGTTGTTTGAAAAGCCGCTTCAGACAAAGCGTGTGTATCCTTCCCCAAATACAATGGGCCGGACACATTTTGAGATAAACGGTATTCCGCAATAGCCTGAGCAATAGCTAAAATATGATCTTCATTAAAACTGCTTAATAAAGCACTGCCACGATGACCAGAGGTACCAAAGCTAACACGCTCATCTGGATGTGTTGTAACACGAGGCTTTTTTAAGTAATAAGCTGACATCAGCTCTGGTAGGTTTACAAGAATATCATGAGAAGCAAGCTGCCCTGCTTGAGGATGAATTGCCATATTTTAAATGCCCTATTAAGTCATTGAAACCAATATGATTAGTCTCCCTTATAATCAGATCTGTTTCAATGACTTAACTGAGCAACTTATTCAAGCATGATAAAAGAATAAGCAATTAACGTTTACGAAGGATCAAACTGCCTATCGAGTAACCAGCACCAAAGGAACAAATCACACCAATATCGCCTACTGCCAAATCCTCATGGTATTTGGCAAAAGCAATAATAGAACCTGCAGAAGCCGTATTAGCGTATTCATCAAGAACAACAGGCGCTTCTTCAAGCGTGGCGTCACGTCCCAACAAGCGCTTACTAATTAACAAATTCATATTGATATTAGCTTGATGTAACCACCAACGTTTTAACTCCGATACCTGAATGCCTTGGCTCTTCAAGTGATTCTCAATATGCTCAGCAGCCATGGGACAAACTTCTTTGAAAACTTTGCGGCCATTTTGATGGAAAAGCATATCCGCAGAGTAAGGATCCTCATCTGTTACACGAGTCGTATAGCCAAAGTTCGAGCGAATATTGTTTGAATAGGACGTAATGCACTTAGTACTTAGAACATCGAACGAATGAGCAGACTGACATGTCTCGCTGCTTTCAACGACTATGGCCGTTGCGACATCACCAAATATAAAGTGAGAATCTCGATCCATGTAATTTACTTGGGGAGACGTTAATTCTGGGTTGATCACCAAAACGCCTTTAGACGAGCCTGCTTTTATGGCATCAACGGCTCGCTGCAAGCCAAAAGTCGCCGCAGAACAAGCAACCAGCATATCGAAACCAAAGCCTTCGATGCCTAATGCGCCTTGCACTTCAATTGCAATAGCAGGATAAGAGCGCTGAGTATAAGCACAGGAAACTATCACCATATCGATATCACTGGCTTTTTTATTGGCTGCTTTTAATGCTCTTTTAGCCGCTGCGATCGCCATTTCTGCTTGATGAGAAATTTGCTCGTCAGTTCGAACTTCTAGCACAGGACGCATACGGTTAATGTCTAACGCGCCCTCTTTTGAATAGATATAACGACTTTTGATACCAGATGCTTTTTCAATAAAAGCAGCACTTGAAAGAGGTTTTGCTTCTACTTCACCTTTTTCAATAGAAGCTGAGTTTTTGGCATTAAATTGCTCAGCCCAAGCGTTGTAGCTCTCTACTAGCTCTTCATTGCTGATGCTGTGTGCCGGAGTCCATAGACCAACTCCGCTAATGACAACTGAAGAATTCATGGAATTTACCTTTTTATTATTTTTACTATAAGTGATTATTAAGCCTATATGCTTGATTGTGAACCACAATGTTAGAACAGTCCACATAATGTAATAACAAACCGAGTTGATTATGTGTTTTAGTAATATCTATTTCTGATACTTTTAATGGGCACTAGACACTTTTTTTCTTAAACGAATAGTTGTTTTAATAGCAGAAAGTGTTCCAAAATGAGATAGGTTTTTTTGCTTAATCAGGGTTGAAAAAGTGAGCCTTTATGAATAATAACAATGCACTAATTTTGTCCGGCGGAGGGGCTCGCGCAGCCTATCAAGTCGGCGTTTTGTCTGCGATGGGGCGTATTCTTCCTAAGCACTCTCCTTTACCTTTCTCTATTTTATGCGGTACTTCTGCTGGTGCTCTTAATGCAACCATGCTCGCATCGTATGCGGACAATTTTTCCAAAGCAGTCTCTACTCTTGCTTTTGTTTGGCGTCACCTTACTCCCGATCAGATTTATAACGTTGGGCGTTGGCCAGTTGCCAGCTCTTTAACCAAAACATTAATGTCGCTGTTCCATCTTCACAATCACGACAGTTCCATTGCTCTTATGGACAACGCGCCATTAGAGGAGTTGCTGCGTAATCACCTCGACTTCTCTAGGATCAGTCATGCGATAGATAATCAACAGTTAAAAGCACTTGCCATCACAGCAATGAGTTACAGCACTGGGGAGTCGACCACTTTTTTTCAAGGAACACCAGAAATTAATCCTTGGCAAGGCAATCGACGAAAAGGTGTCATAGCTAATCTAGGGGTTGATCACCTCTTGGCTTCAAGTGCGATACCAACAATTTTTCCCGCTCACAAGATAGACGAGCATTATTATGGTGATGGTGCTATTAGACAAAAATCGGCTATTTACCCAGCTTTAAAATTAGGAGCAAATAAGCTCTTTATCATCGGAGTCAGCGGAAACCGAAGTGCCAAAAAATGGTCCGCACCTGATACAGTCATTGATTCTAGCGCACCAAGTATGGCTCAAATTTTGGGGCAATTGTTGAACAGTGCGTTTATTGATAATTTAGAAGACGATATTTATCAATTAGAGATAATGAACAATCTTATCAGGGATCTTCCAGAAGAAAAAAAAGCACTACACCAGAATCTTCCTACTGAAACTTTGATTATTTCACCGTCACAAGAGCTGAATGCCATCGCTCATCAGCATTTATCGACGTTACCCAAAAATATCCGAGTGCTGCTGAAAGCAGCTGGCGGATCCACTTCTGAAAAAATAAGTTCTGCTGCCAGTTATTTGTTATTTACCCCGCAGTACTGCAAGGCGCTTATGGATTTGGGTTATCAAGATGCTATGTGGGAAAAAGAACGCATTATCGCTTTTCTTAGAGACTAACAACCCTATTTAGACTAATAGCGTCTGAATCATCAACCCACTGAGTTAGGCGCTGCATGCAATGGGTTTCTTTTGTGCAGCACAAATCAATGCGACCAGTATTACTTTGATTAGCAGCTAATGCATGCTGGCTTTCAATTGGATAAGACTCTAGTAGGCGACGAATTAATTGCGCTGTTACTCCTTCGCTAGGCTCTATTATTTCACACTCCTTACCTAGTGCTTTCTCAAATAGCTTTTTCACCAAAGGATAATGGGTACAGGCTAGAACTAACGTGTCAATATTTTGAGCTAGCATATTGTCGCTCAATTGCTGAATAGTAAGCTTCACTTTCTCTTCTGTTTCGGGCCATGCGTCAATATCGAAGGCCAAAGTGGAACTAGACATTATAGCGACATGACTGTCTGCTTTCCAAAGTTCAATAAGCTGATTTAAGCGTGGACTTTGCGCAGTAACAGGCGTTGCTAATACAGCCACTCGACGTTTTTTGCTAAGTCGAAAAGCCGGCTTTACTGCAGGCTCTACCCCAATAATAGGTAATGTGGTACTAGCTCGAAGCGTATCAATAGCTGCGACAGTTGCAGTGTTACAAGCAACCACAATAGCGTAAACACTTTCCCTTTCAAAGAAACGACCCACTTTGACTAATCGATCCTGTAACTGAGTAATGCTTTTGCTACCGTATGGAGCAAATGCATCATCCGCCAAATACACCAAATCAAGACCTGGGTATTTTTGGTGTATTGCATTAAGAATGGTTAAACCGCCAGCGCCAGAATCCATTACTCCGATTTTCACTTCACTAACTCCGAAGCAAGAGGTAGTTGAACTGGCTCTCTCTCTAATAGAACACCATACTTTTCAAAGACTGAATGCTTAATCTGAGCTTCTAGGTCCAGCAAGGCTATCGCATTAGTCTCAGAGTAATTCACTAACACCAAAGCCTGTTTTTCATATACACCAACACCTTGATAGTGGACTCCCTTCCAACCAGCTTGATCTATTAACCAGCCCGCTGCCAGCTTAAACCCTCCATTAAACGGAAAAGACACAAGATTAGGAAAGTGTTGTTTCAGTTCAGTGTGTTGGTTTTGGCTAACGATCGGATTTTTAAAAAAGCTTCCCGAGTTTGCTAACACTGCTGGGGAAGGTAACTTTTCATTGCGAACGTTGCATACCGTATTGAAAACAGACCTTAAATTGGGTTTACCGTCAATTCGTTCGGACAAGCCACCATAGCTTAATAAAAGTTCTGACTGTTTCTTCAGTGACAGTTCAACAGAAGTAATGAATAACAAATCTTTCCATTGACCTTTAAAGTGGCTATCGCGATAAGTAAATCCGCAGTCTCTACCGTTTACCCAGTAGACATCACCTGTATTTCTATTAATAACTTGCACACGAGCAAGAACATCCTTTATCTCAACACCATAAGCGCCAATGTTCTGTACAGGAGCCGCACCCGCAGTGCCTGGAATTAAGGCAAGGTTCTCAATTCCATACCATTCTTGCTCGACAGAATATTCCACTACTTGATGCCAGTTTTCTCCAGCCGCTACGGTTACGCTTATGAGATTTCCAGGGAGCTCGCGAGCATTAATGCCAGATAACCGATTAATAATAACAAGGCCCGTTACATCTGCCGAAATAAGTAAATTACTTCCACCACCGATCATAGTAACCATTTTCTGATTCTGCTTTGCCCAAACGAGTAATTCTCTTAAAGCATCTAAAGTCTCGGCTATTGCAAAGTATTCAGCAGAGTAATCAAAGCGGAAGGTGTTGTAACTGGCGAGGGAAACATTTTCTTGAATGGAACGTTCAATGCGCTGTTCAAAAGCATCTTCGGTGTTGAATCGCATTTTCATTGTCGGACTTAATCTTCTCTATTGGAGTGTAAGTGATGTATAAATTTATCAGCAATTTGAATAAGGTGCTCTCTCATCTCAATGAAGCCTTTGTCATCACCATAATATGGATCAGCCACCTCACCAAAAGCAACAGAATCATAAAACTCACCAAACATAACCAATGTTGCTTTGCTGTTTTTAGGTTGGATTTTTTTAAGGTTAGACAGGTTCTCTCTGTCCATCGCTAGAATCCAATCAAAGTCACAAAAGTCATCTTTAGTCACTTGGCGAGCTTTTTGACGGGAGATATCGATACCAATTTGATGAAGAGCAGCAATTGAACGAGAATCCGGCGGATTTCCAATGTGATAAGCTGCCGTTCCTGCAGAATCAAGCTCTAAAAATACATTTTGCTTATCCGCAGCACTTTCTAAAATGCCTTGTGCTGCAGGTGATCGGCAAATATTACCTAAGCAAACAGTTAATACCTTATAGGTTCTCATTTTGAAGAATCAGAATCTAAGCGTTCATCAGCTGTCAGTGTGCGCGCTTCTGTTTCTAATAAAACAGGGATTCCATCTCTAACTGGGTACGCCATACCACCGACTTTGCTTATCAATTCTGTTCCATCTTTGCTCAAAGTTAAAGCTGCTTTGGTAACTGGACACACAAGGATATCTAGTAAAGTTTTATTCATTGGAATAGTCCGTTTTAATTTGATTAAGTTTTTCTAAAAAAGTTTTCTGAAAGCTTATGGGTAACTGTAATGATACGGGTAAATACCAAACATCAGTATTAGTTGGTAGAAGTGTCTGGCATTTCACTGCATCTTTTTCTGTCATTACCACAGCACCATTAGCTGGAATATCTGCTTCTTCAAATGCATGATGGTCTGAAAACCAGTGGTGAGTTGTGTTCTTTCTTTGTAACCCCAGATTTTCTAATGTTGTCAGAAATCGTTCCGGATTGCCTATACCTGCCATAATATGCCACTTTGATTCGGGCGTAAAAGCGGATTGATAATCCATGGACTTAGTTCCATCCAATGATACCAATTTAGTCGGTATAAGCGGCGCCAGTGTAATAGTTTGGTTCAAAATGTCTAACGAATGTGTCGTTTTATTAGATACACTGACAATAAAATCGACGTTATTAAGTCGTTCAATCGGCTCTCTTAATGGGCCTACAGGAAGTAAATAACCATTGCCAACCCCACGAGAAGCATCGATCATTGCAACTTCAATATCTCGATTAAGTTGGTAATGCTGCATGCCGTCATCACTTATAACAATATTAACATCTGTGGTGTTGAGTAAGTATTTAACCGCTTCATCCCTCTTGGGAAACACGACCATAGGACAAGCAGCACGCCTTGCAAGCATAACCGGCTCATCACCTACTTCTTTCGCTAGGCTATTTGGATAAACAGACGTTGGCGTTTCAAGTTTTGCGCCATGACCACGGGACACAATTCCCGGTCGATATCCGTTTTCAATTAATAGCTTGCATAGCGCAACCACCATCGGCGATTTTCCGGTTCCTCCGACACTTATGTTACCTACTACTACAACGGGTACTGGCGCCTTATAAGATAGTTCTGGATGTTCAATGAAGGTGCGCCGTTTATTGGCTACCACCTTATTTACCAAAGGCTGAAGTGGTCGAAATATATGCGTCCAACCATAATGGGTATACCAAGACTGATTAAATAGAGACTCTAAATTCACAAGTTAGGCTCTTTCTGAGCTGTATGAGCTAGCTTAGTGATCCCCAGGCTTGCTGCCGCATCGTAGACCCTCAGAACCATATCATATGATGATTTTGCATCTGCTGTAATAATCAGCGGACGAGTTAAATCCCCTTCGCCAACCTCTTTTAAACCTTGGATTAAAGTGCTGACTTTCTCATTGATCAGTGTTTGACCATTAATGACGTATTGCCCATCAGCCGTGATAACAAGTTCAATATTCTTTGTTCGGTCGGAAGTGGGAGCGTTAGATGTCGCTGTTGGAAGGTCTATTGTTAGCTCTGTACTTTGATTAAACGTTGTACTAACCATGAAAAATATTAGCAATAAGAAAACGACGTCGATCAGAGGCGTTAAATTGATTTGAACGTCATCTATTTTTTGACGACGAAATTTCACTGTGCCACTCCTGTCTTCTCTCTATCACCATGTAACGAATCTATTAATTTTGTAGACTGCTGCTCCATAGTAACAACAAGAACATCAATTTTACGGCTAAAAAAACGGTGGAATATTAAAGCTGGAATAGCAACACCAAGCCCAGCTGCAGTCGACAGTAAGGCTTCTGAAATACCGCCAGCCAACAATGCTGTATTACCTGCCCCGCTTTCCATTAGAACAGAGAACACTTTAATCATACCAACTACGGTACCGAGCAAACCAAGTAATGGGGAAATTGCAGCAATGGTGCCCAATGTATTCATAAAACGTTCTAGTTCATGGATAACATGGCTTGCCGCTTCTTGAATACTTTCCTTCATGGCACTACGTCCATGCTTTGAATTTAATAAACCTGCAGCAAAAATTGAAGCAAGTCCTGCTTGACCTTGCATTGAACGAATGTATTCAATAGTCATTCTGTCGTCACGCAATCGTGTCATTACATCGGATAAAAGGCCTTTGGGAGCAACGCCCGATTGGCGAAGAGTCCAAAAACGCTCAATAATAATAGCCAGAGTAAGAATGGAACAGGCCAGCAACGGCCACATGAAAAAACCACCAGTTTGAATAAAGGCTAACACTTTGCACTCCAATTTAAGTTTGTAAGTAATTTAACACACTCTCTAGCTTTTCTACACGCTTGCAAGTGTCAGATTTTAAGAGAAAAAACGAATAAAGGCACGACGAGTGCCGCAGTGATAGCTGCTTGTCTTGAAAGTGAAATTCTAAAAACTCCCCATCAGAAATAATTAGCCAATTAACGTTTAATGCATCTAGCATAGTAATAGTTTTATCAGCTTCCATTTTTTGTAGAAACACCCAAGATGTGTCTATAGTAAGGAGTCGCCTAGGCGTAAGATCTGATAGCTTTGCTGGAGATAGCAAATACCTGCCAGATGGATTGAAATCAACATTCGGGTCAAACAACAGGCGCCCAATATCGCTCCCAGCCCATGCGTTAACCATTAAAATTTGCTCCTTATCTTTCAAGACTAACTTGTTGTTTTTATTGAGTATCGTATAGTCAGGTTTGCTGCTATAAAACAACGTGGAGGAAAATAACAAGCACCAAACGCATAATATACTCAGAACCCCACGTTTTAGAGGGCTTTGATAAACCCAAAAAACGATCAATAAAAGCATTAAAGCTTTAGGGGCGCTGGTAGCAAAGGTTTCGAATGTGAGTAATGGCAGGCTAAAGACTACCCAATTAATAAACTCATCCACACAAAAAAGCAGCAGCTCCAAGAATTTATAGCTGTAGGTTGAACCAATCAACAAGACCTCAAAGCACGAAAGCAACCCCAATGGAAACCAAATAAAGCCAGCAAATGGAATCATAAGCATGTTGACTAAAACAGATACGCTGGATATTTCTTCTTGCCAACCAAGAATAAGTACCATAGATGCGGTACTCAGCATGATTTGCCCCATAATTAAGCGAGATAGTTTGGTTGTTTGGCAGTAGCCGATAAGTAAATATACCAAACTAAAAGAAAGCCATAATCCAGGACTTAATACCGTTCTAGGATTAGCTAATAATACGACCCACAGGGCAAACGTTATTATACTGTAAGCAGAAAACTGCATAGCTAACATGCGAGCGCACAAATACGAACTGAGCATAATAGCTGCCCTTACAACAGGTTCTCCCCAGTTTGTAAAATAAGCATAAGCAAACAGTAGCGGGACAATAATCATGGCATCACAGTGCCAACGAGTTAAACCTGATAGCAGCAAATGCCCCGGGAGAAGTTGCCACACAGCACGGCTAATTAAGCTTCCGATGACGAACATAAAGCCCGTATGAAGACCAGAAACCACAAAAAGATGCGCCAAACCTAGTGTACGAATGACCCAAGTATCTTTTTGGCTCCATAGATCATTTTGACCTAATAATAATGCTTTAGAAAAGCGCCAATAGTTATAGGTTGATAATCTCGCGTCTAATGCGTCCAGAAGTTGATCTCTTGGCGATGGGCTAGATAACGCTAACAATCTAACATCATCCATTGACAGCTCGACCGTGATTTGGGCTATGTGTCTATTGATATATAGTTTCTTTTGCCACCAACTTCCCTCTTTATCCGATAACAGCACATTTGTCACAATGCCTTTAAAGCGTTGTGGTGATGGAGGTCTTTTAGGTTGCTCTAGCTGATTATCAATTAACAATACAAAATCACTATGTGTTCTCCGTTCATTATTCTGATTGAAGTACATGATTTCAACTGCTTGATTTCTATATTGATACCTAGGTTTACCCGATAATTCAGCTGTTATTAGTCTAGTGGGTTCCAATGTTCTTTTTTGAAAATCAATATAAACCGTATCATTGGATTTGAGCGAGATTATTGGTGAGGTTTTGCTCTCATGAAATGCAAGAAATATTAAGGACACAAGTGTCAAAAAGAGGGGCAGTAAGCGCTTTGTCCATATTAAGTAGAGACACACCATGATGATATGAGTAGAATACACCCATAAATAATCGCTCGGCACCAATATGGCGCCCATCAATATGGACAAACTACTTAGTAACATAAGACCTCCTTGTCTTAAATTGCTAATTTTTTAATACCTGATTATGCCGAAGAATTGTCTAAAAAAATTCATACCAAATCCTGAAAAGCTCAAACAAAGTAAAGCGCTGAATTTACTAGGTTCTCAAATTTATGAGGCCAACTTGTGGCATTTAAACAGGAAATCTGTTGCTAGAGCATTCTTCAACGGCCTATTTTGGGCATTTATCCCAATGCCATTTCAAATGCTAGCCTCGGCGTTGCTAGCCATTCCACTACGTGCAAATATACCTCTATCAATAGCGCTGGTTTGGATTACAAACCCCCTAACCATGCCTTTTGTGTTCTACTTCAACTATAAAGTTGGTTCGCTTATTTTAGACACGCATCACGAGAAAAATTTCCATCTTTCCGTTGAGTGGATATGGGATAAAATGGAACACATATGGGTTCCACTCTATGTCGGGTCGATTACTTCAGGGCTTGTTGCTGGCGCAATCAGTTATGCAGTTATTTCCATACTATGGCGTTTACATGTAATCAAGCGTTGGAAAGAGCGTAAACTCCGTAATAGCATAGACAAAAAGTAAGTCGAGAACAGGAACCAAAGCTCCTATCTCGATTTAGCTATATTATTACTTCAGTGGCTGCAAAGTTCCTTTTGATAATCGATAAGCTGAATCCATCCAACCAAGCATTTTTTCATCATGTGTAACAACGAGAAATGCCATACCATAGCTAGCCTTTAGCTCATTGATAAGTCTTTGGATTTCCATCGAAGTTGTTTCATCAAGGTTGCCTGTTGGCTCATCCATCAGAACACAAGCAGGACGATTTGCTAACGCTCGCGCAATAGCAACACGCTGCCTTTCGCCGCCAGATAGTTGCGATGGTTTATGATGCAACCTATCTTTTAAACCAACCTGCCCTAGTAACTCTTTAGCACGTTGGTTAGCTTCTTTTGTATTAAGCCCAGCAATCCACATTGGCATTAATACATTCTCTAATGCAGAAAATTCTGCGAGCAAATGATGGAACTGGTAAACAAAGCCCATTTCTTTATTTCTCATCTTCGCGCGCTTAGAATCTTTCATGCTGGACCATGAAATATTCGCCAGCTTGACATCACCCGTGGTAGCCAAATCTAAACCTGCCAACAAATTAAGTAAGGTGGTTTTGCCTGACCCTGATGCTCCCACGATAGCACAGGCCTCACCTTTGTTTAACGCAAGGTCAATAGATTGAAAAACATCGATTACTTGCTTGCCGTCTTGATATTGCTTCGACAATTGACGGCATTCCAAAACAATATTATTACTCATAGCGTAATGCCTCCGCTGGTTCTACTTTAGATGCTCGCCAAGCAGGATAAATTGTCGCAGTAACAGTCATGATAAAAGCAGAAATAACAATTAACTCAACATCCGACCACTGAAGTTCAGATGGAAGATAATTAATAAAGTAGACATCTGAACTTAAGAATTGCACATTTAGCAATGTCTGCAACGCGGCAATTAGTTCGCTGACGTTTAATGCCAATGCAACACCTAACACCACACCGATTAAAGTGCCTAGCATTCCAATAAACATTCCTTGAACAATAAACACCCACATAACTTGACCAGATGTTAATCCCATTGTGCGAAGGATGGCGATGTCATTACGCTTATCTGTTACCACCATTACCAAGGTAGAAACAATATTAAATGCAGCGACTGCCACAATAAGTAGCAATAACAAGCCTATCATGGTTTTTTCCATCTTTATGGCTTGAAAAAGACTACCATGGGTACGAGTCCAATCACTCACTCTATTCTGCCCAGGCACTGCTCTAGCGATATCCCAAATACGCGATGGCGCGACAAATAAGTCATCAAATGAAATTCTTAGCGCTTCAACTTCATCTGCTTTATATCGCTTAAGTTTAGCGGCATCTTTGATATTTATATAAGCTAAGCTGCTGTCAAGTTCAGCTCCAACCTCAAAAGTACCCACTAGGGTAAAGCGCTTTAATACAGGTGCTACACCGGCAATAGACACATTTGCTTTTGGCAATATTGCAGTCACCTTATCGCCAAGATCAACTCTCAACATTTTGGCTAATTGAGCACCAAGTACGATACCAAAACTTGTTTCGTCTAATGCACTAAGTGACCCGGAAGCCATGTTGTCCCCAATGATGGACACTTTCTTTTCCATTTCTGGATTAATGCCATTAAGGATAGCTCCATGCACGCTTGAACCAGACTGAAACATAACCTGGGCCTGAGTATGAGGTGCAACACCAATAACATTGGGCATTGTTTCAACAAGCTTGGCGGTTTCACGCCAATCATTTAAAACTGGGCCACCCCATAAAGTAGCGTGTGGAACCATACCTAAAATACGTTGACGTAATTCACGATCAAATCCATTCATCACAGACAAAACGGTGATAAGAACCATCACTCCTAGAGCGAGACCTGCGATAGAGGAAAAACTGATGAACGAAATAAAATGATTAGAGCGCTTAGCACGGGCATATCGAAGCCCGATGGCAACAGGGAGGAAATTAATCAATGTGTATCCTTGCATAGCAAAATGGAGGGAACACCCCCTCCATTATGGATTTATTCGCCAATCTCTTTAGGCGTCGAAATCGATACCTATACGACGACCAACATCTTCGTAAGCTTCAATTACGCCACCCAATCCTTGACGGAAACGATCTTTATCAAGTTTTTCTTTGGTTTTCGCATCCCACAAACGGCAACCATCTGGAGAGAACTCATCGCCTAATAAAACTTCACCTTTATATAGACCAAATTCTAATTTGTAATCAACTAGAATCATGCCTCCTTCAGCAAAAATCGCTTTTAGTACATCATTCACCTTGTATGTAAGCTCTTTTGCTTTTGCCAAGTCTGCAGCGTTTGCCCAACCAAATGATTCAACGTGAGATTCGTTGATCATTGGGTCACCCAGAGCATCATTTTTCAAAAATAATTCGAAAGTTGGCGGTGATAATGCAACCCCCTCTTCTACGCCTAAACGACGGCAAAGACTACCTGCAGCAACATTTCGAACGACACACTCAACCGGCATCATATCAAGACATTTTACGAGCGACTCTGTATCACTTAAAAGCTTCTCAAAGTGAGTTGGGATACCAGCTTCTTGTAATTTGCTCATGATGAAAGCATTAAACTTATTGTTCACCATGCCTTTACGATCAAGCTGCTCTATTCGCTTTCCGTCAAATGCAGAGGTGTCATCACGAAATACTAGAACCATCTTGTCAGGATCATCTGTGCGAAATACAGATTTTGCCTTACCTGCATACAGCTCTTGTCGTTTTTCCATTGGAGAGTCTCCGGTCTTCTTTTATGAGGGGTTAATCTTAATTAATTTACAAAGCGTTGGACTAAGTGGAACGAAGTCACTTCTGGAAATTCCATAGAAGAAACATCAATCACTAAAAAGTCGCCTGCTTTTTGGCGTGAAATCTTGTAGGCGTATTCTCGGTTTTCCCAGCTAACGTCATCAAGATTTCGACGGTATACGTTAAATAGCTTTTGCTCACTCCCAGGGATATTAAAGTCAACAACATCACCAATTCGTGCTACGTCTTCAGAAGGAACAGGCGCAAGCATGTTATCTTCACCTGGTATCAAGTACATACCAGCTGCGTTTAGTTTTGCTTCAATCTCTGCTGGTGAAGAGTTAACTCCCAAATGTATAGCGAAAATACCTTGATGGTCGACCCAAACAGGGAATGCTGTTGCCGATTCACGGTTAGAAAGATAAGCGGATGTTTGGTTTAATTGACGCCCGATGGTCCCCCAAAGGCGTACAGCAACAGAATAGGCGTCTGCATTTTGCACAGGACTCATCCAATTGCTTGGCTCAGCACCTTCTTGCTCATCACGGAAACGAACTGACACCAAGGTTTTATCATCAGCTTCACTAAAATCAAAAGAAAATGCTGGGTTCGCCGGATGTACGCGTGTGATATTACTCCACAAAGATGACCACCAACCTTGTGGGTGAAAATCAAATGGAACACTAACAATTTGACTCTCAGTTTGTGATGCTATTGGTAAGCCTGCGCCATGAAGCGCCGTTAAAAAATCAGACACAATGCGTTTAGATTGACTTATATTAGCAGGCACTGAAAATTCAATAGCCTCTGTTCTTTCAACAACACCTACAGCAACCATGGGATAATAAATAAACGGTGCTCTTGGCGTCTCATAAGGTGTAACGCCATCCAAATCTGCAATATTGTTTTCATTTGGAATAACCAAAATATCTTTTGCTGGCTGAGATCCATCTGGCATTACTATGGATGTGCTTGTCGTTTTTTCTTTTTGATAATCATCTGAATGGTCAGTGAAAAATGTGCTACAACCAGACAACAAAAGTGTCATTGAGCCTGCACCGATTATCTGTAAAGCTAATTTGCTCATACTAATAAAACTCCAGCTTCTATCATTGCCTGTCGAACAGCAGAGTGGTGCTGTTCAGAAAGCGGGGTTAGAGGTAAACGAATACCATCCTCACATAAACCCAATTGACTACATGCCCATTTAACAGGAATTGGGTTGGATTCTAAAAATAGGTTTTTATGTAGAGATGAAATGGTTGTATCAATTGAATGTGCTAGATCCGCGTTATCCGCTAAAGATGCCTCTGCGGCCTGCGCAACGGCCTTAGGAGCAACATTCGCTGTCACCGAAATATTCCCTTTACCACCAAGCAGCATAAGTGAAACGGCAGTTGGGTCGTCACCTGAATATACAGCAAAATCATTCGGTAGAGCATTAATTAAGGCTTCTCCTCGCTCTAGATTACCAGTCGCGTCTTTAATTCCAACGATATTTTTAATTGCAGATAGACGTACAACCGTTTCATTTTGCATGTCACAAGCCGTTCGACCGGGTACGTTATATAGAATTTGTGGGATATCAACGGCTTCAGCAATGGCTTTAAAATGTTGAAATAAACCTTCTTGGGTTGGTTTATTATAATAAGGTGTCACCAGCAAACAAGCATCGGCGCCTGCTTCTTTTGCACTACGAGTAAGGTCGATAGCTTCATGTGTTGCATTAGCACCAGTTCCTGCAATAACAGGCACTCGACCTTTAACGGTATTAACCACCTGACGAATCACATTAGCATGTTCTTCAGTTGTCAGTGTCGAAGACTCTCCCGTTGTACCCACGGCTACAATGCCATGAGTTCCCTCGTTTATGTGAAACTCTATTAGATCATCTAATTTTTGGGTATCTACAGCGCCATCTGGTGACATAGGTGTGATAAGCGCAACTAAACTACCTGTGATCATTTCGAGTCTCCGTTAAAATTATAAGCGCGCCTATAGTAACGCCCAGACAATGGTTTAACAATAATTCGGGGACGTAAAGCAGACGTAAATTAGCAAGAAACTTATGACAAAGGGATTTTTCACTAAGCTCTTGTTAAGCTACCATTTATTGAGCTATTACATATAGAGTAAATAATGAACAAATTACCATCTACAAACTCCATTTAATTAAACAGAGAGCAGCCATATGACCATTGAAATTGGACAAATTGCACCAGACTTTAGAGCTAGAGATCAAAACGGCGACACCATTACACTTAGTCAGTTTAAAGGTAAGAAAGTTGTCTTATATTTCTATCCAAGAGACAACACTCCTGGCTGTACGGCTCAAGCATGTGATTTGCGAGATAACTATCAGGCATTAATAGATCAAGGTTTTGTTGTTTTGGGGATTAGTACTGATACAGAAAAAAAGCATCAAAATTTTATTGAGAAATATGACCTGCCATTTCCATTAATTGCAGATACAGAAAAAGAAGTACATGAGCTGTACGGTACTTGGCAGCTAAAAAAGTTTATGGGGCGAGAGTCAATGGGGACTGTAAGAACAACTTTTATTATTGATGAAAATGGCGTTATTTCAGAGATTATCAGCAAAGTAAAAACCAAAGTTCACGCTGAGCAAATCCTAAAATAAACAGTACAACTAGAATGGCGCAATAATGATCGCGCCATTCTTTATATTAAAGTTAAATACCACCTCGAATCTCATTTCTAACTTCTGCACGGTAAAAATCCGCTAACAAGCTATGTAACTCTTTACTTAAAGGAGGCAAATTCGATGCTGCAGCGTTGCGCATCACTTGAGAGGAGCGACTCGCTCCAGCGATAATACTAGAAACTTGCGGTTGATCTAAAATCCAGCGCAGAGACACATCCAGTATATTTTGATCTTCAGGTAGTTTTTCTTTAAGCGCTTCCACTAACACAACCCCCTTTTCAAAAGGAATACCATTAAAGGTTTCACCTACGTGAAATGCCGCACCGTCTTTGTTATATGAACGATGATCATGCGCATTAAATGTGTGGTTAAGCCCCATTTTACCGGTCAGCAATCCACTAGCTAATGGTAAACGCACAATGATACCGACATCATTTTTTTCAGCTAACGGCAACAATGAATCAACTGCGTCTTGACGGAATACATTAAACAAAATCTGTAAGCTGGCAAGTTCAGCATGCTCACAGCAAAACATCGCCTCATCTAGCATCTCTACACTGGCGCCAAAGTGCTTGATAACACCTTCCTGTTTTAAGTCCTCCATCCATGCCAATATATCACCTGAGAACAAGACATCACGAGGCACACAATGCAATTGAGCCAAATCGATTGCTTCGACTCCCAAACGCTTAGCAGAAGCCTGCAAGCTTTGTTTTACTTTGACCTTACTGTAACCATTTGGATAAAGTTCACCATTGCGACCGACTTTAGTGGCGATTATTGGCGGTTTACTCAATGTTTTTCGCCATTGGCCTATTCTTTCCTCACTTAAGCCGCCACCGTAAACATCTGCTGTGTCAAAAAAGTGAATACCTTCACCCGTTGCTGTTTGCAGTATCTTTGTCGCTTCTTCATCTTCCACTGGTCCAAAATCATTACCAAGCTGCCAGCAGCCCAAACCAATTTCTGATACTTCGAATCCAGATTTACCTAGCGCCCTCGTTTTCATAAATACTCCTACAGTTCAATTTATAGTGAATAGCTCTACTATACGGGCCTTTTTACTGTTTATAATTATCGATATATTGAACTCATTGTTTAACAAGGCTTAACAGTTTGAATACACATTTTCCAGAAGGCATACGTGAGTTTTTAACGGTTGTAGAGGCACAGAGCTTTTCAAAAGCAGCGGAGCAGCTTAACCTTTCCCGAGCACGCATTTCACAAATCATCAGCCGTTTAGAAAAAGAAATGGGCGTTCAGCTTCTTTATCGCTCCACTCGCTCCCTTTCTTTGTCTCCAGCAGGTGAAACCTTTTATCAATTGTCGCGTCAAGGTGTTAACCAACTAGAGCATGCCGTATTGTCTGCTCAAAACGCTCATTCAAGTATTGGTGGCCAAATCAGAATTAATTCCGTGGGTGGGATGTTTGGAGAAAAAATACTGGCGCCAATGTTGATTCAGTTTATGCATGAAAACCCTAAGATAGAAATTGAGCTTAGCTTCTCTAGTACTCGAGAAGATTTGATCGAATCACAGTATGATCTTGTTGTAAGAATGGGAGCCTTGATCAATTCAAACCTAATTGGCCGAAAGCTTACCCAGTATACAAATCACCTTGTGGCAAGCCCAACCTACTTTAAAACCCGACCCGAACCAAAAAGCCCTAAAGACTTGCTTGAACATGGATTAATTAATGGATCAGTAAAGCGCTGGCTATTCACCCACGCTACTAGTAAAGAAAAATACGACCTACCAGTTCAAGGAAAGCTGAAATGCTCAAACGGTCACGTTGTTAAGCAGGCAACCCTAGAAGGAGCAGGGATATCTAGACAACCAGCGTATTACGTAAAAGAAGATATTGAGTCTGGCCACTTGATAGAGCTGCTACCTGACTGGCATATAGCTCATTCTGATGTCACTTTACTTTACCCTCGGTCAAGAAATATCAGCCTCAGAGTAAAAGCGTTGGTGCACTATTTAATAGAAGGCTTTAAGATGAGCGCCAGTAAAAATTCATAGATAAACACGTGTCTGTAAGGATTTATATGCTGTCGGCATTGGCTAGTTCGCTCACCCCTATTCTGTTGCTTATTTGTTTAGGATTTTTCCTTGGCAAAAAAACCGACTATTTAGAAAGTCCGTCATTGGGTGCTTTGGTATCCAATTTAGGCTTGCCTGCTTTACTGCTTTACTCTGTTTTATCGATGCAAATGCAAGTTTTTAGCATGCTCAAAATAATTAGCGCTACAGCCTCTGTATTGGTTGTAGCTGGGGTGATTTCTTTTATTTTTTTAAAAATACTAAAGCTACCAACACAATTTTATCTCGCCCCTTTAGTTAACCCAAATACAGGCAATCTAGGCATTCCAATTGCTTATGCATTATTTGGTACAGAAGGAATGGCTATTGCGGTAGTAATATCATCGGTTGTTCAAATTAGCCATTTTACCTTGGGTGTTGGATTTATGTCCGGCTCTTATAGTGTGAAACAATTACTAAAAAATGGCCCTGTCATAGCCTTAGTAGTTGGTGCTTTTTTATTAAGCTTCAACATTAGTTTACCTACGCCATTAATGAATACGCTGAACATGCTCAGCCACATCACTTTGCCTATTATGCTAATGCTGTTGGGTAAGTCTCTGAGCAACCTCTCAATTCAAGAGGGTAATAAGGTATACCGAGCAACTGTTTTATCAGTATTTCGGCCTTTTATTGGAGGCTTAAGCGCAATTCTGATTGTTAGTTTATTTCCTCTAACACATTTAGAAAGCTCGGTGTTAATTGTACTAAGCATAATGCCAGTTGCCGTAATCAGTTATATGTTAGCTATTAAGTTTAAAGGACCAACTGATGAAATCGCGCTTATGATACTAATTTCTCTACCCTTATCACTTTGCTTTGCTGGTGCCTTCTGGTGGTTTTATTTATCGTAAATCAAGTTCTCAGCCACTCAAGAAAGTCTGAAACAGCAGCACTTGGGGCGTGTTGTTTTGATAAAACAATATAATAGCCATTGTCAGATTCCACGGTAAAGTGTGGCAATGAAACCAATACACCATTTTGGATATAATCATCTAACAAGGGAGACCAACCCAGACCAACCCCTTGTCCAGAAATGGCAGCTTGTACCAGCAAGGTATAATTATCAAATTCCATCACTGACTCTGAAGGCTGCCAGAGGGAATCATTGAGTTGAAATAATTGTTCCCAATCCACCCACTGTTGTCCCATATCTGCATTTAGCTTTAAAAGTGGTGCTGACACTAGATCCGCCAGACTATTAAATCCAGAAAATTCACTAAACAGTTTTGGACTACACACTGGATAGACAACTTCTGGCAATAACTTTTCACTGTAATAGCCTTGATATTGCCCTCCTCCAAATAGAATGGCCACATCCGCCTCCAGTGAGACTAAATCCACTTCTGATTGCGATGTTTGAATTCGAATATCAATATCTTTATGTAATCTGCGAAATTCTGGCAGTCTCGGCATTAACCAAAAAGCCGCAAAAGCAAAATCCGTAGCAACTGTAATTCGCTGTGTCTTGGGCTTTTGTTTAATTTTTTGCAATACATCTCGTAAATCTCTGAGGCTAGACTGTGTCGTTTTTAGCAAAACATAACCAGCATCGGTTAACACAACACCACGATATATTCGATCAAACAAGGTAACCCCAAGAGACTCTTCTAGCCCCCGTATTTGTTGACTTACTGCTGGCTGAGTGGTGCCAAGCTCACGTGCCGCCGCAGTAAAACTTAACAGTCTTGCTGAGGCTTCAAAAACGACAAGTGACTGCAGAGGCGGAAGGTCAGAATCATCTAGCATAATCTTAACTTATCCCATGTATAAAATTTCAGTCAGTTTACAACAAGTTTTCGATAGCGCAATCTTTATAAAACAAGGCAATTTATCTGTATTTGCCTCTCATTCACTTTTTATGCATTAGAGATAATCATGTCAGAAAAACAACCAAATATCCTATTTATTATGGCAGATCAACTTACAACCTCTGCTCTTCCCATTTATGGCAACACCATAGTGAAAACACCAAACCTGAACACGCTTGCTGAGCAAGGTGTTGTATTTGACTCTGCTTATTGCAACAGCCCACTTTGTGCTCCATCACGATATGTATTAATGACAGGACAACTACCTAGTAAAATAGGCGCTTATGATAATGCAGCAGATTTTCCAGCTGACATCCCAACATTTGCTCACTATCTACGTGCTCAAAATTACAAAACAGCACTTTCTGGAAAAATGCACTTCTGCGGCCCAGATCAACTTCATGGCTTTGAGGAAAGGCTCACAACGGATATTTATCCAGCAGATTACGGCTGGTTCCCAAATTGGGATGATTTAACTACACGCCCCACCTGGTATCACAATATGTCTTCTGTTACCCAGGCCGGACCCTGTGTACGAAGCAATCAATTGGATTTTGATGATGAAGTGGTTTTCCATGCTCAACGCTATTTGTACGATTACGTAAGAAGAGAGCAAGACAGACCATTCTGCTTAACCGTTTCTATGACCCACCCTCACGACCCCTATGCGATTCCACAAGAATATTGGGATAGATACAGTGATGATGAAATAGATCTGCCCAGAATCAACATCCCTAAAGGTCAACAAGACCCTCATTCTGCACGCTTACAAGAAGTGTATGCTTATCATGACCAGGAACTTACTGAGCAGCAAGTACGTAATGCACGTCGTGCTTATTATGGCGCTATAAGCTATGTAGACGATAAAGTTGGTATGCTTTTAAAAGCGCTGAAAGAAACCGGCTTAGACGAAAATACGATTATTATTTTCTCTGGAGACCATGGTGACATGCTTGGTGAGCGAAACCTCTGGTACAAGATGTCTTTCTTTGAAGGCTCTGCGCGTGTTCCAATGATAGTACACGCCCCTAAACGATTCACACCAAAACGAGTTAAAGAATCGGTGTCTACTATGGATTTATTGCCAACCTTTCTTGAAATGGCAACAAACTTATCAGATCATAAATACGCCATGCCCATTCAAGGTAGAAGCTTAATGCCTCATATACAAGGACAAGCTAGTGGCCATAACGAGGTCATTGGTGAATATTTTGGTGAAGGTGCCATAGCGCCTTTATTCATGATACGTCGCGCCCAATACAAATATGTTCATTGCCACATAGACCCTGACCAATTGTTTGATCTAGACAAAGATCCTGATGAACTTACCAATCTAGCTACCAATCCAGAATACCAAGAAATCCTTCACAGTTTCAGACAAGAAGCTCTTGAGCGATGGGACTCAGATGCATTAACACAAGATGTTTTGACCAGTCAGCGTCGCCGTCGTTTGGTAGTAAAAGCAATGAATGTAGGCAAAAAACTACCGTGGGATCATCAACCTATATTTGATAGCAGCGAAATGTACATGAGAAATCATATTGATTTAGACGATTTGGAGAGTCGATCACGCTTCCCTAAAGCAGAGTAAACATACTAATAATGATCATCACAACAGGAGCAAAAAATGAAAGCACTTTCTTTCGGTAGCACAGGTCTAAAAACCATCACCATGGCAAGTCTACTTATTGGTAGTGGCTTCGCCTTATCTGCAGAGCCAGAGCAATGCCAAAAAGTGACTCTTAGCGATCCAGGTTGGACTGACATCGGTGCAACTAATGGCGTAGCAACCACCCTACTTAAAGCAATGGGATATGAAACACAGGTGTATTTACTAAGTGTTCCAGTTGGCTTTGAAAGCATTAAGAATGGTGAAATTGATGCATTCATGGGAAATTGGATGCCAGCTCAATCTGCATTTATCGATAAATACAAGAACGATTTAGATGTAGTGCGAACGAACTTGGAAGGCGTAAAATTTACCCTAGCAGTACCTGAGTACGTTTATGAAGCAGGCGTAAAAGATTTTGCTGACTTATCAAAATTTGGAAAAGAGTTTCGTCAACGTGTATATGGCATTGACGCAGGCGCACCGGCTAATCAAAAGCTCCAAAACATGATTGATACTAATGACTTCGGCCTTGGTGATTGGAAGGTTGTAGAATCTGGTGAACAAGCCATGCTTTCTCAAGTTTCTAGAACTATAAAGCGCGATAACTTTATCGTTTTTCTTGCTTGGGAACCACACCCAATGAATGTGAATTATGATCTGAAATATTTAAGTGGCGGTGACAAATATTTTGGTCCGAATTATGGTGGTGCAACAATTAGAACATTAACACGCAAGGGGTATAGTGATGAATGCCCGAACGTTGGTAAGTTGCTTAGCAACCTCGAATTTGGCTTAACTATGGAGAACGAAATAATCGCCTCTGAAGAAAAGCCAGAAAAAGCAGCAGCCGATTGGATAAAGGCACATCCTGAAGTGCTGGACAAGTGGCTAGAAGGTGTTACGACTTTCACAGGTCAACCAGCTTTAGATACAGTTAAAAAACAGCTAAGCTCCATGTAATTTAGTCTCACAAATTGCTTTTTTTAAAGATGTAAGATTAGTTACAAAAAAGCCACATGACTCAATAGTCATGTGGCTTTTTTCTTCTCGTAGTAAAGGGCTTATTGGCGAGTTAAACGATCATTTCCCAGGACAACTGGGGCTGATGAACGATAGGGATTAATATCTAAGCCACCTCGTCTCACGTAACGTGCGTATACCGTCAAACTTTCAGGACGGCAGTGGCGCATGATATCAATAAAAATACGCTCTACACATTGCTCATGAAAATCCGTATGCTCACGAAATGAAATTACATATCTAAGTAAGCTTTCATGGTCAATTTTGTCCCCTTTGTAATCAATAAATACTGAACCCCAATCCGGTTGATTGGTAACAGGACAGTTTGATTTCAAAAGATGGCTCACCAATCGCTCTTCAACAATGCCCATAGAATCATCGATTGCTAAAAGTCCAGCATTAGGATGATACTCCGTCACATCAACATCTAAATCATCTATACAGTAGTCAGGCGTTAATACAACTAAGGATGACATAGAATCAACATCACGAATAATGACGGTTACTTCAGCTTCAGCAGCATGAGAAAGATCACGTTCTAGAATGGCCTGAACTTCTTCTGGTGATTCGTAACGCATTTGATTTAACGAGTTTAAATACAACTTGAATGATTTAGACTCGATAATATTGGGTGAATCACACGGCAAGCGAAACTCAGCCAAGGCAACAATAGGCTTGCCTTTCAAGTTTAACCATGAAAGCTCATATGCATTCCAAACATCTTCCCCATAGAATGGAAGGCGTTCGGACTCAATGCCCATTTCAGTCCATTTATCCACTCTTGCAATGGGATAAAGCAACCCTGCATCGTACTCAGAAACATATTCTGTTTGCTGACCTAAGGGTAAAAAGCCCATATAACACTACCTCAACTTCTAATACCTTTGCCCTGATTGAGCAAACGTAGACCGAATCCAAACAACACAACAATAAACACACTCACAATCACTAAAGCCCAATACACGTTAATATCAGAAACGCCAAGGATGCCATATCGAAATGCATTAACCATATACAGTACAGGATTCAACATCGAAACAGATTGCCAAAAGTCAGGCAATAAATCGATAGAATAAAACACGCCGCCCAAATAAGTTAATGGCGTGAGTATGAAAGTAGGGACAATCGAAACATCATCGAAGCTTCTTGCGTATATTGCATTTACAAAGCCGCCAAGAGAAAACATTACAGCGGTTAAACTCACAACTAGAATGGTTAAAAATAAATTTTCTAAGGCTAAATGCGTAAAGAACAGAGACAGTATGGTAACAATTAGGCCGACGAATAAGCCACGCGCAACACCACCCAAGGTATAACCCAATAAAATCACCCAATTTGGCGTCGGTGACACCAACAACTCTTGCACGCTGTGCTGAAACTTTGCAGAAAAGAACGATGATGAAACGTTCGAATAGGAGTTAGTGATCACGGACATCATGATTAGACCTGGAACAATGTATTGCATGTAGCTAAATCCACCCATTTCACCAATCCGATCACCTATTAAATTGCCAAAAATAGCAAAATACAATGACATAGTGATGGCTGGAGGCAGTAATGTTTGCGGCCATATACGAGTAAAGCGGCGTATTTCTCTTACAATGATGGTATAAAATGCGACCCAAATTTCTGAGTTTTTCATCTTGTTAGCCTTTAATTAGTTTCACGAAGAGCTCTTCGAGTCGGTTTGACTTATTGCGCATACTAACGACATTAATAGAGATGTCATCTAGTGCTTTAAATATCACATTAATCGATTGCCCTTTGACCACTTCTACTTCCAGCGTCGTTGCATCTTTACTCACCACAACGTTAAAGCCAGGCAAAGACCAATTTGCTGGTAAGCTAGTATCAAGATCCAAAATAAAGGTTTCTTGATTTAGAGTTTTCAATAATGCTTTAACACTCGTGTTTTCAACTATTTCACCGGCACTGATGATGGCAATATTTCGACATAACTGCTCAGCTTCCTCTAAATAATGTGTTGTTAAGATTATTGTCGTACCTTGCTCATTCAGTTTTTTAATAAATTCCCACATAGAGCGGCGTAATTCGATATCAACGCCGGCAGTTGGCTCATCTAAAATAAGCACTTCTGGCTCGTGTATCAGCGCCCTTGCTATCATCAAGCGGCGTTTCATGCCGCCAGAAAGCATGCGAGATTGCGCATCCTTCTTATCCCACAAATCTAACTGCTTAAGATATTTTTCGGCACGTTCTTCAGCAACCGCTCTAGTAATGCCGTAAAAGCCTGCTTGTGTTACAACGACATTAAACACTGTTTCAAAGACATTAAAATTAAATTCTTGCGGTACGACTCCAAGAAACTTCTTAGCTTTTGCAAAATCCTTATCAATATCGTTGCCAAAAATGGACACACTGCCAGATGTTTTATTAACCAAGGAGCATAAAACGCCGATAGTGGTAGATTTTCCTGCACCATTAGGACCTAGTAACGCAAAGAAATCTCCCTTTTCAACTTTTAAATCAATACCTTTTAAGGCTTCGAATCCACCTTCATAACGTTTTTTAAGGTCACTAATTTCGATTGCATATGTCATAATTGAAATTCTCATACGGCATTGCCGACTAATATAGTTACTTACTTGAATAGGGTTTTACGTGGAATCACGCACACAATACATACTTGACGCCTTTGCAGATTTACGCCAAAGAATCGCAGAACATGATCCCTTTAATCAGCCAGAATTGGCAGAAGAAGAATTAGACTTCTTAGGTAAGTGGGATGACCTGACAAAAAAAATTCAGGAAAACACTCATGATTATACGTTTGATGCTCAAGAGATATTATCGCGTTTCATTCGTTGCTACGCAAACCTCGTCCCTTTAATAAAACGCGAGCTACTGTGGTTTGTAGGTGGAGAATGCTTGCACTTTCTTGGTGACGAGGAGATAGCATTATATCAACAATTAGAAGACCACCTATACGAGCTCGACAGTCAAAACAAACAATACGACATTTCAAAAGAGATCAACACTTTACGTGGTCTACCTAACCAGATTCATTAGTAGTGATGCTGGGCTAAAAACCTAACTAGTCTTTAAGAAACTTTCTTAAAGACTAGTGTTCCATTAGTGCCACCAAAGCCAAACGAATTGTTAAGAACAACGTCTATTTTGCGTTTTTGCGGTGTTCCTGAAACATAATTCAGATCACAGCCTTCGCTAGGCTCTTCAAGGTTAATCGTAGGCGGTGCAACCTGATCACGGATAGCTAAGATTGAAAATATTGACTCTACTGCGCCAGAAGCGCCCAATAGATGGCCTATCATCGATTTCGTTGAGCTAATAGCCACATCAGAAGCATCATCACCCATTAGAGTTTTCACAGCTTGCGTTTCTGCCAAATCACCTGCGGGTGTAGAGGTGCCGTGAGCATTAATGTAATCTACATCAAGAGCGGTTAGATGTGCATCTTTTAGGGCTGCATTCATAGCTAAAACTGCACCTTCACCATTTTCTGGAGGTGCTGTCATATGATATGCATCATCGCTCATGCCAAAACCTGCAAGTTCTGCATAAATAGTGGCGCCACGAGCAACCGCGTGCTCATACTCCTCTAGTATCAGAATACCAGCACCGTCACCCATAACAAAACCATCTCGGTTTTTGTCCCACGGACGACTTGCTGTTTTATGGTCATCATTACGTGTTGATAGCGCTCTTGCGGCACCAAAACCACCGATGCCTAAAGGTGTAATCGCCATTTCAGCACCGCCAGCAATCATTACATCGGCATCGCCATATGCGATCATCCGACCTGCCATACCAATATTATGAGTACCAGTCGTACATGCTGTAACGATGGATATATTTGGTCCTTTAAAACCAAAACGAATCGCCACATGACCAGAAATCATATTGATAATCGCGCCTGGCACAAAAAAAGGAGAAATACGTTTCGGACCAGATTCATTCAATAGCTCTAGATTTTTTTCAATCATCGGTAATCCACCGATGCCTGAACCTATAGCACACCCTACGCGGCTTAAATCCGCTGTATCAGCATTAAGGTTGGCATCGTCCAACGCTTGTACTGCAGCTGCAATGCCATATTGAATGAAAAGGTCCATCTTGCGAGCTTCTTTCACGCTCATATACTGAGTCGCATCAAAATTATTTACTTGAGCCGCAAAACGAGTGGAAAACTGGCTAGCATCAAAAGAGGTGATTTCTGACACACCACTCTTGCCTTCCAAGATATTATCCCACGTATCTTTCACATTATTGCCAAGGGGTGTCACCATTCCCATTCCTGTGACTACTACCCGACGACGAGACATAAGGTTTCTCCAGCAAATCGCTCTTATTCGTTAAGAGCTATTAATAAGAAAAGCCGCTGTAATGAATACAAGCGGCTTTTCGGAAAACTCAGTTCACCAATATCTTACAAGTTAGCGTTGATGTAGTCGTTCGCTGCTTGTACGGTAGTGATTTTTTCAGCTTCTTCATCAGGAATTTCAGTATCAAATTCCTCTTCAAGAGCCATTACTAGCTCAACTGTATCTAGGGAATCTGCACCTAGGTCATCAACAAAAGATGCTGAAGCAACAACATCTTCTTCTTTAACGCCTAGTTGTTCACAAACGATTTTCTTAACGCGTTCTTCAATGCTACTCATTAGAAGTTCCTACTCTACTCATTAACAGCTCAGTGTGAGCATATTATAAAAATTCGATCACCTAAAAAAGGTATGATTCTCGACATGAACCGGAGACGTATTTTCGTTGAATTAAACATAAAATTCAACTCAAATTACGACATATACATACCGCCATTGACATGTAATGTTTCACCGGTGATGTAAGCAGCGCCATTTGACGCCAAAAATGCAACAGCTGCTGCAATTTCTTCTGGTTGACCAAGACGCGAAGAAGGCACTTTTTCGACCAATTTAGCCTTGTGCTCTTCCGGTAACACCTTAGTCATATCTGTTTCAATGAAGCCTGGAGCGACACAGTTTACTGTGATGCCACGAGAAGCTATCTCAGCAGCCAAAGAGCGGCTAAAGCCTTCTAAGCCAGCTTTAGCTGCTGAATAATTTGTTTGGCCACCATTACCCATAGAGCCAACAACAGAGCTAATACTAATAACACGACCAAATTTTGCTTTAGTCATGCCACGTAGACAAGCTTTTGTTACGCGAAAAACGGAAGTTAAGTTGGTGTTGATCACTTGATCCCATTCATCTTCTTTCATGCGCATCATTAGGTTGTCACGAGTAATGCCTGCATTATTAACCAATACTGTCGGCGCGCCATATTCTGCAGTGATTTCTTTAATCACAGCGTCTACGGAGTCGCTTGAGGATACATCCAACACCCAGCCTTTACCATTAGCTCCTAAATAGTCGCTAATGCTTTGAGCGCCAGATTCACTGGTTGCCGTGCCGATTACAGTAGCACCCTGCTCGACCAGTGCGGTGGCTATCGCCTTACCAATACCACGAGTAGCTCCTGTGACTAGAGCGATTTTTCCTTCAAGACTCATGCTTGTCTCCAACTTTTTAATATACAAATAAATATAAAGCGATAATTAAGCAGACAACGCTGCTTCGAATCCAGCAGCATCACCTAAAGACGACGCATCCAAACCTTTTACTATACGCTTATTAAGTCCGCTCAACACTTTGCCTGGCCCACATTCAATCGTAGTTGTGACACCTAATTCAGCAAGATGCATGACAGATTGAGTCCACAAAACAGGCTCGCTCAACTGTGAGACCAAATTCGCTTTAATGACCGAAGGATCAGAAACAGCCTGCGCACTGACATTTTGAACTAAAACACAGTCAGGTTTATTGAATACGATCGATTCTAGTTTTCCAGCCAGCTTTTCGCCAGCAGGAATCATCAATTCACAATGAGAAGGCACGCTGACAGGCAAAGGTAATGCACGCTTAGCACCAGCTTCTTTTGCATTAACCATTGCCGACTCAACAGCTGCAACATGACCTGCTATAACAACTTGTCCAGGAGAGTTGAAATTCACCGCACTAACGATACCAGACGCCGCTTCGCAAGCGGCAACCACTTTATCATCATCAAGACCAATAATGGCAGCCATTGCACCTTCACCCGCTGGTACAGCTTGCTGCATGTATTCACCACGTAACTTAACAAGCTCAACTGCATCAGCAAATGCAATAACACCAGAACACACTAGCGCTGAATATTCACCCAAGCTATGTCCAGCAACATAAGCAGGCTTAGCGCCACCTTGCTGACCCCAAAGACGCCATAAAGCAACACTAGCAGTTAAAAGAGCCGGTTGTGTTTTGTCTGTTTGGCTTAGTTTATCTGCATCATTTTGTACAAGGTCCCATAAATCGTAACCAAGTACATTAGATGCCTCAACGAAAGTTTGCTTTATTATTTCGTGTTTCTCCGCCAAATCTGCCAACATCCCCAACTGCTGAGAACCCTGCCCAGGAAAAACAAAAGCTAATTTATTGCTCATTTTACTTCCTCATTACAAAGACGCGCTTCTATAGCAGAACATAAGTCAGCTCGCGCAATATCAATTCCATATTCAATCGCACCAATCATAGCTTGCAAATCAGAACGACCATGACCTTTTACCAAATTGCCACGCACACCGACTAGACAGGCTCCATGCCTGCGTTCAGTTTGGTAAAAAGTCTCAAACAGTGATGAGGCTCCATTAATTTCCTTAAACTTACCCATCATAAAGGATAAGAGTCCCTCAGATGCCTTTAGAACAGCATTACCTACCATGCCATCACACACGATAACATTTTTATCGCCTTCAAATAACTCTGTGCCTTCAGCGTAGCCCAAATAAGTCAACCATTTATTGCTTATCAGTAACCTATCTGTTTCACGTATTACCGCGCTGCCTTTCGAACTTTCAACTCCAACATTCAATAGACCCACTACAGGCGTTTCATCGCTCAACGCTTCTATGTAAGCTGCACCTAATTCAGCAAAGCCAACCAACATTGAGGGAGGGCAATGAACATTTGCTCCTAAATCCACTAAGCAGCGTAAAGGATTCGAGTGCAATTCGCGAATTAAAGCCGGATACAGTTTTGGTCGCAGCACACCTAATATGTGTCGAGCTAAAGCAACCATAGCGCCAGTATTCCCAAGCGTCACAACCACATCTGATGATTTTTGGCTCAGCGCATTCAATGATTGATAGAGTGAGCTATTGCGCCGTTTGAATAAAGACAAGACTATTTCTTCGTCTCCATCAATAACATCAGAGCAAGAAATCAGAGATAAGCGTTCATGGGGTGCAGGAAGTTCCAGGCCGGAATAAGGAGAATAATACGCAGTAATAAATACATCATGATGGCGAGAGAGTATCTCTACCGCACCATCTAATGCAATGCGGGGACCTAAGTCCCCGCCCATAGCATCTAAAGCTACCCTGATCATGGGTATCTTAGTTACTCACCTTTAGGGGTGATAACTTGACGGCCACGGTAGAAACCATCTGCAGAAATATGGTGACGACGGTGAAGTTCACCAGTTGTCTTTTCTACAGAAAGAGTTGGACCAGTCAAGGCATCGTGTGAACGACGCTGACCGCGACGTGAACGAGTAACTTTACTTTTTTGTACTGCCATTTTTTGGAGCTCCTAACTTTACTTGGCCTTTAATTGGGCCAATATACTAAATGGATTCGGTTTTTCGTCATCCGGTGCGTCATCGGTAGACGAGGCATACTTTACAGCTGTTGGGTTGCAACCACTTTCTTCGTGATAAGCGACAATTGGTAAGGCAAGTATAATTTCTTGTTCTACCATATCTGCTAAAATTACTTCACCATCGGTCATGACAACAGGATCGTAACTTTCCGGTAGATTCTTCGCATGATCTTCGTCATAGACAAAGCCAAGAGATAAATCTAACGCCAAATCATGGGAAACTGCCCCCATGCAACGCTGACATACAACCTGCACTTGAGCTGTTAATGATCCGGTAGCAATATAACGCCTATCCTCATCAACTCTAAAGTCTAGATGAATAAATGCATTACCCTCATCAGAGGCTAATATAGCACAAAGCTCCTTAAATTCATTAAGGGGCACGTTCCCTTCGAAAGACATCTCATTATGAGCGTACTTTCGAGGGTCAAAATATTTAGGTAATGAGTCATTCAACATGGCGGGAATAATATTGCCAAGGACCCTTTTTGTCAAAGTCTAAGTGACTTTAAAGTGGCTTTTTTTAGAAATTTAAGCTATTCGAGAGAAAAAAAAGTAAAATGCCGTCAAACTTGAACAAAATGGCCGAAAAACAATGCTCAAAAAAATTATTTTAGGATCTTCCTCTCCTTATCGTAAGGAGCTCTTACAGCGATTAAACCTACATTTTGAATGCCACTCTCCAAACATAGATGAAAGCCGTTTGGCTCAAGAATCAGCCCAAAACCTAGTTCAGCGGCTAACACTATCAAAAGCAAAAGCAGTTCATGAGGAACGTTTAGCACTAGATTCAACTGAAAACGCCTTAATCATTACCTCTGATCAAATCGCAGTACTGAATTCAACAGTTCTAGGAAAGCCTCATACTGAAGCAAACGCAATAAAGCAACTCACTTCATTTAGCGGACAGAAGGTCAGTTTTCTAACAGGGCTTTGTCTTTTCGACCAAGAAAATAAAACATATCAATACGAATTGAATGAATTCCATGTTTACTTCAGACATTTAACGCATCAGGAAATCAGTCGGTATGTCGCTATTGAACAGCCGCTAGACTGTGCTGGAAGCTTCAAATGTGAGGGATTGGGAGTCTGCTTATTTGAAAAGATGGAAGGCAATGATCCTACTAGCCTCATAGGCCTCCCACTTATTATGCTATCTAGCTTTCTAAGGAAAGCCGGGGTTAATCCGATTTCTTAATAACCTTTTGGAAACGAATGGTAGCTTGATATCGGTGACTCAAGTCCATCAATCGCTTTTAAGGCAACGTCATAACCAAATTCGATTAACTCTTTTGCTCGCCAAAATTCATAGAATCCAGAAACGTCTTTCGGAATAGAAATTAACAAGTCTGGCGGATAGCCCGCTAACTTGTATTGAGTTAACGATTCTTGCATCGTCTCAAACATCATATTAATTGTCTGTAGACGCCCCCAGCTCTCAGGAGAGTATTTAGCCTTATCTGGCTCCTTACCTTTTGCGAAGAAGTCCTTTGTACTAAGCCACCAAGCAGGGCCTGTAGAATCCTGCTCTGCCGTCTTATCAAGTAAAACTTCCGCAGGACCATTAAGGTCGACAGCGACAATATAATCCGCACCAGCAGGTACGGATGGAATAATGGGTAAAGGGTTTAACACGCCACCATCAACATACATTCTGCCATTAAACTCGACAGGGGAAACAAGTGACGGTATTGCTGAGGATGCTCGCATAGCGCTGATTAAATCCCCCCTCTGGAACCAGAATTCCTTTTGATTCAGGAGGTCAACAGCAACGGATGTGTAATCTATGGGTAGTGATTCTATAGTTGGAGTAGCTATGATTTCCTGGATCTTTTCAAAAAAGCGATCTCCCTTTACATAGCCGCCTTTTAAAAGCGACATATCTAATAAGCGCAGAACGTTAATTCGATCTAATGACTCTGCCCATTCGCGATATTCGGACAACTTCCCTGCCGCATATACACCGCCAACTATAGCCCCTATCGAACAACCTGAAATACTGATTATCTCATAACCACGATCTTCAAAAGCCTGAATAACACCTATGTGCGTATGACCACGAGCCGCACCACTCCCTAAGACAAGAGCAATTGTCCCTTTTTTTGAACTCACAACTACCACCTAACGACGAACATAAACAAAGGAAATTCGGTTTACTCCAAGAGCTTCACGACCAAGATCCGCAAGATTAATAAAACGCACTCTTGATTGTAGACGCTCGCCAATTCCAGCAGAAACCTCTGAAATTAGCCTATCACCAGCCTCTATTGCACTAAAAATATTACTCTTTTCGCTGGTGACAAAACCAACGACATTTTGTCCGGACGGTAAATCATTAATAAAACGACGAATACGAGGAATATCTCGAACATCCATCTGAGCAATAATATTCAACTCTGTATCTTGTGCCTCAGTTGATTTAACTTCGTCTAAGCGAATCATCACATCACCAGCGCCTCGGCGATTAAGATACAAAACCTGATATATATCCTGTTGATTTTGAACGACTAATAAGTACTGACTTTGGTCTGCCCCATACAATAAGTAGTCCTTGAAAAAGTTATTTGCCCAGGCATTACTGCTACCACAACTGCGACTTTCACATTCAAACAAAACAGTACGGCCATCTAATAACATTTGCTCCCGGTAGTGTTCATACACATCAGGTAAAAGCGCGTTTCGATTAACCTTATACAAAGAAGAAAAATAGTCTCCTTTTAGGCGGATAACCGACTCAGGCTCCCAGCCACTGCCTGCCCTGCGTATTTTACTAAGAGGTATTTCAACCAATTCCTCAGCTTTAGAATAACTTTTAACTAGTTGAGCATCACGATAAGGCTCGATATCTAATGAAGCAGCAAAAGAAGCGCTACTAGCTAACAATAAAGAACAAAGAATCCCACGAAACTTAACCATATAACCTTCCTATCACCCTAAACAGGATGTACTAACGTATTAGTTTTGGTCAATAAACCGCTGAATTTCAGTTGCTACAGAAAAGCAGCTATCCGGCTCAAGGTGAAAGTGATGATTTCCCTCTAGCCACTTCAACTTAATCCATGGAAATTGAGCAGCTCGCTTTTCAACTAATTGATGGTCATTTTGATAAATTCCACCTTTTGCAACCAGAGCCAATGTTGGACATTTAATTTCTTGAATGAATGCTTCTACACTAGCCTCATCCATTCGCAAAGGAGACGGAAAAGTCAATTTACCGTCATGGCGCCAAGACCAAGCACCATCTGCGGATTGTTTAGCTCCTCGCTCAACCAACAGCCTAGAAGCACCGTTTGAAATAGAGGTAAAACCCTCCATTCGAGCCGTTATCATGGTCTCTTTTGTCGGGTAACTAGTTTCTCTGCCATGACGATATTTGGACATTTTATTAATAGCACGCTGCATGGTTGCAACACGGTTTTCAGGGCTGCCACTTAATGGCCCCATATTATCTAAAATTATTAAACCGCGAATTTTGTCAGGAGCTATAGCTGCCACCAACATCGCCACAGCGCCCCCCATACTATGACCGATTAACCAAACACTTTGCTTTGATTGATTCAGTATAGACACAACATCTAACACATAATCCCACAGGTGATAAAAACTGCCGGCAGGACGATGCAAAGATAAACCATGCCCAGCAAAATCTAATGCCACATGGGAAAAGTCAGATAAATGAGGTGATAAATTCGAAAAGCTAGCAGCGTTATCCAGCCACCCATGAAGTGATAATATTTTTAGATCAGATGTCTTCTTTGGCAACCATTGCATACCAGATAACTCGGTATGCGGCAGCTTATAAACAATTTCATTTCCCATAGAAATTCTATCTTTACCGATAATAATAATTCGAGAAGATTGTTACGAAGGAGACTCACTCCAACGAAACTGACAGCAAGCATTCGCAAATAGCTCACCTTCAACAGAAGCCAAAGCCGCTGTTGTCATAGCAAAACTAACCGGCAATGGCTCATCTACTAAAAAGTCAACAAATTGGTGAGCGAAAGGCTGATGTGTTACCAATAAAATAGACTCGTAAGGCTGCTCGTTCAACCAAAGCGCTACATCCATACAACGGCCATCCGGTGTAATCAAAGGGCAGTTTTGTTGTTCGACCGATACATCAAGGCTTGATAAAAACACTTTAGCCGTTTGCTGAGCGCGAACGTAAGGGCTAACCAAAACCACATCTAATGTTTCCGCTCTTGATTTAAAAGCAAGTGCCGCCATTTTAACTTCTGCCACACCAAGCTCAGTTAGCTCCCTACGCTCATCAAGGTCGTAGCCATAAGGCTGGGCATTACCATGACGTAAGACGTATAAGCGCTTAAGCTTCATCATCCGCCTCTACATACGGCCAAGGTTGAAACGGATACGGCTTTTCTTCAGTTTTATAAGCCATAAACGAAAAAATTTGCTGGATAAATGAAGCCAAGCGGCTCAACCATGACGAGAGCATAACTGGCTTGTGCTTAGAGCCAAGTTTAATCAGGCTCACCACTATCAGCAGCACCCCGAATACCGTCACAGCAATATTCAATACAACCCAGTACAACAACATAAAAATAACACGAAACCAAAATCCCTGATCGGCATAACCTGGCTTAGACATTGTCACTCTCCTCATTTGTCGCAAATTCGACATCCCATTTTTGTTCACCTGTCATCATTGATCCAATCAATGATTCTAGCTTGGCATTCTCAAACAATAATTTAGAAAGACCTTCCGCAAGTGGCATATACAAACCATGTTTATGGGCTTCTTCTACCACCATTTTCAATGTATTTACACCTTCGGCCACCTCACCAATGCCGCCCACCGCTTCTTCTAGATTTTCTCCAGAACCAATAGCAAAGCCGACTCGATAATTTCGACTTAGTGGTGAAGTACAAGTTGCGATCAAATCTCCCATTCCAGCTAACCCTAAGAAAGTCATTGGGTTTGCACCAAAGTGCACCGCAAAGCGACTCATTTCAGCTAGACTGCGAGTCATTATCATCGACATCGTGTTTTCACCAACGTTCATTGCTTTAGCAAGTCCGCAAACAATGGCATAGATATTCTTTAATGCTCCAGCTAACTCTACCCCTTTACTGTCGCGATTTTCATAAACCCGAAAAGTTGGGGACTTCAGCAACTCTATAACACGTTGGCGAACTAAATCATCGGCGCTAGCAATAACTGATCCAGTCATCTGCCCAGCAGCGATTTCCTTAGCAAGATTAGGTCCACTCAAAACGCCAATTTTTTGCGTGATAGGGTTTCGACGCAAAACATCGCTCATAAGTTCAAAACGATTTGGATTAAACCCCTTAGTAGTACTAATTAAAATTTTATCAGCAGTCAATAATGGCTCTATTCGCTGCACAACTTGTTCAAATGACTTTGATGGAATTGATACAAAGACCGTATCACTTTCTCGAATAGCCTGCTCAAGGTTGCTTGTCGCTAGTAATTCTCTGTGCAATGGCGCATTAGGTAAATAACGACTATTTAATCCTGTTAAATTGATTTCCTCTACTTGCTCTTCATTACGCATCCACTGACTAACCTGATGGCCATTATTCGCCATGATATTTGCCAATGCTGTACCAAAGCTACCACCACCTAACACACAAACCGAATGCTTCATTATGATTATTTCTCTTTTTGAAAATCGTCAAATAATACTAGGACGAACAACTAACTTCTAAAGACTTACCCCAGTCAGGGGCCCTTTGAGCCAAAGCATTTGACTCTGGATGCTCATTGAATGGCTGATTAAGCACATTTAACAAACGTCGGAATGGTAAATAATCTCCATGCTCTGCCGCCAAAATGACCTCATGTGCCAAGTAGTTTCTCAAGACAAATTTTGGATTTGCCTGCAGCATTTCATGGCCTGCCTGTTCCCAATTAGTAGATTCAGACAATCTTGCCGATTGGTAACGTTTAAGCCACTGGGACAAGCGCTGACGGTCAACCACTTCATCCAACAAGGGGTTGAAGTTGTCTTTCTCAAGATGACTTAAAAGGCGAAAGAAGATCGTATAATCCATTTTTTCAGCCGTTAAAATCAATAACAATGGAGGCAATAATTCATGCAGCACTTCAACTGAGCTTAACCCCATTTTCTGCATCATCAAGACATCATAATGAGATTGAAGCTCTGGCTCATAACACTGAAGGATAGCAATCAGCTGATCTCTCTCAAGGTGTTTTGAAAAACAGCGCATCAAGCAGTTCAAGTTCCATAGCCCTACACCTGGCTGACGAGAAAATGCATAGCGACCCTCATGATCAGAGTGATTGCACACCCAATTAGGCTCATAATCTTCCATAAAGCCATACGGACCATAATCTATGGTCTCGCCAGTAAAAGAAAAGTTATCCGTGTTCATCACACCATGCTGAAATCCAACTGACTGCCACTTAGCAACCATTCTTGCCGTGCGTTTAACCACCTCGGTTAACATGTCCTCTAATGGAGACTCTGACTTTAGGCTGTCTGGATAATAATGCTTAAGGCAATATTCTATAAGCTGATCGAGCTCTTCCTGCTTACCTTGTGAAAAAAAGTACTCAAAGTGACCGAAGCGGATATGACCTTGTGAAGTTCTAAGTAGCATGGCGCCAGCTTCCGGCGTTTCTCGATATACCGCTTCACGACTATCGTACAGAGCCAAAGCGCGAGAGGAAGGCACCGACAAAGCTACCATCGCCTCACTTGCCAAGTACTCTCGTATACAAGAGCGTAAAACTGCACGCCCGTCCCCACGACGGGAATATGGTGTCGGACCAGCACCCTTCATATGTAAGTCATATAAAAGACCGTCTAGACCACGAACCTCACCTAACAAAACGCCTCGCCCATCACCGAGTTGAGGTGAAAAACCGCCAAACTGATGACCTGCATAAACCATACTCAGGCTAGAAGGTAATGGCTCTTCACCACTTAAAATACGCTTGGTTTCAGTAGATTTGATATCGATAGACAGAAATGTAGCGAGCGATTGATTAAATTCTACCAATCGCTGCTCATGGAGTGGCTGGATGAGAGTTTTCGAAGAAAACGCCTCTCCCAAACTTGCAAAGTGGTGCTCTAAATTCATCTTATCTCACTTAAAAGTTAAGCGATGTTTATAGCGATGTATCGACCATATACTCACAGCGGATACTTTCGCCAACAACCCTTTCGATTTCAGGAATCATGAAAGCATCGTCTTCGCTAGCGAAGCTAACGGATTTTCCCGTTTCACCGCCACGGCCAGTACGACCAATACGATGTACGTAATCTTCTGGATCTTCTGGTAGTGAGTAGTTAACAACTAACTCCACGTTATCCACGTGAATACCGCGTCCTGCAACATCGGTTGCAACAAGCACTTGAATAACACCATCTTTGAAGTTTTTCAAAGTTTTCACACGCTTATCTTGGGCGACTTCCCCAGATAAAATTGCGCAGTTTATATTGGCTTTACGTAGGAGTTCATAAAGATCGCGCGTTTCATCACGACGGTTAGCAAATATAATAGTACGTTGCCCACCATTTTTTTCGATCAATTGTTGTAACACTGGCCATTTTTGGTCTGCTTCTACAGTATATATAACTTGATCTATATTCTTGTTAGTCGCTTCTTTTGGCACAACAGACACCTCTTTAGGGAAGTAAGTCCATTGCTGAGCCAAAGCTTGGATATCCTTGGGGAAAGTCGCGCTAAACAGCATGGTCTGTCTTGTTTCTTTATGTGGTGTCATACGAATAATGCTTTTCACATCAGGAATGAACCCCATAGAGAGCATGCGGTCAGCCTCATCAAGAACCAAACACTCTACTTTGCCTAATTGCACTTTTCGGCTACGAGCAAAGTCCAATAAGCGACCTGGCGTTGCGACCAAAATATCTACATTCTCGGTTTCCAGAGCAATCTTTTGCTTCTCGTAGCTTAACCCACCCACCAAGGTCACAACATTTAAGTGACAATTGGACGTTAGTTTAATGGCTTCATCAGCGATCTGAATGGCCAATTCACGAGTAGGAGCAATTATCAAACCCCGGGCAAAGTTATTTGCTCGCTTTTCTTCAAGCGGGTAATCAAGAAAATCACTAATCATTGCAATTAAAAAAGCAGCCGTCTTACCCGTACCTGTTTGAGCTTGACCAATAATGTCATAGCCTAGCAATGTCATAGGTAAAGTTTCAGCTTGAATTTCACTGCAATACTCAAAGCCCATTTCAGAGATAGATTTAATAACTCGGTCTGGAAGGTTTAAATCATGGAAACGCAATTTACCTTCTACTTCAGCAACAGGGAAATCGTCAATCGACCAAATATGGCCTTTTGTTTTTTCAGCAGTATCTGTCTCATTATTTGCTTTTGTATTGGCTTGACTTGAACGGCTTGATTCATCATTGCTGCTTTTTGGGCGCTTATTAGGACGACGAGTACGCTTAGGTTTTGTAGAGGTTTCTGATGGCACTTCTTGATTTTGGTTTTCCATATTGGAATCTATACGCTTCTATTATGTTTTGAGGTTAATTATCAGTGCAAGGAGTGTACCTAAATGATACGGTTTTATCACCCCTTGCTTACGGTTTGTTGATTTACATTACTGATAGCGATATGGCGGTAAACTATTAATGAGCTGAGCACCGTAACGCTTGGTGCGTAATCGTTTATCTAAGATATGAATTTCACCTTTATCACTTTCGCTTCTCAATAGCCGCCCTGTTGCCTGGACTAAGCGTAAAGACGCATCAGGAATGGTAATTTCCATAAATGGATTACCACCACGCTTTTCTATCCATTCAGCCAAGGTCGCTTCAACTGGGTCATCGGGCACTGCAAATGGAATCTTAGCTATATAAACACAGGTTAAATAGTCTCCTGGAAGGTCCACCCCTTCAGCGAAACTTGCCAGCCCTAGCAATAGGCTTCCTTTTCCTTCATCTATTTTTGCTTTATGAGAATCTAAAATAACGCGCTTAGATTGCTCTCCCTGCATTAGTAATATTTCCTGCAAGTCAGAAGAAAGTGATTTTGCCACCTCCTCCATTTGACGGCGTGACGAAAACAGCGCCAAACTGGCTTTTTTTGTATCAACATGCTCATCAAGATAGCGCACTATTTCAGCCGTATGCTGCTCGACACGGTTGGGTTCATGCTCCATATCAGGCACAACCAAAAGGCCATTCTCTTTAAAATCAAAAGGGCTTAAAACACGCAGATATTCGCTTTCCCGCGGTACCCCAGAGCGCATATTAAAGCGATGAAATTGATTCAATGCTGTTAATGTTGCCGATGTCACCACAGCACCAAAGCATTTATCCCAAAGCTGCTGCCTCAATGTATTAGCTGCGAGTATTGGAGAAGCGCCTAGTTCAATATCTTGCTCCATGCCTTGCCCCGACAAAACTAACCAACGCGCATTAGGAGGATAATTTTGATCATCCACAGTTGAATACAGTCGCCACAAGCCAACACATTGCTCCAGACGTCCCAAAACAACCCCCAAAATAGGCTGCCAAGTTTCTGCTGTTTCGGTCGTCACACCCATACCTTCATTTTGTTTGGTTTTTTTACATTCGTCTTGAATGCTTTCTATGTTATTAAATAATTTTTGGTATGACGTTTGTAAACTGTATGCCAACTGACGTAATTCATCAGGTACCTGACCAAATTCAAACCGATGTTGATTGTTTTCTTGGTCTAAGCCTAACCCCTGAATATAAGGAGCCAAGCCTTGTTGCGCATATTGAATAAAGTTAACAATACTTTGTATTTGCTGTGGGATTTTTAGCAAAAGCTGCCCTGTAAGACTCACATCATCGGTTAGCTCTTGCTTAAGATTAACAAGATTTTTCTCCAATTGTCGCAACCAAGTAATGCTTTGTTGCAAACGAACCTCATGGCGGAAATGCCCAATGGCTTTGTCTGGAAGATGATGCCCTTCATCAAAGACATAGATCGTTTCCTTTGGTGGAGTAAGAATCGCGCCGCCACCTAAAGACAAATCTGCAAGCACCAAGTCATGGTTAGCAACAATAACATCCGCCACTTCGATTTCAGCTCGAGCTTTAAAAAAAGGACAAGCCGAATAATTAGCACAGTTACGGTTGGTACATTGCTGGTGATCGGTTGTTAAACGCCGCCAATCCTGGTCGCGCACTATGCCAGCCCAATTATCTTTATCACCATCCCATTCACCTTTTGATAACGCAGCATCCATTTCTTGGTAAAGAACAGTATTGACGTCATCTGAGTGAAGGTGCTGCTCAAATAGACCCGCAAACATATCTTCGATAGCCTGTTCTTCAGCACCTAAAAAGCCTTCAAGGTTATTTAAGCAAAGATAACGACCTCGACCTTTAGCGAGTGTGTACTTAAATGACAAATCCGTATGTTCAAGTAGATTTGGCAGCTCTTTATGCAAAATCTGCTCTTGCAAAGCCACAGTGGCAGTAGAAATAATCAATTTTAAACCGCGTGCTTTTGCAATGGGGATAGCTGCAAGACAATAAGACAAGGTTTTGCCTGTCCCTGTTCCTGCTTCAATTACAGCAACATGCTTCTCATCAAGGCGCTCACCTTCTGAACCTCGTTTTATATTACCTAAGGTACGAGCAATCGCACCAATCATTTGGCGCTGTCCAGCCCTTGGTTTATGGGACTTCGCATCCAAGGATGCTCGGTATGCAAGTTGAATTTGTGTTTTTAGTTCATCTGAAAGCATTTATATCATTGAGTATAGTTAGGAATGCTGTATATAATAACAGTAACTGTATAAACAACCAGATACCCTATGATTAAATTAACCAAAAGACAATCTGACGTACTAGAAACCATTCGCGAGTTTATTATCGAAACGGGGTTTCCACCTACTAGAGCAGAAATAGCGCGCCGACTTGGGTTTAAATCACCCAATGCAGCGGAAGAGCATCTCAAAGCCTTGAGCAAAAAAGGCGCAATAGAGATGCTGTCTGGCGCATCACGCGGAATACGCCTAATCGACACCGAGCCAAGTAATGACTCTGCCGATGACCTTGGCCTACCCGTTATAGGCAAAGTCGCTGCAGGTTACCCTATTTTGGCACAGGAGAATATTGCTTCTCACGTGAATATACCTGCGGCTATGTTTTCCCCCCAAGCAGACTACTTCCTTTCTGTCTCAGGCACCAGTATGAAAGACATCGGCATTATGGAAGGCGATTTATTAGCCGTACATAAAACTACAGCTGTTCGTAATGGCCAAATCGTCGTCGCTCGTATTGGTGACGAAGTAACGGTAAAGCGTTTCGAACAAAAAGGCAGTATCGTCCGACTCATCCCAGAGAACGAAGAATTTAGCGATATTATCGTTGATCTTGAAAGCGAAGATTTTGCCATTGAAGGATTATCTGTCGGTGTCATCCGTCAAGGTCTTTAAGCACAAAATCTGAGTCAATCTCTTGCTAATCAATAAAAAAGCGAAGCTTAAGGCTTCGCTTTTTTATTTGACGCGAGGTCTTCACATCATTCATGCTGACTTAATGTAGAATTTTAGGGCGAAATTCTTCATCGTCTAGGTAACCTGCATCTTCATCAAAGCTCGATTCATCAGAATAAACAAAATCAATTCCAGCATGAAACATATGCTTTGCCAATTCAAAGTACCGATCTTTGAGGTAAGAGCGTGTGTCATCGGAAATTTTTAATGTTGCTAGCGGAACGGTTTCCTCACCATCTTCAGAGGCTGGACGTAGCACAATATCGCCGTTATCAAGCTCAACAATTTCTAGGTAGGATTCTTTCATATTCAATACTCTGATGACTCTTCTCTAAAGCGTAACACTAATTCAACTAGCTTAGCCAGATAGTAACTCACTGATGCACCAGCATCGCTTCCTCGGCCGATCAAATTGTCACTCTGAACCAGCGGCGATGCCGAACTTTTACATTCAAATTGAGCTAAATAAGCTTGATCAAGCTGAAAATACCAAGAATCTTTTCGCGTTAACAAATCAGCCAGTTCAGATAACACTGGCACAACAATTTGCTTAGAATCAGATTCCTCTAATAATTTTGCCACATCCAGCGAGCCAGATAACGAATACGCTAAAGATACTTCTTTCAACAAGCCATTGAATGCGCTTCTTAACTGGAAAACTGCTGAGCTTTCAAGTCCAACACTTAACCAAGCTTCTTGGCTTTCCTGGCTTTGTTGAATAAAGCGTCTTGCTGTATCTAATTTTTGGTTAGTAAGGCTCGCTAAACTGGCGACACTCATTTTTTCTTACCTTCCTCGATCACCCATTTAGAGCCGACAAAAAAAGCCTTCCAACCAGTTGGTTTGCCCTCTTCGTTTTCCGTCATGACATATTGCTCTTTTGTCTTGCGGCTATAGCGAATAATGGATGGGCGACCTTCTGAGTCCTTTACTGGCGCTTTAGCAAAGAAATGGTATTTAGGGTCAATTTGATCCATATAAGGAAGCAGTTCTTTTACCAAAGGCGCTCTTGTTTCTCGCTTACGAGGGAACTGACTAGCAGCAAGAAATAAACCCGTTGCACCATCGCGAAGCACATAGTGGTCTTCCACTTTTTGACAGGCAAGATCAGGCATTGGCACAGGATCCATCTTCGGTGGCGCAGCTTCACCGCTTTTCAATAGCTTACGAGTGTTTTTACACTCCTCGTTTGTACAGCCAAAGTATTTACCAAAGCGACCCGTTTTAAGCTGCATTTCGGAGCTACATTTGTCACATTCAAGTGTTGGACCATCGTAACCTTTTATTTTAAAGGTTCCGGTTTCTACTTCATAACCAGAACAAGCTGGGTTGTTACCACAAACATGTAACTTACGACCTTCATCCATTAAGTAGCTGTCCATCGCCGATCCACAAATTTTACAGCGATGCTTATTTATCAATGCCTTAGATTCACCTTCCTCATCATCAATAGCAACAGCTTCGTCACCACGAACAAGGTTAATCGTTGCTTTACAGCGCTCTTTGGGTGGAAGCGCATAGCCAGAACAAGACATAAATACGCCAGTACTCGCCGTACGAATTTGCATCGGACGAGAACAGGTTGGGCATTCAATGTCTGTTGGAGTTGGCTCATTTAGCATCATGCCGCCATCAGGCGATTCTGCTTTGGCAAGAACAGAGCTAAAGTCTTTATAAAACGCATTAAGCGTCTTTATCCAATCTTTATTACCTTCTGCGATATTGTCTAGTTGTTCTTCCATTTGCGCTGTAAAGCTGAAGTTCATCAAGGAATTAAAACTATCAACTAGGCGTTCTGTAACGATGTCGCCCATTTTTTCTGCATAGAAGCGACGATTCTCAACTCGCACATAACCACGATCTTGAATCGTAGAAATAATAGATGCATATGTAGAAGGTCGACCAATACCACGTTTTTCAAGCTCTTTAACCAAGCTCGCTTCGCTAAAGCGCGCCACAGGCTTAGTAAAATGTTGTTCAGGTAATAATTCTTTAAGCGTAAGATATTCACCCTGACCTACGTCCGGCAAAATATTATCTTCACCCTTTTTAGCAACCGTCTGCATAGCACGAGTGTAACCATCAAAACGGAGAATGCGGCCTTTTGCTTTGAACTCATACTCACCTGTCGTGACTGTAATCGTAGTAGAGGTGTATTCCGCTGGTGTCATTTGACACGCCATAAACTGACTACGGATCAAGTCGTACAAGCGATGCGCGTCTTTTTCCATGCCAAGCAGGTCATCAACCCGTACAGTGACATCAGATGGACGAATTGCCTCATGAGCCTCTTGAGCACCCTCTTTACTGCTATAACGAATAGGATCAGCTGGCAAATAAGCATCACCAAAAGTAGAAGTAATATAGCCTCTAAGAGCCTCTACAGCATCGACGCTTAAATTAGTCGAGTCTGTACGCATGTAAGTGATATAACCACCTTCATACAGACGCTGAGCAAGCATCATTGTCTTCTTAACACCATAGCCCAAGCGTGTACTTGCTGCCTGCTGTAACGTAGAGGTGATAAACGGTGCAGACGGCTTACTGCTGGTTGGTTTATCTTCTCGACTGCTAACGAGGTATTTGGCATCATTTAAACGAGCAACATGCTCATCCGATTGAGCCTTGTTAACAGGACGATATTCTTTATTTTGATATTTTGCCGCTTCAAACTTAATAACGTCTTTTGAAGGCGTAGCCAGCATGGCATCCAATTCCCAAAATTCATCAGGAACAAATGCACGAATCTCTTTTTCACGCTCAACGATTAAACGCACTGCAACGGATTGAACCCGGCCTGCAGACAAGCCTCTTGCTACTTTAGACCAAAGTAACGGCGAAACCATAAAGCCAACCACTCGGTCTAAGAAACGACGAGCCTGTTGAGCATTCACGCGATTCATATCTAGTTCAGATGGCGTTTCAAACGCCGCCTTAATCGCCTTTTTAGTAATCTCATTAAAGACCACTCGCTTATAACGGCTATCATCACCGCCAATTGCTTCACGCAAGTGCCATGCAATTGCCTCACCCTCTCTATCCAAATCGGTCGCGAGATAGATGGTGTCAGCATTTTTTGCTAAGCGTTTTAATTCATCGACAACTTTTTCTTTGCCAGGCAAAATTTCGTAGTGAGCTTTCCAATTACTTTCTGGGTCAACTCCCATTCTTGAAATCAATTGCGTACGAGACTTTTTACTTTTATAGGCGAGCTTTTCTTCTGGGCTCATTTTTCTCGTCAAAGCGGCCTGCTTTGCACGCTCTTGAGGTGTAGAGGTAGCTGTTGTACCTGTAGGTAAGTCTCGAATGTGCCCTACACTAGATTTGACAACAAAGTCATTACCCAAGTATTTATTGATGGTTTTCGCCTTAGCAGGCGATTCCACGATAACCAGTGATTTTCCCATTGAACTGTGTAAGCCTTTTATAAAGTAGGTCTGCAAATCCACGTTGCACGAAGTTTAATCTCTAGGGGCGCTGATATTAAGTAAACATCTTTTATATGACAAGCGATCCCTGTATTGTTTCACACATTAAATCTTGTTGAACTTAGTATTTCTTATTTAACATACTGAATTCATTGCTTAAGGACAATCATGGCTACCCTTCAAATATTAACAATTGCATTTTTGATCATTATTGTACTTTTGTCTGTGGTCATAGGTTCGCGTGCCCATCAAAAAGAAAAAGAGATAACACAGCGACGCGTGAAACAACTACAACTATCAAACAGAGCTGATCGTGTAGAACAACATATCCGTGGCTTAAAAGATATCAATACGGATACCATTGCCACTGATGTGCTATATGATTTCTATCTAGACACACTTAGAGAACTTCTGCAATACACAGATGACCCCGAAAAAATTGAAATTCGCATAGCCACTGCGGAAGAAGGCCGTGAAAACGAACCTCTAACATTTAACCCAGAGCCAGAACTTTTTAGTTTCCAAGAAAAATCAAACTATAAAGAAAGATTAACAAAACTAGCAAAAATGCTACTGTATTTACGTCGTAAAGGCCGCATTAGTAATTCTCATTACCAAGGCTGTTACGAGTACCTTCGCTGGCTTAATCTATGGGTGCAAGTTAATCGTCAAATGGTACAAGCAAACAAAAATTTTGACAGTGGTGATATGCGTGTAGCCCAAACTCTTTATGGTGTCATTTTATCTCATATCAAATCTGATGAGACTGAGCGTCCAGAAAAAAATACGCTTAAAAATTTCATTACCGATAGAATGAAAGAAATACTATCCCCTCAAATCGCTGCCATGCAAGCAAGCGACAACCCAGAAGAGGTATTGTCTGAGTTGTTACATGGCTTAGAAGCACCGAAAGACAGTTCAACGTGATAAATACTTAAAGTAGTGTCATTTTTGATGAGTGACACTACTTATAGCTTCCAATGCTGTAATCAGTTGAGACAACTCATTTAAGACTGCCTCATCTCCCCTCTCATCCCAATAACAAAAAACACCATCTGCAGTTATTTTAACGGCCGATAATATGGAAGTATATTTCTCTAAAATCCCCAATGTTTTTAGATCTAAATCAATAGCCTCACTTGTCCACCACCCCTCAGTAATTGAGCGATACTTCCAAACCTCAAAAGGCAATATCCAAATAGTTTCTGACAAACTAACTAGTGGCTTAAGGCGATAATGTGAATAAGCTACTGTTTTTTGCCTATTTTTTGATTTGTCCCACTTGTCAGGAAGGTCAATTGATGTAAGCTGGACGGTAATTCCAAGCTTTCGGGCCTGCATACGTAGACTCATTCGCTGGCGCTCTTTTTTTGGAGGCATAATCCACAGTGCCGAACCCATTAATGACAATGTAATAAAAATAACGATAAGAGCAGTCATAATTTTAAGTGTCTCTCTAAGTTTTAAACTAAAATTAGTAAATCGATCTAAATTTGGAGGTGTTCTATGATGTATAACAGAATTCTACTCGCTGTTGATCTAACCGATGAAAGTATCAAGGTAGCAAATAAGGCTGTTGCACTATGTAAGGCTACTGGCGCAGAACTTACCATACTTCACGTCATTGAATCACTCAATTACGCCTATGGTGGTGACGTTCCAATAGATATCACAGATATTCAGGCGCAACTGCAAGAGACAGCCAAAGAGCGTATCGCCATTCTTGAAGCCCAGTTGGACGTTCCCGTTCAAGAGAGCTGCATTTCTCAAGGCGGTATAGAAAGTGAAATACACCGCATTGCAGAAGAAAAGAAAGTCGATTTAATTGTTGTCGGTAGTCATGGTCGCCATGGTCTTGCCCTACTACTAGGATCTACAGCAAATGGCGTGCTTCACGGCGCACCATGTGACGTACTAGCGGTTAAAGTCGTAAAAGACTAAACAAAAGCTGCTCACTAGTCACTGTGTCGTCCTAAAATAGGTTGACAGTTTTTAGGCCAGCTCCTGTAGCTGGCCTTTCTCTTTTCGCACTTGATTCGGTGTTTTCATCTTGAGGCT
>NZ_QPJQ01000013.1 GCF_003337275.1 Marinomonas foliarum | reverse complement strand
CAAATATGTTTTGGTGTTGTTAAGAATCAAACAGAATATCAGCCTCAAGTTAGTTAAATAAAAACTTGAGGCTGATTAGGAGAGATGGTATCTACAATTTACGCAAAAAACAACGAGCGATGAAACACGAAAAAATTCAATTACTCATTAGGTTCATCGGTAAAAACATCGTCGTTGAGATACTCCACTGGCAAGGCCTTGCTCGTCTTCGCCCCCATCAATTTGAGTTTCTCTGCTCTAGCGACCAGATTTCCTCGCCCTGCGGTTAGCTTTTTCAACGCTGATTCGTGAGTACGACTCACCGCATCTAATTTACTACCTATGTCATCCATATCTTGCACAAAGCCTGAAAACTTGTCGTACATGGCACCGGCCTGACGAGCGATTTCAATGGCATTTTGACTCTGTTTTTCGTTACGCCAAATATTTTGAATGGTACGTAATGTAGCTAATAAATTGGACGGTCCGACGATAATAATATTGTGCTCAAAGGCTTCGCTGAACAAACCATTGTCGCCCTGTAACGCCAAACCAAACGCCGCCTCAATAGGGATAAACAACAACACAAAATCCAGTGACGTCACACCCGGCAGATCATGGTAATTTTTGGCGCTTAACTCTTTCATATGGCGTCGTACCGCATCCAAATGCTGTTTTAACGCTCGATTTCGATCTTCATCAGTTTCCGCTTCCATATAAGCCAAATAACTGATCAGCACCATTTTAGAATCAACAATGATCTGCTTACCTTCAGGAAGATGAATCACCACGTCTGGCTGCAGACGTCGACCTTCCGATGTTTGATAAGACGCTTGTGTCTCATACTCACGACCCTTTTCTAGCCCAGAACGCTCTAAAATACGCTCAAGAATCACCTCACCCCAACCACCTTGCAGCTTGTTTTGACCTTTTAAAGCATGGGTTAAGCTCACTGCATCATCACTAATTTTCTGATTCAGTAACTGCAAACCTTTAATCTCTTTCACCAAAGAAAACCGTTCACGGGCTTCTTCTTGATAGCTCTTCTCTACACTTTCCTGAAACTTTTGGATCTGCGAGCCAAGCGGCGTTAGTAAAGAACCTAACTGACGTTCATTCTCTTTCGCCAATTGTTGCCCCTGCTGACTCATAATCTCATGAGCCATTTGTTTAAATTCCGTTTCATTTTGCTTTTTTTGCTCGCGATAAAACGCTTCTTTTTCTTGCCAAACATTTTGTGCCGCAGCGAATTGTTGCTCCAAAGTCAGCGACTCTTTTTCCAAATAATGGATCTGATCTTTCGATTGCTCTAAAAGACGCTGTAATTCCTCATTTTGTTGCTGCATTTTTTCTTGTGTGTGCTGCCACTGGCGGCGCATAGCCTGTACAATACCGATAGCAATGCCAGACAGTAGAATCGCGCCGATACAAAAGCCCGATAACACCCAAACTGATTGCGAAAGCCAATCTGTCATATAAATTTAAACTCGCTATTTTAAATGTCTGTTTTAATACGATATTGGCGCGCAAAGCCGTCGCAATAAGGTTTCGATAAGTTTACATGGATTACTACCTAAGCCCAACACACACGCAACGCTTTGATCTAGAAATAAAAAATAGCCAGTTCATCACCACCGTTTGCCGTACTAACGGCCGTGATGCAGCAAAGGCTTTTATCGAAGAAATGCGCCAGCGTTACCCTGATGCAAACCATCATTGTTGGGCTTTTATTGCAGGTATGCCAAACAATGCGCATTTATGGGATCAAAGTGATGATGGCGAGCCGAAAGGCACGGCAGGTAAACCCATGTTAAATGTGTTACAACATTCCGATTTTGGGGAAACTACCGTCGTCGTGACGCGCTTTTTTGGTGGTATAAAACTCGGTGCTGGCGGCTTAGTCAGAGCCTATAGCCAAGCCGTACAAGAAGCCCTGTCGCAAACAGAATATGAAAATGTGTACCCACGCAGCCCCGTTCAGCTAAAAATCGCCTACCCTTTATTGGGAAAGGTTGAATATTGGCTAGAACAGAGCGATATAGAAATAACCAATAAAACATACAGCGACAATATCGTTATTGATCTTGCTGTTATTGAACGTACTTGGCCTGAACATAAAACCGCATTGACGGATTTATGCCAAGGTAGCTTAACTTTAATTGAACCGGACAACGCATAACTATGTACCAAACTGGACAAAGATGGAGTAGCCGCAACGAGCCTGATCTCGGCGTAGGCATGATAGTAGACACACAAAACAAGTCTTTTACCCTGCACTTCCCGGATGCGGAAGCGGATCGTCAATACTCAAATGACCAGACCAGTCTTGTTCGACGCACACTAACCGTCGGTGACCAACTTCATTTCCAAGACGAAACCTACACGGTATTGGAAGTAGAAGAAATTGACGACCTGATCGAATATCGTATCAACGACGACGATGATTGGTTAGAAGAATCCATCATTCAATTTCCACGTAACGACAAGAACGAGCTTGATTCTTTATTGGCACTGTCGCCCGCTCGTCGCATGTGGTTCGACCTACGTCGCCATACACTTGAACACCAAGCAGCCAATGCAGCATCGCCAGTACGCGGCTTAATGGGCTTGAAAGCAGAACTTCTGCCACACCAGATTTACCTTGCTCACGACATAGCCAATCGTCCAAAAGCACGTGCACTTTTGTGTGACGAAGTTGGGATGGGTAAAACCTTAGAAGCAGGTTTGATCTTGCATCAGCGCCTACTCAACGGACTCTGTAAGCGCGTACTTATTCTGACACCAACCAACTTGCAACATCAGTGGTTAGTTGAGATGTTACGCCGCTTCCATCAGCCTTTCTCACTGATCAACGAATCTGTCTACGAAGACTTCATGGAAGGCGACGACAATCCTTTTGAGCAGCAGCCATTCGTAATTTCACCAATCGAGTGGGCAAGCCAGCACCCGAAAGCGACCCAACACATGTTAGACGCTGAATGGGACATGGTTATTGTTGACGAAGCACATCACCTCGCTTGGCACCCAGAAACACCGAGCATTGGCTACCAAGTGGTTGCTCGTTTAGCCGCACAAACAGAGTCTCTATTGCTATTGAGTGCAACGCCAGAACAAACGGGCGAGCGTGAACATTTCTCTCGCCTACAGCTTTTAGATGCCGATCATTACCATGACTTCGACCACTACCTAGCTCAGCAAAGAGAATTTAAAAAAGCCGCTGAACTGGCTGAATCTTTATTGCCATTTAGCCAAGAAAACAGCTCACCTGAAGCATTGGACTGGAAAGCGGCATTTGGCTCGTACCTCGCTGAAGTGAGCGCCAAAGACTGGTTCCAAGATCTAACCACCAAATCTGGCGCAGAACAAACCGCTGCCGCGAAAGAAGCCATTAGCTGGTTGATTGACCGTCACGGAACAGGCCGTGAAATGTTCCGTAATACACGGGCGGCTGTGGGTGGTTTCCCTGATCGTTACCTTCATTCTTACCCATTAGAAAACAATGAACACTTCGAATCTGCCAATCGTCACATACAACCAGAAACCGAAGTATCCGATGGCTTGTGGGAAAAAGACCCTCGCTGGGTTTGGCTTAAGGAATTCCTAGAATGCCAAGCGGACAAAGTCCTAGTAATTTGTCACAGTGCAGACATGGCACAGTGGCTAAATGACCAACTGACTTTTGCTGGTTTCCAAAGCGCCGATTTCCATGAGCAAATGCCACTTATCCACCGAGATCGTGCAGCGGCTTATTTCGCAGACGAAGACGGTGCGCAAATTTTGGTATGTTCTGAAATCGGCAGTGAAGGCCGTAACTTCCAGTTCAGCCATCACATCGTCATGTACGACCTGCCTGAGCACCCTGATTTACTAGAACAGCGCATTGGTCGCCTTGATCGTCTAGGGCAACTAAACGACGTACAAATCCACGTGCCATACATCAAACAAAGTGTACAAGAGCGCTTGTTCCACTGGTATCACCACGCCCTAAATGCCTTCTGCCGCACTACCGGTTCTGGTGACAAAGTTGAAGAAGCTTTTGGTGACAGCTTACACGCTTACCTTCATGGTCAAGATGATGACACTGATCTTCTTAAAGAAGCCAACATATATCACGAAGCGCTGCTAAAACAGATGGAAGAAGGCCGTAATCGCCTGCTAGAAATGAGCTCATGCCGTCCAGAACAAGCCCGTGCGTTAATCGATCAGATTAACAACCAAGCAACAAAAGGCCTGCACCATTATATCGAGCAAGTCACTCACGCCTTTAACATCTATGCAGACTGCATGAATGATGACTCTGATCGTGCAGCTTGGTTCTTGCGCCCTTCTACCGACATGATGCTAGAAGCCCTGCCAGGCATTGAGGAAGAAGGTAAAATGCTCATGCTTGATCGCCGTCAAGCCAGCCAACGTGAAGACGTGGCGTTCGCAACTTGGGAACACCCACTTATAACAATGCTTATGGACGAAGTCCAAGGCTTTGACTCTGGCAAGCTGACTTCGGCTATCTTACCAATCGCAGCATTGCCTGAAGGCACGGTATTGGTAGAAAGTATGTTCGTCATCGAAGCGACCGCTCACCCGCGTTTGAAATTGGCGCAATCTCTGCCAATGACACCAATGTGGCAATTGTCTGACTCCAATGGCAAATTCCTCCATCAGCAATTTACTGCCGATAAATGGGCAGAAAAACTGAAAGGCGTGCCAAACCGAGTCGCGGAACAATGGGTTGCTGCATTGCGAAAGAACCTTATTGAAGTTCTTCAGGCGCACCAGTTAAATGCTCAAGACCAAGCGCGTCCGATCGTTCACGCAGCGAAAACGTCATACCAACATCGCTGTCAGAATGAAATCGAACGTCTAGTGGAGTTAAAAGCCTTCAACACCACCATTCGTGACGAAGACATTGAACGCCTTGAAACCAACATGCAGGAAGGTTTGACTCGTATCGACGAACACCAAATCCGCTTGGATGCGATTCGTATTATCTTAACGACGAAACCGGAATAACATCCTGTGCAGGATGCCGTGCCGAGTTTAGAACTATCTCGCTTAGAGATATTGTACGAAGACGAATGGTTTGCAGTCATAAACAAACCTGCTAACTGCTTATCTGTGCCTGGTCGCGGCCCAGATAAGCTTGACTCTATCTTGCATAGAGCAGAATGTTTATTTGGCGAAGCCTTTGCTATCCACCGCTTGGACGAAGCCACCTCAGGCTTAATACTCGTGGCGAAAACCCACGAATGTCAAAAGCGCATGTATGCGCATTTTCGTGAGAGAGAAGTCAAAAAAGAATACCGCGCCTTGCTGCGCGGTCATCTTTTGGGTGAGAAAGGCGAAGTGCGGAAACCGCTGCGCTGTGACTGGCCCAATCGACCCAGACAAATCATCTGTACAGACGAATGGAGCAAAGACTCCATCACCTACTGGGAAAAAATGGCCTACGAAGACAACACTACCCGTGTTCGACTCGTACCCTTTACTGGTCGTTCTCACCAACTTCGCGTCCACATGCAAAGCCTAGGACATTCAATAATAGGCGATGAATTCTATGACCCAGCATTTCAGAACGACCCTAGATTGTTACTGCACGCCTATCGGCTAGAGTTTCGGCACCCGTTTACCAACGCCTGGGTGGCGTTCGTCGCGGCCTGTCCTTTTTAACTTGCAAAACCTTCTTTATTCCCTCCCCTTATGTCTTCCAAGGGGAGGGGTTATTTCTTTGTTTTTTTAAAGTATATTTGCTTCCTCTCAATGGCTTTTAGCTGGGAGCTTTTTTCCGCTCTACTGAGCGGATAACTTTTTGCTAGCGCCCAAAAAGTAACCAAAAATTCGCTTTATCGAGCTATCACCCAAACGTCTCATCCATTTTGTTTGTTATTGGATTCAGCAAGACGATTTACATCGTAAGGCATAGATTGTTGCTCATGCTTTTAGAAAGGATATTTTTAACTGACTCTGAAACACCATAAAGTCGCGCAACTTCGTCGCGTCGAACTGACTTCATGGTGAATTCAATAATGGAACCCAAAGAACGTAGGTCTGATGAGACGAGGAACGAGGCGTGATCTGACGATGAAAGCGGAGCTTTCACTTTGTAGGGCGTGGGCTCAAGTACTTTAGACTTGTAACGCCCAAATCACGCGCTTGTCGCGTGCATTGAATTGTTAAACCGTTCGTTGTTGTGAAGTGTCGCCACAAAATTCGAGAGTCAACCTGAGCATATCTTTGTGCTGAACTCCATCTTCAACTATTGGTTCTGGATAGTTCCTCAAAAAGAAGCCCTTATCAATGCGGGCAACCCTGAATCCCTGCCGTTGATAGAAGGTCAGTTGGTAACCGAAGGTGCCAGTTCCGACCTCTAGACCCCTTGCACCTGACTCTTTTACTTTGTCGATAACATTTCTCAGAAGTCGCGTTCCAATTCCGCTCTGTTGGTTCGATGGTGAAACGGCAATATTCATTAACTCTACCATTCCTCCTTCGATCGGCTTGAGGACACAAGATCCGACTACAACATCGTTGGCATATGCGACGAAACACCTAGACTGATTCAGGTACTCTTTGACCGCATCTTCAGAAGGATCTGCCAAAAGAAGGAGGTCCATTGGTGCCTCTGAAGGCGGCACTTCATCTATTTGCAACGACATGTACGCCTCGGAACTCGATATTGGGTTTAACATTTTGTTAATGCGCATGCGCGTTTACACATTTCAAAAACCTTCTTAATATCTGTATAAGTCTTTGACCATAAAGCCATTAATAGAGATATTAACAAAAGCTAAAACTGGAAAAACGAGCATTCGTGTTATTCCTTTTATCCACAGCGCGTTATTTCTGCTCAGTGGATCCTTATTCATTGATATTAGGAGACTTTCTTCCTTATCGCCAGCACAAAACGCGCACAACTGGTTTATTTAAAATGGCTAAACGCGCAAAAATGCGTTTATTTCAAAAATAGACTGATATACCGTCATAATGAGCTGATTGTCGGCCTAAAGGCGCGATCTACATGTGAAAGCTTCGCTTTCAACGGCGCTCTTATATTACAGAAAGCGGTCGTGCCTCCCTCATCTCGCCCTACAAAAATCGGCATCACACATAACGCCAGTTCGACGCGACGAAGTTGCGCGACTTTATGGCGTTTAAGCAACGGAAAAAGATTGCGAATACAAAGCGTTTGAATGGAATCCAAAGCAGAGAATAACCCCACCCTAACCCTTTGGAAGACATAAGGGGAGAGAATAAGAAACTAAAACTCTCTTCCAAGAATAAGCACGTCTTCTTTGACCTGTTCGCTCTGGGCAATATTGGGAAGCAGTCCCCATTGCTCAAACCCTTGGCGTTTGAAGAAGCTTTGGCTTTCTATATTACTGGCGTAGATGTAGGCAACGAGGTGTGTAAAGCCAAGCTCTGTTCGTTGAGTTTCTAGGTACTGGATAAGCTGTGTTCCGACGCCTTTACCCTGCTCTTCAGGGTGGACATAGAGGCTAATTTCGCTAGCGGCATCAAATGCTGGAAGTCCGTAGAAGGGTTCGAGGGAGCACCAGGCGATAACCTTGCCTTGCTCTTCGAGCACCAGCATGGGATGAGTGTCAGTGATGCTTTCAATCCAATCCATGACATCGATTAGATTGATGTGTTGTTTCCTGCGCCCCTTGATGGCAAATGGATCACAATGTTGGAAGATGCTTAATATGACAGGGGCATCGTCTAAGTTTGCTAAACGAATGCCGCTGCAGGTGTTCTTTGACACGAAAGGGTTAGCCTTGCTCAAGCAAACGACGCAAGTCGATGATGGCTGTATTGGCACGAGATACGTAGGACGCCATAACCAATGAATGGTTTGCAAGTACGCCGAAGCCGCTGCCATTTAGGATGAACGGAGACCAAATACTGGCTTGAGTGGCTTCTAGCTCACGAATGATCTGACGTAAGCTTACCAGCGCATTCTTATCTTGCAGTACGAAGACAAAGTCCACTTCAATCGCACGAAGTATATGAATAAGTGCCCAACTTGTGCCACGAGCTTCATAAAATACATCGTCGACTTTTGACCAAGGTGTACGTACGTAGCGGCTATTTTCTTCAGACTCTAATTGTGGCTTATCATCAATCACGCTAGCAGATAAGCGCTGAGACAAGCTACCAAGGCGAGTACTAACATCCGATAACCAATCAGCAAGGTTGTCTGCACGCGCATAGAATTGCGCTTTGTTGTTGCTTGGTCCTGCTAAGCGGTCTAAATATTCCATTAATTCTTTATTACCGCGGCGGTATTCACTTTCACTAGAAGGCAGTGCCCAGCTTCTGGTATCAAAGTTAAATTGCGGTTCGGCGATTTTTAAGTTTACGTCTTCTGTTGACTGAGACTGTGAACGGCTGAACTCTTTACGGAATGCACGTGCCAAGTCACGAGACTGTACTAATGCACCAAATTCCCATGCAGGCATGTTGTCCATAAAGACACCCGGCGGCATGATATCGTTACTGATAAAACCACCTGGTTTATCCAGCAAGGTTTCGATAATGCTGTGTAAAGTGCTGGCTGTGGTATACCCAGTCACTAGCTTTTTACTGTTGTTTAAATAGCCTTGCGCTGCGGCTTTTTCTTTGGCTGCTGCGACCACATCAAATTGATCCGGTTCGCTACTCCAATACATACCTAAAATACTCAACAGTATTGCAACAACCACGAGGACAGCCGCTATGATTTTTCCCATGCCTGAAAAGTTGATAATGGACGTTAAGCTCTTAAACTTATTCGTTAACCACGACATTATTGACCTACCTTAATCTTGTTGTAATTCAACCATGTAATCTGCACGATGATAAGTCATCGCACGTACACGAAATTCTGTTACTCGACTGTTAATAATCTGATAAATCAATCGCGCTTCTTTGTCATTTGGCCAGTAAATAGCAAGCGGCCGATCTGCTTGCGCCACTTTATCTATAATAGGCTGAATGTGAGAGATTATCTCGTCTTCTGTCATACTAAAAAGAGTTTTTGGCAATAAATACTGCCCTTCGGTCAGCGGTTTTGGCGCTTCTTTTGATAACGGCTGGCTAGATTGCTTTTTACTCACCTTCGCCACTTGAGCGCGTCTTTTTTGTAAGTCGCTAATACGTGAAGTCATTTCTTCTATGGCAGGGTCTTCAGGGTTTACCGACTTAGCTGAATCAATATAACGCGAGGATCTTGCGTACTCGCGGCGCAGCGCAGACTCCCAAGCCCATTGCGTATACACATCTACAATGGTGGAGATACCTAGTATTGCACGGTAGTTGCCTGGATCTCGGCCAAGTACCGCCTGAAAATAAAGATTGGCGTTGTCCTCTACAGGCGTCAGCAAACGTTCAGCAGCTAAGGCACCTTCACCTTTTTCAATCAAGTGCTGTGTCAGCTGTTCAGATGTAGTTAATGTTTTTTCTACACTCTGCGCCGGCGACGAGGTGGTAACAACATCCTGAACTGTGCTTTTATCGTCAACACCAGCAGATACGGCTACTACATTATCTTGCTTTTTTTCGGGAATTGGTGGCTTTTCAGCTGATGTTTTAACATTTTGCTGGCAACCTGTCATGAAAAGCACAAGAATGAGAATTAAGATACGATTTTTACTCAATGTTTCCCCTTGAGATTGGCAACGTAAAGACTGATTGGTAGTCTACACCTCACCTTTACCTTAGTGAAATTAGATTGTAAATTTATGCGCCTATTTGCTTTTTTGCTCTTACTGACTTTCCACAGCGTTACTCAGGCTTTTACATTTGGGGCAACGTCTGCTTTTTCAAAGCCCACTTTTCTACCCGTCGACCAAGCGTTCCAATTATCTGTTTCACAGCCAAAAGATGGAAAATTCATAGCGAACTGGCAAGTTAATGACGGTTACTATTTATATCAAGAACAGTTTAACTTGTCTGGTCAACACGCGGATAAACTGCACTTTTCCCCTTTTCCCTCAGGTGAAGCAAAACACGACGCTTATTATGGTGACGTAATCGTTTACCGAGATCAATTTACTCTGCCTATTTATTACGACATTACACTAGCTGAAGGAACACAGATTAACGCAGTTTTATCGTATCAGGGCTGTGCAGATAAAGGCTTATGTTACGCACCGCAAAACATGCCAATTCAATTCACTGTACCGGCAATTAGCACTGAATATGCTGCACTTTCCAATGATAAATCGACTAACAGCAAAACAATTAACGACAAGAAACCCAACAGCAAGACTACCGCCAATCAACCAACTCTTTCTGATGCAAAATCTATTAGCCAATTATTCGGATCAAACAATACTTGGACAACGCTACTAGCGGTTTTCGTGTTGGGATTACTCTTATCTTTCACGCCTTGTGTACTGCCTATGGTTCCCATTGTCAGCGCCATCGTGATTGGTACACGTAATTCGAAGTTGGGCGCTTTTTACTACAGCTTGATTTATGTGCTGGCGATGGCGCTAACTTATGCTGCTATTGGTGGATTGGTTGGCATTTTCGGTCTTCAGTTCAACATACAGGCTCAATTACAAAACCCTATTCTATTAATGTCTAGCGCTATTGTTTTTGCCTTACTGGCTCTGGCCATGTTTGGTGTTTACGAAATCCGCTTACCCAGCGCATGGCAGCAACACCTTCAAATGTCAGGACAAAAAACATCATCGGTATGGAAATCAACCGCGAGCATTTTTCTAGCAGGGGTGTTGGCCACCTTAATTGTTTCCCCTTGCGTTTCAGCACCACTGGCAGGCGCTTTGCTTTACATAAGCAGCCAAGGCGATGCTTGGTATGGCGCGATAATGCTATTTGTTATGGCGCTTGGCATGGGCATACCCTTACTATTAGTTGGCTTGTTTGGCCCTAAAGCCTTACCTAAAAGCGGCGAATGGCTTCAAGATATCAAAGTAATGATGGGCTTTGGCTTGCTTGCCATCTCGATTTGGTTAGTGACTCGCTGGCTGCCAACATACAGCCACTTATATCTCTGGGCTTTTCTGGCACTCGGCATAAGTGGTTATTTCATTCACCGTGCGCATCTCTTAGCATCTCATCCGGTGCGTTGGTTCTTGGCATTAGTTTTATTCGTTGTGGGCTGTATTGAATTCATTGGCGGGGCTACTGGTAGTCATTCGCCTTTACAGCCCTTGAAAAAGCTCGTCACCACCTCCACCGATTCAAAAGAAGTGAAATTATTTGACGCAACCATTACAAGTTTGGAAGAACTTAATAGCATTGTCGCCAATCAAGACACTCGACCAATTGTATTAGACCTTTACGCTGACTGGTGTATTAGCTGTAGAGTGCTAGAGGATATGTTTGCCTCGCCTGATATTGCACCTAGGCTCAATAATATTCAATTAGTACGAGTCGACGTTACTGCGAATTCAGAGGACAACAAAACCTTGATGAAAAAGTTTAATTTATATGGGCCGCCCTCATTGGTTTTCTTAGACCCTCAAGGAAACGAACGTAAAGCATTAACCATAATGGGAGAACCGTCAAAGTCTTCGTTAATCAACCGCTTAGATGCTATTTTGCAACCATAAACAAAAGAACACAGACGCAAGGTTTACTATAGATTAAAAACCATACACCACAAACAATTTTTGGTTTTTTTGCCGCATAACTGGACAATATCAAGCTTTTTACCGATAATTTCGCGTTACAAGCTTTTACATTACATATTTTTATAAAAGCCCTGTTTGCTGGACAAGGCAAGCAATACACAAATTTATAATAATCAGTGGGTCACACAATCACTGAACCATTAATTTCAGACAGAAGAGAGTAACCATGGACATTCGTAAAATCAAAAAACTAATCGAGCTTTTGGAAGAATCAAACGTCTACGAGATTGAAATTAAAGAAGGCGAAGAAGCTGTACGTATTAGTCGTGGTGGTGCTCCTGTACAAGCACCTATGATGGCCGCTCCAATGATGTCAGCACCTGCTGCCCCAGCTGCCGCTCCTACTGCAGCACCTGAAGCACCTGCTGCTATCGCAGGTCACACTGTAAACTCTCCAATGGTCGGCACTTACTACAAGTCTTCTGCACCAGGTGCTAAGCCTTTCATCGAAGTAGGCCAAAAAGTTAACGTTGGCGATACTATCTGTATCGTTGAAGCAATGAAAATGATGAACCAAATTGAAGCAGATAAGTCTGGTACAATTGGCGCGATCCTTGTTGAAGACGGCGAGCCAGTTGAATTCGACCAGCCTCTTATTACTATCATTTAATCCAACGCAAAGGTTTCATCATGCTCGATAAGGTATTGATTGCTAACCGAGGCGAAATCGCGCTACGTATTTTACGTGCGTGTAAAGAACTCGGTATCAAAACCGTTGCGGTTCACTCTAAGATTGACCGTGACTTATTACATGTGCGCCTTGCAGACGAATCTATCTGCATTGGGCCAAATCCATCAGCTCAGAGCTATTTAAATATTCCAGCTATCATCAGCGCTGCGGAATTAACAGATACCTCAGCTATTCACCCAGGCTACGGTTTCCTTGCAGAAAATGCGGATTTCGCAGAGCAAGTAGAGCGCTCTGGTTTTGCCTTCATCGGCCCTAAAGCTGAAACCATCCGCCTAATGGGTGACAAAGTTTCAGCAATTAAAGCGATGAAAGAAGCCGGTGTACCAACGGTTCCAGGCTCAAACGGTCCAGTACCTTCTGATCCTGAAGAGTGTATCCGTATTGCTAATGAGATCGGCTTTCCGGTTATCGTAAAAGCCGCCGCTGGTGGTGGTGGTCGTGGTATGCGCGTTGTTCACAACGAAGGCAGCCTACTAAAATCTATCAGTATCACGCAATCTGAAGCAGGTTCTTACTTCGGTGACAGCACGGTTTACATGGAAAAATTCCTTCAAAACCCACGCCACGTCGAAGTACAAGTATTGGCTGACGGACAAGGTAATGCAATCCACCTTTACGATCGCGATTGCTCATTGCAACGTCGCCATCAAAAAGTATTGGAAGAAGCGCCAGCACCAATGCTAAACGAAGAATCTCGCCAAGCTTGTCTAAAAGCGTGTGTTGATGCTTGTATCAAGATCAACTATCGCGGTGCAGGTACGTTCGAATTCTTGTACGAAGACGGTAACTTCTACTTCATCGAAATGAACACGCGCGTTCAAGTAGAGCACCCTGTTACTGAAATGGTAACAGGTGTAGACATCGTTAAAGAGCAACTTCGTATTGCTAGCGGCTTGCCTCTGTCTTTGAAACAAGAAGACATTAAGTTAAACGGCCACGCAGTTGAGTCTCGTATTAACGCAGAAGACTCTAAAACCTTCATGCCTTGCCCAGGTAAAGTGGAATATTTCCATGCACCAGGCGGCATGGGTGTTCGTGTCGACTCTCATTTGTACAGCGGCTACTCGGTACCGCCAACGTATGACTCCATGATCGCTAAAATCATTTGTCATGCACCGGATCGTACTGCTGCACTAAAACGCCTTTCTGGCGCTCTAGATGAAACATTCATCGATGGTATTAAAACCAACATTGAGCTTCAAAAAGACCTAGTCAATGATGCTAACTTCATTGCTGGTGGCGTTAATATCCATTATTTGGAGAAAAAACTCGGTCTATAAAGACTGCAGTTTTGTCCCTAGTGGTCACTAAATCACTAGGGACAATCATTTTCCTCTCGCCTCTCGCCCCAAGCTTCGTTATTCTATTCCTGTTTGTTTATTGTTGGACTCCACTTTATGCCTTGGCTTCAAATTTGTATCCATACCACGCCCGATCATGTCCCAGCCTTTGAAGACACTCTTCTTGACTGCGGCGCTTTGGTTGTCACCTTTGAAGACGTTCACGATGATCCGGTTTACGAACCTGACCTGAACACAACACCGCTTTGGAAAAACACAAAAGTCACAGGCTTATTTGAAGCCGATGCAGACATAGAACATATTCGTCCCGCTATTGAACATAAAGCCACTTCTATCGATGAATCCGATATCGATATGAAAATAGAGATACTTGAAGACAAAGACTGGGAACGTGAATGGATGGACAGCTATCACCCGATCCAATTTGGCGAACGTCTTTGGGTTTGCCCTAGCTGGAGAGAAGTCCCAGATCCAAAAGCGGTAACACTAATGCTGGACCCAGGCTTAGCATTTGGTACAGGCACACACCCTACAACGGCGTTGTGCTTGCAATGGCTAGACAGCATCGATTGCCAAGACAAAACCATTATCGACTATGGCTGCGGCTCAGGTATCTTAGGTATTGCAGGTTTATTGCTTGGCGCTACCAACATGGTAGGAATTGACATAGATCCACAAGCCGTTCAAGCAACTGAAGCCAATGCAGAACGCAACAAGATTGATCCAAGTAGAATTGAAGTCAAACTGCCACCATATGAATCTGACTTACAAGCGGATATCGTTGTAGCAAATATTTTAGCAGGCCCACTGGCTCACCTTGCTCCAACTATTTCAGCACTGGTTAAAAAGAATGGGCGATTAGCATTGTCCGGTATTCTTGCAAACCAAGCTCAGGAAGTCATTGAAGCTTATCAAGAATGGTTTACGATTGACGACATTACCGAAAAGGAAGAATGGGTTCGTATTGTGGCAACAAAACACGCATAACACCCATTTAGTAACGCTTAAACAGGAAAATACACCTCATGGCCAATAGCTTTATCACTCGATGCCCAAAATGTTCTACTGCATTTCGTGTTAGCGACGAGGTATTAAGCATGGCCAAGGGGAAAGTACGATGTGGGCAATGCTTCCATATTTTCGACGCGGGCAATATTCTTAAGCAACCTGAGAGAACGCAAAAGCGCGAAGTCAGCCAAGAAAACAAAGCACCAATTAAAGAAACAGCGCTAGCAGAAAACTTAGCTCAATCAGACTTATCACCTCCGCCATTAGCGCCACGCGATCAAAGCAACACTAATCCAAACCAAGAGCAATTCACTCCCGCTGATGAGATCGTCAATCCAGATTGGCTACACACTCTATTTGATGATGAAGACCTCTACCCTCTTGGCCATAAAAAAGAGCCATCTCAAAAAGAGAAAGAGTCAGAAAGCAATTCAACTTCTAAAAAAACAGCCGCAGAGGCCAACACCACTAAAGAAGCACCACCAAAGGCAGATGATCCTGCACCATGGGAAGTTGAATTAGCAGAAGTTGAAGCAGCACTTAAGTCGACATCTCATACTGTTGAAACAAAAAAGCCTACACCGAAAAGCACCACAACTTCAGCCAAAGCAGAAACAGCAGAGCCACATATAGAACCTGATTACATGGTCGCACTGCACTCGCTAGCCCAATCTGCTGCCGAACAAACACGACCGTCTGATATCAAGAACAAACATTCTATATTAGAACAACTGTCTGCCCAACAAAGTTTGGCACCACTACTGGGGGAGTCAGAAGAAACCTCTCGCAAGAAGAAATCTCACCCTTGGCTATGGTTTTTCGCTACCTTGTTTGGAGCAGCACTGTTGACCGCTCAAATTGCCATGCACTTTTTTGATGAAGGCAGCCGCTCATCTAATTTCAGATCTCTTTACCGAACCTTATGCTCATACTCTGGCTGCGTACTACCAGGTTTTGAAGACATCAGCGCTATCACCATCCAACACGTCAGAATACAAAGTCATCCCACTATTCCAAACACCTTGCTGGTTAACGCCATAATTACAAACACCAGTGATTTTTCACAACCTATGCCTAAAATTGCTTTGGAGTTTTTCGATTTAAACGGCCAGCCCGTTGCAGCAAGACTCTTTGCGCCAAGCGATTATTTACACAAAGACTTCCTTGATATCACCTATATGCCACCAAATACTCCTATACACCTAGTCATTCCGATCCAAGACCCAGGCGCTCGCGCTGTCACTCATCAGCTTAGATCCTTCTCTGCAGACACTCGCTCTTACTAGTTTTGCGTTGATTTACTACTAAGCTAAAAAAAAGAACAAAAAATAGTCAGTTTTTATGCTGTCAAGACTTCAAAAATGACGATTGCCTAGGTATTATTCACGCCCGCTCGACACTGTCGACGATCTTTAACATTCAATCCAGTATTCAGGAACATCATGGCATTTGCTATTGGCCCATATTGCGTTGACAAACCTGTCATTCTTGCCCCTATGGCTGGAGTAACGGATTTGCCTTTTCGCCGCCTTTGCCATGACCAAGGTGCAGGTTTGGTCGTATCAGAAATGGTTACTTCTGATGTTCGCCTGTGGAACTCGACTAAAAGCCGCCATCGTCTAATACACGACGCAGAAGTCTCACCAAGATCCGTTCAGATCGCAGGTGGTGATCCCGCAATGATGGCCGAAGCCGCTCAGCAAAATGTTGAACTTGGCGCTCAAATTATTGATATCAATATGGGTTGCCCTGCGAAAAAAGTGTGCAATAAAGCCGCTGGCTCTGCATTACTAAAAGATGAAACCTTGGTTCGTGAAATACTGGAATCAGTTGTAAATAGTGTTTCTGTTCCAGTTACTCTAAAAATTCGTACTGGATGGAGTCTCGATCAGAAAAACGGTCTTGCTATAGCAAAAATGGCTGAAGATATTGGTATTCAAGCATTAGCAATTCATGGACGAACACGGGAATGCAAATTCCAAGGACAAGTTGAATACGACACAATTGCAGAAATCAAACATCATTTGACTATTCCTATTTTTGCCAATGGGGATATCAAAGACGCGCAGTCTGCAAAATTTGTGAAAGATTACACCCAAGCGGACGGTATTATGATTGGCCGAGCCGCTCAAGGAAGACCATGGATTTTTCGCGAAATAAACCATTATTTACAAACAAATGAATTGTTAACACCTCCATCTTTATCTGAGGTGAGGCAGCTTGTTATTAACCACGTAAGCGCTTTACACCAGTTTTACGGTGACTATTTAGGCGTGCGTATTGCTCGCAAACACGTTGGTTGGTACTTGCAAACGTTAGCGGATAAAACACAATTTCGCAGCTTGTTTAATCGTATTGATAATACGCAAGAACAGCTTGATAAATTGGAAGAGTTCTTTGTTTGCCAATAGGCAAACGAACCTTACACATTAATGTCATGATCATCAGAAACGAAGAGTTAGATCACTCTTCTCTATAATGATCAACACACATTAATACATGGTTAGCTTTAAAAAATAGAAGGTCATTCTGTGGTAGAACAAACTCATACACATACGTTTCAAGCCGCTTCTTCAGAGCAGTCACAAACCCTACGTGACAATGTTGAAAAAGCCCTACAAAACTATTTCGCCCATCTTGATGGGCAGCCAATAACAGACTTATATCAGTTAGTCTTAGCCGAGGTTGAGGCGCCTTTGCTAGAGTCTGTCATGAGCTACACAAAGGATAACCAAACAAAAGCATCCACCATCCTTGGGTTAAACCGAGGTACACTTCGCAAGAAGTTAAAGCAATACGGCATGCTATAAGCACAAAGAAAAAAGGGCGAATTCGCCCTTTTTTTCGTCTTATCTTCCCCTTGTTTATTTAGTGTTAAATTAACCGCGAGAACCATGATGGCAAATCAAAATACAGTAACTCCAATCAAACGAGCGTTGATCAGTGTTTCCGACAAAGCAGGCATTGTCGATTTTGCACGCGAATTAGCCGCTCAAGGCGTTGAAATTCTTTCAACCGGTGGTACTTACCGTCTTTTATTGGACAACAACGTTAAAGCGACAGAAGTGTCTGACTACACAGGCTTCCCTGAAATGATGGATGGCCGTGTGAAAACCCTACACCCTAAAGTACACGGCGGCATTCTTGGTCGTCGTGACATCGACGGCGCCATCATGAAAGAACACGGCATCGAAGAAATCGACATGGTGGTCGTTAACCTTTACCCATTCGAAGCAACGATCGAACGCCCTGATTGCAACCTACCAATGGCGATCGAAAACATCGACATCGGTGGTCCAACTATGGTTCGCTCTGCTGCAAAAAACCACAAAGACGTTGCTATCGTAGTTTCTCCATCTAGCTACGAAGGCATTTTGGCCTCCCTTAAAGCCGATGGCGGTTTAACGTTTGATCAGCGCTTTGACCTTGCTGTTCAAGCCTTCGAACACACATCACACTACGATGGTGCCATTGCTAACTTCCTAGGCAAAAAAGTAGCAGGCGGCAGCGAAGATTTCGCTCGCACCTTTAACCTACAATTCAACAAACAAGAAGAAATGCGCTACGGTGAAAACCCTCATCAAAAAGCCGCCTTCTACGTTGAAGCCAATCCTAAAGAAGCTTCTATTAGCACAGCAAAACAGATTCAAGGTAAAGCGCTGTCTTATAACAACATCGCGGATACCAATGCGGCTCTTGAGTGCGTTAAAAGCTTCGACAAGCCTGCTTGTGTTATCGTTAAACACGCGAACCCTTGTGGCGTTGCAACAGCAGCCACTCAATTTGAAGCTTACGATCTAGCCTTCCAAACAGACCCAACATCAGCCTTTGGCGGCATTATTGCATTCAACCAAGAACTTGATGCAAAAACAGCACAGACTATTGTTGATCGCCAATTCGTTGAAGTTATTATCGCGCCAAGCGTCAGTAAAGAAGCGTCTGACATTGTGGCGACTAAGCAAAATGTTCGCCTACTTGAGTGTGGCCAATGGTCAAAAGATAAGCCTGCTGCACTAGATTACAAACGTGTTAACGGCGGCTTGTTGGTTCAAGACCGTGACGATGGCAACATCACTTTAGCTGATTTGAAAGTGGTTTCTAAGCGCCAACCTAGCGAAGCTGAGTTAAAAGATCTATTGTTTGCTTGGAAAGTGGCTAAATTCGTTAAATCTAATGCTATTGTTTACGCGAAAGCAGAACAGACAATTGGTGTAGGTGCAGGCCAAATGAGCCGCGTTTACAGCGCGAAAATCGCTGGAATTAAAGCCGCTGATGAAAGCTTAGAAGTGGTTGGCTCTGTTATGGCATCTGATGCATTCTTCCCATTCCGTGATGGTATTGATGCTGCTGCTCAAGCTGGCATTACAGCCGTTATTCAGCCTGGCGGCTCTATGCGTGATGAAGAAGTCATTGCTGCAGCTGACGAAGCTGGCATGGCGATGGTCTTCACTGGTATGCGTCATTTCCGTCATTAATAAACCGTGGTTTATTAGGCCAACGTTTTATTAGTTTGTTGTCAGAGGCTTTTCCGGCCTCTGACTCGCAATACAAAGGATTAGATAATGAAAGTTCTTATTATTGGTAACGGCGGTCGTGAACATGCTCTAGCATGGAAAACTGCAGAATCCAGCCAAGTAGAAAAAGTGTTCGTTGCTCCTGGTAATGCCGGCTCAGCAACTGAAAAAAAAGTTGAAAACGTTAACATCGGCGTAACCGACATTGCTGATCTTGTTGCTTTCGCAAAAGCTGAAAATATCGACTTGACGATAGTTGGCCCAGAGGCACCATTGGTTATTGGTGTAGTGGACGAGTTTGAAAAAGAAGGTTTGGCTATCTTCGGCCCGACAGCGGCCGCAGCACAACTAGAAGGCTCTAAAGCCTTCACTAAAGATTTCCTAGCTCGCCACAATATACCAACAGCGGCTTACGGCAACTTCACTGAAATCGAACCAGCTGTTGCTTACATCAAACAGCAAGGCGCTCCGATTGTAGTCAAAGCTGACGGCTTAGCAGCAGGCAAAGGCGTTATCTTGGCACAAACCGAAGCCGAAGCGATCGAAGCTGTTGAAGATATGCTTCAAGGAAATTCTTTTGGCGATGCGGGTAGCCGCGTTGTTATAGAAGAATTCCTAGTTGGCGAAGAAGCCAGCTTTATTTGCATGGTAGACGGTGAAACCGTTTTACCAATGGCCACCAGCCAAGATCACAAAGCACGTGATAATGGCGACCAAGGCCCGAATACTGGCGGCATGGGAGCTTATTCTCCGGCTCCAGTTGTTACACCCGAAATTCATGATCGCATTATGAACGAAGTCATTATGCCAACTGTAAAAGGCATGAACGCTGAAGGCAACCGTTACCGTGGTTTCTTGTACGCAGGCGTAATGATCGCACCAGATGGCACACCAAAAACACTTGAATACAACTGTCGTTTTGGTGATCCAGAAACACAACCTATCATGATGCGCTTACGCTCTGACTTGGCACAAATGTGTTTGGCTGCAGTAAATGGCAAATTAGATACCGTTGAAGCTGATTGGGACCCTCGTGCAAGTTTAGGCGTTGTTCTGGCGGCTGGTGGCTATCCTGCCGATTATCCGAAAGGTGATGTAATCTCTGGTTTAGATGCTGTACTTCCTGAAGGACAAAAAGTCTTTCAAGCTGGCACGGCACTAAAAGACGGTCAGACAGTCACTAATGGCGGTCGCGTACTTTGCGCTGTTGCTCTAGGCGATACGGTTGCACAAGCACAAGCTGCCGCATACGACGTTGTAAACACACTCTCTTGGGAAAAAGTTTACTTCCGTACTGACATTGGCCATCGCGCTATTGCTCGCGAACAAAAGTAATCTTCCAAACTACAGATAATTGAATACTAAAAAGGCCTCTATTGAGGCCTTTTTTTCATCTTTAATTAAGAACTGTAAAAAACCAACTTTATTTTTGTTTAAGCTGGCTCTCTTTCTTATTTAGCCACGCTTTGAATAAACGGCCGAGCTCTAAAACCAACAAGCCGAAAATAACACCAGCGACCCAGTCTAACCCTAGAACAAAGCCTAAAGCAGCAATCATTCCATAGCCGTAGAACAAGTTCGTTCGCAAGGTTGGCGTTGCTCGTCGGGCAAACCAAGTAACCCCCAACAGTAGCAAACTAAACCAAACATAATATTCCACCAACATTGGATATAGCATTCAATCCCCTATCTAGTTAATAATGATAGCCTTTATTGAATCTGCTCAGGCCAGCATTTTGCTTAATCGATTAATTTTACTATTTATACTCAGCATCTCCAACACTGTATGGGGCGTTAATTCCATCGCTATCATCGATGATAGCCATGACGTCTCGAACATCAGCCAAACTGGCTCATATTTTATCGATAAGAACAAAGCTCTCTCTCTTGATGACATTTCATCCGATGAATACGCCAAGCAATTCCGTCCGATTAATAGCGATTACTTTCAGCTTGGAATGGTGGAAGGAAACGTATGGATTCGTACTGATGTGGCGATACGAACTATCGACAACACCCCAGTCTTATTAGAAATAAACTCCCCAAGACTTCAGTACCTAGACATTTATTTACCTACTTTACATAAAGGGCAAGTCCAAGTAGAAATTGGTGGTGCAAGACCCTACAACAACAGACAAGTGAAATCGCCACATTATATTTTCTCGATTCCAGCCAACCCGCCACCTGTCTTTACACTGTATCTTAAGCTCTCTTCCCATTTGCCTATCAATGCTGATATTGAGCTAAAAACCCTCTCCAGAATAAGCCAAGACACCCAGCAAGAGCTAACTATCACGGGTATTTTGATTGGTATCTTGTTTACCTTATTTGTGTGCAATATTTTCTTTTACATCAAGACATCTCATCCGATGTACTTGATTTATAGTTTCTTACTGGTCGGCATTGTGATTTTGCACCTTTCCATTCATGACCAGGTCGCGCAGTTTTTTCCCAATCAAAGCAATATTCAAGAGCGCTTATATAATCTATCGTCACTCGCCTGCTTATGCGCAATCGTATTTTTTTCCAGACTGTATCTGAACACCAAAGCGCACCTGCCTAACATTGATAAAATCCTAATCGCAGTCGGCTCTATTAACGGTATCTTTGCCATTATTTTTAGCCTGACACCCAATGTCTTAAATATCAAAGTGCTTTCTCTCATAGTTGTGAGCACACTAATACTATTAACGATACACGCTATCATTGCGTTTCTTAAGAATATTCCATTTTCTGGCTACTACTTAGCCGCGAGGCTAACTCTGCTCACAGGACATTTTCTATGGATCCTATCAGTTTATAGCATTATTCCAAGTGTCGTCTTATTTGAATGGGGATTAACCATCACCATCATTTTAGAAGCCATGATTCATTTCTCTGGCATGATCGTACAAACCTCGCCGCTGATCCAAAAGAACACGCTAAAAAGCCAATACAACCAAACCGAGGTTATGGATTTTCTATCAGATATTTCAAATCGCTTACGACGTCAAATAAACATTCTTGGTGGCGGGTTATCACACCTTGAACAAGTTACGACATCAAAAGAGGTCAAACCCTTTATAACAAGTAGCCAGACGGCCAATAATAACCTTAAAAACATTATTGAGCGCATCGACTTATTAAGCGATATAAAAGACAACACACCACCGGAGCAGCCTTATCCTCAACCACTTAACCAGCTAATAGATCGTATCTATAATAACCTTCAACGTTTAGACCAAGACAACACATTAATAGAGTTAAACACTCACAACACTGATCATGTTGAAGTACTTCAAAATGCTACGATATTACAACACCTGATCGAAAGCCTAGTCCAAGAATTCAAACACTTTACAGATCAAACCTTAACGTTGGATATCAGCCGCCACGAAAGCAACAGAGACGGTATTACGCAATTAGAAATCAGTTGCGGCCCTATCCCAAGCAGAATTCAGGCTTCTAGCAGCTTCGACCTTGGCATGCATTATATTTTGCTGCTTATTCGCTATTTAGATGGCGAGATGAAAACATTAGAAAGCGAACGCTGTATCAATATTAAGTTACCAATCAGTGTACATATTCGCCCAACAAATAATGACCTTGCACAACAACAGCACTTCAATATTATTTTGTTTGGTCAGCCTGATGAGGACCTACAAAAAGCACTGTCGATATTACAAAGTCATAGTAATCGAATTGAACATGTCTCAACTCTGGAAAACTTGCTAGAGCATTTAGAGTTACCTGAAAAAAGAAAATCCGGCTCCATCATTCTAGTGTTTGATAACGGCGGGCACATCCCCCACGTGACACAACAAAGACTGATGCCTTTAATGCGCATCGAAGATCAGTGCTTGCTGATTAGTAACAATGTTAAGATGTCGCTCGACTACACTAGAAAGCTAGGTTTTGATGGCCTCTTAACCTGCGCTGAACTAGACAGCCAACTTGAACAACAACTGTCTAAGTTAATTCAGAAGGGAGACCGACTAAAGAACACATCTTTGTCACGGATCAATCCTTTGCGCAAAACACCTTGAAGCAACATCAGCAACCTTGAATAATACTCACGAAGGAGATGATATGGACTGTTTATTTTGCAAAATAGTAAAAGGGGATATCCCAGCAACTGTGCTATTTGAAGACGATGAAGTCATCGCTTTTGAAGACATCATGCCTCAAGCGCCGACTCATTTTCTAGTCATCCCGAAACGCCATATTAGTACACTAAACGACCTAACTGATGCCGACGCACCAGTGGTTGGGAAACTGCAAATAACCGCTGCAAAAATAGCAAAACAAAAAGGTATCAGCGATGCAGGCTATCGAGTGGTCATGAACTGCAACGAAATGGGTGGACAAACCGTTTACCACATTCACATGCATGTACTCGGTGGACGCGCAATGACATGGCCTCCAGGTTAATAAGGGGAAATATAATGATCTCTTTTCTAGACAAAGCCGTATTACAGCTTGATCGCGCCTTACAGACGCTTGTGCCAAGTACGGCAAAGGCCCATCGACCTTCTCCAGCTGATACACTAGAAGAAGCCGAATTAGATAAAAGCGAACGCAAGCATTCATCTGGGCTAATGCGCATAAACCATACAGGCGAAGTATGCGCACAGGCACTCTATGCAGGGCAAGCCACTACGGCAAAACTTGCCAAGGTTCGCCAAGAAATGGAACACGCTGCTGACGAAGAAATCGACCACCTCGTTTGGTGTGAACAACGTCTTTATGACTTAGGCAGTAGACCAAGTATTTTGAACCCATTGTTCTATGGAGCATCGTTTATGATTGGCGCTGGTGCTGGCCTGATTAGCGACAAACTCAGCCTAGGGTTTGTTGCGGCGACAGAAGATCAAGTTTGCGCCCACCTTCAAAAACACATGGCAACCTTGCCAGTGCAAGATGAAAAAAGCATAGCGGTACTAACGCAAATGCACATAGATGAAGCAAAACACAAAGCCATGGCACTAGATGCTGGAGGTTATGAGTTCCCGCAACCAATTATGGCCATCATGACGCAAGTATCCAAAGTTATGACCACAACCACTTACCGGATTTAACCATGAACAGAGATCTGCATTCTATTCGTCGTGACTACCAATTCGACGACCTTTTGGAAGAACAGGCTGGTAATAACCCACTGAACTTGTTTGACGTTTGGCTAGAAAAAGCCATTGAATCCTGCCCTGATGACCCAACTGCGATGATATTAAGCACCGTTGGATTAGATGGTTGGCCACATTCTCGTGTAGTGTTATTAAAACAACGTAATGGCACAGGGTTTTCTTTCTTCACAAACTACGACAGTGAGAAAGCCCAGCAATTGGCGCAAAACAACAAAGCCAGTATGACCTTTTTTTGGCCTGCCCTATCTCGCCAAGTTCGTATAGAAGGCACTATAGAAAAAGTATCTCGAGAAACGTCAGAAACCTACTTTGCAAGTCGTCCACGAGGAAGCCAACTGGCAGCCAGAACGTCTAGACAAAGCGCTGTAATTGCTAGCCGTGACGTACTACAAAAAGCATTTGATGCAGAAGAACAAGCATTCAACGATCAAGAAGTTCCCTGCCCAGAAAACTGGGGCGGCTATGTGCTAAAGCCATGTTTCATTGAGTTCTGGCAAGGACGACCAAGCCGACTTCATGACCGTATTTGCTTCACGCAAACCGATAACGATTGGGTGATAACACGCAAAGCGCCATAACGTAAGAATCAAAGCAGGAGACGAAAAGTTAAGCTTATTCGCTCCTCTTTGATGCGCTTTCTAACAGGCAAAGAATGCTGCCACAACACTTGCGTTGAAGCAGCCATAATTAGCCAACTCTCATTCTCCAATTCAACATTGTGCTTAATGCTATGGTTTGCTTTTAACCGAAACACAAAAGGACGCGTCGCACCGAGGCTCAACATAGCCACTACGGGAGCAGGCCCCAATATTTTCTCATCATCCGCATGCCAGCCCATATACTCCTCACCGTCTTGATACCAGTTAAGTAACACGGCATTAAAAGACTGGTGAGCAAGGCTCTCTGCTTCTTCTTTAATCGCCAACAACCATTCAGGCCAACCAGAACCCAAGTGATCTTTACCAGAGTAACGATAACAAACACCCACATCTGCAATAAACGCCACTTGCCGAGGCACTGACACCTCACGCCCAAACATCTTTAAGCTTTCTCTTTCCCAAGACAACCCAGACTGCAGCTGTGGCATAAGCGCCTGCGGGCTTGAGCTGGAAAATGAGTATCGGTATGATGGCAACATACTACCTACATTATTCCCCTTGGATGACAATGCAACCCACCTCCCTTTGTGAATCTATAAAACGCAGTGCATTTTTAGACGTATATCGTGGTACCGCGGTGCTGCTAATGATCATTTTTCATTTCTGTTGGGATTTACGAAATTTTGGATTTGTAGAATTCTCTATTTATGACCCGTTCTGGGTATATTTCCGCAGCGTTATTCTCACTTTATTTCTTTCTGCTGTTGGCTGGTCAACCTACCTTGTGTTTACTAAAAAAGCCAACCCTTCTTTTTGGAAGCGAGACCTTAAGCTCTTCATCGCCGCAATAGCCATTTCCCTTGCAACCTATCTGGCTATGCCTAATCAATGGATTTACTTTGGTATACTGCACTTTATTTTTATAGCGTCCTTGATCAACAGACCCATAGCAAAATACCCTATTTTCTCAGCCACTATCGGAGCCACTATCATTGTCGCTTACCATGCAACAGATTGGCTGCTTTTTCCTAATGCGTTTTCAACCATTACCCAATATGTTGCCATACCGGAAAGAACATTAGATATCGTCTTCCCTTTCCCGTGGATAGGCGTTGTCTTAATCGGACCACTACTTGGCTACTTACACCTACATAAACTACCTACACCCAACAATATAATCATTGTTATGCTGAGCTTCATGGGGCGTTATGCATTGCCAATTTACCTTCTTCATCAGCTGGTATTATTTGCCCTTGTTGGTAGCGTCAAAATGGTGCTTAACCTTGCAGATTGATCACTTTTCGTGCGCAGATCGTGCATAGAATTAGGTGAGTTTTTTTCATGTAAAAAATAGATAAAAATAGATAAAAATAGATTTTATGCTCTTGCCAATTGCTAACTTTACGCTTAGTGAGGCAAGTAAAGTAAGTGACCACTTCGGCATTCTTCATTTATCATTTCAGAGTTTTTTTCAAGCCTTGATTTTCATTCAAATGAGCACTATTGTTCGTTACATATTGTTAACGAAGCACTACATATAGTGTGTCACTTTTAAAATACATACTACATAGAGTAATTCTCCTCTTTTTATAATGCACTAATGGGAAGTTAAGGCATGAGCACTCTCACAGTTACTAAGCGTAACGGGAAGACCGAAAACATCAACCTGGAAAAGATTCATAAAGTCATAGCATGGGCTGCTGAGGGTTTAGAAAATGTCTCTGTTTCCCAAGTAGAATTAAAAGCACGAATTCAATTCTTTGAAGGTATTCGTACTACAGACATCCACGAGACTCTAATCAAGTCTGCGGCAGACTTAATTTCTGAACATACGCCTGATTATCAATATCTGGCCGCTCGCCTAGCCATCTTTCACTTACGTAAAAAAGCCTTTGGTGATTTTGAGCCACCACACCTTTATGCGCATGTAAAAAACCTAGTTCAACAAAAACGTTATGATGCTCAACTGCTAGAAAAGTATTCTGAAGAAGATTTCAATCAGCTGAATGAATTCATTGATCATTCTCGCGACATGAATTTTTCCTACGCGGCCGTCAAACAGCTTGAAGGTAAATACCTAGTCCAAAACCGTGTAAGCGGCGATATTTACGAAAGCCCTCAGTTTATTTACATCCTTGTTGCGGCTTGCTTATTTGCTGAGTACGACTCAAAAGATCGTTTGAACCTTATTCGTCGTTTCTACGATGCCGTTTCTAAATTTAAGATTTCATTACCGACACCTATCATGTCTGGTATCCGTACTCCGACACGTCAGTTTAGTAGCTGTGTCCTAATTGAGTGTGGTGATTCTTTAGACTCCATCAACGCAACATCCAGCGCTATCGTTAAATACGTTAGTCAACGTGCTGGTATTGGTGTAAATGCGGGTGCTATTCGTGCTTTGGGTAGTGCTATTCGTGGTGGCGAAGCTTTCCATACAGGCTGTATCCCGTTCTACAAGCACTTCCAAACTGCGGTAAAAAGCTGCTCTCAAGGTGGTGTTCGTGGTGGCGCAGCGACTGTTTTCTATCCTATTTGGCACCTTGAAGTCGAAAGCCTATTAGTATTAAAAAACAACCGTGGTGTAGAAGAAAACCGCGTTCGTCACTTAGACTATGGCGTTCAATTCAACCGTTTGATGTACCAACGTTTGATCAAAGGCGGCAACATTACATTGTTTAGCCCATCAGACGTACCTGGTCTATACGATGCCTTCTTTGCAGACCAAGAGGAATTCGATCGCCTATACACCATGTATGAGCAAGACAGCTCTATCCGCAAGCAAACGGTTAAAGCCACTGAGCTGTTCACGCTATTTGCTTCTGAGCGCGCTAGTACTGGTCGTATTTACTTACAGAACGTGGATCACTGCAATACCCACAGCCCATTTGACCCTAAAGTTGCACCCGTTAAGCAAAGTAACTTATGTTTGGAAATCGCACTTCCAACTAAGCCACTAAACAGCATTGATGATAAAGAAGGCGAAATCGCACTTTGTACTCTTTCTGCTTTTAACCTAGGCGCGCTTGAAAACCTAGATGAACTAGAAGAACTATCAGAACTTATCGTCCGTGCTTTAGACAGCCTGTTAGATTACCAAAACTACCCAATTCCAGCAGCGCAACGTGCCACTGAATTACGACGCACATTGGGTGTGGGTGTTATCAACTACGCGTACTATTTGGCTAAGAATGGCGTTAAATATTCTGACGGCAGTGCAAACGAGCTGACTCATAAAACATTTGAAGCAATTCAATACTTCCTATTGAAAGCATCTAACAAGTTAGCAAAAGAGTTTGGACCATGCCTAGCCTTTAACGAAACAACTTACTCTAAAGGTGTTTTACCAATCGATTCCTACAAAAAAGAAATCGATAACATCGTTTCCAACGAGTTGTTCTACGATTGGGAAAGCTTGCGCACTGAAATCGTTACTCACGGTCTACGTAATTCAACTCTAACAGCGTTAATGCCATCTGAAACCTCTTCTCAGATTAGCAACGCGACAAATGGCATCGAGCCACCACGAGGTTTCGTATCAGTCAAAGCCAGTAAAGATGGCATTTTGAAGCAAGTTGTTCCTGAGTTTGAACGTTTAAAAGACAACTATGAACTGCTTTGGACTATTCCAAGTAACGATGGTTACTTACAGTTGGTTGGCATCATGCAGAAGTTTGTCGATCAGGCTATCTCAGCTAACACAAACTATGACCCACAGAAGTTTGATGCTCAAAAAGTACCAATGAAGGTGATTTTGAAAGACCTTCTAACAGCTTATAAATTAGGCGTAAAAACACTTTACTATCACAACACGCGTGATGGTGCAGATGACAAGCAAGAAGACATGGATGATTGCGCTGGCGGTGCTTGCAAAATCTAACTTGTCTAACATCGTTTAGTGTTCATTTAACAATGTGACAAGCAAAGCCTCATAGACATGGGGCTTTGCTATGTTTAGCATTTTAGCGAAACACCTAAATTCATTAACAACTAAGGTGTGCCTTTTATCAATCACACCCCCATGCTTTTGAGGAATACCCTGAGACATGAGTTACTCGACTTTTAACCGTAAACATTTCGATAGTACAAAAGAACCCATGTTCTTTGGTGAAAATGTCAACGTTGCTCGTTATGACCAGCAAAAGCACCCTATCTTTGAAAAATTGATAGAAAAGCAGCTGTCATTTTTCTGGCGCCCAGAAGAAGTCGACCTTTCAACTGATCGCAAAGATTTCCAACGCTTGGAAGCACATGAGCAGCATATTTTTTTAAGCAACCTAAAATACCAGACCCTACTAGACAGTGTACAAGGTCGCTCGCCAAATGTTGCTTTATTACCAATCGTATCTTTACCAGAATTAGAAACATGGATCGAAACTTGGTCTTTCAGTGAGACCATTCACAGCCGATCTTATACGCACATCATTCGTAATATTGTGAATGATCCGACCAAGATTTTTGACGATATTGTCACTAACGAAGAAATTACTAAGCGCGCAGACAGCGTTTCCATCTACTACGATCGCCTTATTGAAATGGTCAATCTGTACAACACCATGGGCATGGGAACATTCGACATCCCAGGTAGGGGCGAGATTGAAATATCTATGCCTAAGCTAAAAAAAGCACTGTACCTTACGATTGCTTCCGTCAACGTATTAGAAGCCATTCGTTTCTATGTTAGCTTTGCCTGCAGTTTTGGCTTTGCAGAACGCACTCTAATGGAAGGCAACGCAAAAATCATCAAGCTAATCGCACGTGATGAAGCCTTACATTTAACAGGCACACAACACATGTTGAACCTGATGGCATCAGGTAAAGATGACCCTGAAATGGCCATCATTGCAGCAGAGTGCCAAGATGAAGTTCGTCAGATCTTTATTGAAGCCGCTGAGCAAGAAAAAGAATGGGCAACGTACCTATTCAAAGATGGTTCAATGATCGGTCTTAACGCTCAAATCCTAGGTCAGTATGTAGAATATATTACCAATGTTCGTATGCAAGCCGTTGGATTAGAAACCCACTTTGCCACTAAGAACAATCCAATCCCTTGGATCAATGCCTGGTTAGTAAGTGACAATGTTCAAGTCGCACCACAAGAAGCTGAAATCAGCTCTTACTTAGTTGGACAAACAGATAACAGTTTAGATGACTCAGATTTTGATGACTTCGACCTCTAAAAAAGAAATATCTGAGAAACAAGAGCGAAAAGGGCAAGCAGTACATCGCGTACTTTTAGGGAAAAAACAAATCCTCGTCACTGAGGAAGAACCCCTATTAATTCAGCTTGAGCGCGCTGGCATTCACGTTGAATACCAGTGTCGTGAAGGTTATTGCTCTTCTTGCTCAATCAAACTCTTATGGGGAAATGTCATTTATCCATTTGAGCCCCTAGCATGGGTACAAAGCGGCTATTTACTAGCATGCTGCGCCATCGTTAAAAGCGATATCGAAATCGCTTTTTTCGACTAATAGCTCTTCCTAGCTGGGGTCACGTAATGTCCGGTAACCTGCATAAATTCGGGTTGCCGTCGTTATCCAACACACCACGCCAAAAACATACGCCAGTACAGCAAAGTAATTTGGCAACATGCAAATCAGTATTAGAAATGCAATAGTTTCTGCTCCCTCTGCCAGCCCCCCCAAGAAATACAAAGATTTACGGCCATACTCTAAACGCTCAATGTTTCTTTTCTCTGCCATAATAGCAAAGGCCAAGAAGCTACTTCCCGTCCCCATAAAAGAAAAAATCAGAAAGCTGGCCGCCAATGCGTTTTCTAACGGGTTCATTAGAGCAAAGCCAAACACCACCGCTGAATAGAAAATAAAATCTAAGGTGATATCCAAATAACCACCCAAATCCGTAGGCCCTTGGATACGAGCAACAGCACCGTCTAAACCATCCATGACTCTATTAATGACCACCAGCACTAAAGCAAGTGACATATCTCCAAAATACAAAGCAGGCAAGACCATCATGCCCATGGTAAAGCCAAATAAGGTAATCCAATCTGCTTTCACACCCAGCTTATCAATCAACAAAGCACTTAAATGCAAAGGGTGCTTAAGGCTTTTAATAAAAAATGTATCTAACATTCAAATAACTACCTTGATTCTATAGGGACGTAGGTTTTAAAGACTTGCTACAATGTCAGCATAATTATGTTTGCCAACACCAATCTCACTTACTTACGCAGATTAACAAGGTTTCTATGATACACGCAAAACAATACGGCACGTCAGGGCCTAATCTTATTGTCATCCATGGCTTATTTGGCAATGCTGACAACTGGCACTCTATTGCGCAATCCTTAGCGGAAAACTTCACGATACATTGTGTCGACCTTCCAAACCATGGACAGTCAGATAGTATGCCGGATGCAAGCTACCCTAAAATGGCTGAAGCTGTTCTGAATTGGGCTCACTCAAATAACATAAATCGCTTCTATCTCTTAGGTCATTCTATGGGTGGGAAAGTCGCCATGCAAATGGCAGCAATCGCCCAAGCTGGACAAATAGAAAAGCTCATCGTGGTGGACATTGCTCCTGTCGATTACGAGCCTAGTCATACTCGTATCTTAGAAGGTTTAAAGGCTATTGATGAAGCGCAACCGGCATCAAGAAAAGAAGCCGACTCATTATTGAGCCAGTATGAATCAACTTTGGCGGTAAGACAGTTTTTATTAAAAAGCCTAACCAAAAAAGAACAAGGGTTTGGCCTAGATCTTTCGGTAAAAAATATTGCTGACAGCTACTCGGTTATTTTGAAAAAACCAGAGATAAGCGCTGCGATCAACATCCCAACACTGTTTATAAAAGGCGAGAATTCAGACTATATTGTGGCTGATTATCAGGATGCTATCTTCAAACTATTTCCACAGGCTAGCTTTAAAATGATATCAGGAGCAGGACACTGGCTCCATGCTGAAAAACCCGTACCGTTTAGTAGCTTGGTAAAGCGTTTTTTAGACTAATTGAGGCTCGGAGTTAGTTGCATGCGGTCTCCGAGCAAAGTCCATATTGGTCTTTTAAATAAGCTGCCGAAGGCAGCACAATACCGTGAGACTTGATTAGATAGGGGTTAAAGCTGACTCTTAGTTTATCTGGGTATACTGCTTCCAACAGCGTACCCTCTTCTTGCCAACCATTAATCCGAGCCGCTAAAGCATCCAGCTTTGTTTCTGTATCAGAATAAATTGCAAACAAAGAGCCAGCTCTCACAAAGCCAAACGATGGACCCACCATCACTTTCTGTTTATGAAATAGCAGCTTCAAAATGTCTTGTGCAATACCGTTTTCATAAAGCTTCGAGTCCACCAATGAAAACATCATCTTAGAATCTTCCAAAATATAGTTAACCGCTTTTAAAACGGATAAACGATCAACCTCAGTTTGCAAAAAACGAAAGGTAAAACCATATAATGCTGCCTGCTCCTGCATACCCTGCTGATCAATGAGAAGATTATCACTGTATAAAACCGTCAGTGGTTTTGGATCAAACCATACCGCTTGCAATAATGACAAGCGCTTTTCTAAAGGGGCTCCTGAAAAAACAGCACTACTGGGTATCGAGCACTGAGGCTGAATATTTAAATATTCCTCTTTTCCTATAAAGACGGAAACAACTGCCCCCTTTGAGGCAACGGAACAAGTTTGACGAAGACTCTCGTCTCCAATAGCAACAATCATATCGTCTTGTTGTAACGCTGAAATATTTTGCACAAACACAGACTGACGCACTGGAATAATCGCTGTACTAGCTGATAACAATTTAGAAAGTTGGAACGTCAATGAACGTACTGAACTCTCTTCAGTATTGTGAACTACATAAACCGCTGCCGACACCTTCAATGTGCTAAACAGCAGTAAAAAACAAAAAATCCGTTTCACTCTTTCATTAATCCAAATTAGAAAGTAATGTTGCTAAAGACATAGAAGAACGTGTCTTCATCCAAATTATTATGCCGGTTAACCAAAGCGTTCCCGTCCAAGCGTGCTTCCATTCCCAACCCCATAGTGGCTTTTGAGTACCCACCTAGTGACATTTTGTAAGATAGCCATGTATTCAGAAACTCATAATTCCTTTCATTTAGCTCTTTCCCATACCAATAATAGCCATTAATAAACAATTTATCCGTTATTGGCTGGCTGGAAAATAACGACATCATTATTGGTGAGGTGGAGTCCAATAGTTTGCTATTGTCAGTTTGAGTGTCTTGATAAGCATAAGTAAAACGCGTCATTCCGCCTGATCGAGAACGCCAATCTAGTTCAAACTCCAAACCATTAATACTTACGTCTTCTGTCACCCCTTCTTCTATGGCTGAGTCCGCCCCGGAATTAGAAAAATATTTTCTGCTTAATACCATATCTTGAACCGAATCATGATAAAGCTTGATATCCATCGACAAGCCCTGATCAAGCCAATAATGGTAATAGCCTACTTCATAGGAGGTAATTTTTTCCTCACTCTCCCCCTGATCCGCGTAAGTAGTGTAGGAACTTTCTCCAGTCGACAATACGTAATGCCACTTAAAATACTGGTCAGACAAGTCAGGGGTTCTCACCGCTTTAGAGGCATTGAATCGAATAGATTCTTTTTCTGATAATTTATAGGTAGCCCCAAGCTTAGGTGATAAAAACGTCCCACCCATTTGACTGCGCTCTAGCATGGCTCCCGTATTTAGCACCCAACGATCGCCAACCCTATATTCTACATTTGAAGACGCTCGAAGTACTTCATCGCTGACTGCACCCGAAAAGTAATGTTCGGAGTCGGCTTCATCTAAACGATAACCCAGTGCTGATATCACACGTAGGTTTTCTGTCGCCTCCCAAGTACTTTGTACTTCGAGGTCCTGACGAGTTTCAACTAAATTTACATCATACGATCTATAGACATCACCACTACTGGTACCGCCAAAAAAATACCCATAAAAAGCACTTGTCAGTCTGGCATCATGATGCTCACTTTGCTCAGCCTGATCATAATAATACTGGAGCCTTAATTCGTGATTAGAAGACACTTGCTTACTATAACTAAGCTTTATATGCTCACGATTTGATTCACGTACGGGATCATTAACATCATAAGACCCTGTGGCATACTCATCAGGATCTATATTTGCTTTGACATGACTTGCACCTAAATCCAAACCAAAGAAGCTATTTGACATTTCTTTTTGGATAACAACATTTCCCATGGTCGCCCCATGGCCATCATGGCGATCATTACCGTCATTACCTGTGTCAAATCCACTCACGTTACTAGTAGAAGCTGATGCCCGATAGCTCCAATCACCATTCAAGCCACTATGTTGGCCATATAAGCGGTAATCACCTTGTGAACCAGAATAAGCAGAGATACTTTCACCCAGCGTTTCCAAAGGAGAACGTGTAATGATGTTCACCACAGCAAAAAAAGAGTTGATACCATAGCTCGCTGCATTTGGGCCTCTGTTGACCTCCACTCGCGCAACATCTTCAATATTCAATGGCAAGGTTGCCCACTCGACTCGCGCCTTACCAGCACTGTATACAGAGCGCCCATTAACCAATACCTGAATGCGGCGATATTCTTCTAACTGAGTACCATGGTACGAAACAATTTTCTGGCTGGATGCTTTATAGGGAAACACAGCAAACCCTGGGACAAATTGCAGTAAGTCTTCAACATACTGCATATTAAGGCGTCGAATGAATTCTCCATCCAACACAGACAGCGTAGAGGAAACATCGACCCTTGGCTGAGCAATTTTAGATGGGGTAACGACTACTGGAATGCTATCAAAAAAATCATCGTATGAACTCAACTCAGTCCCTGTTAAAGAAGACAAAGCATCCAGCTCTGCAAACGCTATTGAACTAAAAAACAGAGATAAAACAACGCAACACCAACGCATCATAATGACTTTAACCTATACTCATCAGCCAAATAGGTTCCTAAAACTCGCACATCTTCAGAGAAAAAACTCAACTCCTCAAGCGCAGCCTGCATGGAGGCAGATTGAAAGTGCGCCTCTACATCCACATAAAACTGCGTCGCGGTGAAGTTACCATTCACCATGTAGCTTTCTAGTTTCAACATATTAATACCCTGAGTCGCAAAGCCGCCCATAGCTTTATACAAAGCGGCAGGGATATTTCGCACACGAAACATAAAAGACGTTATGTAAGTTTCACCTTCTTCCATGACAGGCATTTTTTGCTGACGGGCAAATACTAGGAAGCGAGTCGTGTTGCCTACAGAGTCATTAAAATACGTCTTGAGAACTTTTAGATCATAAAGTTCAGCCGCTAGCTCAGACGATATAACTGCTAACCCTGGCTCATCAAACTCAGCGATGTGCTTAGCTGCCCCAGCGGTATCGTACATTGCCTGACTTTTTGCCCCTAGCGCTTTAATATTATTATCACACTGCGCCAATGCTTGAGGGTGACTACCAATTCGAGTAATTTGATCGATCGTCATAGAGTGAGGAACAATCAAACAGTGATTTACTGGTTCAAAATGCTCTTTCACAACATACAGCTGAGTACGTTTTAACTCTCGATAAATTTCTTCGACCCGCCCTGCCGTAGAATTTTCAACCGGAATCATTGCGTAGTACGCATCACCCTTTTCAACCATATTTAGAGCGTCAACAAAGGTGGCGCAATGAACGCTACTCCAATCAGGAAAGGTATGTTTACACGCTAAATGAGAATAAGCTCCGGGCTCGCCTTGATAGGCAACGACCTTCATTGCATCTAAAGTAAGATGTTGATCTGGCATAGTGAGTTCTTTTCTGTGATATATTTCGAATACAGTATCAAATAGGCGTCATTATTTACACAGAAATGACATTTAAGGCTCAGAAAACAGATAAAACCCCATGAAAAAAATATTTATTCTACTGGTAAAAGGCTATCAGTTTTTGATTAGTCCATTGCTAGGAAATAACTGCAGATTTTACCCAAGTTGCTCGCAATATATGGTTCAAGCCATAGAGCAATATGGTGTGTTTAAAGGAATGTATCTTGGAATAAAAAGACTGTCTAAATGTCATCCGTGGCACGAAGGCGGGATTGATCCAGTACCTTCCTCTTGCCAATGTAAAATAGATCCAAAAAAAGACGACAACTCTTAACTCATAGTCGTCGTCATTTGTAATTTTAAATCACTTGCAACCAATACAGCCTGCGTTCTGTTATTAATTTCAAGTTTACGAAATATGGCAGTAATATGTGCTTTAACCGTTGCTTCCGAAATGGACAACTCATAGGCAATTTGCTTGTTCAACAATCCTTCATGCAAATAACACAGCACTTTGTATTGCTGAGGAGTCAATTCGGCAACTTTATTTTGCATAGATAAATCAGGCTTAGGCTGATTAGCCACAGCCTGCTTAAGATCATCAGGCAACCAAATATCACCTGCTAAAATAGCATGGATCGCTTGTACATAAGTGGCTGGCTCACTGGTTTTGGGGATAAAACCCAGCGCGCCGGAGTCTATGACTTTTGCAACCATTTCACTGTCTTCACTGCCTGAAATCACAGCTACTGGTACATCTGGAAAGTCTTTACGAATTCGAATTAACCCATAAAGCTCACCACTGCCCGGCATATTTAAATCCAGTAAGAGCAAATCAAGGTCATCAAGACGGCTCAAGCACTGTATCGTCGAATCTAAGTCAAAAGATTCGACGATGACAATACCCTGAATCTCTGCTCGTAATGCACCACTTAGTGCACTACGAAACAAAGGATGATCATCCGCGATAACAAGTGAAATCACAGTTTATCCTTTTAAATATGTAAACGGTCACACATTTAAACGGTTTTCGATTAAATCATCAACCACACTTGGATCAGCTAATGTACTTGTATCTCCTAATTGATCATGTTCATTAGCAGCAATCTTCCGCAAAATACGACGCATGATCTTACCTGAGCGCGTTTTTGGTAGACCTTTGCTTGCCCATTGAATCAGATCAGGTGTCGCGATAGGCCCAATTTCTTGACGAACAAACTGCTTCAACGACTTAGTGAGTTCTTCGTCTGGAGTGACTCCAGCAACTGCACTCACGTAAACGTAAATACCTTGTCCTTTAATATCATGCGGATATCCTACAATCGCAGCCTCAGCAACAGAAGGATGCGCTACCAAGGCGCTTTCAATTTCAGCAGTACCGAGACGATGACCAGATACGTTTAAGACATCATCCATTCGGCCGGTGATCCAATAGTGACCATCTTCATCACGCATCGCCCCATCACCAGTGAAATACATGCCTTCAAACGTGCTGAAATAAGTTTGTTCAAAACGCTCATGATCACCATAGACGGTACGTGCTTGGCCAGGCCATGAATCCGTAATGACCAATCCACCTTCCACTTGAACGCCCTGAGCATTTTGTACAACACCTTGAGCATCCACCAATGCAGGCTGAACACCAAACAATGGCCCAGTACAAGATCCAGGCTTTACATCACCCTGAACAATACGTGGCGTCATCATCATGCCACCCGTTTCTGTTTGCCACCATGTATCTACGATAGGGCAAGCAGAATTACCAATTTCACTGTAATACCAAGACCAAGCTTCTGGGTTAATTGGCTCACCAACACTGCCCAATATACGCAAAGAATTTCGCTGACTAGTACGTGTTGCTTCATCACCTTTCGCCATCAAAGCACGAATTGCCGTTGGCGCAGTGTACAAAAGAGTGACATCAAATTTGTCTACCACTCGACCAATTCGACCTGAATCTGGGTAGGTTGGAACACCTTCAAACAAGATACTGGTTGCGCCATTAGCGAGCGGACCATATACCATATAACTGTGTCCGGTGATCCAGCCAACATCAGCCGCACACCAGTAAATATCATCAGGCTTAAGATCAAAAACCAATTCATGGGTCAATGACGCATAAACTAAATAACCACCCGTTGTATGAACTACCCCTTTCGGCTTACCTGTCGACCCTGATGTGTACAAGATAAACAATGGGTCTTCTGCATTCATTGGTTCTGCTGGGCAGTCAGTACTTTCATTCTCAACTTCAACAGCCCAATCCACATCACGACCATCAAACCAAGGCACATCTTTCTGCGTATAGCGATATACAACAACGGACTCAACCGATGGGCACGCATTATGATCTAGAGCCATATCTACATTGTGCTTAAGTGGAATCGTATTCCCAGCGCGACGACCTTCGTCGGCGGTAATAACGAGCTTCACTTCACAATCATTCAAGCGATCAGCAATCGCGTTGGCGGAAAAGCCACCAAAAATAACAGAGTGAATAGCACCGATTCGAGCACACGCTAACATGGCGTAAACAGCTTGAGGGATCATTGGCATGTATATAGCGACACGGTCGCCTTTTCTAACGCCTTGGCGCTTCAATAGATTGGCTAAGCGCCCGACTTCATCATGCAGTGTCTGATAGGTAATCGCGACTTTTTCGTCGTTTTCTTTGTCGCCTTCACAGTAATAAGCAACTTTATTGGCAGAGGTGGCCAAATGGCGATCAATACAGTTATAAGCGACGTTTAACTCGCCATCTTCAAACCATTTAATACTAACTTCACCTCGCTTAAAAGAGGTGTTTTTCACCTTAGTATAAGGTGTAAACCAATCTAATCGTTCCCCCTCTTTACCCCAAAATTCATCTGGGCTTTCAATCGATTCTTGATAGCGTTTTTCAAATTCTGCTTGACTCACATTGGCATTTTTTGCCGCCTCATTTGAGGTTGCGCTATATAATGATTTCATAACCCGCTCCATTGTTAAATTTGTTATTCGGATGCAGAACTACTATAACCCGACAAGCATTCTGATCTATTCCACTTTAGTCTTATGAGACTTTTCATTTAAGCGTTTAACGGCTTGTCTAAGAAAAGCGCCCTGCCTTTACAAAAAATGGCAGATGTATTTGCTGCTTTTTAGTTGGTTCAGACCAAGCTTCTCGAATAATGGGAGAAGCCTCTAGCAAGAAGTCGTCCCCCAGCTCTTGTATACGTAACTGAGACGCTGACCAAGTTCGAATAAAGTCCAAAGTTTGTGTCACAGACCAGTGACACTTCAATTCAAATGCTGGTACGTCTATAAGTTCAAACGGAAATTCAATATTCCTATATTGCTCCCACAACAAGCGACTTTCTGCCGGCCAATACTCTTCAAGGTGCGGCAAGACTGCCTCTGCAATTGCTTTATCTTCTGCTTCTCCGACTTGCAGCCAGTTATACCCCCAACAAACAAATATGCCGCCAGGTTTCAAGACTCGTCGAAGCTCAGACCAAAAAGACTCTAAATCAAACCAATGCAGTGCATGAGCGACACACACCACATCAAAATAGTCATCTGGATAAAGAGTTTTCTCGGCAGGAAACACCTGATAATTCACTTTACGATGAGGCGTTGCCGCCGTGACTTGAGACTCACTAATATCTGATGCTTCGACATGGTCGAAATATGCAGCGAGATCTACTGATGCCTGACCCGTTCCACAAGCACAATCCCATACTACGCTGGAAGAAGGCACTTGCTGAGAAAGCCAATAATAGAGCTCGGCCGGATACATTGGTCGAGTTCGAGAATAACTAATCGAAGACTGTCCATCAAAAGTACGCATAGAAACCTCTAAGCCCAACTGCATTTTCACCTCAATAACTTCCTTTAAAGGCTTCAACCTACCCGGTTCTACTATCTTGATATTAACTAGATAGCACCTTGTACTGTTCAAGCACTTGACGAGCTTGCTCAATTCCTTTTACTCGATGTGCCTTCATACCCAATGCACATGCGGTATCAATATTAACCTGATTATCATCAATAAAAAGTATCTGATCGGGCGACACTTTCAAGCTCTCAATAACATGATAATAAATCGCGGCATCCGGTTTCACAAACCCTACTTGATGAGAGGCATAATAACTGTGAAACTTACCTGCTAGAGCCATTTCATCCATCAACCTTGGCCAATGCGCAGCATTGGTGTTGGATAGTATCGCCCGATGATATTCAGGCTTAACTGCTGCGACTAACTCCAATGCACCGTCAAACAACCCCCTTGGCCATGCTTTGAATGAAGCCTTAAAGACATCTTTATCAATATTACTGCCCACTTCAGCCAATAAATCTTTCGCGAATTTATCAAAAGAAATCTTACCCGAATCAAACGCAGCAACAGTCGGTGATGATAACCACTTCAGCCAAACATCAGACTCTTCTCCCTCTGTATTCAGCATACGGTGCATTTCAGAGACATCACCCAGATCTACCAACACATTTCCTAAGTCAAACAGTACAACACGAATAGTCGATTCTTGCTTCATTATTTACCTTCCAGATCCATCGGCAATATTTCGCTTACCCAAAATGGGACAAGCAACAAAATAACACGTTAACAGTAGTGGTTACTCGATCTAATCGTGAGCAATTTATTGCCTACAGAGAAACGTCAACAATAAGCAATAAATAGCGCATATCAGGATATAAAAGTGAAAAAATAGAAGGAAATAAAAAATAATATATACATATCAACGAGTTATATATTTGGCACGATTATCGCTATAGATATAATCAACCAACCCCACCAATTAGGAGAAAAATAACATGAAATTGGGATTCGTTACTAAAGCCATTCTTTCTAGTGCAACCGCGGCTGCTATTGCACTTTCCGCAACCAATGTGTCTGCTGCTGATAACCGCAACTATATATTAGCAACAGCATCAACAGGTGGCACTTATTACCCCGTTGGTGTGGCTATCGCAACATTAAGTAAAGTTAAGCTAGAACCAAAATTCGGTTTATCTGTCTCTGCAATCAGTTCTGCAGGCTCAGGCGAAAACATCAAATTACTTCGCGAAAACCAAGCACAATTCGCTATTCTACAGGGCCTTTATGGCGCATGGGCATGGGACGGTGAAGGCCCATTTGAAAGCTCAGGCAAACAGTCTGAATTACGTTCTGTTTCAATGCTATGGCAAAACGTAGAACACTTTGTACTAAAATCAGATTTGGCTAAAACGGGGACAGTTGCCGACCTAAAAGACATTGAAAATACTAATCACAAATTTTCAATTGGCACTAAAAACTCTGGCACTGAAGGCTCTGGCCGCCAACAGTTAAAAGGCCTCAATATCGATCCAGATAAGTTCGCCTTAGCTTACATGGGATACGGTGCCAGTGCCGATGCTATGCAAAATGGCAACATTGATGGTATGAACACGCCAGCTGGTGTACCTGTCAGTGCTGTAACAAGATTATACGCATCAATGGGTGACAAGGTGAAAGTGTTGGATTTCACGGACGAGCAGATTAAACAAGCCAATGGTAATTACGAGTTATGGACTCGTTACGTTATTCCTGCCAATACCTACCCTGGCCAAACAAAAGACATCAACACAGTAGCGCAACCTAATTTCCTTGCGACACGTGCAGATTTGTCTGAAGACGATGTCTATGAGCTGACTAAATCACTTTATGAGAACTTGGGATATTTAAGTGCCATTCACAAAGCGACCTCTGTAATGTCAATTGAAAAAGCCATTGCTGGCCTGCCTGTTCCATTGCACCCTGGTGCGGCTCGTTATTATCGTGAGCGCGGTATTAACATTCCAGCTCGCCTGATTGCCAACTAATCTAGTCGTAATTGATTATCGCGCCGTACTAAGTACGGCGCACTTTACCTCTCTTTGCTCAATTTGTTTCTGTACGTATCTAAGGTAGCCTGTCTATGACTGCTTCATCGCAACCAACCGACTCTCAAGACGTTAATCTTGAAGATTTCGAAACAAAACATCGCTCCGGGCTCTGGTTAAACCGTCTTGTTTTTACCATTTCTGTTTTTCTCGCTGTGGCTCATATTTACATCAACACCATCGCGACCTTACCTGAATTGTGGGTCTCTGCCTTTCACTTTGCAGGCTTTGGCGCATTATGCGCGTTACTGATTCCAGCACACCCAAAATGGCAAGACAGCAAAGTAGCGATGTTTTTCGATGGTGCTATCGTGCTCGCACTGATTGGAATGGTGCTGTATATCATCTTTTTCGAAGACGCTCTCTACGCCAGAGGTGTGACATTCAGCACATCAGATTGGATCGTTTCCAGCATTGCTGTATTACTGTCTCTTGAGCTCATTCGCAGAACCAGTGGCTGGTTCATTCCATTCCTGATTATTGTAGCCTTGACCTATGTTGTGTTGTGGGGACGCTGGCTGGGAGGCATGTTTAACTTCCCAGGTCTTAGCCTAGAAACCCTGCTATACCGCAGTTTTTTTAGTACTGACGGTATGTTCGGTTCTATTTCTCGTATTTCATGGAGCTTTGTCTTCATGTTTATTTTATTCGGCGCTTTTTTAGTAAAATCCGGTGCCGGCGATTTCATCATCGATCTATCTCGCTCTCTTGCCAGCAAAATGATTGGCGGACCGGGGTTTGTCGCTGTGCTCGGTTCAGGGCTAATGGGTTCTGTTTCTGGCTCTTCTGTCGCCAACACTGTATCGACGGGGGTTATCACTATTCCTCTGATGCGCAGAGCTGGCTTTCCAGCACGCTTTGCAGCGGGCGTTGAAGCCGCTGCCTCTACTGGTGGGCAGCTAATGCCTCCTGTTATGGGTGCTGGTGCTTTTATCATGGCGTCCTATACCCAAGTATCTTATGTAACCATCATCAGTGTCGCAGCTATTCCTGCCTTACTGTATTTTCTCTCTGTTGGCTTCTTCGTTCGTGTTGAAGCAAAGCGTAGCAAGGTGATTTCAACAGAAAGTGATGATGCTGTAAAAGTGTCGCAAGTATTAAAAAGTGGTTGGCACCATATTGTCCCTTTAACAGTTCTGGTAACTCTGTTAATTCAGGGTTTTACGCCAACTTACGCGGCAGGGATCAGTATACTTGCTGTTATTGCCGCTTCATTTCTATCTAGCAAACATCGCATGGGGCCTGCCGAAATACTCGATGCTATGGCTCAAGGCGCAAAGAATATGTCAACGACGGCGGTTCTTCTAGTCGGTATTGGCTTAGTGGTAAACGTAATTAGTACAACGGGGGTAGGTAACACTTTCTCTTTATTAATTACTAACTGGGCTGGTGGGAGTTTGTTCTACACCATAATTTTGGTGGCCATTGCCTCTCTTATCTTGGGTATGGGCTTACCCGTTACAGCGGCCTATATTGTTTTAGGAACACTGTCAGCGCCGGCTTTGTTCAATCTGATAGCAGAAAGCCAACTATTAGACATGATGGCATCGGGAAGCTTACCTGAAGCGGCAAACGCAGTCTTTATGTTGGTCGATCCTTCTGCTATTGCGGCGCTCGCGCAAGGCATGCCGATAGACCAAGCACAGGCTTTGTTGGCACAGGTACCAAATGACTTTAAAGGCATGTTAATGGATCAGGCTTTAGGTGCTGAAAGCGTGGCTATGATTTTAGTAACTGCTCATATGATTATCTTCTGGTTATCACAAGATAGTAATGTGACGCCTCCTGTGTGTTTAACGGCATTTGCCGCAGCCGCGATAGCGAAAACACCACCAATGCGAACGGGTATGACTGCATGGAAACTGGCAAAAGGTCTGTATATTGTGCCGTTATTAATGGCCTATACTCCACTGATTGGTGGTGATTCTGAAACATTATTACGTCTATCTTTCTTTGCTATTTTTGGCATGTATGCATTAGTAGGTGCGATGGAAGGTTATCTAGAAGACAAGCTAGCCATTGTGCCACGCGCTTTGCTATTGGTAGCGTCCTTGATGATGTTATGGCCAAACTTAGATCTATGGATTCAGTTCATCGGCTTAGTAGTGTTCTTAGGTATCTTTGTCGTTGGTAACAAGTCTTATAAAAAGAGCCTGTAAGGTAAAAAGTTAACCAATAAAAAAGGAGCATCACAATGCTCCTTTTTTATATCGTTATTTCAAACAACTAAGCTGTATAGAAATACGCTTATTCAAAACACCCGTAAACCTTACTCTGCACCAGAGTCTACTTCTGTCTGCTCTGGCATTTCTTTATGTACATCAGCACGCTCTGACTTACGATCTGTCATCATACTAATCCAACTAGCAACATTGGCATTGTATTCACTGCGCATACTATCTGGTATTGATTGCGTTGTTGGAATACTCGCTGTCATTGGATTTACTGGTCGACCTCTAACATGCAGTTCATAGTGCAAATGTGCTCCTGTCGTTCGTCCAGTATTTCCAGATAATGCAACGACTTGACCACGTTTAACTTTTTGGCCCTTTTTCACTAGAATTTTATTAAGGTGTAAATAACGAGAGCCATATGGGCCAGTATAGTCAATAACAACATATTTACCCGCGTATTTATGTGATGCCACTCGGGTCACAATACCATCGCCAGTAGCCAACACTTCGGTTCCTGAAGGGGTTGCCAAATCAACTCCATTATGGGGAGCGGGGTGCCCAGTTATAGGGTGTAAACGGTTAGCATTAAAAGACGAACTAATTCTATAGTGTTTACGCGTTGGCCAGCGTAATAAAGCAGGCGTTAAACTGTTACCTGCTTCATCGTAAAATCGACCATCCGAATGTAAAAAAGCACGGTACGTTTCGCCCTTGACGGTAATCCCTAAGGCTTCTAATTGATCCTCACCCACTTTTACACCATCAATACTGCCTTTTTTAACGACAAAATCGAATTCGTCATTGGCTCTTAAATCCTTTCGGAAATTTACTCGACCTTTAAGCACATCTTGAATAATCAAAATATTGGTGTCAGAAAGACCCGCTTTTTTCGCAGACAGATAAAAGTTGCTCACTACTTTGCTATGGACTGTTTCATGGGTGTAGGTGATGGGCTTAATATGCTCTTCATAGCTAAAACCACCGTTTTCGTGCTGTACATATGACACACTTTTACTAACATCGAGCCGACGATTTAACTCTGCCAATTCCCCATCTTCATTCAGCTTAAAAGTAAACTTATCATTAGGAAGCAATGGTTCAAGAACAAGATACTCTTGGTCAGCCTCCAGCACAGAATACAAAGACTCTCGGGATAATCCCAAGCGCGCAAAGATGCCAGCTAGCGTATCGCCCGATTTTATAACGTATTCAATTGAAGGAAGAGGTGCAGTAACTTTTTCTACATGCTGTAAAGGGTCGGTGGTGACTAAAGAGCCGTAATCATTATCCTCATCTGTGTTTGCATTAGTATCAGAAGGCTTAATGGACGTCTTAGCCTCACCACTAGGTAATAGGTACTCTTTAGGGTTGTCTGTTGGCGATACAAGCGATTTATAGACAAACAGTAGAACAATGAAAACAGCGAAGATAATGGATAACCAAGCACGCGGCCCAGATAAAGCCCAGCGCGAAAGGCGTGTAATAAACTGCATAAATAAAAAACTCATTAAACAAAAAAATGGCTCACACAGAACCCTGACTATGCACTACCATCTGGGTTGCACACATTCTCAATATAGGACAAGTACAGAACCACACTTTGTCTGAAGTGCCATCCACTCGCCACTGCTGGAGTGCAAATAATCACAGTCCATACCTTTTTCGCCTAGGGTTTTACACAACCAATACGGAAAAAGCGTTGAAGCTATTTTTTTTCGGGCAAGAATACGGCATTTTAAGTCTCAAAGAAATACTTAACACTTTGAAAAGCGCACCTATATTGATTCTTTTATGAACAATTAATTACTGCCATAAATTCACCTCGTTTTATGCACTTTCTCAACATAAAAAGATTGGACGACATTCACGTCTCTCCGTACTATTAAAGGCCTCTCAAATTCATTTACTAAATCGGATAATATGCAATATTCATCCCTGTCTTTTCCCTGCTATCAGCGACATTCGTTTGATCGCTGTGATAATAAGCTCGCTGCTGGATCAGCTAAACTAGTGGAAGAAATACCACTGGCTATTAGCATCAATGATATTACCCATGCGGTCATGATGGTCACACCCAACCAACTAGACGCGTTTGTTATCGGTTTTGCTCGTAGCGAAGGGATTATTGAGCAAATTAGCGATGTACGAGATTTGGAAATAGAGTCCACCAAGATACCGCCAAATATTGATAGCATTGCTATTAACTTAACTTTAAGCGCTCGCCGCTTCGCCAATTTTAAGCAAAAAAAACATGCCCATCTTGGTGCAACTGGGTGTGGTTTATGTGGCGTCGAATCACTTCCTCAAGCGATCCCTACACTACCAAAATTATCACCAAGCCAACCGATAGCTGAGTCTACTTTATTGTCGTTAAAATCACGTCTAGCTGATTATCAAACACTTGGAAAACAAACAGGGGCGGTTCATGCTGCATTGCTAGTTTCCCCAGATGGAAGCCCTCTTATCTGCATGGAAGACATAGGTAGACACAATGCTCTCGATAAGATTATTGGCTACGCACTGCAACAAAATATCAATCTACATAATTACAGCGTTTTAATGACTAGCAGATGCAGTACTGAATTAGTACAAAAGGCCGTTCGAGTCGGCCTCTCTAGACTAGTGCATTTAGCCTCACCAAGCGCATTAGCGGTAACACTCGCTGAACATTATGGGCTAACGCTAATTCATTTGCCTAAGCAAGATGCGCCAAGAATATTTGCATCTTCAACCCCGTAAGAAGGAACAGATCTTGAGTAAAAAAGCTGATTTTTATACGCCATACAAAGGACCGGCAGGCGGCTGGGGTGCATTAAAAAGCACAACAAAACATTGGTTAAAAAGCAAAAATGCGGTTCGAAATATTCACTCACTATTAAAAACCAATCAGCCCCACGGCTTTGATTGTCCAGGCTGTGCTTGGGGTGAAAAACACGACCCTGCCAAAATTCGCTTTTGTGAAAACGGCGCTAAAGCCGTTAACTGGGAAGCCACATCACGTAAAGTCGATGCCGCGTTTATGGCGAAACACAGCGTAAGTTGGCTAAATACACAAAGTGATTACTTCCTTGAATATCAAGGTCGACTCACTGAGCCAATGCGTTATAACCGAGAAACAGATCACTACGAAGCCATTTCTTGGGAGCAAGCCTACCAACACATCGGCGATACGCTAAAAAAACAAGCGACCCCAAACAATGTCGCTTTCTACACATCTGGACGAGCCAGCAATGAAGCCGCATTTTTATACCAGCTCTTTGCACGTGCTTACGGCACAAACAACTTCCCTGACTGTTCAAACATGTGCCACGAAGCCAGTGGCTATGCATTAACTAGCAGCATTGGCAGCGGTAAAGGAACAGTTAAAATAGACGATTTTGAACATGCTGATGCGGTCTTTGTCTTCGGTCAAAACCCAGGAACAAACCACCCGCGTATGCTAGAAACTCTAAAAGAAGTAGTACAACGTGGCGCGCAGTTATTAAACTTTAACACTTTACAAGAACGTGGGTTAGAGCGTTTCCAGAACCCTCAAAACCCGATAGAAATGCTGACCAATGGTTCCAAGCCAACCAACACTGGCTACTTCTGTCCGAAAATTGGCGGAGATATGGCAGTTGTGCGTGGTATAGTCAAAGTCCTTATCGACTTGGAAGAAGCAGCTCAACAAAATGGCGAAGCAATTTTCGATCATGACTTTATCAAAGAGCACACTCAAGGCTTGGATGTCTATCTTGAGCAAGTAAAACAGACACCTTGGCAAGATATTTTCGATCAATCAGGACTAAGCAAAGCAGACATCACGCATGCAGCTAACGTCTACGCTAAGGCAAACAGTGTGATTTTAACCTGGGCAATGGGCATCACTCAGCACCATCACTCGGTTGCCACTATTCACGAAATGGTAAACCTAATGGCGCTTCGTGGTAATTTAGGAAAACCTGGTGCTGGCGTATGCCCTGTCCGTGGCCACAGTAATGTTCAAGGAGATAGAACGATGGGCATTAATGAGTGCCCTCCACAAGAATTCCTTGATTCTTTAGAAACACACTTTCAATTTACACCACCGCAAAAGCATGGCTTTGCTGTTGTCGATACTATCCGCGCGATGCGCGATGGCAAAGTCGGTGTTTTCATCGCTTTAGGTGGCAACTTCGCAGCCGCAACACCAGACACGAAAGCGACTGAACACGCCATACAGCAATGCGAGCTAACCGTACAAATCAGCACCAAACTTAACCGTTCCCACCTAGTTACAGGGACTGAAGCCATCATACTGCCTTGCCTTGGTCGAACTGATATTGACCATCAGGCTAAAGGACAGCAAAAAGTCACGGTAGAAGATTCATTTAGCATGATTCACGCTTCTGGTGGCGTCTTAGAACCGTTAAGCAAAGAACAAAAATCTGAGCCTGCCATCATCGCCGGGATGGCTGCTGCGACGCTAGGTAATTTCCCTATTGATTGGAATGAAACCGTGAGCGATTACGATATTATTCGTGAACACATCGCTGCGGTCGTGCCAGGTTTCAAAGACTTTAACCAACGTATTCTACAAGATGGTGGTTTCTACCTAGGCAGCAGTGCTCGCGAAAGAAGCTGGGAAACGCCTGCCGGCAAAGCAATTTGTCACACTCACCCGTTACCAGATTCTATTCTGCCTAAGCGCGCCCAAGATCTTCTGTCAGACAAAACGCTGATCATGCAAACTCTACGCTCTCACGACCAGTACAACACCACTATTTATGGTATGAACGATAGATATCGTGGCATCAAGGGCGAGCGTAAAGTGGTATTTATAAACCCTGCAGATATACAGCGACTAGGATTCGAAGAAGGTCAAAGTGTCACGCTACGCTCCCTATGGGATGACGGTGTAGTGCGCAAAGTAAGTGGTTTCAAGCTAGTACCTTACAGCATTCCTGCAGGCAACATTGCTGCTTATTACCCAGAAACTAATCCGTTAGTACCGCTGGACAGCTATGGTGAATTCAGCAATACACCAACATCAAAAAGTATTGCGATAGAGCTAGAAACGTACGAACAAGAAAGCAACGGTATTGGTATCTCAGCGGCTTAATTTCATTCAACAACACAAGAAAATGCCCCATTACTCAATAATCGGGCATTTATTACTGTTTTTAGCCGTTTTTTTTCGGTCCAACAGCCCTTTCTTAATGACGCCACATCACCGGAAAGAAAAGCACCAGCACAGTAAAATATTCCAAACGCCCTAAGATCATGGCAAAACTCATCAGCCAAGTGCCAGCATCACTTAACGGAGAAAAATTACTACCTAGCTCTGCAAAGCCTGGCCCAAGTACATTCAAACACGCTGCAGTAGCGCTTAAAGACGCCATAAAACTCATACCCGTCATCATCAGCAACACCGTAAACAATATCGTTATCATGGCGACAAGACACATAAAGCCCATCACAGAATGCCGTACATCTGCTGCGATAGTTCGCCCCTGAAACTTCATGGCGAAAACCCCATTAGGGTGTACTAAGCGTTTTATTTCCAAGCCTATTGATTTGACCGAAATGATATTCCTAATAACTTTATTACCACCCGCTGTCGACCCTGCGCAACCACCGATGTAACCAACAAAAATCAAGATAATCGACGTCACCGCCGGCCAAGCGCCAAAATCCGTTGCCGCATAGCCAGTGCTAGTAATAAACGAAATCACATGAAAAAACGACTGTGTTATGGAAACCCAAAGCCCCTCTTCTGAACCAGTCTGAAAAAGAAACAAAGCCAATAACAAAGCAATAAAACCAATAATTTTTAAGAAACCTCGTGTTTCTTCATCTTGCCAATAAAGCTTAATACTACGAGCGATATAAATCCGATAATGCAAAGCGAAATTCACAGCTCCTAACACCATAAAAAGGTTACAGATCCACAAAATTAATGGGCTATTAAAATAGCCCATGCTGGCATCGTGTGTTGAAAAGCCTCCAGTCGATACCGTGGTAAAGCTATGTCCAATCGCATCAAATGCAGACATACCTGCAAAATAATAACTTAACGCGCACAACACAGTGATAGCCAAATACACCATCCATAAATAATGTGTGGTACTAGATACACGAGGAGAAAGCTTTTCGTCTTTAATTGGGCCAGGCGTCTCCGCTTTTAATAGGCGCATACCACCAATGTTTAACATCGGAAGAATTGCCACCACAAAGATAACCACGCCCAGCCCCCCCATCCATTGTAAGAATTGGCGATACATCAAAAAGGTGGGTGGCATGTCATCTAAGCCAGACAGCACGGTTGCACCTGTGGTCGTCAAGGCGCTGATCGATTCAAATACACCATCAGTAAAAGAAATGTGAGTAATGGATATGATGGGAATAGCCCCCAGAACCCCAACAGCAAACCAAGTTAACGTGGCGAACAACATAGCTTCGCGCGTATTAACCGAAGGTAATGCGTACTTTCGAAAACCCAACAAAATGGTCAGAGAAAGGAAAAAAATAACCACTGCAGGTATAGCAAACGCACGCCCGACGCCATCCTTAAACAGCATAAAAGACAATTCACCAAACACAAACTGCACGACACTCATCCACAAGCATGGCATTGTCAGCAAACGCAGCACTAATAAAGGGCGAATCATAATCGGTCGCCGCTCCTATCAATTAATTAGAGTCAGATTCTAAACGTTTACCTTCGACAAACACAGCTATTCAAAAAAAGCTATTTTGTAAACAATGTGGACGAATTGAGCACCATGTGCTTTTATTATACAAAATAATAAATAAGCCTTAATTTCAAAAGGAACGAACATGAACCAAGTACCACTGATTGATATATTTCACCTGAGCGCAATGGCCATCACTGTAGGCTGCTTTTTGTTTATTAGTGCAAAGCGCGTCATCGAGCTCAGCTCAAAATCAGACATAGAAAAACCATAAAAAAAACCGAGCCAAGGCTCGGTCTGTCAGTACACAAAATAAAATTCGACACTATCGCCTATAGCTTCGAAGTCATTTCTGGAAGCACAGCAAAAAGATCGCCTACCAAGCCATAGTCTGCTACTTGGAAAATAGGCGCGTCCTCATCTTTGTTTACCGCCACAATGACTTTGGAATCTTTCATACCCGCCAAATGCTGAATAGCGCCAGAAATACCAAATGCCATGTACAAATCCGGCGCGACGATTTTACCCGTCTGGCCAACTTGTAAATCATTCGATACAAAACCTGCGTCCACTGCCGCACGAGAGGCACCAACCGCAGCACCTAGCTTATCGGCCAACGCCTCGACCAAGGCAAAGTTCTCGCCACTGCCGACTCCACGACCACCTGACACAATGCGGCTCGCACTGGAAAGATCTGGTCTTTCTGACTCAGTAATGTCGTCAGATTGCCAACTAGACAAAACACTCTCAGCCACAAAATCGACCGTTTCAACAGGACACTTCTGATCATTCTGTTGAGCGTTTTTATCAAAAGAAGACGCCCGTACTGTAATGACTTTTTTGGCAGCCAAAGCCGTTACCGTTGCAATAGCATTGCCAGCATAGATCGGGCGTTTAAATTGATCTGCACTCAATACAGCACAAATATCAGACACTTGGCCAACATCTAATAAAGCGGCCACTCTTGGCATAAAGTCTTTTGACTCTGAATTGGACGGCGCAATAATGTGCGAATAACTTGCCGATAAATACACTATCAAATCGCCCATTGGCTCAGCCAAGGCATATTCATAAACATCCGCATTAGCACACATCACCTTAGTAACACCAGAAAGGCTCGCCGCCGCATCAGCAACGGACTCAACATTATTACCCGCCACCAGCACATGAACGTCATTGCCAATAGCTTGAGCAGCCGTCAAGGCGCATAAAGTAGCAGACGAAAGCGTACTGGATTTATGTTCTGCAATTAATAAAGTCGTCATTAGATCACCTTCGCTTCGTCTTTCAATTTACAGATTAATTCATCCACCGACGCCACTTTAATGCCCGCACTACGAATTGAAGGCGCTTCCACTTTATCTAATCGGTAATGAGCCTTTGGCGCTACGCCCAAGTCTGCCAAGGATAAAGTATCGAGTGGTTTACGTTTAGCCTTCATAATATCGGGTAATTTGGCATAGCGAGGCTCATTAAGACGTAGATCCGTCGTTACAATCGCAGGCAATGTCAGCGCAACAGTACGTAGCCCGCCATCGATTTCACGAGTAACAAGCGCTTTGCCATCTTCAACAACAAGCTTAGATGCAAAGGTACCCTGTGGACGTTTAGTCAAGGCAGCTAACATCTGTCCCATTTGATTGTTATCAGAATCAATCGACTGCTTACCAAGAACAACCAACACAGGCTGCTCTTTTTCAACCACAGCAGCAAACGCCTTGGCAACGTTCAAAGGCTCTACTTCTCCTTCGCTCTCAACAAGAACGGCACGGTCAGCGCCTAACGCCAAAGCATTACGAAGTTGCTCTTGGCTTTGCGCCGTTCCAACGCTCATAACGATCACTTCAGATGCTACGCCAGCTTCTTTCAGGCGAACCGCTTCTTCAACAGCGATTTCACAAAATGGATTCATTGCCATTTTGACATTGGTTAAATCCACATTGCTTTGATCTGCTTTAACACGAACCTTAACGTTGTAATCAATGACTCGTTTAACACCCACTAAAATTTTCATTCTTTCACTGACCTATCTTATTAACCGTGACTCAAGATTTTTGCTCTAATGTCGTCAGGAATTGGCTTGGCTTTAAGAACACCTTCTGCATTATGACAGGCCCAGACACGTTTTTCCGTGCACTCAACCGCTAAGTCGCCGCCATTAAAAAGTTGATGGCGAATTCCAAAGCTGGCACGACCAATCTCGGTAAACTCACTTTTAATAGTGACCTTATCACCATATTTAGAGGGTTTGAAAAATTGGGAGCGTGTATCAACCATTGGAAATCCGACCGTCTTTAATTCATCTCGTATATAACGAAGTGAATAACCCATAGACTCAAACAAAGCCCCCGTTGACGCATCAAAATAGGCAAAATAACGCGGGTAAAAAACAATATCGGCGGGATCGCAGTCACCCCACTCAATTTGTACTTGGCGTTCATTGTTAAACATGACGCTCTTCCTTATAAACTGATAACCAAATCAGAAAGAGGCTCTTGATACAAAAGCTCAATTTGGTCTTCTCTATGAGCTTGCACCGCACGCTGATTCAACGAACCTTTATCAGTAATTTCATTTGCATCAATACTCGGTGGCACAGCTTGCAACAAAATACGTTGAACCACAGTCGAACTACCGGTGCTGTTTTTAGCAAAATCTCTTAACTTCTGCTGAAAAGCATCACGTACTGCTGAGTGTGCAATAACTTGCTCGTTCGTCTCCACCAAATCATGAGGAAGAATCGCCTGACAATGAGCCCAATCAGGAAAGATCAATGCACTGATATAGCCACGGTTCGTACCACATAACACAACATCTTGTACAAATGGCGCAAAGGCACTGATAAATTTAGCACGCAATGTACCTGCACTGACCCAAGTACCACTATCGAGTTTAAAGTCTTCCGATACACGCCCGTCAAAACGGAAGCCTCGCTGCGGTTCATTTTCATCAAGATATGCTATCGCATCGCCTAAGCAATAATAGCCTTCTTCATCAAACGCTTTTGCGGTCAATTCTGGTTGACGCCAGTAACCCGGCATCACAGTTTCAGCTTTCACACGCGCTTCTAACTTACCTTCGTTTGGAACAAGCTTGATAGACACACCTGGCGCAGGAACACCAATAACACCAGAAGTTGATTCTTCAACAGAAGCAAACGTCGCTGACGGCGCTGTTTCGGTACAGCCTAGCCCAGTGACCATAGGGATTTTCTTGCCAGTATATTGAATCGCCAGCGCATCCAAATCATCCCAAATATGCTGAGCCAAACCTGCAGCGGCAAAGAAGGTAAACTGTAAGCGCGCAAAAAACTTCTCAGCTAACTCACTGTCCGCTTTCAAATTTTTCACTAATAACTCAAAACCTTTTGGCACATTGAAATACACGGTTGGAGATATCTCCGCCAAATTTTGTAATGTCTTAGCGAACAGTTTTTCAGTTGGCTTGCCATCATCAAGATACAAACTACCGCCGTTATACAAAGCGATACCAATATTATGGTTACCGCCAAAAGTATGGTTCCAAGGTAGCCAATCAACCATAATAGGCGGCTGATCTTGCAAGAACTGCATTACTTGATGAATCATCACCTGATTGGCGCAAATCATACGCTGAGTATTGATAACGCCTTTTGGCATACCTGTGGTACCAGAGGTGAAAAGCACTTTGGCAATCGTATCGCCATTCACTTGCTCGTTCATTTCATCAATCAAAGCCGACTCAGGAAAGTCCCAAAAGGATTGAAAAGCCACAATTGGATTGTCAATTTGTTGTGCCTTGGTATCCCCTTTGATCACCACTACGGGAATTTCCGTATCTTGGCAAACCGCTTTAATTGCCTTTTCATAAGGTGCCAACTCATCCACCACAATCATGCCGGGTGTCAAAATATCCACAATACCTTGCAGCTTAGAATAATCCGTCGCGATAAGAGAATAAGCAGGCGACAAAGGAGAATGAGCCACACCCACATACATACCAGCCAAAGCAAGCATCAAATGCTCAACGCTGTTGCCACATAAAAAAACGATGGGACGCTCAGCAGAAACTGGCTGAGTGATTAACCAAGATGCTATTTTTCGTACTCGGGCTACCGCTTGTGAGTAGGTAACTTCCTGCCAGTCACCTTGCTCATCACGCTGCGCAACAAATATTCGATCGGGGGTTTTATCAGCCCAGTATTCAAGCTGATCTGTCCAGCAACGAGCATACTCATCGAGCGCTTTTTGGCTATTGATGATTTGCACTCCGCCGTCGCGATTTTCAATGTCGATAGGATGCGCTACAACTTTTATTGGATGAAATTCACCGTTCATTTTTTTGCTCCCACTCTCATCTTTTGCCCTTCAGGGCTCTATGATTATTTTTATGGCTAGAGTTTTAGGGAGTGGTTTATTAACCACTGCCGAATTGTTATTTTTATCTCGACTTCAGACCTAAATGGCCTGCTTCAAAATTTATATTTGCCAAGACCTAACCCAGCGTTTTCAACGACCTTCAATGCCGCCATGGCAGACGGCAAACGATAAGCACCGTAAAATACGGATAGCGCCTTAATATTCTGCACGTAAGACTCATCCGTATTTTCTTGCGCTTGCTGATAAGCCAACACATTCAATAACTGCCATGTGCAACATAAGATCCCCATGGCTTCCAAGAAGGGCACAGACACAGCCAGTAAATCTTCATGGTCCATATCAGGATTCAGCAAATGTGAATGCAGTAACGACGTCATCTTATTAATCACTTGCTGAGAGTCTTGCGCCATAGAGGCAAATACCTCGTCGGACTCAAAAGACTGAGCCAACTGAGTTACTTCTGCTAATAACTCAGTTAAGGCTTTACCCTGATCGCCGCGCACTTTTCTAAACATCAAGTCACGGGCTTGAATACCAGTAGTGCCTTCATAAATCGTCGTCACTCGAGCATCACGCATAATTTGCGCCACACCAGTTTCTTCTACAAAGCCCATACCACCAAATACCTGAACCACTTGGCCTGCCATCACATTGGCACGCTCAGTCGAAAAGGCTTTAAAAATCGGCGTCAGCAAAGCGACTCGATCTTTTTTTGATTGATTCGTTTCTTCTTGATTGTCTGCCGCTTCGGTCGCATCAATTTGCGCAGCAATCTGATAACCCAAAGCACGCAGTGCAAAGGTTTCCGAACGCATCTCTAACAACATGCGTTTCACATCGGCATGTTCAACAATGGCCACTTTTTCGCCTTGACTATTCGTACCTTGAGTTCGCTCTTGGGCATACTCCAATGCACACTGATAACCAAGTTCTCCCAAAGCAACACCTTGCAGACCACAACTCAATCGGGCCTCATTCATCAAGACGAACATCGCCATTAGACCTTGATTCAACTCACCGACTAATTCACCAATACAACCATCTTGATCACCGTAACTAATAGAACACGTTGGGCTACCATGAAGCCCCATTTTGTGTTCAATACCGGTACAGCGAATATCGTTAAACTCTCCTAATGCACCATCATCAGCAACACGATGTTTAGGTACGATAAATAGCGAAATACCGCGACTGCCTGCTGGCGCGTCTGGCGTTCTAGCCAGCACTAAATGGGCAATATTGTCAGTAAGATCATGATCACCGTAAGTGATGTAAATTTTCTGACCTTTGATTTTATAAGTGCCGTCAGCCTGTGGAATCGCCTTAGTATTCAATGCCCCTAAATCCGACCCCGCATTTGGTTCCGTTAGCGCCATCGCCACGGTCCATTCACCGCTGACAATTTTTGGTAAATAACGGCTTTGAATAGATTCATTGGCAAAATTTAAAAGAATTTCTGAACCACCTTGCGCCAAAGCTTGAAACATCACAAAGGCCAAATTCGCTGACAGCCACATTTCGTTTACAGGCTGGGCAATGTATTTTGGCAGACCTTGACCACCAAACTCCTCAGGCAATGCCAAACCAATCCAGCCAGATTCGGCGAATTGCTGATACGCCTCTTTCCAACCATCAGCTGTAATCACTTTCCCGTCTCGAAAGCGGCAACCTTGCACATCACCAACTTGGTTCAGTGGAGCAAGTACACCAGTAGCGAACTTAGCCGCTTCTTCCATTACCGCATTGGCCAATTCAGGGTCAAAACCGTCTAACGATTCAACGCCAGCCAGACCTTGCTGTTGATAGGCTTGTGCCACCAGCAACTTCATATCTTTGTAAGGAGCTTGATAGTTCATCATCAACTCCGTATTACTTCGCAGCCATACGAATCGCACCGTCAAGACGAATCACTTCGCCATTCAGCATGCCATTTTCGATGATGTGTTGTGCCAAAGACGCGTATTCATCAGGCTCACCAAGACGCGGTGGAAATGGCACAGATTCGCCCAAAGATTTTTGCACTTCTTCCGGCAAAACATCCATCATTGGCGTTTTAAATAATCCCGGAGCAATGGTCATCACTCGAATACCAAAGCGTGCTAATTCACGAGCAATTGGCAAAGTCATGGCGCACACACCACCTTTGGAAGCCGCATAACCTGCTTGCCCAATTTGACCGTCAAACGCCGCTACAGATGCTGTGTTGATAATCACGCCGCGCTCTAAATTAGCTTCTGGTTCGTTATGCTGCATTTTGTCAGCAACCAAACGAATCATATTAAAAGTACCAATTAAGTTAACCGATACCGCACGTTGAAATGATGCCAAGCGATGTGGCCCTTCACGACCGACAATACGCTCTGCGCCTGGAATACCTGCGCAATTCACTAAACCACTAATAGGACCAAAGGCTTCAACAGCTTGATCAATCGCACTTTGTACCGAATTCTCATCAACGATGTCTGTCACGCAACCTTGTACGCGCTCACCTAAATCAGATTTAACGCGTGCTAAACCTTCTTCATTTACATCCGCTAAAGTGACTTTCGCCCCCAAGCTATGAAGGCGACGCGCCACTGCTTCACCAATGCCCGAAGCTGAACCTGTCACCACAAAATGTTTGTCTTGAATTTGCATCTAAATACTCCTGATCTTGCTGTTATTTTTATGACAAAGGGCAGATTTACTCAGTCTTTTCCTTGTTCTTTGATAAAAAGAACCTTGGTATTTGATTCACGCTGACGCGTTGAGCTTGCGAAACAGGCGCAAGTGAATTAAATATCAAGATTCATGGTATGCATTACCAAAGGCAAAACTTCTTAGCTTTTTTTACGATTCAAAAACGCATCAATACGCGCTTTTACTTCATCGCTGGTTTGCGTAATGCCACAAATCAATGATTCAGTGTACAGACCATCTTGTGCCGACATATTGCTAATACGGCTTAGACCTGTTGTCATGGCCCAGTTGGAGTATTTCGAGTTTTTGCCGATGCCTTCTGCGATTTCAAAGGCTTTTGCCAAGGCTTCACCATTGCCAACAACATAATGTGCCAAGCCAATACGCAAACCTTCTTCGGCTCTTACATCACGCCCCGTCAGCATCATTTCTGTCATGCGGCTGGCACCAATCACATTGGATACATTTACCGATGCGCCACCGCCAACAAAGATGCCATGTTTACCCTCAGGCAGACGGTAAAAGGTATTTTCTTCACTGACACGAACATGGGCACAAATCGCCAATTCCAAACCGCCGCCAATCACCGCGCCATGCATAGCAGCCACGACAGGAATGCCTGAATCACTAATATGACCAAACACGCGGTGCCACATATTAGAATGCTTCACCACTTCAAATGGCTCACGGGCTTTGTGCTCTTGCAAATCCAGACCAGAGCAAAATTCCGGGCCGCTACCTGAAAACACAATGACATTCACGTCATCGGTTAAATTCAAAAACACGTGTTCAATCTCAAGACATAAGCTGTCATTGATGGCATTTTTCTTTTCTGGGCGATTAAGCTGCAAATGCGCCACGCCATTTTCTACGGAATAATTAATAAATTGATATGTCATCTTGGATTACCTTTAAAATTCTTTATGGAACGCCTCAAACTCTTATTGGCGAGCGCAGTAGTCATGCCGTTTTTATCGGTCAGAAACCTTAATCACCACGGCCATGCCAGTGTCTCCAGCAGCACAACCAGTGAACAAACCATAACCGCCGCCATTGATAACCAACTCTTCAATAAGCTCAATAATGGCACGCATACCCGTTGGTCCTTGTGGGTGACCCCAAATTAACGAGCAGCCGTAATTGTTCATGGTCATCACATCAATGTTCATAGCTTTTGCAAAAGCCACATCATTAACCGCAAATGGATTGTGTGTTTTAATCGCTTTCACTTGTTTAATATCGACCCCCGCTACAGCTAGAGCACGTTTCGCCGCTTCTATTGGTGCCGCTGGCATGTAAGCAAGATCATCTCGGGCTTGGCCAAAACCAAGCACTTCGATCTTAATTTCTGGGCGAGAAGTTAAAGACGCCACCTCTTCTGAACGACAAAGAATCGCAGAGGCATTACCATCAGCAGGATGCGTTTGGTTACCAAAGGTGATCACACCACCTTCTTGAATCGGTTTCAGCTTTTGCAAGCCCTCCAGCGTCGTTGGGAAAACCCCTTCATCGCCAGTAATTACCGTGTCTTCTTTTTTGAAGTTAGCCGTTGGCACAGACAAAGGCAGCGTCATATAACGCTTTTGAAAAGCTTGATCATCTTTCAAAGCATATTGATATTGTTCATAACGACGGTAAGTGACTAAATCCAATTCTTCACGAGTGATGTCAAAACGCTTAGCAACGTTTTCACCCGTTTGCATCATCGAATGGCCGCCAACACAATCGTTCATCATGTTATAAGTTACTTGGTCTTCCGATGCACCGGCTGGACCTTTCGCATTTGGATAATAAATATGCGGGCCATTTGAACAGCGATCTGCCGTCATCAAGAGAGAGATATTCGCCATGCCACAGACGATTTCCGACGCAGCAGCAAACAAACCACGAGCACTGGTCGCACAAACTTGGTTAACCGCATGACCTGCTGTGTTTACCGCACCAATATCATACAAAGGCCAAGGTGCGCCGTTAAAAGATTGATACTGATTAACCGTCATGCCCAATACGCCTGAATCGAATACCTTTGGATCGATATTACGTTTCGCCAATTCGGACTTTGCGACATGAGCTGCAAATTTCATCGAGTGCAGATGCTGCAATGAACCTTGCCATTTGGTAAACGGCGTACTCCAGTAAGCGCCGTAAGGAATTTCTACATTCTTGATAGACATAAAGTGTCCTCGCTTATTTATTCTTGTTATTTTTACTCTTGGTTAGCCGCAGCCATGATGTCGCCCAAACCGCCCCACTGCTCAGCAAAGATTTCTGCTGGCATATTTTTAAGGTCATCAGCGATGATTGGACGGAACGCCATCACACTTAACACGTCTTTTTCTAGATCTAGTCCCGGTGCAATTTCGGTTAGAACCATGCCTTCTTGGCGCAGCTCCAACACACAACGCTCAGTGACAAACACGACAGGTTGATGGTTTTCTCTCGCAACAGACCCACTGAAAGTAATGTGATCAACGGCTTCAACAAACTTCTGCACCTTACCTTCTTCCAACACTTTCATCTTGCCATTTTCAAAGCCAAGCTTAGCGCCATTCACCAATGTGCCGCAGAACACCACTTTCTTAGCGCTCTGGGAAATATTAATAAAACCACCAGGCCCAACCACTTTAGGACCAAACTTACTGACGTTTAAATTGCCATTTTTATCCGCTTGAGCCAGTCCTAAGAAAGCAATATCCAAACCGCCGCCGTCATAAAAATCGAACTGAGCTTCATGTTCTATAATCGCGTCCGCATTCCATGCCGTGCCAAAATCACCGCCAGACGCAGGAATACCGCCGTAAGTACCAAGCTCGGTTGTTAGGGTGAATAAATGAGAGACTTTTTCTTCTGCCGCAATCGCAGCTACCCCGTCTGGCATACCGATACCAAGGTTCACCATGACATTAGCTTTCAGCTCCATAGCAGCACGGCGAGCAATCACTTTTCGGTCGCTGAACGGCATAGGTGGCAAAGCGTTTAACGGTACACGTGAGTTACCGGCTAAACCTGGGTTGTAGGTTGTGGTGATGGTTTGTTTGTGATCTTCAGCTGGAGCAACAGTAACGTAATCAACTAAAACGCCTGGCACTTTGACTTCTTTAGGGTGGATAGAATGACGTTCAGCAATGTATTTCACTTGCGCAATAACGATACCACCGCTGTTTTTCGCTGCCTGCGCCATTGGCAAAATTTCCGCCAACATGGCTTCTTCTTCTACAGACAAGTTGCCATTTTCATCGGCCGTAGTGGCACGGATAACCACCACATCTAATGGGAATTTTTTATAAAGCAGCCACTCTTCGTCTTCAATATCGATGCGTTTCACTAGATCTTCAGTGGTTATAGATGTCACTTTACCACCACTAATCAAAGGATCAACGTAGGTCCCCATACCTACTTTTGTAATCACACCTGGCTTATTTCCAGCAATCTGGCGCCACATGGTGGTTAATACACCTTGAGGAAGCAAGTACGCCTCAATGGCATTATCAGTAATCATCTGCGCCATCTTTGGTGCTTGACCTGTGTGACCAGAAATCAAACGCTTCACCAAATTTGGATGCGCCATATGTGACATGCCTGCATCTCTACCATCACCACAACCACAGTCATGAATAAGCGTTAATTGCTGTGGATGACCTGTTTTTTCAAACCGCTGCTCAACAGCTTTGGCGATCGCTTCTGCAAAATAGGACATTCCTACGGTAGACCAAGCGACGTTGGCACCATCTGGAATTAAGTCAGCAGCTTGCGCTAGGGAAATAACCTTGCTCATTTTTTACCCTCACATGTCTTTTATAATTATTTAGTAAGTTGGGCTTTATTTTGTTGATATTACTTAGCCAAGAATAATTAATGTTGTACACCACAACTATTTTTATTACAAACACTTTGTATTGGCGTTACTTTTTTTGAATACCTTGAGTGAAAATTCTATAAGTGGGATTGTTGAAAAGCACAACTATTTATGTCAAAACTAGTTTATTCTTGAGTGAAGATACCAAGAAAGCGATAAACGACAGCAGATCAGCGAGAATGATGGAGCATCCTGATCAAGTCATCTGATAGTTAAAAGCACTGCATAACAAAAACAAATATAAGGTGAACAAAATGAAAAAAATCAAACTGACAAGCCTAGCGTTTATGATGAGCTCTATGATGTCTATCAACGCTCTAGCCGCCGATGCTGAATACACGCTAAAACTGCACCATATGCTTCCTCCTGCTTCAAATGCACACAGTAATTTTTTGGCTCCTTGGGCGAAAAAAGTAGAAGAGGAATCCAATGGTCGCATTAAAATTGACATTTACCCCGCTATGCAATTAGGCGGTAAGCCAGCCCAACTTTTTGACCAAACACGTAAAGGCATCGTCGATATCTCTTGGACTGTTGCAGGTTATACCCCAGGGCGTTTCCCGAAAATGACGTCTTTTGAACTGCCATTTATCCCAGGCTCTGCTAAAGCGACTAGTATGGCTTTACAGGAATATGCTGAAACTGAAATGCAAGATGAACTAAAAGATGTTCATCTGTTGGCTCTTCATACACACACTCCCGGCTCACTTCATTCCCGTGATAAAAGAGTCAAAAGTATAGAAGACTTAGAAGGCTTAAAAGTTCGTGCTCCAAATAAATACATGTCTGAAGCATTCGATGCAATTGGTGTTAATACCGTCTTTTTACCTGTCCCAGAAATGCCAAGCGCGCTTTCTAAAGGTGTAATTGACGTAGCTGTATTGCCATATGAAGTGGTTCTACCGATGAAAATTCATGAACTAGTTGGACACCATACTGAATTTAAAGGCAAAGGCTTATATTCAAATACCTTTGCCTTTACGATGAATAAAAAGGTATATAACAGCATGCCCGCTGACCTACAGAAAATTATCGATAACAATTCAGGCGTAGCATTAGCAGGCCACATTGGTGAGCGATTTGATACTTATGAAGTGTTTGCACGTAAGTTTGCAGTAGAACGTGGCAATACTTTTGATTATATCGAAGGTGCAGAACATCAGCGCTGGGAAGATGCCATGGCGCCTGTAGTCGATAAATGGGTTGAAGACATGAATGACGATGGCTACGAAGGGCAACGTCTTCTTGATAAAACGAGAGCTCTTATCAAAAAATACGAAGACTTATAAGCCAGCGAATCGGATAAGTTAGCATGATCAAATTTAATGCAGATATACACCGATCTTATCTAGGTCGTTTATCGACACTATTTGCGCTAGCGGGTGGTTTTATCATGTTAATACTGGCGACGACAACCGTCGCCAGTATTATTGGTAGATCAACCATAGGGCAATCAATAGTAGGCGATTATGAAATTACCGAAATGGGCCTTGCCATGGCCGTATTTCTATTTTTACCTGAATGCTATTTACGCAAAGGTCATGTCATCGTCGATCTCTTTACCGCAAACTGCAAGCCAAGCACTTTACGTTTTTTAGATACATTCAGTGATGTGGTTTTCACCATAGTGGCCTTTGTTTTTGCCTATCGCATGAGCCTGAGCGGCTTAGAAGCAAAGGAATATTTAGAGCAAAGTATGCTTCTTGAATTGCCTACTTGGTGGACATTTATTGTGGGCGTTATATCGATGATACTTTGTGGCCTATGCGGTCTTTATAAGCTGTCTACCACCTTGTGTGGAGGTAATCATGAGTAATATAGAACTGGCCTTTTTTATGATGGCTGTACTGCTAGTTCTGATGAGTGTTCGTATTCCTATCGCCTTAACTATGCTAGTTTGTGGTGCTGTTGGTTACTCTCTTATTGGTGGTGTACCTGCTCTTTTAGAATACCTAGGTACTGCACCAGTTGCGAAATTTTCCACTTACGATCTCTCAGTTGTCCCACTATTTTTATTAATGGGGGAGTTAGCGACACGATCAGGCATTACCGCAGAGCTTTTTCGGACTTGTAATACTTGGATTGGTCGCCAGCGTGGCGGTATCGCCATGGCTGCGATTGCTGGCTGTGCCGCCTTTGGTGCTATTTGTGGCTCCTCTTTGGCAACCGCTTCAACTATGGGTAAAGTGGCTTTACCTGAAATGAAGCGCCTTAAATATTCAGGCAGCTTAGCGGCTGGTGCGTTGGCAGCTGGCGGAACACTGGGAATATTGATTCCACCTTCTATGGTGCTGATCATTTTCGCTGTACTTACTGAACAAAATATCTCGAAAATGTTTATTGCTGCCTTTGTGCCAGGCTTTTTAGCCGCTGGGGGTTACATACTTGCTATTGCAATTTATGTACGAATTTATCCTAACGCAGGTCCTCGTGGCGAAAAAACAACATTTGCCCAGAAAATCAAATCCACCAAAGATGTTTGGCATATCACGACTATTTTCTTGATTGTGCTAGGCGGTATCTACATGGGGATCTTCACTCCAACAGAAGCCGCTTCCGTCGGTGTCATTTTAACCGCTATTCTTGCCCTGACTCATGGCAAAATGCGTATGGATGGCCTATTGGTTTGCTTAATACGGACAGCAGTATCCTCCGCGATGATCTTTTTCATTGTGTTAGGAGCAGACCTTTTTAGCGTCTTTATCGCATTGTCTAGATTGCCAGATTTGGGTGTTGAGCTAATACAAAACTCAGGTTTATCGCCATACACTATATTGGTTTGCATGCTGCTTACCTATTTGGTCATGGGCTGTTTTTTAGACAGTTTGGCTATGATCTTACTGACAATTCCAATTTACTTCCCAATGATAATGGCGATGGACTTTGGCATACCGCAAGCAGATTTAGGGCTTTGGTTTGGCATACTAGCTTTGATCGTTGTTGAGGTGGGGCTAATCACACCACCGGTAGGCATGAACGTGTTTATTATAAAATCGTTCGATGATGCCCTAAAGCTCAAAGAGTGCTTCAAAGGCGTTATTCCTTTCCTTATCTCTGACTTTATTAGGGTCGCATTACTTATACTTTTCCCTAGTATTACCCTTGGGCTAGTTCACTTAATAGGATAATAAAAAGGCGTAGGTGCAAATTGCAACTACGCCTTTTCGATATACCCTCCAACAGTTTATGCTCACACCAAACTGGTTTTTATATTACAATACCTGCTTATCCGATTAAGAACTGAGACACTCATGGCTAACGACACAAAAAAAACAGACCAATCCGTAGACTTTGGTATTCTCAATAACTTGGTTGGTTACCGCTTACGCCGCGCCCAAATGAATTTCTTTACTAAATTCTCTGAAGTCTGTTCAGACCTTGGCATCAGTCCAGGCTTGTTTGCGATTATCGCCATTGTTGAACGTAATCCCGGACTGACCCAAACAGCCGTTGCTCAGGCGTTAGGCAATGATCGCTCCGCTATGGTGGCAGCAGTCGACAAGCTCGAAAAAATGGACATTCTTGAACGTAGGCCTGCCATTAATGACCGTCGATCCTATGCTCTTTTTATGACAAAGCATGGGGAAGCGTTTTTCCTTAAAATAAGTCAACGAGTCATGGAACATGAACAAGAGATGGCGGCACGTCTTGATGGCGACAATGAATTAAATTGGCTATTAAAAACACTAGACACTCTATCCAAGTAATTAAAAAGGGCCAACCGACGAGGTTGGCCCTTACTGATTTTTAAACAGTAAGCAATAATCAAAGCTTATTGCTAAACTGACCTACCGCATCTACAACACGCTTAGCGCCATCTTGAATTTCGACGATCACTTCGCCCGCTTCATTAGATAACGCCAGTCCTTTTTGCGCCTGTTCTTTACCTTTATTAATCAAGTCTACGGCTTTTTCGGCAAGCACTTGGTTCTTTCCAACCACACCAACAATTTCTTCTGTCGCAGAGCTAGTACGTGATGCTAACTGTCTAACTTCATCAGCAACAACCGCGAAGCCTCGCCCTTGCTCACCTGCTCTGGCAGCCTCAATTGCTGCATTTAAAGCTAATAAGTTCGTCTGATCCGCGATCCCTCGAATACTCTCAATAATGGAGCCGACTAATTGCGACTGTGTATCCAATTCTGAAATCCCTTGCGCAGCTTCTTCCATCTGCTCAGATAATTGGCGCATCACGGTAACGGTTTCACTGACTACTTGGTTGCCTTTCTTAGCACTAGAGTCTGTTTGCTGTGAAGTGGAATAAGCAATATCTGCCGCTTCCGATACTGCCAATTCACGATTCACCAATTCAGTGATCAAGGTAGCAAACTTGATTACTTTGTAAAACCGTCCATGCACATCAGAAATTGGGTTATATGACGCTTCTAGCCAGACTATATTGCCTAGACTGTCAATGCGTTGAAAGCGATCCGCAACAAATTCACCTTTATTTAAGCGCGCCCAAAACTCCGCATAGCCATTAGAACCAGACTCTTCAGCAGTACAAAACATCCTATGATGTTGGCCTTTTATTTGATCAATTTTATAACCCATGCCACGCAAAAACAGCTCATTTGCATCTAATATGTGCCCACTCATATCAAACTCAATTACCGCAGTAGATCGTTGCAATGCAGCTATAATATTCTCGTCTTCACGGGAGCTAGTAATAGTCCGTGTTAAGTTATTACAATAAAGAGAGTATTCTTTTAGTTCGCCTGTTTCACCATGTAAAATGGGTTGAAAAATTGCTCTTAACCATGATTCAGAGCCATCTTCTTTTTCAATTTCCAGAGCCCCAGCCCAATGTTTAACTTCTTTTATAGCATTCAGGAATGCCTTGTAATGCTCTGTTTTACGTGAACAAATAGGCACTAAATCAGATAACTTTCGTCCAATGATTGCTTCTTTTGAAAAACCAAGCTCTGTGATAAATTTATTATTAACTGACTTCACCAATCCATCGGTATCCAAAGTAATAACCAGCATTTCTTGACCTAAGCTGTCTTTTATTTGATAAAGAGAATGCAATTCCTCCTTTATAACCTTAAGTTCACTCTTTAAGTCACTATTAAACATTCATCTCTCCTAGAATCTGCTCATCAATAGACCAGCGTTATCAAGATTAAGCTCGGTGGAATAATCAATCTATTGAAATAGCTTAGATCAAATCACCAACAATTCACGTTATTCCTTAATTTTTTGTAAAATATTAGTCATCTCTTCTTGTAACTGCGCCCGTAACTCTTTGACATCAATAGATGATAAGCATGCTTGTACTAGCTCATTATCTTCAGTAGTTTTTAGCGTTTTTTCGGATATAGAAACCAGGCTAGCAAAGCGCTGTAATCCCATTGTTAAAGAAGCCCCTTTTAAAGTATGAAGATTCTCTGCGGTCGCTACTCGATCTCTCGTTTCAACGCTTTCAGCTATTTTTTCCAACAAATCTTCTGACTCTTGGGTAAAGCCTTCAATAACACTGTTATAAAGCTCTACACTGCCACCAAATCGACCCAAAATAGATTCAATATCTTCGTAATCGCTAAGTTCTACTACAGGGGGATTTTTCTCAGTTAAAGAGCCTTCAATGCTTTCCGAAGCCACGACCGAATTCGGTCTTTTAGTATGTTTGAGAATACAGGCAACCATTTTATCTATATCTAGAGGTTTACCAATATGGTCATTCATTCCCGCTTTAAGGCAGGCTTGGCGATCTGACTCCGATACATTGGCTGTCATAGCAATAATAGGAAGTGATGCGAACCTCGAATCTTTGCGTATTTGCTTCGTCGCTTCTAAACCATCAACATCGGGCATTTGCATATCCATCAAAACAAGATCAAAGGTCCCTACATTTTGATTGAGAACTGTTGCAACACCTTCTATTCCTCCCTCTTCTACAGAAACAATGGCGCCTTCAACGGCTAATAACTCTGTGGCTACTTGTCTATTAAAAGCATTATCTTCAACTAATAGTATTTTTACGCCAATTAAATTATTGCCAGTATAGTTATTACTAAGACGATTCGATGCCGAGGATGTATCATTTGAAAGAGATTGGTAAACGGTTTCTGACAATTGACTCAGTGTCGCAGGTTTTAATAAATACCCAGAAACAAAATCAAGTTCGTTATCTGATTGATCATTCATTATGCTAGATAATAAAATGACTTTTGGCACATCTTCGAGGTCAGGAAAGATTGAGTTTACCTGTTTAATACTTTCTTGCCCCATAAAGTCTGATATTTTCGTGTCTAGTAAAATGACATCATATTTATCTCCAGCGACAAGCGACTCTTGCAACAGAACAACAGCACCCTGCATCGAATCCGTTTTTTCACTAGTCCAACCAAGACCAAATGCCATGCGTGTGAAAATTGCTTGCGCCGCAACATTTTCATCAACTATTAAAATGCGTAAAGGCTGATTTGATATATTGTTAGAAGGCAATTCTGGCTTAATATCAGAAACAGGTAAATCAACCGTAAAATAGAAGCGACTGCCCTTACCTAATTCGCTCTCTACACATAAAGCACCACCCATTAATTCGACAAAGCGACGAGAAATAACCAAGCCTAATCCTGAACCGCCAAAGCGGCGTGCAGTGGAAGATTCCGCTTGGGAAAATACATCAAAAATCGAATCTATTTTGTCTTTTGCTATGCCAATACCGGTATCCAGCACAGACACCGTTAGCCGAGCTACACCTGATTCAGCCGGTTGTTGCTGAATTTTCAACACCACGCTGCCCTCTAAAGTAAACTTCACAGCATTGCTAACCAGGTTAATTAGGATTTGCAAGAAGCGTAATTTATCACCGACAAGAAAAGCAGGGATGTCTTTATCAATATCAAAAATCAATTCAACATTTTTACCTGACGAACTTCCAGATAAAACAGTCGATAACTCACATAACAAGGCTTCCACTTCAAACGGCGCTTTCTCGAGTTCTAACTTACCCGCATCGACTTTAGAGAAATCCAAAACGTCATTGATCAACCCCAATAATGATTTCGCTGAGATTTGTGCTTTAGAAACATAATCATCTTGCTGACTCGTCAAAGAAGTACGTTTGACAAGGTGTAGCATACCCAAAATTGCGTTCATAGGTGTGCGTATTTCGTGGCTCATATTGGCCAGAAAGTTCGATTTAGCGGTATTAGCCGCAATAGCCTCTTCTTTAGCTTTACGTAACCAGCTCTCTAATTCCCGCTCTTCCGTGATATCACGATTGATTCCCATCATAATCGTTTTCTTGCCCTCAGGGTTTTCCTGTAAAGAAGCGCTGGCAGAAATATAGCGTACCCTGTCATCAGGTAATATAATCCGAAACACAATGTCATAATAACCAGTTCCATCAACCGCTCTTTTTAAAGCTTCGACTGCCATTTCTCTGTCTTCTGGGTGCAATCGGCTTCCCCAGTCCTCATAGACAACGCCATCTTTTTTCTTAGATAATGGATATTGATATATATCGAACATTAGGTCATTCCATTCTAATGTATCGTCAACTATGTCCCAGCTCCAAATACCTAACTGTGCCACTTCCGCTGCCATTAGCAGCTGATCTCTGGCATAAATCAATGCCTGTTGATTGCTTTTTTGCTCTGTGATGTCCATCGCCATCATTAGATACCCAACAATGTTGTTCTCACCATCCTTCATTAGTGTGACAACCAAAGACACAGGGCGATTACTGTCGTCTTTATGTATATAAGTCCATTCTTTACTTTCAAATTCTCCTTGTAAGGCTCGGTGAATAAGTACACCTAGGGAGTTAGAAACCGTTTCACCTGTAGAATCAAATATTTCAATACGCTGTTTATCGATTTCAATTTCGTCATGAAAGCCGACAGGCGTCACTTTACCAACGACCTCATCAGCCGAGTAGCCAAGCATGCGCTCAGCCCCTTTATTAAATAACTTAATTACACCATTCAAATCTGTCGCGATAATAGAAACTTCGGATGAAGCACTTAGTACATCGTTCAGCAAAAAATTCAACTCACGCAGCTCTGCCGTTCTAACCTTTACCTCATGCTCCAAACTGCTATTCAACTCAAAGATCTTAGCTTCCGCTTTTTTGCGCTCTGAAATATCCCGTATGCTTTTTGAAACACCCATCACATTTTTATCAATGTCTAATATGGGTGACAAAGTCAAAGAAACAGGAATTTCAATGCCTGATTTCGTAATTCTTCGAGTTTCGATAGATTGAGACTCTTTTCTCTTTTTCAGCTTCATCATAGCCTTTTGTTCTTCACCACGAAGGTCATAAGGAACGAGTAAGTCCACCACACTTTTGTCTATCGCTTCTTCTTTTGAAAAGCCTAAAATACGTTCTGCACCGCTATTCCAACTAACGATAAAGCCATCCAAATTGGTGCTAATGATGCCATCTGCGGAGCTTTCAACCACGGCAGAAATTCTAGACTGCTGCGCTATCACCTCACGATTACGTATGATGTAAAGACGCATAAACGCAACAACAACAGTGAGCAAGAAACTGATTAATAAGCCAATCAACAAAAACTCTAACGGGTTGGGTAAACGCAATGACGCAATAAAGGTAGGAGTAACTTTAAGAATACTACGCCACTCACGTCCATAAACTACGCTCGTTTGTACCTGTTCATAACCAGCCACGCCAGATACACCGCTATCGTAGAACTGAACAGGCTCGTCCAAATCAGTGATATCCCAAAGTTCATAATGAAGCCTTTCAACATCTACTGGCAGCCCCCTCAATACCTCTTCCATTAGCAGAGGTGCATAACTCCAACCGAACCCCTTTTGTATGCGCTCTGCTTGAGTCAAAGGCGTACTACCACCATGATAAATGGGCATAAGAATAAGAAAGGATTGTTGAGGCTTTCCTGTAGCTTGCACCAAGGTTATTGGGCCAGTTAAACGAACTTCTCCTGAATACAAAGCAGAAGCAGCGGCTTCTCGCCGATTTCTTTCAGAGGCAATATCCAAACCAACCGCCTGACGATTTCGATCGACGGGCTCAATATATTGAATAACGTATCGTTCATTAAAATTAGGGTTCAATGCCTTAACAGAAAACTCCGGCCAGCCGTCTTTACGCGCTCGATCAACAAAAGCACTTTCTTCAGATGGGGGTATGCGGCGAATAAAGCCAAATCCCCTGGCTCCAGGAAACTCCAAATCAACATCACGGCTTAAGCTGTATAAAGTGAAAATTTTACGCGTAATCAAATCCTCACCAGTGGTTAGTATTGCCCCTCTGGCTCCTCGCAAGCCGTATTGATAAAGCTGAATACGAGTCTGTACTTCTTGTTGAAGAATATTCGATGCATCTAAAGTCGCTTGATTAATCTGTACTTTATTGTCTTCACGTACTTTGTAAACAACAACAAAAACAACAGCTATAGTCACCAATAACGTAATAAGTACCCAGCGGTTAAAAATAGATTCTGATGATACTTTTTGCACTTTTGCCTCCGAGCAACAAATCTCACGTCATACTTGGTCAAAACTATAGAAGCGAGTAATCGAATAAAATAACTATAAGTGTAGGTTAATTAATAACTTATATTTAGAGAATTACTACAAAAAAACACAAAATAAACGACAATTTATCACAACAAAATAGCGAGAAGGACAATCGTTTAAAAGCACAGAACCTCCATGCAATTTATTGTCTTGCATCAAGGTTTGTTACACAAACGAAGCAACTGGCATAATTTTACGTTATCCTTTTTTGCACTGCTAAGCGCGTTTTCTTCTCAAATAAAACAACAGGATCGACCTTCATGAATGTTGCTGTTTTTTCTTGCAAGCCCTACGACAAAAGGACACTAGCCACCTTCGCCAATGATAAAGCATTATCAATGAGCTACTTTGAAAGCCGACTTAGCATGGAAACCATTAGCTTAGTACAGGGTTTTGATGCCGTCTCATGCTTCGTTAACGATGATATTAATGCCGAGGTCATTCATCTGTTAAAACAGCAAGGAGTCAAAACCATCGCCCTGCGTTGTGCAGGTTTTAATAATGTCGACTTAGATGCTGCAAAAGCCGAAGGTATCAAAGTATTTCACGTTCCAGATTACAGCCCGACCTCTGTTGCCGAACACGCTGTCGCCCTCATCATGACTCTAAACCGTAAAACTCATCGCGCTTACCACAGGGTAAAAGAGGGCAATTTTGCGTTAGAAGGATTAATGGGCTTTAACCTAGCAGGAAAGACCGTTGGCTGCATTGGCACAGGACGCATCGGCGCAGCGTTTTGCTGCATCATGAAAGGCTTCGGCTGCAAGGTGTTATGTTATGACTTATATCCGTCACAAGCGCTCATCGACCAAGGTTGCCAATACCTCACACTCGATGAAATCTATCAACAAAGCGATATTATTAGCCTGCACTGCCCTTTAAACGAATCGACTCATCACCTAATAAACAAACACAGCTTAGAAAAAATGAAAGATGGCGTGATGATCATCAATACTAGCCGTGGCGCACTCGTCCATGCCCAAGAAGCCATCGACGCACTTTACAGCGGAAAAATCGGTTATCTAGGCTTAGATGTTTACGAACAAGAAAACAAAATATTCTTCGAAGATATGTCATCCCACATCATTCAAGATAGCGTTTTCCAGCTTATGCTCACCTTCCCGAACGTCGTCGTTACAGGCCACCAAGGCTACTTTACTATTGAAGCGCTTAACCATATAGCTGAAACCACCGTCGACAACTTACTGCATCACCAAAGCGACAGCAGTGGAGCAAGGCAATTGGCGTAAGTCTGCTAAGAAAAGAAGTCACAAAAACATCATAAAATTATCAAGATTCACTAAACCATTCGTCACTCCGATCGCGTATAATTTCTAAACACTGGAAATGACAAAAGGAGTGACAAAAAGTGAATCTCGATAAACCAACGCAAGAAAGACTGATCAGTATCGTCCGCAGAGCAGGCCAAGAGATCGTCATGCCAAACTTTCGTCAGCTTAGCGCTACCGACGTAGAAACTAAGAGCAGCTTAACGGACCTTGTTACCATTGCCGATAAAGCCAGTGAAGCCTTTATCACTGAAGAAATTCAGGCGGCCTTTCCTGACTGGGAAATCGTCGGTGAAGAAGCCGTTGCCGAAGATCCATCCACTACTGATAAAATTGGCACCTCAGACACTTGCGTAATAATCGATCCTATTGACGGCACCTGGAACTACGCCCACGGATTATCAGAATTTGGCATCATACTCGCCGTCGTTGTAAAAGGCGTTACGCGTTTTGGCTTACTTTATGACCCAGTAAATGATGACTGGATATACGCAAACCTGGGCGAAGGTGCTTTTTTTCAACGCACCGCCATGAATGAAAAAGGCAAGCATCAAACACCTAAGCAATCACCACGAGCACTCAGCTTCACGGCTGAACCAGACCTAGATAAACTCATCGGCATCATGTCGGTTAACTCGTATACTGGCCAGAAAAAACAAAACTTTGCCCTTAAAGCGAGCCGCTTTGTTCGCATTAACAACTTACCTTCCTGCCCTGCTTATAGACAAATAGCCCAAGGCCACTTTCACTTCAGCTTAACCTACAAAATGCTGCCATGGGATCACGCCGCAGGCGTACTGGTTCACACCGAAGCGGGCGGCATATGCCGAACACTCGACGGCCAAGAATACAACCCAGCCATGCTAGACGGCGAAATGCTCGCCGCTCAATCAGAGCAACAATGGAAAGATTTGGCAGAGTGGTTTAGGAAATAGGCTGAACGCCCCCACCCTTTTACTCAACGTAATCTATGGCATAATGCTAGAACGTATAGGCCAAAGAGACGACAAAGGCATGACCGAAGAAAATCTACCATCAGAACGTTGGAAACAACGATTTCAAAATTATAAAAAAGCCTTGCTGCAACTAAACGAAGCCGTCGAAGCCTACGACGAAAAATCGCCAAACATCATAAAAGAAGGCGTGCTACAGAGATTCGAATTCACTCACGAACTGGCTTGGAAAGTTTTAAAAGACTACCTAGAATACGAAGGCCATCAAAACATCACAGGATCAAGAACCGCAACAAGACTGGCGTTTAACATTGGCCTAATCCAAGACGGTCAAATATGGATGGACATGATAGAAAGCCGTAACAAAACGGTACATGCCTACGATGCGAGTATTCTTGAAACAGAATTTTCAAAGGTACGCGAAAGTTATAACGCCTGCTTCATCCAACTAAAAGAAAAACTGTCCACCCTATGACCCTTTCCCCATTCGGCATTCCAACAAACTTGTTACAAAAAATGTCTGAGACCTTTTCAAAGTATCCAGACATTGAAAAAGTGACTCTGTTTGGCTCCCGCGCTACAGGGAATTTTCGAAACGGCTCAGATATAGACCTTTCTATTTCAACACCAAAAGCAGACATCATCCCCACTCTTCGTGTTGAATTAGACGATTTAAACAGCCCATATATGATCGACTTAGTTGATGAAAACAACCTCACCAACCAAGCCTTGTTGAAACAGATTCGAGAATCAGGGGTGGTTATTTACCCATCTTAACTTTCTGCCTTTACCTAAAGCGCTTATCAAAGGTTGAATGTTTCATAATCTCATAAGCGCCTGTTCGTATGCTTTCTTTCGCAACGACAAGACGATAATTACGATTTAATCTCAAACGATACATCCCTCTTTGACAACGTAAAGCCTTCCATTTTCGTAACCTCGTTTCATTTGCAATGAGCCGATATATTTCTTTCCACGCTTTCTTCTGTATATGCGTAGGAATTGCATCATGTTCTTTTACTTGAATAGTCATAAGCTCCTCCTAAAGTACTAAAGCAGGAATAAGCTGATAACGCTGCTTAAACCCAGATACATTAAAAGGAACCTGACTAAGTGCTTGCTCAACACCTGCAGTCAAAATCGAATCACTGACGATATAACCGCTGCCCGCGTCGGAATTTTGATAAAAACGCCCTTCCGGATTGATCATCAGATAGGTGTGTGTCATGGCATCATTGTCTTCTTCCACAATGATGCTAGATAGCGCAGCATGTCGCTGAATATAAGCTTGATACTCAGCCTGAGTAATCGTTAACTGATGATCATGAACAGGTAAAACACGCAGCAACTTCCATTTATTTGGCTGAATCTCATTTATTAAATCCAACAAACTGTCATTGCAGTTCACCGAATTCACCACTGTGTTTAGCTTTAAAGTTCCAGTGGGATTCAACGACCGATAACGGGCGCACATTTGCATAAGTTGTTCAGCATCAATCCAACGCTTCTTGCGATCAACACGGCCAATACTCTGAGCTAAAGCATGATCCGCCGTATCGTAACTAATCCCCAATACATCCAACGAGGGCGCCAATTCATACAAAATGTCGTCAGTAAGATAGTGTCCATTGGTAATCAAAGACGTGCGAAAACCTAACTGATTCGCAAACGTCACGGCATCCAAAAAGCGCTGACCAAGCAACATAGGCTCGCCGCCAGCAAAATTAAGGCGTACGTTCTGATAACCCATTTCAGCTTGTAATGGATTAGGACGCAGGAAATAGTCTGCAAGATTTTGTAGAAGGGACTCCACTTGGCCTGACAAACGATGAAGCTCATTTTTTGCTTCTAAGTCATCCCAAGTGGCGTAACAGTAGCTGCACTGATAGTTACAGCTTTCTGTCATGTGAAAATTAATTACAAGGTCTGTGTTTGCGGTATGTGTTGCTGAAATAAGTGCCGTCATGTTGAACCTCCGTTTATTGTCAACGAAAACCAGATTCAACTTGTGCACTGCACAACATAGATTTTTCTAAATCTATTTTTCTTTTCTACGAAAAAATTAAAGCTTGAGCATAAAATCCAAAAGATCATCCACCTCTTCCGCTTCATGGATTTTCTTATCTATCTCAGCCTTCAGCTCGGCAACACCGGAAGCATTCGCATCCAATTGATCAATCAAGGCTTTCGCCTCCAGCCATTCACCATCTAAGTATTTCATTAGAATACTTTCCATCGGCTCAAGCACCGCCGCTTGAGCCAATAAAACACGAAGCAACGAGCCATTATTGCCAAGGGTCGCCTGAGGCAGGGTTTTAAACGGGTTAGGCAAACGCTCCGTCCTAAGATCAAAATCCCCTTCAAGACAAGTCACAAAAGCCGTTGCCTTGCTACTAGAAAGAGCAATACCCGCCAGCGAATGTTGACGAGTGAACATGGCTTTCACTATCTCGGCACATTGCTGGCGCTTCTTAGGCTCACTGAAAATCGCCTTCACTTCTTTTGAATCAGCAAAAACAGCGCTCAACAACATGGCATTGAACAAGGTATCAAGCTCTGTTTGAGGGATAAACTTGCTCTTCTTATGAACAATTAACTCTTCTTTAAAAGTCAAAAGGTCGTTGCGCAAAAAAGAATTTGCCTTGGTTCGTAACGAGGGAACCTCCCTCAGCAGTTCCGAACCAAATAACAGTTTCAGCGCTTCTGGAATGCTGTAGTAGTTAGGTTCCACAATAAGCTGCCTTCAAAATAGAACTGGATTTCTTATATTTGAGTTGCGATTCGGTTAGGTTTGAATGAGCAATTCTTTCGGCCAATTGATACCAAGAACTTGTATAGCTGCTACAGCCATGATTGTGCTCTAAGAATTGCATAGTAGCTCCAATACAGTAGCCAGCTTTAATACCTTCGTTTAAAGAAGTGCGTTGACCTGCTAAGAGCTCGGCTTTACCACGCTTATCGTAGATTTCAATGACCTCTCGACAAGCGCTAACAAGAAGTGAACCACTATTATTAATAGGAATATCACCGCGAGCAAACGCCTGACTGCTTAACACCAAAGACAAACAAACCAATACAACACGAGTATTTATATTCATTTTAAAACCAGTCATTCAAAAATCCTTTTATTGTTTATTATCAGTATTCATGGAATCAGCGCGTGTATTACCAGTGCTGTCTGTAAAAAAATCGGTTTTGTCTTCTGTAGAATCAGCGGATGCTGGCTCAGTCTCTTGAACTTTTGCTGAATCATGCTTTTTAGCGTCTTTCGATACCCATCCTAATTTAGGCAACGGAGTCAAAGCATAAAGAGCCACGAGGTACACAACAAAAAAGACCAAATAGATATCATTTTTTTGAAAGTCACTAACACTAAGCTGTTCTTTTTTAGAAGCCAAAACGAGCAGCAAGCAACTCACCGTGAGAAAAAATGCAGCGGCACCAGCCGAGATAACGACGTACCTTGTTACTATCTCACTAAAAGACTCACCTACAGACCCACTCCGTACAAAAAAGCGACGCAAGACAATGACGAAGAGAAAAAAGCCCAACAACTCAAGATTATCCAACTCATTCAAACTTAAGTTTCCATCGAACGGCAGATAAAAAAAGAAGTAAAAGCTCACAAAACAGAGAATAACAGTAAAAAAGATTATAAATAGAGACATAAAAAAAGAAACAGTATGCCCAACCATAAGGTCTATTACATTGAGTATTTTCTTAGTTATTAACCACATAAAAATTTCGTCCTTAAAATGTATTATTCGTTATTTTTGATTAAAATTTAGCAAAACACACCTGCCTACTCCTCCTCCCCCTGCTAAGGGGGAGGCTGGGAGGGGGTTCACTCTTCTCTGTCTTTTTACTTTTTCTTACTAACTTTCTTGGCTACCTTGGCAAGGGCTTCGCTTTCGGCGCGGGCGGCGGCGATGCGTTTGAGCAGTTCGTCAGCGGGTTCGTCGTCTGGGTTTTGCGGGACTAGCTCGCCGCGGAAGGCTTTGGCTAAGATGGATTGGGTGAGTTTATCGACCCGCTGTTGGGCTTTTTGCACTTCTTTTTCGATGGTGTCGGCAAAGGCAAAGTATTGATCCACCAGACGGACAATTTCGGTTTGTTCTTCAATAGGTGGTACTGGCATTATCGCATCTCTACATTGTGATAGAGATATATTAACTTGTCCCACACTATCTCGGCTGCTTGGACAATGGTAAAAAGGAAGTCGTTATGACCTTTGAGAAATGCAAAGTTTGATTGGGTCGTTGTCATTGCGTTCTAAAGTTCCTTCTTCACTCATTGTTGTCATCTTGAATTGTCAGTTTACCCTGACAATTCGAATTGCGGAATCCTTTCTTTATGATTCATCACCAAGGATGCTCGGCAAAGTAGCGTTCTAAATGATCGATCAAAGCACGAACGTTAGGCGATAAATGTTTTCGAGACGAATACAGCGCGTAGATAATCAGGTCTTTGGGTTTCCACTCAGGTAAGACATGGCACAAACTGCCGTCGTTAATGTAACGATTCGCTAAATAAGTAGGCTGAAGACAAACCCCCATGCCATTCAATGTAGCATGCAAGAGCGCTGTGGCTTCGTTAATACTTAAACGACAATCTACGCTAATCGATTCAAACTGATCACCTTTAGAAAGATGCCAGATGTGGCGTTCAAAGTTTTTATAGCCCAAGCATTGATGATGTATCAAGTCCTGCGGTTGTTGGATCTCACCAATCGCTTGTCGCGCTTTTTCAAGGTAAGCCAGAGACGCCACCAGCACAGATTCACACACAGCAATGGGTTTGCCAATTAAGGAAGGATCTGGGTTCGAAGCAATTCGTATGGCAAGGTCAATGCTTTTCTCTGTTAAGTCGGCCGTACTGTCTTCTAGATCGATATCAATGTGGACTTTGGGATGTTTCTGCATGAAGTCTTGAATGGCAGGCATCAGTTGAGAAAAACCAAATGACATGCTGGAGGTGATTCGCACCAAACCTGACAACTCATCACTGGTATTCACCAGGGAAAGAATATTATCCGCTTGCTCCAGCCACTGCTCCACGTCTTTTAAACAGGCTTCACCCGCGCTAGTCAGTGATATTTTCCGTGTCGTTCGATGCAACAAACGAATCTTTAACCAATCTTCCATGGCTTCTATATAACGTGTCACCATGGGTCGCGACATATTCAAACGATCTGCGGTGCGGGAAAAGCTCCGCGATTGGGCAACATCGATAAAAACTTTAGCAGCTATCACTCTGTCCATAATTCCACGCATCCACTTGCACGATATAAGAAACAATCATGCTCATTTTTGTGTATTTTTCCGAGCACGTCAATTCTCTATTATGGCCACATGAATTACACAGTCACTCTTTGGAGAGAAAGATGAAAAAACTGATTACCATCGCTGCTTCTGCACTTATCGCTCATTCTGCTGTTGCTGCAGACTCAAAACCTTTAACGCTAGATGTATATAATGCAGATGCTAATAGCTTTAATGTGAATTCTACTTTGGTATATGGTGAATCGGAAGCTATGCTTATCGATACTGGTTTTACCAAAGCCGATGCATTGCGCATTGCGGCAAAAGTACTGGATTCCCATAAAGAGCTAAAAACCATTTTCATTAGCCAAGCGGACCCTGATTACTACTTTGGCGCAGAGACGCTGCACACTATTTTCCCAAAAGCCGACATTATCACGACTCCAGCAGTTAAAAAGGTCATTGAAGAAAAGCTGGCGGGGAAATTAGCTTTTTGGGGGCCAAAAATGGGCGACAACGCGCCAATCAATCCAATTATTCCAACAGCTTACAATAAATCGACTTTGATGGTAGACGGCCATACTATCGATATTCGTGGCACTGAAGGTGCATTTGCACATCGCCCTTACCTTTGGATTCCAGAAAACAAAGCTATTTTAGGCAATGTAGCGGTATACGGAAACATGCACCTATGGATGGCAGATGCGCAATCTGATGCTGCACAAGCCGCCTGGACTGCACAGTTACAAGAAATGCTGGCATTAAAACCAGCGGTTGTTATTCCTGGTCACATGGCTCCAGGTACAAAACTTGATTCAAGTACGATTTCAAGCTCGCTGAATTACATCACAGTCTTTCAAAAAGCGAAGAAAGAGAGCAAAAACAGTGCTGAACTTATTAAAGCCATGACAGCAAAATATCCAGATGCTCAAGGTGCTTTAAGCTTAGGTATCGCAGCGAAAGTCCATAAAGGTGAAATGTCATGGTAAAAGTTCATTATTTCTTCGACCCAATGTGTGGTTGGTGCTACGGGGCATCATCACTGGTAGGTATATTGGCTGACATGCAGGAATTTGAAATCATTTATCACCCTGGTGGCATGATTCCGAAACGGGCAATTGATCCTTCGTTTAGACAACACATTTTGCAAGCTGATGCTCAAATCGCCAACATGACAAAAGCACACTTTGGCGACGCTTATAAAGCAAGAGTGGCGGGAGCTGAGGATTATATCGTAGATTCTTACTCAACAACTCGTGCCTTCCTTGTTGGTCAAGAAATGGGGGGCGAAGCACATGTCATGCTAGCCGCTATTCAAAAAGCCCATTATCAAGATGGTAAGCATTTAGATGTGTTGAAGGTTTTAGCAGATCTGGCTGTTTCTATGGGATTAGATAAAGCGACATGGAACGAAAAAATGGCACAGTCTGAAGCGAACATGTTAAGCCAAGTGCAAGAAAGCCATGACCTCATGGGACAACTGCAGGTTGGCGGCTACCCTACTTTTATCTTAGAAAAAGAGGATCGTTTAACGCGTCTGCCGCACAGTAATTATTATGGCAAAACTGAAGCGTGGAAAAACTATCTAGCCGAATTGGTTTAAATCTAAAGAGCCTTCTCTGAATCTACAGAGAAGGCTCTTTTTGTAGTCAATCAACAAATAACTACGCTTTAAATCTGCCAAGCAAAGGTCATTGTTCCGTAGCGAGTAAAACGATCAATCTCTCTGTCCTGTTTGTCGCCATTAATAGTGAATGGTGAGTTAATCGCAAAAGCAATAGCAATGTCGTCCCATGCATAGCTCACACCGGTGGAGAGCACGCTTGTATTGTGGTCGTAATCTATCGACCGACTATCTCGGAAGGTATTACCGTCTGTAAAAATTTGGTTAAACGTATAGCCTACCTTGACCCCCGCATAGACAAACCAACCATTATCTGTTGCCGTTGGGTTGGACATGCGATTCTCGGCTAATAACGTGGTGGCATATGAGCTCTCTAGGTTACGTCCGTAACGAAACATAATCCCAGTACTCGTCGAACTTTTCAGTGTCCCTGCACTCACATCAAAGCCTGTTAGCACATCCATGGTGTCTTCCTCAGAAACCCAGGAGCGCCATACACGGCTTCTGGATAATTCAAACACTAACTCATTATGAAGCTGTGTATTCCAGCCTTTTGGATCTTGGGCGCTGATTACTTTGTGGACGGCTTTCTGGGTTTCTTTACCTAACGCCCATGGCCCGACAATACCAATAGTCGTACTCACACGATCGGCATGATCATCACGTGTCGTGATATAAGTATTATTGATACTAATCATTGCAGAATATGGGAATGAGCCTTGGGGAGGATTTGCTAACGTTAGATCTTCAGCTGTGTTTAAGGCTTGGCCAACACTATAAACATTTGCCGAGGTCTTTACTGGAGCATCTGACATAGTCCACATTAGCGGCTTGACCCAGAAGTCTGGCCAGTGTGAATCATTACCAGACTCATTGACGTCATAAAAGGTTACATACAGACCGTTAGTATAGCCATTATCTTCATTGACAAAAAAATCATTATCTAAGGTTGCAGACACCCAACTCTCATTGGCATACGCAGACACTCCAAACAGGAGAGACAAGCTAATTAAAGAATATTTAACTAGATTCAGGCTACTTTCAACGACTTCGCCTTTACCTCTAACCACTCCTTTTTGATCGTCTCCGTCTATTCCCTGTCGCATAAGAACTCCCCCCGCCTACGTACGCACATTGTGTCTTCAAATTATTAAGTTGGTCGCTATTATAAAGAGAAATTATGCTGGAAAGGACGACTAAGAGTTATAACTTTAAGGAAATGAGCGGTAGGATTACATATAATTTTCAAGAATAGTTCAATATGTGCACCAAATAGGAAAAATGAGGCGAACATGGCAAAAACCTCTCGCCATGACCGCCCTGTTTGGCGTTCTAGATTAGAAAATCAAAAAACCTAAAGAGATAATTACACCAGAGCCGATCAAAGCCATCAAGCAATAACCCATCACATCTTTTGCACCAAGCCCTGCAATGGCAAGTGCTGGTAATGCCCAGAATGGCTGAATCATATTTGTCCACGCATCTCCCCAAGCAATCGCCATGGCTGTTTTCGCGGCATCAACACCCAGTGCTGCACCTGCTGGCATCATGATTGGCGCTTGTACTGCCCACTGACCACCACCAGAAGGCACAAAGAAGTTAACGATACCGGCACTCAAGAAAGTAAACAGCGGAAAAGTCGTTTCATTGGAAATAGACACAAATGCCTGAGAAATCACCCCTGCCAATGACGCACCAGATTCACCCGTTGCAGTCATCATGCCCATGATCCCTGCGTAGAATGGGAATTGCAGCAAAATACCAGAACAGTTACGTGCTCCCTGAGAGACCGAATTCAACAAACTTTTTGGTGTTCCATGAAGCAAAACCGCCGAAAACAAGAAGGTAAAATTCACTATATTCAGGTTCAGTGCGAAACCGTTATTCACAAAATAGTAAATCACGTAAGCAAAGCCCATCACACCTAACAGCATGGATAAAACACGACTGTTTTCAAGGCGCTCAGCTGGTGTCATGTCTGCTTTATTTGGCATTTCGACGACTTGCTCTTTTAACAATTCTGCATCAATCGCAACCGTGTCCTGTGGTGCGGGATGCATCAAACGATTTAATAACGGGATAGTGACAAACATCACTGCTAAAATGGTTAAGTTCATCGCAGAGAAAATTGTCTCTGACGTTGGAATCGCAGCCGTCACTGCGCCATTCGTGACCTTTTCTATATTCGCACCGCCTGCAATAGACAGAGGAATAGAGCCAGACAGTCCAGCGTGCCAGAACAAAAACCCACTGTAAGCAGAAGCTATTAATAAACGGTAATCGACACCTTGAACACGAGCCGCAATTTCTTTGGCGAAGATCGCTCCCACCACCAAACCGAATCCCCAGTTAACCCAGCACGCCATCGCACTGATAACCGTAACTAAGATAATCGCTTGCCCAGGAGTTTTCGCGACACCCGCCAACATAGCTAACTTACGTTTGAACGCCGGAGCGCTTGCCATGGCATGGCCCGTAACAACTACCATCGCCATCTGCATAGAGAAGCTAAGTAAATTCCAAAAGCCACCCGCCCAAGCATTAACTACTTGCATTGGCCCTTGCCCAGTACTCGGCATCACCAATAAAAATACAGCAAATGTTAAGACTATGGCGAAAATAAAAGGATCAGGAAGGTAACGCTGTAACAAGGTAACGAAGAATTGGCTTACTTTTTGTAAACCTGTTTGTTTTTGTTCGAGAGTATTCATCAGTTTTATCCTGTTTTTTTATATTTTTTATTGGACGACAAAAGCAAAAACAGAAAAGAATAGATCCTTTTCTGCTAACTCACTTTATTACGTTTATTTATTCGTTCTTTTTAATATGACTTATTAGCGAGACACCAACATAGCAACGCCCATGCCGCCACCAATACACAAGGTCGCTAAGCCTTTTTTAAGATCTTGCCGTTGCATTTCATGAAGCAATGTCACCAAAACTCGGCAACCAGACGCTCCAATCGGATGTCCCAAGGCTACCGCACCACCGTTTACATTTACCTTGCCTGCATCTAAGCCAAGCTCTTTATTCACACAAAGTGCCTGCACAGCAAAAGCTTCGTTCGCTTCGATAAGATCCAGATCAGCTACTTGCCACTTAGCTTTGTTAAGTACTTTTTGTGTCGCAGCAATCGGTCCAGTCCCCATAATTTCAGGATCAACACCCGCGCCACTGGCCGCTTCAATGACGGCTAAAATCGGCAAGCCCAAACGTTTGGCTTCAACATCCGATGTGACGATGACCATGGCCGCACCATCATTCAAGGTAGATGCATTACCAGCAGTGACAGTGCCCTCTTTTGCAAAGGCAGGACGTAACTTGGTTAGGGACTCTGCGGTGGTATCCGGACGAATTTGCTCATCGGCATCGACGATAATAGGATCACCTTTACGCTGAGGAATGGCGATCGGCAAAATTTCTTCAACAAAACGCCCTGCAGCTTGCGCCTGCGTGGCTTTTTGTTGAGAGTGTGCAGCAAATGCATCTTGCTCTGCACGGCTAATATCCCAACGATTGGCAATATTTTCGGCGGTTTGACCCATGTGGTAATCATTAAACGCATCCCATAGACCATCGGTGACCATGGAGTCCAATAATTCCCAGTTGCCCATTTTTTTACCAGAGCGGCTGTTTGGTAAAACATGTGCCGCTTGACTCATGCTTTCTTGACCACCCGCAACGACCATACAGGCATCATCATTCAACACAGCTTGCGCTGCAAGTTGCACGGCTTTCAAGCCAGAGCCGCAGACTTTATTAATCGTCATCGCGGAAACATGATTTGGCAATCCTGCATGAACAGCGGTTTGGCGAGCGGGATTTTGCCCACAGCCTGCGGCCAGAACTTGACCTAAAATCACTTCTTCAATGTGATCTTTCAAAATAGGTTGTTTGGCTAACATGCCAGACAATAATTGAGTACCTAATTGCACAGCACTTAACGAAGATAAAGCACCATTAAAGGCGCCAATCGGTGTTCTTGCAGCAGCAACAATAACGGCTTTCATAGTAACGCTCCTGTTGTGATTATTATTTTGAGAAGATCATTTCAGGGACATGATCCGGCACGATAAGTTTACCCTGTGTTTTTTCAATAATTTCTTCTACCGAAACACCCGGCGCCCGTTCTTTTAAGACAAACGCGCCATCTTTAATTTCTAGCCAAGCTAAATCTGTCAGGACTTTTTTGATACAACCTTTGCCAGTTAGTGGAAGGGAACAATTAGACAAGAGTTTAGATTCACCACCTTTAGAAGCATGAGTCATTGTGACGATAATGTTTTCGGCACCCGCCACTAAATCCATCGCACCACCCATGCCCTTAATCAGCTTATTAGGGATCATCCAAGATGCAATATTGCCATTCACATCGACCTCAAAAGCACCCAATACAGTCAAATCCACATGGCCACCACGTATCATGGCAAAAGATTCAGCGGAGGAAAAAATCGAGGCACCTTTGACTGTGGTCACAGTTTGTTTACCTGCATTAATCATGTCGGCATCAATGGTTTCTTCCGTAGGAAACTCCCCCATGCCCAGCAAACCATTTTCAGATTGCAGCATGACTTCCATACCTTTTGGAATGTAATTGGCGACTAAGGTAGGAATACCAATACCTAGGTTGACGTAAAAACCGTCTTGTAGCTCTTGAGCAACACGTTGTGCCATTTGCTCTCTAGTAAGTGACATATTAGAACCTCTTTTTCTTATTCTGTTGGCTTGACCGTTCTTTTTTCGATGCGTTTTTCGAATGTACCGAGCACCACTCGATTAACATAAATGCCTGGGGTATGAATTTGTGCGGGGTCAAGCTCGCCGACTTCAACGATCTCTTCGACTTCTACAACGGTGATTTTGCCGGCAGTTGCGGCCAAAGGATTGAAGTTCTGCGCGGTATGACGATAAATAACATTGCCGTAACGATCTGCTTTCCAGCCTTTAACAATAGCGAAGTCACCAACGATGGCTTCTTCCAGCAAGTATTCACGGCCATTAAACTCTTTGGTTTCTTTGCCTTCTGCTACAGGCGTACCGACGCCAGTAGCCGTGTAAAAAGCGGGAATACCCGCACCACCAGCACGCATTTTTTCAGCCAGCGTACCTTGTGGAGTGAGCTCAACCTCAAGTTCACCATCCAACAACTGCTTTTCGAACAAGGCATTTTCGCCCACATAGGACGACACCATTTTGGTGATCTGCTTATCTTCAAGCAGAATGCCCAAGCCAAAACCGTCCACACCACAATTATTCGACACAACGGTTAGACCTTTGGTGCCTTTGCGTTTGATTTCAGCGATCAGATTTTCAGGGATGCCACACAGGCCAAAACCGCCCGCCAGCACCGTCATATTATCTTCTAGCCCGATCATGGCTTCTTCATAAGAAGCGACGACTTTGTCAAAACCGGCCATTTTATTCTCCTGTTTTTTTATTCTTAATTTCCCTTCAGTTTGACCCAAGCAGATAAATTAATTAAATTTGTTTTTTCTATTTATTAATAAGTTTTTCAAAATAATAATCATAAGAGAAGTATTCTTAAATGAACGTCAAACAAGTAAAAGCCTTCCTCGCTGTCGCCGAGTCCATGAGTTTTGCCAGCGCGGCCACGCAATTACACTTGTCACAACCTGCGCTGAGTCTATCGATTAAAAGCCTAGAAGATAATTTGGGTGGGAAATTATTCACTCGTACGACACGTCATATCGCCTTAACTCCAGAAGGCGAAGCTCTAGTGCCTATCGCCAGACGATTGTTGGCCCAATGGGAAAATGCCGAAGACGAGATGCAACAACGTTTTGCCTTACAACTTGGTAAAATTACTATCGCCTCTATGCCTTCTTTTGCTGCGTCATTGCTGCCAAAAGCGATTCGTAATTATCATGCTTCGTACCCCAATGTTCAGGTCGCCATCGACGATGTATTATCAGATGTGGTGGTGGAAATGGTGCGTAACAATCAAGTGGAACTGGGCATCTCCTTCGAACCCAGTAATCTTGTGGATTTGTCTTTCTATCCCCTTTACGAAGACAGATTCATCGCGATCCTTCCAAAAGATCATCCATTAGAAGACCAAACCACTATTTCTTGGCGAGCACTTTTGGAATACGATTTCATTACCTTGCAGCGCCCTTCCAGTGTTCGCACCATGATTGAAAGTACGCTCCATAAGGCAGGCATAGAACTCAATGTGGCGTTTGATGCTCACCAACTTGCCACTGTGGGCCGCATGGTTAGCGAAGGCATGGGCGTCGCTGTTGTCCCTGCGTTGTGCCGACAACAAGCCATAGAACAAGGGGCCACCTGCCGACCAGTCATAGAACCGGAAATTCGCCGACGCGTCGGCGTCATCTGCCAACCCAGATCCCACCTCTCCGTCGCCGCAGCGGCGATGCTGGATGTGTTGATGAATACCTATGCTTAATGTCTTGTTCCTATCAGGAACAAAATAAGGAAGTGTGCATTTACGTCGTTTTTAGCATGTTTCTATGTCGCTCTAGGGGCTACTCTTTATATTCACTGGTGACAGAATAGCCAGTCGTGCGCACAACAAAAACAACAGAAAAAAGGATGTCGATATGAGCAATCATGCAAACCGCGGTGTTATTTATCAAGGTAACGGCACTGTCGAAGTAGAAGCAATCCCCTTCCCAGAACTTTCTATTGGCAAGCGCCGATGTGATCATGGCGTTATTCTAAAAGTGGTTACCACTAACATTTGTGGTAGTGACCAACACATGGTTCGAGGTCGAACAACTGCAGAGAAAGGCCTAGTTCTTGGCCATGAAATCACCGGTGAAGTTATCGAATGTGGTCGTGATGTAGAATTCATTAAAGTCGGCGACTTAGTATCGGTTCCTTTCAACATTGCATGTGGTCGTTGCCGCAACTGTAAAGAAGGTAAAACAGGCATTTGTTTGAACGTAAACCCAGCTCGCCCAGGTGCAGCATACGGTTACGTTGACATGGGCGGCTGGGTTGGCGGACAAGCTGACTACGTTATGGTGCCATACGCTGACTTTAACCTACTAAAATTTCCTGATAGAGACCAAGCACTGGAAAAAATCCAAGGCCTAACTTTGCTGTCTGACATCCTTCCTACTGGTTACCATGGCTGTATTACGGCTGGTGTAGGTCCAGGCTCTACTGTTTATATTGCTGGCGCAGGTCCTGTTGGTCTAGCTGCTGCGGCATCCGCTCACCTACTTGGTGCAGCTTGTGTCATCGTTGGTGACATGGTGGAAGATCGTCTTAACCAAGCACGTTCTTTCGGCTGTGAAACAATCGACCTTACTCAAGAAGGCGATATCCAAGACAAAATCGAAGCGATTCTTGGTGATCGTGAAGTCGATGCGTTTGTGGATTGTGTAGGCTTTGAAGCACACGCTTGTGGTTGTAACCACAAACAAGAATCTCCAGCAGTCGTTTTGAACTCTGCAATGCAAATGACACGTGCTGGTGGACAGATTGGTATTCCTGGTTTGTACGTAACAGAAGATCCAGGTGCCACTGACGAAGCGGCAAAACTAGGCAGCCTAAGCATGCGCTTCGGTCTAGGTTGGGCTAAGTCTCACTCATTCCATACTGGCCAGTGCCCTGTTATGAAGTACCACCGCCAACTAATGCAAGCCATCTTGTTTGATAAGATCGACATTGCTAAAGCGGTTAACGTACAAATGATTTCACTTGACCAAGCACCACAAGGTTATGCTGATTTCGACGGCGGCGCAGCGAAGAAATTCGTTATCGACCCTCACAAAATGGTGAGCTAATTCAGCTACTAATCTAGAACGCTAGATTAAAAAAGGCCTTGTTCCGCAAACGTTTAAATAACGAGAGCAGAACAAGGCCTTTTTTGTTTTATCTAAAAAATTATATTTAATCGCTGAAGTACTGCGTTTTAAAAGCAGATAACACTTTCGGAAGATGGTTTGGCAAATCGTCGGCAATCAAGCCAATCCCCACCTCATTACCCACTTCACCATGCAACCAAACAGCAGCCGCTGCGGCGTCAAATGGCAACATGCCTTGAGCAAGTAATCCGACAATAAAGCCCGCCAATACATCCCCAGAGCCACCGGTTGCGAGATCCGCAGGCGCGTTTGAGTTGATAATCGCTCGGCCATCAGGCGACGCAATGACGGTATCCGATCCTTTCAATACCACCACAGCACCACTTAATTTGGCGACAAGTCGAGCACGCGTTAACTTGTCAGCCGCACATTGCTCATTAATGTCAGGGCTTTTATTAATATCAGTGTTTTCATTAAAAGTAGGAAACAGACGCGCGAACTCCCCTTCATGGGGCGTCATCACACAAGACCCATTGATCGCATCAAAAAGCGTTTTTGGATCATCTGCAAAAGCACTGAGTGCATCAGCATCCAACACAGTAGGACGATTAGTCGCCAGCGCTGCCAGAACAATTTTGCGTGTACGAATTCGCTCGAATCCAGCCAAGCCAGCACCTGGCCCGACTGCAATAGCGTTGTGACGAGGATCGAGCAATAACTCTTCAAAATCTTCCGCTTCTTGGCTTTGCTCTAATTTCGCCACCATCACGCTAGTCATCGCCGTGGCATATATTGCCCACGCTTTAATTGGCACAGCCAGCGACACCAAGCCCGCGCCGATTCGCATGGCGCCACGAGCCGTCAAACGGCTTGCGCCAGTGATATTTTCTCCGCCATACACTACAGCGTGTCCGCGATGAAACTTGTGTCCCCCTGAACGAGGCCAAGGGTAATCTCGACACCAAATCTCAGGGCTATTTTCCCAAGTTTGCAGATTCAACTCGTCCAACACAGAAACAGGGATTCCAATATCAGCAACAACAAGCTTGCCGCACAAACTACGGCCAGGAAGCAATAAATGCCCCGGCTTTTTTCGAAAGAAAGTTACCGTTAATTCAGCAGAAGCAATCTTGCCAAGAGCAGCACCGGTTGTACCATCCACACCACTAGGAACATCAATCGCACACACAGGTATTTTACGCTCGATGATGTCATCGATCATGTCGCGGGCTTTGCCTTCTAGAGGCCGAGTCAAACCCGCACCAAACATAGCGTCTATAACCAAATCGGTTTGCTCTAATAAAGCGACAGAGTACGCTTCAACTTCACCTTGCCACGCATGATAAAAATACGCAGCTTCTGACGATAATTTTTCAACAGAACCCAAAAACGCCAAACGCACTGGCCAGCCAACAGACTGCAAAAGTTGAGCGACAACAAAACCGTCACCGCCATTATTGCCCGGCCCACAAAGCACCAAGACAGAACACCTAGACCAGTGATCGAGTACAGCATCAGCAACCGCCTTTCCTGCCGCCTCCATCAGTTCCATAGCAGGAACACCAGCCTGAACCGCCGCTATATCGGCCTCACCCATTTCACTTGCGGTTAGAAGGAGTTGAAAATCTTGTTTACTTATCTGCGCCATTGCTTTCTGCCTTTGCATTTCTAACGTCCTAACAACTTATAAGGAGTGTCGCCCTTAAAACAACCATTATTAATTCATTAGGGACATATATTGCGTATTTGAACAAATCCTAACACCAGCCTTTACTATAAAGTCTAAGCCGTCACAGGTATGATGGCACATTATTAGCCTTTAAAATTTTTGACTTATTATCGGATACTTTTATGAACGACGAGATCAACTACGAAAACAATCCACTACATGGCTTGGGTTTACAAGAACTGCTCACCCAACTAGTTGATCACTATGGTTTTGAGATTTTATACGCTTACCTGAACATCAACTGCTTCAACACTAACCCTAGCATTGAATCCAGTGTGAAATTTCTCAAGAAGACAGAATGGGCACGAGAAAAAGTAGAGATTTTCTATCTGTATAAGTTTAAAAACCTACCTCGCGTATCATCGGAGCAGTTCGAACTGCCACCGCGAAAGCGTATCATTCCAGAAGGTCAGACACCCCGCGAGCCAGCAGAATTGAGTTTTGAAGATGCGGAGCGAGTACGAGAAAAGCAGGCCAAGAAAGCCGCAGAGCATGGCAAGACGAAAAACTACCGGAATAACAAACCCAGTGATTATTCTAGACACTAGATCTACCTGTTGAATAAATAAGATTCGTTAAAAAGGGGAATTACTATTAAGTGAATTTCCCTTTTTACATCACATCAGCTTTATGATTTAGTCGATACAAAAAAACGGCGCAAAGAAAATACTCTCTTTACGCCGAATTCGAAATTTAAACCTTAGTCAGTCTAAGCCAACACAAACTCTTCTGTCTGTTCGCTTACACGCTTATCTTCCGGCAAATATTTTTCCATTGCCACCATAAGCTCTCGATGCTGCAGAATGGCAAGGCACTCTTTTTCATTAAGATGATCTAGCAAACTTTGAATATTCTCGCTGTTGATAATCTGCCATTCGGCACAAATCCAGGCGCGGGAGAATTCTTTGTTGGGCTCATCTTGTGGCATTTGGGCTAAATGCCAATAAAACAAAGCCGAATCAGATGACAAACGTTTCAAAGAAGATAAAGCATCATCAAACTTCAGCTCACTTTGCGCTTCATCATATCGACTTTGCATCACAATAATAGAATGTGGACGCTTTTCTTCTGGAGCACGCATCAACCCTAAATAATGAATGACGTTACCACGCTTCGCACCACCACTGATCCACGATAATGGAATAGACAAAATCAGTCCAAAGCTGATAGGTAAAGACCAATAAAACAACTCTTCACTCAGAAACAAAGCACCACCTGCTAACCCAAAACCTAGCAGAGTGTGGCTGCAGTGAGCACGTGCAGCGACTTTCCATGAAGTAGCACCGTCATCACGTGATTGTGGCTTCCAACCACTGTCGCGACCTTTAAAGACATCATAAACAACTTGAAATTGAGACAACATAAGAATCGGCGCATACAAAGCAGATAAAACCGTCTCTACTAAGGTGCTCAAAGTCAGTAAGATCGGCCCACCAAATTGCATGCAACGGCGAAAGTTCAGCATGGCAGACAACCAGCCATATACTTTAGGCGCTAACACCAACGCCATAGACAAGACAAATAACGACCGCGCTTTTTCGAAGTCAAATACTGGCCAAGTTGGAAATAACGATGGATTGGAAAAATACTCAGGTCGAACAAAATACGCCTGAACTGCCAAGGCAAAACCGACGACGATTAACAGCAACCAGAAAACAGCGCTCAGATAAGACATGATGCCAGAGATCAAGTGCAAACGAGTCGCAAAATGGAATCCTTTAGCGAATACAAAGGCTTTGTGCTGCAAGTTACCCTGACACCAACGACGATCTCGAACAATCACATCCACCAGCGAAGGTGGCGCTTCTTCATAAGACGCTTTTAAGTCGGTATCAAAACGCACGCCCCAACCCGCACGACGCAATAATGCCGCCTCCATAAAGTCATGACTCATTACATGACCACCGAAAGGCGCTTTACCTTCTAAAACAGGCAAACCACACGCATCAGCAAAGGCTTTGGTACGAATAATGGCATTATGTCCCCAGAAGTTAGAAGAGTAACCATGCCAAGCCGCTAAACCAGAGGCATAAATAGGGCCAAAACAATGATTAGCAAACTGTTGAATACGACTATATAAAGTGTTCGCACGAATAATAGTTGGTAAGGTTTGGATCAAACCCAAACCTGGTTCTGCTGCCATGCGACGAGTCAGAGAGATCAAGCAATCCGCGCCCATTAAACTGTCGGCGTCCAGTACTATCATGCATTCATAATCACCACCATAACCGGTCACCCATTCAGCAATGTTACCTGCTTTACGTTCAGCATTATTGTAGCGACGACGATAATAAACAGGACACGCCGAGTCATCTTCATTAAGTAACGGACGAAACGCTTGTTCCTCAGCAATCCAAGCATCGGCTCGGTTGGTATCACTCAGCACAAAGAACGCAAACTTACCCGGTGCTTGTTTTACTAAGTCCTCATGCATGGCTTGGATATTGGCACGAATACGCAAAGGATCTTCGTTATAAACAGGCAACAAAATAGCCGTAACGCCATCGACTTCTTGCTCTTTACGAGTTTTAGAAAATGGCCAAATCTGGAAGATCAACCCGAGTGTCGCTTGTGAAAAAGCAAAAGAGATCCACGTAAAGTTGATACAAAACAATACCAAGAACGCCCACTGTAGACCCGCAATCGCATTGGTATTAAGCACATCGTACATCTCAGTTGCACCATACCAAGACAATCCAACCGTCCCAATTAATACAAATAAACGGGCAAAAAATGTCGTAACAGCAAAGCTTTGCAATCTACTTTTACGGGCTTGGGATTCTTCATCAACGGTATGACGCGGCATAGTCAAAGGTGATACCTTTGGCAATGCCTGCTTAGCAACACTGTCCTTTAGTAACATAATTACTCCTTTATCCAACGATATAACCAAGTCGGCGCAACGGCCACATCATCCTGTTTAAGTTGGACTCTCAACTCCGACAAAGCAGTATCTTCTGGGTCAAAAGACACATACACGCGAACACCATTATTATGTGGGTTTTTTACCGCGATAGTTTCAAGTATCTTCCCGTTACTAATGCTGGCATCGATAGTGAGATCATCGACATCTACGTCCGGCATTTTATTAAAATCGATCACTACTTCTGGGTTCGTTTTGAATAACTTCACACCTTTGGCGCTACGAACGATTCGAGGAGAGTCCAGTGAAACTGGCGTGTCATTAGACCACGTCATTAAATACTGGTAAGTGTAAGACTCACCTTTCTTCAGCCCCTCTTTAGGCTGCCAATAAGTAACAATATTGTCGTTTGTTTCCGCGTTTGAAGGAATTTCAACCAACTCAACATGCCCCTCACCCCAATCATTCAGCGGCTTAATCCAAGCAGAAGGACGAGTATGGTAGCTGGCTTCTAAATCTTGGTAGTCTTCAAAACCACGATGGCGCTGAATTAAACCAAAGCCTTTCGGTGAATTATCACTAAAAGCACTCACTTGCAGTGACTTGGGATTGTTCAATGGACGCCAAACCATTTCATCTTGACCCGTTAAGATTTGCAGACCTTCGGAATCATGAACGGCAGGACGGTAATCCGGAATATCAGAGCCATCAAGTGAGTTGTTATACATAAACATAGATGTCAGCGGTGCAATGCCTACATTTTTTAAATCTACTCGTGGGAACAAAGTCGCTTTAACATCGACACGAGTTGGCTTTCCTGGATAAATACCAAATCGATAAGCGCCAGTGACGCTTTTGCTGTCAAGTAATGCATGTACAACAATAGCGTCTTGGCTGGACGACGGGCGCTCAATCCAAAACTGTTTGAACATTGGAAACTCTTCGCCCTTAGGCTGCGCCACATCGACAGCAAGACCACGTGCCGACAAGCCATAAGACTGACCTTTGGAAATCGCTCGGAAATAGCTCGCCCCTTGAAAGACAATAAACTCATCATTCATATCGGCGGTATTTATCGGATAATGTAAACGCAGACCTGCGTATTTTCCGACCTGTGAAATAAGCTTACTTATTTCATCATTCGGTGTTTTAAAAGAGTCTTCAGACACCTTCAAAGGAAAAGCACGACCATTTTCAACCGCATCAATCGACACTAAATCTTTAAACAAAAAACCCGGTGCAAATAATTGAACTGAAAATTTAGTGGGCGTATTCCCCCATACGGCTTGGTTCTGTTGAAAGTTGATTTGTCGATAAGTGGGATAGTCCATATCAATCAAAGCTTTTGGAGCCATTTCTGCAGGCTTCATTGGGGCTGACGCTAGATCCTTTGCTAAGTCGATCACGGTTTGATGTGAAAATTCATAGCCTTTCGGAGCCTGTGTAACAGGAGCTATAGCGGGACGGCTCTCCAAAGGAGCTTTTTCTGCACTATCAGGTACAGAAGATGCGTTAGCATTAATAGCAACTTCTGTTTCGAGAGTCGCCCCGCTCTCCTCTGCATATACCATTGGCGTGCCTATCGCACTCAACAATAGCGACGTCAATAAAGACCATTTAATACATCCAAACACACGAAAACGACATTGGGAGAAAAGAATCAAAAAAAGCTCTCTTGTTATTTAGTTAGGCTCAGTCATGAGGCGACCGAAGGGATATAAGACCTAAATTCAGATAATAAGTGCGACACTGCAAATCAGGTGTAGAAGAAGCCAACTGCTGAAGTTGATACACTTCTTCTTACCACAGATAAAGCAG